>JAJZUL010000081.1 GCA_021848545.1 Pseudomonadota bacterium
GGTACAGGAATTCGTCCCGGCCGGACATGTGGCGCACTTTATTCGCGACATGGTCCGGGATGACCTGGATCTGTCGGCCATTCTTGCCGATTACGACGAGGTTCGCGGCTATCCGCCATTCGACCCCGGGATGATGACGGCGCTGCTGCTGTACGGGTACAGCCGAGGCGTCTATTCGTCGCGGCGCTTGGCGCGGGCGTGCGAGGAGCGGCTGGACTTCATGGCGGTGACGGCGCAGAACCGCCCCGATTTCCGGACCATCGCCAAGTTTCGTCGCCGTCACCTGGACGCGCTGTCCGGCCTCTTCGTGCAGGTGCTGAAGCTGTGCCAGAAGGCCGATCTGGTCGAGTTGGGCCATGTGGCGCTGGACGGGACGAAGATGAAGGCCAACGCCTCGAAGCACAAGGCGATGAGCTACGGGCGGATGAAGAAGGCGGAGCCGGAATTGGCGGCCGAGGTCGAGGCGTGGCTGACGACGGCCGAAGCGGCGGACGCCGAGGAGGATGCCGCCTTCGGCGACAAGCGTGGCGACGAGATGCCCGACTGGGTGGCGAACAAGGCGAAGCGGCGAGAGAAGATTCGCGAGGCGATGGCGGCGCTGGAAGCCGAAGCCAAGGCCGAGGCGGAAGCGAAAGAAGCCGAGGAGGCGGAGAAGCGGGCCGCCGCAGAAGCGGCAGGCAAGAAACCCAAGTCCAAGGGCGGGCGCAAGCCGAAGACGGAGCCGGGTACGCCGCCGGACAAGGCCCAGCGCAACTTCACCGATCCGGAAAGCCGGATCATGAAGGGCCGCGACGGCTTCATCCAGGGCTACAACGCCCAGGCGGCGGTGGACGCCAAGGCTCAGGTGATCGTCGCCCACGGCCTGACCGACTGCGCCGCCGACAGCGGGCAACTGGCCGGCATGGTCGATGCCGTCATCGCCAATACCGGCCACAAACCGGCCGGGATATCCGCCGACAGCGGCTATTGCTCCGAGGCCAATCTCCAGGCCATGGAAGACCGCGAGATCACGGCCTTCATCGCCACCGGGCGCCAGAAGCACGGCGAGGCCGCCGCCGATGGCGGCACAGCCAAGACGCCCAAGACGGAAGAGATGCGCGAGCGGCTGCGCGAAGGCGGTTTCGAAAGTCCCTACCGCCTGCGCAAGCAAACCGTCGAACCCGTCTTCGGCCAGATCAAGCATGCCAGAGGCTTCCGCCAATTCCTGATGCGCGGCATCAAGAGGGTTGCCGCCGAATGGGCGATGCTCTGCACCGTCCACAATATTCTGAAATTGGCGGGGGCAGCGGCCACGGCATGACGTGGCGGCTCATCCCACCCCGCACACATTGGGTGGAGGCCCGGCGGCCCTCCGCAGGATTGCCAAGGGGCGCCCCCCTTGGCCTAAGCCCGTCAGCGGAGAATGTTAAAGAGACGGGCTCCTAGCCCGGAAAATTCATGGCGGTCGGCGGGTGTAGCGTAAGCCGTTGAACGGCATTAGGATTTGGTTGCTGACACCGAGTCCCGCCGTTCCCGGAGGCCACACCCGCCATGGTTGACCCTACCTTACCGCTCCCCGGCTTGTCACCCGTCTCCGGCAAGGCCGTTGTGGCCCGGTTCGATGGCGGCGCGCTTTCCTCGGATGCCGGGGTGCTGGCGCTGCGCGAGATCGAGACCCGCCTGGGCGTGGCCGAGCGATTGGCCGCCTGCCTGGATGATCCACGGGCGCCCGGGCAGACCATCTATGGAGTGGCCGAGATCATCCGGTTCCGTCTGTTGATGATCGCCGCCGGGTACGAGGACGGCAACGACGCCACCGGCCTGCGGCTCGACCCGGTGTTCAAGATGGCGCTGGACCAGGCTCCGTCGGGCCGCAGCTTGTGCTCGCAATCGACCATCTCGCGGTTGGAGAACCTGCCGGGCAAAGCGGCGTTGATGCGCATGGCCCGCGCCATGGTCGATCTCTATTGCGGATCGTTCCGCCAGGTGCCGAAGCGGATCACGCTCGACATCGACGACACCTTCGACGCCGTTCATGGCGGCCAGCAGCTTCGTCTGTTCAATGCCCATTACGACGAATACGGGTTCCAGCCCATCGTGGTGTTCGACGGCGAAGGGCGCTTCGTCACCGCCGTACTGCGCCCGGCCAGGCGGCCGAAGGGCGTGGAAATCCGCGCCTTTCTGCGCCGCCTGCTCCGCGCCATCCGCGCCAATTGGCCCCACACCGCCATCCTGCTGCGGGCCGACAGCCACTACTGCACGCCGGAGGTGCTGGACTGGTGCCGGGCCGCAGGCGTCGATTACATCCTCGGCGTGGCGCCGACCTCGACGCTCCGCGCCCATGTCCTGGCTCTGGAAACCAGCACGAAGGCGCGGTTCGACCGGAACTCCGATGGTGGCAAGGTGCGCCGCTTCAAGGAATTCCTCGATGGTGCCGCAAGCTGGAGCCGGGTCGAGCGCATCGTCGCCCGCGTCGAGGCCGGGCCGGACGGCACCGACAGCCGCTTCATCGTCACCAGCCTGACCGGCGGCGACGGCCGCTCCCTGTACCAGGGCATCTACTGCCAGCGGGGACAGGCCGAGAACCACATCAAGTCCTGGAAGACCCACCTGGCCGCCGACCGCACATCCTGCCACGAGGCCACCGCCAACCAGTTCCGCCTGTTCCTTCATGCCGGGGCCTATTGGCTGCTGTGGAGCATGCGCCGCCTGATGCCGAAACGCTCCGTCTGGCGCGTCGCCCAATTCGATACCCTGCGGCTGCGCCTGATCAAGATGGCGGCCCGCGTGATCGAGATGAAGACCATGATCAAGCTCCACCTGCCCACCGCCACCCCATACCAGGATATCCTGCGTATCGTCCTTGCGCGGATGCCGCGCCTGGTCACCTGACATCCGGGGCAATTTGCCCCGCCCAAACCCTTCCTGTCCCGCCACCCGCAACACCCATCCCGCCAACGTCGCCAGCAACGGCAGACGCCGGACGATCACGCCGCAGAGCAACCTCCGCGAGAGTGGCAGGGCCGCCCATCGGCGCCAGCCTCAGCGCGGTGCATAAAGGCGGCTAGGAGCCCGTCTCCGTAATGTCGAGAGGCTCTGCCTCTCGACGCTCTCCGCGAAGGGCCCGGCGGCCGTTCGATCCGAGTAGACAAGAGCTGCGCAGCGTGATTCCTTGCCTGTATGAGCAAGACGTTCCGCCCCTGGCTGGTTGACCAGCCGCAATTACTGCCGCGTTCGGTACAGGAATTCGTCCCGGCCGGACATGTGGCGCACTTTATTCGCGACATGGTCCGGGATGACCTGGATCTGTCGGCCATTCTTGCCGATTACGACGAGGTTCGCGGCTATCCGCCATTCGACCCC
>JAJZUL010000082.1 GCA_021848545.1 Pseudomonadota bacterium
ATGCCCCCATCAAGGTGGACAGCGCCGAGATGTATCCCGACTTCACCTTTTCCCTGCAGGGCGGCAAGGCCGCTTATGCCTTCAGCGCGTTTCTGCTGCCGGAAAGCCGGTTTTTCAGCATCATCGGCAGTGTGACCCAGTCGATTTTCGACGCCGGCAAGAACGCCGACAAGGTGCGCAAGAGCCTGGCCCGCTATGAGGAAATGGTTCAGACCTACCACCAGACCATCGTCGACGCCGTGCGCGAGGTCGAGGACGCCCTGGCCGCCCTGCGCCTGACCCGCCAGCAGCAGGACGCGCTGAACCAGGCCACCGCCCATGCGCGCAAGGCCAACCGGCTGAGCAATGTCGCCTTCAACCAGGGCGCCCTTGATTATCTGACCCTGCTCAATACCCAGCGCAGCCTGTTCGCCGCCGAGGATGCGGCGATCACCGCCCACACCAACCGCCTGAAGGCGGCGGTGGATTTGTTCAAATCTTTGGGCGGCGGGGTAAGCCGGCCCCGCTGCCAGCTTTGACGGAAACGACTATCCCGATCTATTCGTGGGTCGGGCTCCGAAGAAACGTCGGCGGACCGCCGTCCGAAACCTTTCGGCCGGCTTCGGCGAACAGGGACCGGATGAAGTCACCACGGCCGGAAGGGGGCGGCACCATGCTCTTCAAAAATGCCAAGGGACCGGAGCGGGGACGAACGGCGGGAGAGGTGGCGGCCGGCATCTATATCGGCGGCATCGCGGCCCTGGCCGGAGCGACGGGGGTGCCATACATCCTGTTCCCGGAACTGGGGGCGCTGGCCCACGACGTGCTCACGCGCCCGCGCGGCACTTGGGCGAAGGCTCCGCTCCTGCTGGTGGCGACGCCGGTGCTCACCGCCCTGGTGGGAACGCTGATCGCGCGCACGATGGCCTACGGGGTGCCATCCATCCTGTTGACCATCGCGTCCGCCATCGTGGTGATCCGCCTGCTGCGCTCCCCCATCGCGCCGGCCATATCCGCCGGCCTGCTGCCGTTGACGCTGGGCGTCACCAGTTGGCTCTATCCCCCGGCCATCCTGCTCGGCACCGGCCTGCTGGCGGGTCTGGTCCTGCTCCGCCGCAGGTTCGCGCCCATGCCGCCGGAGCCGGTATCGGCCACCGACAGACTGGACGATCTCGTCGAGATGCCCCCCGCCGAGTATTCCTGGATTCCTTTCTTCCTGGCGTTCCTGGCGTTTGATGGCGTCCTGGCGGTAACCACCGGCTGGCGGTTCCTGCTCTACCCCCCGCTCGTCGTCATCGGCTTCGAGATGTTCGCCCACTCGGCCATCTGCCCCTGGTCCGACCGGCCGTTGGCGCTTCCCATCGCCTGTGCGGCCAGCGGCGCGGTCGGCACCGCCATCGTGACGCTGGCGGGAACGGGACCGATTGCCGTCATGGTCAGCATGGCCGGCGGCATCGTCATCCTGCGGCTGTTCCGCCTGCACGTCCCGCCGGCGCTGGCGGTGGGGTTGCTGCCGTTCGTCATCGATCATGTCGACGCCCGGTTTCCCGTCGCGGTGGGCATCAGCACCGCGCTGCTTGCCGGAACCTTCCTGCTGTGGCGCCGCGTGTCCAGCGAGCTGCGGGCGAACGAAATATCCGAGTGACGAAAAATCTCCACCGAAATTGGAACGAAATTCCCCAATGACAGAATATGAGGCGAGACGATGACCCATCAACCACCGGCAGATGACGCCTGCATCACCGCCCTTGGGGCCGCGGGCAAACAGGCGGCCGAAATCCTGGGCAACGCCGAGAAGGTCAATGAGGCGTCGCGCCAGCGTGCCGCCGCCGCCGAGGATCTGGCCGAGGCCATCGGCCGATTCAACGCCAACTTCCAGCAGATCCAGGGGTTCGCCAAGGGCATCGGCGACATCGCCAAGCAGACCAACATGCTGGCCCTGAACGCCACCATCGAGGCGGCGCGCGCCGGCGAAACCGGCAGAGGTTTCGCCGTGGTGGCGAGCGAGGTCAAGGCGCTGGCGCGGGGGTCCAACGACTACGCCGGCAAGATATCGGCCCTCATCGCCGAACTGGCGGCGGCGGCCGACGATCTCACCAGCCGGATCGCCGTGCTCGCCCGCGATGCCCAGACCAGCATCAGCGGGTCGGCCACCAACATGCAGATCGCGCGCGATCTCTATGAGCAGATCGAAATGGTGCGCGACTCTCTTCGCGCATGACGTGAAAACGGACGGACGCCATGGCCCTCGACATCAACCGGAAACTCCTGACCTCGCTGACGGTGATGGGCTCCCTCGTCGAAGCCCGCGACCCTTACACCGGCGGCCATCTATGGCGGGTGAGCCGGTTCTCGCGCCTGATCGCGGACAAGATCGGGCTGGACCGCGAGGAGGTGTTCCTGGCCGGCCTCGGCGGCTTCCTGCATGACCTGGGCAAGGTGGGCGTCCCCGACGCCATCCTCAACAAGGCCGGGCCGCTGACCGATGCCGAGTACGACGTCATCAAGACCCATCCCGGCATCGGCGCCACGGTGCTGTCCGACCACCCCCTGGCGCCTCTGGCGATCGACGCCGTCGTCACCCATCACGAGCGCCCGGACGGCAAGGGCTATCCGGCCAGCCTGACCGAGGAGAGGATTCCCCTGGTGGGCCGGATCGTGGCGATCGCCGACGCCTTCGACGCCATGACCAGTTCGCGTCCCTACCGCCGGGGCATGCCCGTCGCCAAGGCGGTGGAAATCCTGGCCTCGGAACGAGGCCGGCAGTTCGATTCGGCGCTGACCGACGCCTTTCTGGCCATCGCCGGTTCGGGCGGCGTGCTCCACGTCGTCGGCCATGGTTTCGACGGGGCGAGAATGGCCGATTGCCCGATGTGCGGCCCCATCATCCCCACCCATGACCTCTCCGACGGCCAGGTGATCGGCTGCCGGGGCTGCGGCGGAATTCACCGTCTGCACCGCAAGGGCGACGGCTGGCAGGTCGAGGCGGTCGCCCCCACGGCGTCGGCGGACATGCTGGCGCCGAGGCCCGACTTCGCCCCCATCGCCGATCTGGTGGCGGCGGCGCCGACAGGTGGAGGCGTAGCGAGGCGCTGGTTCGGCAAGCTGTTCGGGTAGGCACGGGCGGCGGGAACGACCGAACCGCCGCCAACCGCCATGTTTCAGATTTGGAGCATGGTGCTTGAAAATCAATCGGAGGCCGCGTCAGAGCCCGACCCGAAAATCGGCGGGGTGAGCCGAAAATGGCGGTTTTCGAGACCCGCAGCGGAGCGTACTTCATGTACGTGAGCAGCGGATGCGCAGAAAACCGCCATTTGCAGGC
>JAJZUL010000083.1 GCA_021848545.1 Pseudomonadota bacterium
CAGGGTGAGCCGAAAATGGCGGTTTTCGAGACCCGCAGCGGAGCGTACTTCATGTACGTGAGCAGCGGATGCGCAGAAAACCGCCATTTGCAGGCCGCCATGGCGATTTTCGGGTCGGGCTCTGAGGCCCAACCAACAAACCAAGCAAGCCGCGCCTTGCCGGCTTGCCGGCCCGCGCCTCCCTCTTTACAGTGCTGCCGCAGTGCAACATGAACCAGAGAGCGCATTATGACCGATTCCGCCGCCAATCCGATGAGCCTGGTCGGCCAGGCCGTCCCCGATTTCACCGCCGCCGCGGTGATGGCCGACAATGAAATCAACGAGACCTTCACCCTGTCCAACTATCTGGCCGATTCTTATGGCCTGGTCTTCTTCTATCCTCTGGATTTCACTTTCGTCTGCCCGTCGGAAATCCTGGCCCACGACCATCGTCTGGACGCCCTGGCCGCCAAGAACACCAAGGTCGTCGCCGTCAGCGTCGATTCCCAGTTCACCCATCTCGCCTGGAAGAACACGCCGGTGGCAAAGGGCGGCTTGGGTCAGGTCCGCTTCCCCATGGTCGCCGACCTCACCAAGGCCATCGCGCGGTCCTTCGGCGTGCTGCTGCCGGACGGCGTGGCGCTGCGGGGCTCGTTTTTGATCGACCGCGCCGGCATCGTCCAGGTCGCCCATGTCAACAATCTGCCGTTGGGCCGCAATGTCGACGAGATGCTGCGCCTGGTCGATGCGTTGCAGTTCCATGAGGAACATGGCGACGTCTGCCCGGCCGGTTGGGAAAAGGGCAAGGCCGGCATGAAGGCCGACGCCGCCGGCGTGGCCGATTATCTCGCCCAGCACGGGGGCGAGCTGTAATCCACCCGGCATTCGACCGACACCGTCCCGGCGTGAAAAGACGCGGCGGAATTTTATCGTCCGGGCGGTGTCACGGCGCCAGATGCGCACCAGTTTGTTGAAAATTCTATAAATTTCACTTTGCGGCCGGCGCCGGAACAAACGCCCGCGGCTCACCGCACGGCTTGCGCCGGCCGGCCGCTCTGCCTATCCTGCGGTCCCGCAATATCGATTGACGCCGAGAGGCAAGCATGGCCACCACCCACACCACCAAAGTCCTGATCCTGGGGTCCGGCCCGGCCGGCTGCACCGCCGCGATCTATGCGGCGCGCGCCAATCTGGAGCCGATCCTGGTGGCCGGCATGCAGCCGGGCGGCCAGCTCACCATCACCACCGAAATCGAGAATTATCCCGGCTTCGCCGAGGCCGTCCAAGGCCCCTGGCTGATGGAGCAGATGGAAAAGCAGGCCGAACATGTGGGCACCCGCTTCATCCATGACACCATCATCGACGTCGATCTGTCGAAACGCCCGTTCCGCTGCACCGGCGATTCCGGCGACATCTATGTGGGCGAAACCCTGATCATCTGCACCGGCGCCTCGGCCCGCTGGCTGGGCATCGAGTCCGAGCGCCGCTACCAGGGTTTCGGCGTGTCGGCCTGCGCCACCTGCGACGGGTTCTTTTTCCGCGGCAAGGACGTGGCCGTGATCGGCGGCGGCAATTCGGCGGTGGAAGAGGCGATCTATCTGGCCGGATTGGCGTCCAAGGTCACCCTGATCCATCGCCGCGACGAGCTTCGCGCCGAAAAGATCGCCCAGGACCGCCTGTTCGCCCATCCCAGGGTGGAGGTCCGCTGGAACGCGGTGGTGGATGAAATCCTGGGCGAAGGCCAGCCGCCCGGCGTCACCGGCATCCGTCTGGCCGACGTCAAGAGCGGCGAAAAGTCGGTCCTGCCGGTGGAAGGCGTCTTCGTCGCCATCGGACACACGCCCAATACCGACCTGTTCAAGGGCAAGGTCGGCATCGACGGGGAAGGCTACATCCTCACCAATCCCGGCTCGGCCACCACCAATATTCCCGGCGTGTTCGCCGCCGGCGACGTCCAGGACAAGATCTATCGCCAGGCGGTGACCGCCGCCGGCACCGGCTGCATGGCGGCGCTGGAGGCCGAACGGTTCTTGACCATCCATGGACAGGCGTCGGACGTTGCTGCACAGTAACAGTAACCGCAACCAAATGGGGACGCGGGCCGCGCCCGCGCGCGATCCTGCGGTATGACCATGGATTGGGACAAGCTCAGGGTCTTCCACGCCGTCGCGGAGGCCGGCAGCTTCACCCACGCCGGCGAAGTCCTGAATCTCAGCCAGTCCGCCGTCAGCCGACAGATCAGCGCCCTTGAGGAAAGCCTCAACCTGCCGCTGTTCCATCGCCACGCCCGCGGTCTGATCCTGACCGAACAGGGCGAGTTGCTGTTCAAGACCGCCCGCGACATCTTCGGCAAACTGGCCATGACCGAGGCGCTGCTGAGCGAAAGCCGCGAAAGCGCCCAGGGGCCGCTCAAGATCACCACCACCGTCGCCTTCGGCTCGCTGTGGCTGACGCCGCGCATGAAGGGATTCCTGGACGCCCATCCCGACATCCAGGTGACCATGGTGCTGTTCGACGGCGAACTCGATCTGGCCATGCGCGAGGCCGACATCGCCATCCGCATGACGCCGCCGCGCCAGCCCGATCTGGTTCAGCGTCATCTGCTGACCTGGAATTACAACGTCTATGCGGCGCCCGATTATCTGAAGCGTCACGGCATGCCGGAAAGCCCGGAGGATCTGGACCGCCATCACATCATCGTCTATGGCGAGGATCAGCACTTCCCGCCGCCCACCGCCAATATCAATTGGCTGTTGAATGCGGGCCATCCGTCCAAGCCCCGTCAGCCGGTGCTGGAGGTCAACAACATCTACGGCATCTACCGCGCCGTCCAATCCGGCCTGGGGATTGCCGCCTTGCCCGCCTACATGAATACCGAAGCCGACAATCTGGTCCGCATCCTGCCCGAATTGCGCGGCCCCCAGCTCGACGTCTATTTCGTCTATCCCGAAGAACTGCGCCATTCCAAGCGCATTTCCGTGTTCCGCGACTTCCTGTTGAACGAAATCCAGGCTGGCGCGTAACCGTTTTTTTCGTACGGTTTTGTTATAAACCGTACACTTTGCCACACATACAACAGAAGACTTTGTCTCTTGACGATTTCGTCAAGAACAGACCACCATTCCTCTGTCGCTATATAGATACGATAGTGAGAGCCCGACCCGAAAGTCGGCAGGGTGAACCGAAAATGGCGGTTTTCGAGAACCGCAGCGGAGCGTACTTCATGTACGTGAGCAGCGGAAGCGCAGAAAACCGCCATTTGCAGGCCGCCATGGCGACGTTCGGGTCGGGCTCT
>JAJZUL010000084.1 GCA_021848545.1 Pseudomonadota bacterium
GGTAGAGCCGCTCGCGCGGGGGCGTGCGGAAGATGGTGTCGATGACGTCGCCCTGGCCCGCCAGGAAGCGGCGCAACGCCTCGCTCCAATCGAGGCCCACCAGCCGGACCGGCGTGCCGGTGCGAGCCGACCATGCCCGCCACAGATCGGGCAGTATCCCCTGCAGCCCGCCGTTGTCGTCGCGGAACGCATAGGGCGGATAGTCGTCGTCAAGGATGACGGTCAGGGCTGCGGGCGGCGACTGGGCGCGCACCTGCCCGCCCGCCGCCAGCAGAACCAGGCCAAGCACCAATCCGCACCCGATCCGGAACAGGTTGCCCATCATCGACCCCATCCCGGCTCCCGCCGGTGCCGGCCATCCCCAACCAATGTGGTACGAGATTAGCGCATTTGGCAGGGGGCTTCCAACCGGGGTGACGACGGCCGGTCCCTCCATCATTCCCGATCGCCGGTCGGGGCATCCTCCTCCTCGCCGGACTCACCGAGGGCTGCCCATCGGAGAGGCGCCGACGGTCCCGCCATGATCATCGGTTCAATGTCGGAACGTGTGAGTAGCTTGGGCGTTGAAGGGGCGTCGCCCTTGCGACACGGCCCATTCCCGGGGCGGGGGCGCCTGCCCCGGTCGGGGCCTCGGCACAATCAGCGGAGAGTTCCATGGCAATACAGAACCCGAAGGACGTTTTCGTGAAGCTGCTGAGCGACGTCCGGCGGCGGGAGGAACGGTCCAGCGAGATCCTCGAAGAGATCAGCGATCTGTGCGAGAACGCAGCCGTGAAGGAAGCGCTGGAATCGCGGATCTTCCTCAAGGGCCAGATTCTCAACACCCTGGACCGCTGCTTCGCCCTGATCGGCCGCGAGCCGATTCCGAGCGACACCCGCCTCCAGGACGTGTTCCTGGAACATTTCCGCCAGGAACTGGCGGAAATCAAGATGCCGGCGGCGCGCAATCTCTACATCCTCGCCAAGGCCAAGCATCTGATCCACCTGCACGTCGGCGAATATGTCGCCCTGACCGCGATGGCCGATATCACCAACCATTACGGCGTCGGCGTCATGCTCGAAGCCTGCCTGGCCGAGAACCTCGCCCTGGTCGAACGCACCCGCCGCCTGATCCGGCGCGTCGTCGAAGGCGAAATCGCCAACCGGCTTGCCGCGTAACCCGAAGCGGGATGGCGGGGGCGAAAGCTCCCCGCCAGACTGCCGGGGCCGCGGGGCCTGCGCACGCCCGGCGGCCGACCGGCGGCAAGGGGTCCGCCCTACCGCATCACCTTGCTGTTTTCTGGTTGCCCTCGCCCGGACTGGCGATCACCCGCGTCGCCCAGCGGGTCGCGGACGGAGGCCACGACATCCCGCCTCAGGTCATCCGCCGCCGCTACGCCGCCGGACTGCGCAATCTCCTGGATCTGTATTGGCCGCTGGCGGACGATGGCGCTATCCTTGACGCCGAGACCTCCCCGGCTCGATTTTTCGTTGAAAAGCGTGCGGGGGCCGTTACCCTTCACGATCCCGACCTATGGCGGCGGATGCAGGGGCAAGCGATATGAGCACGGCACAGACGCCCTTGTATGAGGGCTCTCATGTTTCAAGGGACGCATGATGACGTCCGTCAAGGGCTTGTCCCTTGACGGGGGCGACACTCATATCGCGTCAGCGTCCCGAAAACCCCTTTGTTTTCGGGACTTGCCAAGCCTTCCGGCCTTCACCTTTGTACGCCAGCCGTCGAAGCGGGTCCCCGTGTGCGTCGCGGCGCCAGGCCGCGTAACCTTGTATCCGGTCGGACCGTTGGTCCGGACCATAATTCCTCATGCACGGACGAGGATGGAGACGGCGGACGGGATCAATCTCCCTGTCGGTCGGGATTGGCGACCAGGGCGTAGCACGATCGCCGTCCTCCGCTTCGGGGCCGGCATCGGGATCAGGCGGGCGACAGTCTGACCCCATCCGGCAACAGTCCGGTGGTGACATAGCGCCACAGCCCCACTAGCAGCTTGCGGGCGACGGCGGTGATGGCGATGCGCCGCACCCGGCCGCGAGCATCGCCGACGCGGGCCTGGAACCATTGGCTTAGCGGGCTGTCGGGCTGATAGCGCAGCCACAGCCAGGCCAGTTCCACCATCGTGCGGCGCAGCCGAGGATTGCCGGCCTTGGCGATGCCCTGCTCACGATGGGATTCGCCGCTCTGGAACGGGGTGGGCGTCAGCCCGGCATAGGCGGCGACATGGCGGCGGTTGGCGAAGGTGCGATGGAATGCCTCTTCCTCCAGCACCATGGCCGAAACCGGACCGATGCCGGTCAGACGGCACAGCCGGGCCGCAATGGTGCTGCGGCCGACCGGAAGCCGGACAGACCGGCGGCGGTCAAGTTCGGCCATTTCGGCTTCGACCTCGGCAATCTGCCGGGCCACCTCTTCCAGCCGACGCGCCAGGCGCCCCAGGCGGGCACGAAGATGGGGGCCAAGGGCGCGGCCATCGCCAGTGTGCGCCTCGGCCAGCCGCTCCAGCCATCCGCGCCGGCCGACGCCAATGTCGGCCACACCCTGGGCGGTCAGCAGCGCCACGATGGCGTTGACATGGCGCGTGCGATCCTTGACCAGGGCCTCGCGTTCGCGACTCAAGCAGCGGCTGTCCTCTTCCGCCGGAGTCGGCGGGCGCACCACGCTGAACACCTTGGGCTCGCCCCAGCAGTGTCGCCGCAGCGCCCGCAGCATGCCCTCGGCATCGATCCGATCGGTCTTCGCCCGTCGGGCGCGCCGGTTGACCTGGAGGCTGGCAGGATCGAGCACCAGCACCGTGATGCCATGGGCCTCCAGGTACCGCGCCAGCCAGAAGCCGTCGCGCCCGGCCTCGTAGCAGACCGTGACCGCCACCGACCGGCCCAGCCGGCGGACACAATCCGCACGCCACCGGTCCAGCCGCTGCAACAGCCCCGCCGCATCGCCGCCAGCAATATCGACCCGGCTGACCTTGTCCACGCCATGCGACACGGCCGCCACCCGCCACCTCTTCAGCGACAGTTCAACCGACGCCAGGACCTGCCCATCTTCCTTTCCAGCGGCGGGCAGGCCGATCATGCCGATGTTCTGCATCTCCGTGTCCTCCAAGGGGGTGGTCTTAGACATCCTTGGAAACAGTCGCGGATGCCCGACCGCCCTCATGGAATCTCCCTG
>JAJZUL010000085.1 GCA_021848545.1 Pseudomonadota bacterium
CGCGTCCGCGCCCTTGGCTATCCTCGCTTGCGCTCCGAGGCCCCGATGGAGCCTCTCCGCACGCTGCGGCGGCCTCAACGGCCTAGTCGCTCCGCTCCAACGCGCCTTCACCCGATTACCCTGCGCCCCCGCCCCATTCCCCTTTCCGGCACATCCGGGGTCGGCTACCCTGGTGCCGACCAGAGGCAGGGGGGAATGAATGTGGTTCAATTTCGTCCTGAACAATCATGGCCCGATAGAAATCTGCGACGAATTGTCGCCACTCACCGATTATTTTCGCGGAGCGCTGTCACGATGCGGCCATGAAACCACGGTCGTATACGACAACATCTATGAAAACGCGATCAATATTTATTTCGAATATTTTGAGGGTGAGGATTTCAGGAGAAAATTGATTGATTTCAGGAAATCCCATGACATCAAGATCGGCGTCGTCGCGACGGAATTGATGGTCGGCGGCACAATCCCCTATGGCAAGACGGGGATCGTTTACAGGGATGGCCCGCCTCGGGACGACGCCCTGCCCAGGCGGATCGCCGGTTTCAACGAAGTGGCGGCCAATGTCGATTTCGTCTGGTCGATCCTGGAGCGCACCGCCGCCGAGTACCGTTCCATCGCCAAAAGCAGCGAATTTTTCCCGGTCGGCCATGTGAGCGACATCCCGTCCGGCACCCTGAACGCGCCCAAGGACATCGACGTGGTGTTTTTCGGCACGTTGACGCCGCATCGCAACGCCGCCCTCACCGCCATGGTCAACCGGGGGCTCAAGGTCTTGCCGGTGGGGCGGGGCTTTCCCATGGGCCACCTGCCCAGGTCCTTGCTGTTGTCCCTGCTCGACCGGGCCAAGATCGGCGTGAACCTGACCCTCGCCACCGACACCGACACGCCCGGCATCGACCCCCGCTTCACCTCCTGCATGCGCATCAAGGAAATGCTGGACCGCGAAATATGCGTCGTCAGCGAGATCATCCCGCTCGACAATCCCTATGCCGAATTCATGGTATGCGCGCCCGTCAGCCATCTGGCCGAGACCTGCCGCACGCTTCTGGATGGCGGACAATGGCGGGAAACCGGCCGCGCCCAGGCGGCGGCGTTCCGCGGGCGCATGGATGTGGCGGATGTGTGCGGGCCGGTGATCGATCGGACCTTGGCGGCCTTGAAGCGGGGTTGAGCGGCGACGGGGGTTTTGCAAGAACCTCAATTGACCACTTCTTAACCTGAACCCGTTGCCTTTGACCAAAGAGCCCGACCCGAAAATCGGCAGGATGAGCCGAAAATGGCGGTTTTCGAGACCCGCAGCGGAGCGTACTTCATGTACGTGAGCAGCGGATGCGCAGAAAACCGCCATTTGCAGGCCGCCCTGGCGATTTTCGGGTCGGACTCAAGGCCTTCGCCAAATTGACAGTAATCCTGTTTCGCCGTTTATTGATTTGACGACGGATGCGACCATGCTGGGCGCAAGTCCGGGGATGGGTGAAACCGGCCGGTCCCGGCGCGGCTGCAAACGATGGGGATTCCATGACCGAAGCGGGCGGAATGAACGGCGCCGAACTGGAAGCGCTCAAGACCCGGTTGCGGGAACTGGCCACCGAGGCGATGGCGGCGCAGACCGAGCGAAACCTGGACAAGGCGATCGACGCCTACCGCCGGATGCTCGAACTGGCGCCGGGCCTGTCGGAGGTGCATTCCAATCTGGGCGTCGCCCTGTTCGACCGGGGCGATTTGGACGGGGCCGTGGCCGCCTTCGAACACGCCATCGCCCTGAAGCCCCAATCGGCCGAGGCCCACTCCAATCTGGGCTACGCGCTCCAGGAACAGGGCCGGCATGAGGAGGCCGAAGAGGCCCTGCGCCGGGCCATCGCCCTGAAAGAGGATTACGCCGAAGCCTATTCCAATCTCGGCAACCTTTTGCAGCAACAGGGCCGGGCCGACGAGGCCGTGGCAGCTCTGCACCAGGCCACCGCCATCGATCCCGGCCACGCCAAGGCCCACAACAATCTGGCCCAGGTGCTTTTGCGGGGCGGGGATTACGAGGCCGGCTGGCGGGAATATGAATGGCGCTGGCATTCCATCGGCCTGTCGCCGCGGGCCTATCCCCAGCCGCGCTGGGACGGAATCCCGCTGCCGGGGCGGACCATTCTGCTGTATGCGGAACAGGGTCTGGGGGACACGATACAATTCGTCCGCTATGTCCGGATGGTGGCCGCGCTGGGCATGACGGTGATTCTGGAGGCGCCGACGGTCCTGGCCCCCCTGTTTCGCCAATGTCCCGCGACCGTGGTGGAATCCGGCCGGGCGCTGCCGCCCTTCGATGTCCATCTGCCGCTGATGAGCCTGCCGCTGGTCTTCGGCACCACGGTCGCCACCATCCCCGCCGACATCCCCTATCTCAACCCGCCGGGGGACCGGGTCGCCGCCCGCGACCTGCCGCCGGCCCCGCCGGGCGCGCGCCGCATCGGCTTCGCCTGGGGCGGCAACCCCGACCACCCCAACGACCGCAACCGGTCGCTGCCCTACGGGGCGCTGGCCCGACTGCTGGACCGGCCGGACATTCAGGCTTTTTCCTTCCAGCTTGGACGGAACGACGGCCATCCCGATGCGCCGATGATCGATCTGGCCCCCCGCTTGAACGATTTCGCCGACACCGCCGCCTGGCTCGCCGGCATGGATCTGTGCATCTCCGCCGATACCGCTTTCGCCCATCTGGCCGGCGCCATGGGCAAGCCGGTCTGGATTTTGCTGCCCTTCAGCCCGGACTGGCGGTGGTTGCGGGAACGCGCCGATTCCCCCTGGTATCCGACCGCGCGTTTGTTCCGGCAACCGGCGCCCGGCGACTGGGGGTCCGTCCTGGCGGCGGTCGAGCGCGCCCTGGACCAGGGTCTCTGATTTCCCGTCTTGCGCCTACCGCCGGTTTGGGCCAGGGGAATCGGGTGAACCCGCTTCCCCTGCATTATGTATATTTCCCTCAATCGCCGGGCGGGCGCGTCCGCGCCCTTGGCTATCCTCGCTTGCGCTCCGAGGCCCCGATGGA
>JAJZUL010000055.1 GCA_021848545.1 Pseudomonadota bacterium
GTGCGGAGAGGCTCCATCGGGGCCTCGGAGCGCAAGCGAGGATAGCCAAGGGCGCGGACGCGCCCGCCCGGCGATTGAGGGAAATATACATAATGCAGGGGAAGCGGGTTCACCCGATTCCCCTGGGTCGGACGGGTATCGTGTCGAAAGGGCGCTGAATGCGGGTGGCGCTTGGACAATGGACGGAAGGCGCGGGATGGCGTTTCGATGCCTCTCGGGACGATCTTCGAAACGCGCAATTCGTCCTTTATTTCGGGGATCGGGTGGCGTTGTCCGGCGGGGCGCCGGTGCGGACGTTGGGCGATTTGTGCCCGGCGGCGGTGATCGCGGGCTGTAGCAGCGGCGGCGAGATTTTCGGCGCCGACGTCTTCACCGGCACCATCGCCGCCGTCGCCATCCGCTTCGCGCGGTCCCACGTCGAACTCCGTGCCGAACGGGGCGGGCTCCGCGGCGGCCCCGCCGATGTCGGGCGACGCCTGGGCGAGGCGCTGCCGCACGCGGGGTTGCGGGGCGTTTTCATTCTGTCGGACGGCATCGGGGTCAATGGCAGCGAACTGGTCCACGGTCTTGCCGAACGGTTGCCGCCGGACGTTCTGATCACCGGCGGTCTGGCCGGCGACGGCGCCGCGTTCAAGACGACCCTGGTGGGGGCGCAGTCCGAGCCGGCGCCGGGAACGGTCGCGGCGATCGGCTTTTACGGCGACACCCTGACCATGCGCAGCGGCAGTTTCGGCGGGTGGGACGAGTTCGGTCCGCAGCGGGTCGTCACCCGATCCGACGGCAACGTCCTGTACGAGCTGGATCACCAGCCCGCCCTGGATCTGTACAAACGCTATCTGGGCGAGGCCGCCGCCCGTCTTCCCGGTTCCGCCCTGCTGTTTCCCTTGCGGGTCGACTTGGCCGGGCGGTCCGGGACCGAGGTGGTGCGGACCATCGTCGGCATCGACGAGGCTGCCAAGGCCATGATCTTCGCCGGCGACATTCCCGTCGGCTGCACCGCCCGCCTGATGCGGGGCGATCACGAGCACCTCATCGCCGGGGCCGCGTCGGCGGCCGAAATGGCGTGTGCCGACGGGCCGGCGTCGCTGGCCATCCTGGTGAGCTGTATCGGCCGTAAATTGCTGCTGGGCCAGCGCGCCGCCGAGGAGGTGGAGGCCGCCGCCGAAGTGCTGGGGCGGGATTGCGTCGTGACGGGGTTCTATTCCTATGGGGAAATCTGTCCCCAGGACCGGGACCATCCGTCGACGCTGCATAACCAGACCATGACGGTCACCGTCTTCGGCGAAACCTGAATGCATCGTCTTCTCGAACGGCAATTGCGCAAGGCCGGCGCGGCGGATGGAACCATCCGTCTGGACGACTTGCTGGCTTCGGTGGATGCCGCCTATGAGGAAGCCGACGCCGAACGGCGTCTGAACCGCCATGCCCTGCAGGTTTTGCAGGAGGAGGTGGAAAGCGCCACACGGTTCATCCGCGACGAGGCCGAGGCCCGTCTGGCCGTGGTCATCGACAATATCGGCGAAGCCGTGGTGACCCTCGACGAGGAGGGGATCATCGAGGGATTCAATCCGGCGGCGGAGAGCATTTTCGGCTTCGACGCGGCCGAAGTGCAGGGAAAGCCCTTCGGTCTGTTGATGGCGGCCTCCATGGCCGATGTTGACGGCGACGTCTCCGCCGGCGTGTCCCAAACGGTGCCGGACGTCATCGGCAAGGGACGGGAATTGACGGCTCTGCGCAAGGGGGGCGAAGAGTTTCCCATCGACCTGGCGCTGGGCGAGGTGATGGTGGGAGGCCGGCGCCGGTTCATCGCCGTCATCCACGATAATTCCGAGCACCGGCGCATCGAACAGGAATTGCGGGAAAGCGAAGGCCGGTTCCGCGACCTTGCCGATTCCGCCTCCGACTGGTTTTTCGAAACCGATGCCGATTACCGGCTGACCTTCGTGTCCGAGCGCATCGCCAACGTCCTGGGGGTGAAGCCGTCGGCGATCCTCGGCGCCACCTTCTTCGATATCGGTTTGGGGGATGGCGATGGCGCTCTGACGCGGTCCCATTGGGCCACCGTGGCGGCGCATGAGCCTTTTCGCGACGTGGTCTTTCATGTCGGACCCGAGACGGACGCCCGCGCCGTGCGGATCAGCGGCATCCCCATTTTCGACGGCGGAACGTACGTCGGCTATCGCGGCATCGGCGTCGACGTCACCCGCGAAACCGCAGCCGAACGTCGCGCCGGCGCGGCCCGGCAGCGGCTGGTCGACGCCATCGAAAGCATCGTCGACGCCATCGCCGTCTACGATCGCGACGACCGGCTGGTGGTCTGCAACAGCCAGTACCGCAGCACTTTTTCCAGCGAGAAAATCCAGGTCCGCCCCGGCGTGGGATTCGAGGAAGTGCTCCGCGGCATGGCGGAAACGGGCATGTCCGATGGCGACGGGGTCACCGGGGACGCGCTGGTGCGGCGGCATCTGGCGTTTCATCGGGACGCGACGGGAGAGCCCTTCATCATCCGTATGGCCGACGGTCGCTGGTTCCTCAGCCGCGAATATCGCACCGAGGACGGCGGACGGGTCGGGGTGCGGACCGACATCACCGAGCTGAAACGGCGAGAGGACGAGCTGGACAGCCTGCGGCGCCGCTATCACCTGATCCTCAATTCGGCCGGCGAGGGGATCTTCGGCCTGGGTCCGGGAGGGCGGATCACCTTCGCCAACCGCACCGCCTGCGCCATGCTGAGGATCGATGCCGACGTTCTGGTCGGGGTCTGTTTTCACGCCTTCGTTCAGCCGCTCACCCCGGACGGCCAACCCTACGCGCTGGAAGACAGTCCCGTTGCCCGGGCCTATCAGAACGGCGTGACCAGTGTGGTCAATGACGCGGTTTTCTGGGCGTTCGACGAAACGCCCCTGCATGTCGATTACATGGTGGCGCCGATGCTCGACGACGGCGTGCCCGGCGGCGCCGTGGTGGTGTTCCGCGACGCCAGCCTGCGCCGGCGCTACGAGCAGGGACTTGCCGACCAGCAACGGGAACTGGAACGGCTGGTGCGCGAACGGACGGCGGAATTGCGGCGCGAGGTCGAGGTCCGCACCACGGCCGAGGGCGCCCTGCGCGCGTCGCGCGAACGCCTGATCGCCATCGCCGACAGTCTGGTCGAAGGAATCCTGGTCCTTGATCCCGCCGGTCGGCTTGTTTTCGCCAACGCGCCCGCCTGCGCCTTTCTGGGGTGGGACCCGGCGGCGGGCGACATCGACGGGCACATCCTCGATGATCTGTTGAAGGTCCGCGTCGAGGATGATCTGGTCGGTTTTTCCCAGGCGTCCTGGCGACGGGTCGTGGCGGACGGGCGTTCTTTTCGCGACGACGACGCGTTCTTTTCCACGGCCGACGGCGCAATCACGCCGGTCGCCTATGCCTGTTCGCCGTTGATGGAGGACGGCGAGGAACGGGGCATCATCGTTTCCTTTCGTGACATCAAGGCGCTCAAACATGCCCAGCGCGAGGCGCTGCAATCGTCGCGTCTGGCGACGGTGGGCCAGCTCGCGGCCGGCATCGCCCACGAGATCAACACGCCCGTCCAATATGTCGGGGATAATCTGCGGTTCATCGGTGCCGGTCTGCCGAAATTGATCCGGGTGATCGAAGCCGCGCAGAGACTGGGCGATCCCGAGGTGACGGAGGCCATCGCCGCCGCCAAGATTCCGTTCCTGCTCAAGGAATTTCCCACCGCCATCTCCGAATCCCTGGACGGGGTCGCCCAGATCGCCCGCATCGTGCTGTCCATGAAGGAGTTTTCCCATCCGGGCTCCAACACCAAGACCATGACCGACATCAACCGGGCGGTGGAAAGCACGCTGACGGTGTCGCGCAACACCTGGAAGCATGTGGCGGAGCTGGACAAGAAGCTGGATGGGGATTTGCCGCTGGTGTCGTGCCTTGCCGGCGATATGAATCAGGTCTTTCTCAACCTGATCATCAATGCCGCCCAGGCTATCGAAGAGTCGGGAAAGCCCTTGCCCGGCGTGCTGTCGGTATCGACCGCCCGGGTCGGCGATCGGGTGGAAATCCGGGTCGGCGATACCGGATCGGGGATTCCCGACCATATCCGCGATCAGATCTTCGATCCGTTTTTCACCACCAAGGCCGTCGGCAAGGGCACCGGTCAGGGGCTGGCCATTTGCCGGGACGTGGTGGTGACCAAGCATGGCGGCCGTATCGACGTGGACAGCCGGTCTGGCGAAGGCGCAATATTCATCGTTCAGTTGCCGATTAACGATTATAATTCCTCTGATAGGGGTGCTTCCGATTAGCGCCGGGCGGCGCGATACGGGCGCCTCGTGCCCAAGGGAGGTCCGGCGGATGGAGCCGAAGGCCCGCATACTCTTCGTCGATGACGAACCGCGCATGCTGACGGCGCTGCGGCGCTCGATGCTGGACATGGATGATGAATGGGAGATGGTCTTCTGCGACGGCGGGGCCGCGGCTCTCGATGAAATGGCCCGTCAGCCCGCGGATGTGGTGGTTTCGGACATGCGGATGCCGTCCATCGACGGCGCCCGTCTGCTGGACGAGATCCGGACCCGGTTTCCGGCCGCCGTCCGCGTCATCCTGTCGGGATTCGCCGAAACCGACAGCGTGCTGCGGACCGTGGGGCCGGCCCATGTCTATCTGTCCAAACCGTGCGCGGCGGAAACCCTGATCGAGGCCATCCGCCGGCCTTTGTCCCTGCGGCATCTGTTGGTCGATCCCGTTTTGTGGGCGACCATCGGCGGCCTGTCCAGCCTGCCCAGTCTTCCCCGTGTTTTCGTCGAGATCCGCAACGAACTGCGATCGCCCAACGCGTCGGTGGCCTCGATCGCCGCCCTGCTGTCCGCGGACGTGACGATGAAGGCGGAAATACTCAAACTCACCAATTCCTCTTTCTTCTCCCTGGGCGCCAAGGTCAGCACGGCGTTGCAGGCGGTGCGGATTCTGGGAATGGAAACGCTTCAGACTCTGGTGCTGGAGGTGGGACTGTTCCGTCAATTCGCAGGCGATCCGGCATTGGCCGCCGTGCTCGAATCGGTCAATCGTTACGGCCTGTCCCTCGGCCACTTGGCCGGCCAATTGGCCAAGGCCGCCGATCTGGACGAGGAGGCGGCCGGCGCCGCCCGCTGCGCGGCGATGCTGTCGGTGGTCGGCGTGCTGATCCTGCTCGATTCCCGGCCGGACAGAATGCGGGCGGTCTTCACCGGCGCTGCCGGGCCCTTGGCGACTGTCGAGCGGGATGGCCTGGGAACGACCCATCATCTGGTCGGGGCCGGTCTGCTCGGCCTGTGGGGGTTTTCCGACGATGTCGTCGAGGCGGTGGCCTATGCCGCCGAGCCGGCGCTGGCGCGGCGTTGGGACAATCCGATCCTGCCGGTGGTGCATGCCGCGACCGCGTTGGGGCCGCGCTTTCCGCTGCTTGCGCCGGCCGCCGGGGATGGGGTGGCGCTGGACACGGCCTTTATGATCGAAGCCCGGCGGGATGGGGTTCTCAAACGGTGGCGGCAGGTCGCCGAAAATTTCGCAGGTGGGGAACGGGATGTCTGAACGGGTCTTGCTGGTCGATGACGATCATCACTTGTTGTCGGGGCTGCGGCGGCAGCTTTCCGGGCGGTTCGAACTGGAGACGGCCCAGAGCGGCCAGGAGGCCATCGACGCGGTCCGCCGGGCGGTGGAGGCGGGCGATCCGTTCGCCGCCACCGTCTGCGACATGCGGATGCCGGGGATGGACGGAATCGAAACCCTGACCCGCATCCGCGAGGTCGCGCCCGACACCATCCGCATCATGCTGACCGGCAACGCCGATCAGCAGACGGCGGTCGAGGCGATCAATCAGGGGGCGATTTTTCGCTTCTACGCCAAGCCGTGCCCGACCGAACGTCTGACCGAGGGGCTGGAGGCGGCGCTGGAGCAATACCGGCTGGTGACCGCCGAACGGGAGTTGCTGAACAAGACCCTGACCGGCAGCGTCAAGGTGCTGGTCGACGTGGTGGCGCTGAACGATCCCGTCGCCCATGCTTTGGGCACGCGCCTGCGCCAATGGGTGCGGGTGCTGACCCGGGAATTCAAGATGCCGCAAAGCTGGCGGCTGGAAATCGCCGCCTCCCTGGTGGCGATCGGCCAGATGGCGATCCCGTCGGATCTGGTGGCGCGCTACCGCCAGGGCGATCAGCTATCGGCCCAGGAGCGGTCGATCTTCGAACAGGCGCCGGCCGCCGGCCGCAATCTCATCGCCAACATCCCCCGTCTGGCCAAGGTGGCGGAAATCGTCTATCTGCAGGATCGCGGCTATGACGGAAGCGGCTTTCCGGCCGATGGCCCCACGGGCGCCGACATTCCGTTCGAGGCGCGCCTGCTGAAGATCCTCAAGGATCTGGCCGGGGCGGTCGCGGACAAGGACGGAATCGCCGCCGCCTTCACGGCGTTGGACGGGCGGGCGTTCCAATACGATCCGGCGCTGTTGGCCAAGGTGCGGTCCTGTCTGGGGGGATTGGCCCCGGCCGCGCCGCCGGTCACCGCCGAGGTGGCGGTGGAAGCGTTACGTCCCGGCCAATACCTGCTTTCCGACATTCGTCTGGCCAACGGTCATCTGATTCTGGGGGCCGATACCCAGCTCTCCCAGGTCCATATCGAGCGCCTGCGCAATCTGCAGAAGATTTTCTCCTTCGCCGGCCGGGTCACCGTGCGGATGGGGTAGGGTATGTCAGGGGGGCAGATCGAAAACGGGACGAAGCTCCCTCAACGCCTCTTCGACGACGAAGGGAACCGCGCGGGCGAAAGTGTCGAGGATGACGATGGCATTGACCCCGGCATCGCGTTCGAAGGCGGCGCGAAGCCGTTCCGCCATGCTCTGATTGACCGTGGCGACGGCGCGATAGCGGGTGTTCAGTCCTTGGACGCCGATGGCGATCTCGCCTTCGCCGCCGGCCCGCAGATATTCCCCCAACAGATGGATCGAAAAGGCGCGGACCAGGGTTTCCTGTTCGCTGGCGAAGGGCAGATGAAAGCGGGCCATCGGCCGGAAGAAGTCCAGATGCGGGCAACCGGACGTGGCGCCGATCAGGCCCATGATCGAGGCCATCGCGTCCTGTAACGGCCGTTCGGCGACGACCGTGCGCTGATCGGTCACCACTTCCACCTTGGTGGGTTCATAGGAATAGACGTCGTCGAAACGGGCGATGAAGCCGGACATCGCCAGGGCGAAGGGGCAGTCGCGACCCTCGGCGGGCGTCAGGGGACAATGGGGGCAGACGTGGAAGCCGAGACGGGTCCAGCCGGCCGGCGGATCGGGCGGCTCGGCGCGCAACAGGAAGCTGTGGGGGTCGAAATGCAGCCGGATACGCTCGGTCTGGCCGTGGGCCAGATGGAAGATGTAGGTGATTTCATTCGAATCCGTACTCATGGCCGGCGACCGGCCAGCCAGACGGTGAAATCCTCCGGCGGCATGGGGCTGGCCTGCAAGTAGCCCTGGACGTAATCGCAACCGGCGTCACGCACCAGCTCCATCTGACGCTCGGTTTCCACCCCTTCGGCCAAAACGGTCATGCCGAGATCCCCCGCCAGACCGACGATGGCCTGGAGCATGCGATAGGCGGCGGGATCGTCGCCCAATTCGTCGATGAAGATGCGGTCCACCTTGATCTTGGCCACGGGCAGATGCCGCAGCCATCCCAGCGCGGAATAACCGCTGCCGAAATCGTCGAGCGACGTGGCGATTCCCTGTTCGGTCAGGTTCAGCATGGATGCCCGCGCGCCCGCCGGATCGGCCACGGCGGCGCCCTCGGTCAGCTCCAGCTCCAGGGCGGAGGGGGCCAGCCCCTGCTCGGCCAGAATCCGCCGCACCATCTCGGGAAAGCCCGGCGCGCAGAAATCCAGCGCGGTCGCGTTGACCGCGATCCGCATGGGCGGCAATCCCGCATCCCGCCAGCGCCGTGCCTCGATACAGGCCCGGCGGAGCATCCAGGCGGTGAGATCCTGGGTCAGGCCGGCCGCGTCGAGGGTGGCGAGAAAGGTCGCCGGGGCCAGCAGCCCGCGCTCGGGATGGGCCCACCGGACCAGGGCCTCGGCGCCGGTCACGGTGCCGTCCGCGACCCGGCATTGGGGTTGGACATAAAGCCGGAATTGCTGGTGTTCAAAGGCTTGGCGCAGTTCCTCCGCCGCGCGGACCAGGGATTCGCCGGGATCGATGCCGCCCCGGGTCTGACGAATCTCGATATGGCGCAGGATGGCGCGTTCCAGAGAATCGGCCAGAATTTCGGCGCGCACCGGCTTGGTGTGGAAGCGAAAGATCGCCCCGTCATTGACCGCGGCGATCGCCGCGTCGAAATCGGTATGGCCGCTCAGCACCATGCGGACCGTGTCCGGTGCGCGGCGGCGCAGCTCGCACAGCAGATCGAGCCCGCTCATTCCCGGCATCCGCATGTCGCTGACCACTGCGGCGAAGGGACCGTCCCGTTCGACCGCGGCCAGGGCTTCGGTCCCGCTTTCGGCCAGATACAGGTCGAAGCGATCCTGCAAGGAGCGGCGCAGGCTGGCGAGAATTCTGGGGTCGTCATCGACCAGAAGGATCTTGCGGTTCACACATCCCCCCATTTCCAGGATCAAGGGGTTCGATCTCGATAGTCCCGGTTTCAGCTGAACCCCTTGAGATATTGGCGAAGGGTCTGGAGCTCGGCGTCCCACCGCGCCTCTTCGCGCCGTTCCCGCTCGCGAAGGTCGGGGTGGTCGCCGACCTGTTGCAGATAGCGCATCAGATAGGGAGCCCGCACTTCCCGTTGGGTGTCGGTCAGGCCGAGATTGGCGGCATACAGCCTTAGGAATGAAATCGTGACCCGGGGAAAGACCCGATGGCAGAGCAGCACCAGGAAATCGCCCCATTGTTCGGGAAATTTCTCGGCCGCCGCCAGAAGATTGTCGCGCAAAACCCCTTCCCGGGCCTTTTGCTGGAACATGCGCGGATCTTTTTCCTGTTCGTAAAAATCATGGAACCGGCGCCATTCGCCGCCCAGCTTCTCCCACCAGTCGGTTTCGGTGTCGAGCATCGACGTGAACAGGCCGATTTCACGGTTGCCGATCTTGGGCAGATCGTAGGCGGCGGGGGTGGAGGGGGCCAGCACGGAGCGAAGCGCCTTGGTCTTATCCTTGACCTGCATCACCTGGGCCTCGCCGTCATGGCCTCCCTCGACCAGTCTCATGTCGTCCCAGGCCGCCTTCCAGGTGCTCAGGATCTTGGCCTTCAGGACGTCGTCGATGGTCTCCCAGAAAGTCGTGGTGTCGAGGTCGGCCAGCCGGATGTTGGTCGACAGCATGCGAAGCTGACGGCTGTCGCGAATGGCCGGTTCGATGAAGGTGGCCACGGCCTGTTTGAACTTCGCGGCGAATTCGCCGGAAAACAGGAAAGGCGGCGGCAATTCCCGCGACAGGGCCGGATTATTGCGCTGGAAAAAAAGCAGGACCCGGTCGATGCGGGCGTCGATCGCCGCCAGACACAAGGCGTCGAACGTGTCCAGCCGTTTGGCGGCCGGCAGGTCCGGCGCCTCGTAGGAGATATGGGCGAGCAGATGGGCCAAGTGGGGCGGCAGCCAATATTCGATATCCTTGTCGTCGCGGGTCTGCCCCTCCTGGCCGGGATCATCGAGACCGGCGCGTCCGGGCGCGCGTTTCTCCTTGGCGGTCCGCAGAACCTTGATGCAGGCGCGCGCGGTTTTCCGGGTCGCGGCCTTGATGATTTCCGCGGATTCATCGAACGGAATTTCCGCCAGCAACCGCCCGACGACTTCGCTGAGATCGGCCAGCAGCGCCTTGTCCGCCTCGCGCCGGAGCATCAGTTCCAGCATGGCGTAGACGTTCTCGCAGACAAGGCGGGGATCGTCCATGCCCGGCAAGTCCCGCAGCAGCGCCTGGAAGGTTTCCTCTTCACGGA
The DNA here is from genome assembly GCA_021848545.1 of Pseudomonadota bacterium. Taxonomy (GTDB): domain Bacteria; phylum Pseudomonadota; class Alphaproteobacteria; order Rhodospirillales; family Magnetospirillaceae; genus JAJZUL01. The sequence continues at coordinate 9,947 of JAJZUL010000055.1, forward strand.
ATTTCGGCGTCATCGCCATCCCCGCAGGCTCTTTCACCGCGATCCTCCCGCTGTTCAGGGATTGCCGGCACGTGTCAATTGTGGCCGAACCCGCGGGGCGGGCGCAATGGGATCGCGCCGCTCCGTCAAGAAAAAATGCCGCCGCCGCCGGCCGAATTGACCGCCGGCCGTCGTGGGCCTACCCTCCAGGGTTGCCAGCCGGTGCTGACGATGCCATCGACGACGGGGGTCCGAGAAGATGGGCGGAATGATCGCGTCCCGGTCGTTCAAGATCGGCGTTCGGATCGCCATCGCGGCGGCGGTGATCGGCGTCGCCGCTCTCGCCTGGCACGTCACCCGCCCCGCCGGCCTGCCGCCGGGTTTCGCGGCCGGCAACGGCCGGATCGAGGCGGTCGAGATCGACGTCGCGGCGAAGGTGCCCGGCCGGGTCAAGAGCATATCCGCCCAGGAAGGCGATTTCGTCACCGCCGGCCAGATCGTCGCGACGATGGATACGGCGGCGCTCGATGCCCAATTGCGCGAGGGCGAGGCGCAACTGGCGCGCGCGCGGATCGGTGTCGACATCGCCCTCAAACAGGTGATCCAGCGCGAAGCCCAACGCCGCGCCGCCGAAGCCGTCATGGCGCAGCGGAGGGCGGAACGCGACGCCGCCATGAAACGGTTGTCCCGGACCGAGCGGTTGGCGAAAAAAGGCATGGCGTCGTTGCAGGTTCTGGACGACGACCGCGCCCGGTTCGAGGGCGCGGCGGCCGCCCTGGGCGCGGCCCGGGCCGAGGCCGCCGCCGCCGACGCGGCGATCGCCACCGCCCAATCGCAGGTGGTCGCCGCCCGCTCGGAGGTCGACGCCGTCGGTGCCACCATCCAGCGCATCAAGGTCGATATCGACGACAGCTTTTTGCGCGCGCCCCGCGACGGACGCGTTCAGTACCGGGTCGCCCAACCGGGTGAGGTCGTCGCCGCCGGCGCGACGATCCTGAACATGGTCGATCTGAGCGACGTCACCATGACATTCTTTCTGCCGACGGCGGATGCGGGGCGGGTCGCGTTGGGCGCCCAGGCGCGCATCGTCCTCGACGCCGCGCCGCGCATGGTCATTCCGGCGACGATTTCCTATGTCGCCGACGTCGCCCAGTTCACGCCCAAGACCGTGGAAACCGCCGAGGAACGGCAAAAGCTGATGTTCCGGGTCAAGGCCAGAATTCCGGCCGATCTGCTGAAGGCGCATATCCGCGAGGTGAAGACCGGCCTGCCCGGCATGATCTATGTGCGGCTCGATCCGAAAGCGCCGTGGCCGGACGATCTGCGCGTGGCGCGCTCCGATGACCGGTCCTGACATCCCCGTTCCGCCCGTCGCCCGCCTGTCCGGCATCGGCCTGCGCTACGGCGGGGTGACGGCGCTGGAGGGCGTCGATCTGGAGCTTCCCGCCGGGCGGGCGATCGGCCTGATCGGGCCGGACGGGGTCGGCAAGTCCAGTCTGTTGTCCCTTGTCGCCGGGGCCAGGGCGCTGCAAAGCGGGCGGCTGGAGGTGTTCGGCGGCGACATGGCCGATTCCGCCCATCGCACCCGCATCTGTCCGCGCATCGCCTATATGCCGCAGGGTCTTGGCCGCAACCTGTACCCGACCCTCTCGGTGTACGAAAACATCGACTTTTTCGGGCGGTTGTTCGGCCAGGACGCGACCGAGCGGCGCCGGCGCATCGCCGCGCTTACCGAAAGCACCGGCCTCGCCCCCTTCAGCGGGCGGCCGGCGGGCAAATTGTCGGGCGGCATGAGGCAGAAGCTGGGCCTGTGTTCCGCCTTGATCCACGACCCCGACCTTTTGATCCTGGATGAACCGACCACCGGCGTCGATCCCTTGTCGCGGCGCCAGTTCTGGGAGCTGATCGACCGGATCCGCGCCGATCGTCCGGGCATGAGCGTCATCGTCGCCACCGCCTATATGGAGGAGGCGTCCCGGTTCGACCGGCTGGTCGCCATGGCCGGCGGCCGGGTGCTGATGTCGGGGGCGCCGTCGGACCTGCTGCGCCTGACCGGGAAGGCCGATCTCGAGGCCGCCTTCGTCGCCATGCTTCCCGAGCAGCGGGGGCGGGAGCGCCGGCCCGTCGCGATTCCGCCGCGCATCGACGGCGATGGCGAGGCGGCGATCGAGGCCCGCGACCTGACCATGAAATTCGGCGCCTTCACCGCCGTCGATCGGGCCAGCTTTCGCATCCGCAGGGGCGAAATCTTCGGCTTCGTCGGCTCCAATGGCTGCGGCAAGACCACCACCATGAAGATGCTGACCGGCCTTCTTTCCCCGTCCGAGGGGACGGCTCTGTTGTTCGGCAGAAAGGTCGATCCCGACGATATCGCCACCCGCCGCCGCGTCGGCTACATGTCGCAATCCTTTTCGCTTTATACCGAATTGACCGTGCGCCAGAACCTGGCGCTGCACGCGCGTCTGTTCCAGGTTCCTGCCGATTCCATCGCCGGCCGGGTCGCCGAGATGGCGGATCGTTTCGAACTGGCCGGCGCGATGGACGTCCTGCCGGGAAAGCTGCCGCTGGGGCATCGCCAGCGTCTGTCCCTGGCGGTGGCGATGATCCACAAGCCCGACATGCTGATCCTCGACGAGCCGACATCGGGCGTCGATCCTGTCGCCCGCGACGTCTTCTGGTCGATGCTGATCGAACTGTCGCGTCAGGACGGCGTGACCATCTTCATCTCGACCCATTTCATGAACGAGGCGGAACGCTGCGACCGCGTCTCGCTGATGCATGCGGGGCGCGTCCTGGTGACCGGTCCGCCCGCCGATCTGATCGCCGAGCGGGGCGCGGCCAACCTGGAGGACGCGTTCATCGGCCACCTCAGGGAAGCGATGGCCGGCGATGCCGAGCCCGTCGCCCTGCCGCCGGCACCGGCGGCCAAGCCCGGCGGCGGCGCCCGGCGGGGCTTCGACATGGGGCGCATGATGAGCTACGCGCGCCGCGAAACCCTGGAATTGCTGCGCGATCCGCTCCGGCTCACCCTGGCCCTTCTGGGCAGCGTGATCCTGATGTTCGTCATGGGGTACGGCATCAATCTGGACGTGACCAACCTGACCTTCGCCGTTCTCGACCGCGACCAGACCGCGCTTAGCCGCGCCTACGTGCAGAATATCGCCGGATCGCGCTATTTCACGGAAAAGGCACCGATCACCAGCCATGCCGATCTCGACCGCCGCATGAAATCGGGCGACATCGCCCTGGCCATCGAGATTCCGCCCAATTTCGCCCGCGACGTCGCCCGCGGCAAGGCGGTCAGCATCGGCGCCTGGGTGGACGGCGCCATGCCGCAACGGGCGGAAACCATCGTCGGCTATGTCAACGCGATGCAGGCCGATTGGCTGGAAAAGCAGGCCCGAATGGCGGGAAAGAGCGTGGATTCCCTGTCGCCGATCCGTATCGAGACGCGGTTTCGCTACAATCCCGACGTCAAGAGCCTGGACGCCATGGTCCCGGCCGTCATTCCGCTGCTGCTGGTGCTGATTCCGGCCATGTTGGCGACATTGAGCGTCGTTCGCGAAAAGGAACTGGGCTCCATCGTCAATTTCTACGTGACGCCGACCACGCGCCTGGAATTCCTGATCGGGAAACAGGGGCCTTACATCGTCCTGTCGACCCTGAGCTTCGTGCTGCTCACGGTGCTCGCCGTCACCATCTTCGGCGTGCCCCTGAAGGGGAACGTTCTGGCGCTGCTGGTCGGGGCGTTCCTTTACGTCACCGCGACCACGGCCTTGGGGTTGTTCATCTCGACCTTCATGCGCAGCCAGACCGCGGCGGTGTTCGGCACCGCCATCATCACCCTGCTGCCGGCCATCAATTTCAGCGGCGTCATCGAGCCGGTTTCGTCCCTGTCCGGTTTCGGGCGCTTCATCGGCGAAATCTATCCGACGGCCCATTTCCTGACGATTTCACGAGGCGTCTTTTCCAAGGCGCTGGGCTTTGCCGCTTTATGGCCGTCCTTTCCGCCCCTGTTGATCGCCATCCCGGTTCTGCTTCTTCTCAGCGCGGCCTTTTTGAAAAAACAGGAGCGATGATCCGATGCGGCTGGGCGCCATCCTCCATCTCGGGATCAAGGAACTGCGCAGCCTCGCCCGCGATCCGGTGATGGTCGCCCTGATCTTCTTCACCTTCACTTTCGGCGTCTATTCGGCGAGCAAATCGATGCCGGAAACCCTCAACAAGGCGGCCATCGTCATGGTGGACGAGGACCATTCGGCATTGTCGGCGCGGATCGAGGACGCTTTCGGTCCGCCTTATTTCCAGCGTCCCAGGCTTATCGGCGCGGCGGAAATGGACCGCCGCATGGATCAGGGGCTGGACACCTTCGCGCTCGACATCCCTCCGAATTTTCAGCGCGATCTTCTGGCCGGCCGCCGGCCGGCGATCCAGCTCAACGTGGACGCCACGCGCATGAGCCAGGGTTTCACCGGCAGCGGCTATGTCCAGGCCATCGTGCGCGACGAGGCGCTCGCCTTCCTGCGCCGGCACCGCGCCGCGACCGTTCCCCCCGTCGATCTGGCCCTGCGCGTGCGCTTCAATCCCGAACTCAACAAATCCTGGTTCGCGGCGATCATGGAGGTGATCAACCATGTGACCATGCTGTCCCTGGTCCTGACCGGGGCGGCGCTGATCCGTGAACGCGAGCATGGAACGGTCGAACATCTGCTGGTCATGCCGATCACGCCGTTGGAGATCATGGCGGCCAAGGTCTGGGCGATGGGACTGGTGGTCCTGATCGCCTGCGCCCTGTCCCTGGTGCTGGTGGTCGAAGGGCTGATCGGGGTTCCGGTTCACGGCTCGATCCCCCTGTTCCTGGCCGGCGTCGTCTTCCAGCTTTTCGCGACCGCGTCCATGGGAATTTTTCTGGCGACCATGGCGCGGTCCATGCCCCAGTTCGGCCTGCTTTTGATCCTGGTCCTGTTGCCGCTGGAGATGTTGTCGGGCGCCACCACCCCGCGGGAAAGCATGCCGCTTCTGGTCCGGGACCTCATGCTGGCGGCGCCCAACACCCACTTCGTGTCCCTGGCCCGGTCGATCCTTTTTCGCGGTGCCGGACTGGATATCGTATGGCCCCAGTTCGCGGCCATCGCCCTGATCGGCGCCGTCCTGTTCGGTCTCGCCCTTCTCCGGTTCCGCAAGACCATTTCCAGCATGGGTTGATCCGGGGGCGGAGGCGTTGAACGGCGCCAGCCTCGGCTATTCCCTTCCTCGGGGTTCTTTGGGCCTATCCTCGCATGTGCGGGGGAACCACCCACTGGACGGCGTTGCCCATGGTTTTATAGGGTCTATCCCCGCACGTGCGGGGGAACCTGGGATTTGACGCGTCGGGATTGCGCGAAATGGGGTCTATCCCCGCACGTGCGGGGGAACCGCACCGATGCCGTCACGGCCAAGATGGCCGCCGGGTCTATCCCCGCACGTGCGGGGGAACCCTCACGCTCGGTGCGGCGCTCGTCGGGACGCAGGGTCTATCCCCGCACGTGCGGGGGAACCGACTTTCGCGCCGGACATGGCCGGGCGTGCCGGGGTCTATCCCCGCACGTGCGGGGGAACCATCTTTTCGTCGGACATATAACCATCCCTCTTGGGTCTATCCCCGCACGTGCGGGGGAACCCCGTGCCAGCGCGACCATGTAAGAGGCGGATGGGGTCTATCCCCGCACGTGCGGGGGAACCTGCGCCGGGGCGATGCTGAAGCCGTGCGGGCAGGGTCTATCCCCGCACGTGCGGGGGAACCATGAGCGATTCGTCCGTAATTCGCCGCTATACGGGTCTATCCCCGCACGTGCGGGGGAACCCGGCTGCTGCGGCACTCCATGCCATGTGCGAAGGGTCTATCCCCGCACGTGCGGGGGAACCATTTGGACAGGGCGGCGGTGCAGGGATGGGCGGGGTCTATCCCCGCACGTGCGGGGGAACCGTTGGCGTTGGTGATGAATTGGTTTTTGGCCAGGGTCTATCCCCGCACGTGCGGGGGAACCCTGGTCCGCTTGCCGGCGGTCAAGAAGGACACGGGTCTATCCCCGCACGTGCGGGGGAACCTCTGAACACGGTCAAGGATCGTCGCCCGTTCGGGGTCTATCCCCGCACGTGCGGGGGAACCACTGTTGGGGACCGCCAGTAGCGGCCTCAACAGGGTCTATCCCCGCACGTGCGGGGGAACCCTGGGTCACCGTGATTAACGCCGTTCCGTCGAGGGTCTATCCCCGCACGTGCGGGGGAACCTTTCGGTGCCGGGATCGGCCGAGAGGGTATAGGGGTCTATCCCCGCACGTGCGGGGGAACCCCATCCTGACCGTCGATATCC
>JAJZUL010000056.1 GCA_021848545.1 Pseudomonadota bacterium
CCACGATACGGTGCTGGCCATCACCTCGCACCTGCCCCACCTGATCGCCTACACCATCGTGGGCACCGCCGCCGATCTCGAAGACGATCTGGCCCGGGAGGTCATCAAGTTCTCAGCCTCGGGCTTCCGCGATTTCACCCGCATCGCCGCCTCGGACCCGGTGATGTGGCGCGACATCTTCCTGAACAACCGCGAGGCGGTCCTGGACGTGCTTCAGCGCTTCACCGAGGATCTGACCGCCCTGCAACGGGCGATCCGCTGGGGCGAAGGCGAGGTGCTGGAGGAGAAATTCACCCGTACCCGCGCCATCCGCCGCGCCGTGATCGACGCCAAGCAGGCGTGATACCGGGCGTCGATCGGAGCGATCGACGCCGCCCTTATCCTCAGAGCCCGAACCGAAAGTCGGCAGGGTGAGCCGAAAATGGCGGTTTTCGAGACCCGCAGCGGAGCGTACTTTCTGTACGTGAGCAGCGGAAGCGCAGAAAACCGCCATTTGCAGGCCGCCATGGCGACTTTCGGGGCGGGCTCTCAGAACGCCTTGTCGATACGGAAGAACACCTGATTGCGCCCGAAATTGACGGACGACACGGTGGACGTGCGAACCGTGTAGCGGTAATCGCCGCCGACGGTCACGGTCGGGGTCAGCGCATACCGCAATCCGGCGGAGAAATCGCCCTCGTCGTCGGTGCGCGACGATTGGACGAAGGAGGCGCGCGCCACGGCGGCGCGCGCAATGCCGGTCAGCCGGCGGGTCAAGGCGTGCTCCACCCGTCCGCCGAGGATGTTGTAGGTATAGCCGGGGCTGCCGGGCAGGGTCGTTTCCTGCAAAGAACGCTCGAAATACAGGATCGTGGCGGTCGACCGCACCGGATCCCAGCGCAGATAGGCGTTGACCCTGGGGGTGGTGTAGGACCCGAACCGGGCATCGGCATAGGTGCGGTTGTCGGCCCCGACGAAAACGTCGCCGGCCAGCGACGGCGTCAACCGCCACAGGGCGCCGGCGCCGGCGACGACGCCTTCGGAATCGCGCTGATAGCCGAACTCGTCATATTGGTGCTGGTAGTTGTGGAAGACGCCGTAGGCCTGGACATAGGGACGAAAGATCGAATGGCGGTCGTAACGGACCAGACCGCCGACCTCGTAGCGGTCGCGGTTGCGGTCGTGGTTGTTGATCTCGCCATGGGTGCTGTCCACGTTCTGAAAGGTCAGCGACTTGATCGACGTGCCGAACCGCGCCGTATAGGACCCGAAATGGTGAACGGCCCCGGCATAGCCGTGATATTCGTGATAAATGGTCGGAGTCAGGCCGTCGACGGCGTCGGGCGAGGCGCGATCCTCGTGCTCCTTCATCGCCTGCCCGCCCAACAGGAACTGGGTGGCGCGGGTGGCGTCGATCCGACCCTCCACGCTGGTATGCCAATCGATGGTGTTTTCACGGCTGAACTTGTTGTAGCCGGTGAAGTCGCCCTGGGCCTCGGCCACCAGTTGGTTGCGTTGCCAGTTCGAGGCCAGCACGAGGCGCGGCGAGATCGCGCCGATCCAGTCGCTTTTCTGGTCCGTCCGCGTCGCGTAGATGTTGTCGTCGAAAAAGACCCCGGAACTGATGTCCGGGTAAAGGGTGAACGAGCCGATGCGATAGCCGCGCGACAGGGTCTGGGCCGGCGGCGCGATCATTCCCTGTTCCCAAACCGGCATGACCGGATTGGCCCGCGGATCGGTGGCCGCCAGCCGGTCGAGTTCGGCATCGACCGCATTGCGCACCGCATGGCGCCGGTCCGCAGGCGCGGCGGCGGCGATCTTTTCGGCGATCGAACGATAAACCGGCATGTTGGCGCCGACGAAATCCGGTACGGGGGCGGCAGCCGCCCGGGCCAGCCGGGTGGCGCTGTCGGGGTCGGCGGCCAGCGTCGGATCGGCGGCCAGCACCGTGCCCAGTTCATGCAGCAATGCCGTCGGGCCGTCCACGGCCGCGCGATTCAATTGAAGGGCGATACTTTCATGCGCGGGGGCGGGTTGTGCCAAGGCCGGTATGGGCAGCGCCAGGGCGCCGGCAACCGTCAGGACAGGCAATAGCTTCGACTGGCGCATGATCGACTCACGAGGTCCAAGGTTTAAGCCAATTGGGTGTGGCGGCGAACAAGCCCCTCAGCCGCAAGTAAATTTCCATTGAATCGCGACCAAACACAACCCTATAGTTTTCCCGTAAAGAGCGCGTAACTCCGTATATTCAAATCCATGGATAGAAACCCTGTGCGTTTTTCCCGCGCGGCTCGTGCCGGATGATCGCATGCGGGACGCCTTTCAGGAATAGAGGCCAACGCCCGATCGCGCATTGATAAAAATTAATGATATATGTCTTTCAGTATATGACAATTGTGCTATGTTGATTATCACATAAGGTTACAACGGTTCGACCCGGTTCGCAGCGGGAGGTCCCCAAGGCCATGCTTGCAGCTGAACTCACTTCCGTCCCCAAACGCGATTGGCGTCGCCCGCTGACCGCCATCGGCCTCGGAATCGCCCTGGCCGTCGCGCTATCGACCGCCACCGGCGCCATGGCCGCGTCGCCGACCCAGGCGCAGCCCCGTGCGACAACGCCGCAAACGCCCCCCCTGACCCGGCCGTTGCCACGCCCGGATGGGTGGTGCGCGGATTATCGGATGGGCCACCTCAGCCCCGAGGCGCGGATCGCCGGCCCCAACCGCCAGCGCCTGATGGCCGCGCAGGCGGATCTGGCGCCGGGATTCAAGGCCGGCAAGGCCACCGACGGCATCCGGCTTCTGGCCGATTACCAGGCGGAACTGGAAAAACGCAAACCGGACCGGGTGCTGGCGGCCACCTATCTGGCGATGACCAGCGCCATACCGATCGGCCCCCGGCTGGTCGAGCACGTCAACAAGCTTTTGTGCGTGACGGCAAGCCCGGCCGTGGCCACGGGTATCGCCGGCATCGCCGGCGCCGAGTGGCGCGAGATGGCGGACCATTAGATGCCGTAAGCCGGGAAATCCGGCCTCGCTCGTAAGACCGAATTCGAGCGATCGAACCAGGGGCTTTCGTCTATCGGGCATCCGGTCTCGGTGCGCTCCATGCGCGTCGCAAATCGGCGGTGAACTTCGGGATGCGGAGGATGACGGCGATGATAAAGCGTGGCGATCGAATCATGGCGGCCGGCGGCAACGGACAACCGCGTCGGATTTCGGGCCGGCGCTTGGTCCTGGCGATGATCCTGGGGTCTCTTTTCGTCGGCCCGGTAATGATGAACGCCTTGGCGGCCGAAGGTAGCGGAAGCGGCGGCCACGAAAGTGGCGGCGGAAGCGGCGGCCATGAAAGCGGCGGAAGCGGCGGAAGCGGCAGCGGCCACAACGGCGGCGGCAGTGGCGGCGGTGGCGGCGGCCACGAAAGCGGCGGCGGCGGCGGTCACGAAAGCGGTGGCGGCGGCGGCCACGAAAGCGGCGGCGGCGGCAACCCCCAGAACAAGGGCGCCGGCGAACGCGCACAGAACCACTATCGCAACCAGCATCGGGTTCTCGGCGGCGGCGAACGCGGCGGTCACCACAAGGTACCCGATGACGGGTCCAACCCCGGAACGGATACCGGCACCGGAACGGATACCGGCACCGGGACCGGGACCGACACCGGCTCGGGCACGACGACCTCGCCTCTTCCCGACGATGCGGGAACGGTCGGCGGCGGCGGCGGCGGCGAGCATTTCCTTCACAACAATCCAGGTGGATGGGGCGTCGAACCAAAGGTTCTTCGTCCCTGATACGACGGCTTTTCCCTCCCTCGGACAAAGGTGCTGACCATGAGCAAACAAATTCAAAAAGCGGCGAAACCGGCTGTTCTGGCGCTGGCCGCCGCCATGGTTCTGGTGCCGATCGGCGGATCGGCGTTCTCCGCGCAAGCCTGGGCCGCCGATAGCGGCGGCGGCCAGGGCCGCATGCAACAGGGCAATACCGGCAATCACGGACACCAGGGAGCGGCCGGCCCCGGTTCGTCGCGCGGAAACGCCGGCACATCGGGCAGCGGTTCCGGCCAGCGCGGCCCCTCCGCCGACAGCGACGCCAACGGACCGCGCTATGGCGGCAGCGCGGAATCCCGCAAGCCCACGGAAAGCACCCAGGGCGGGCGGCCGGTCTGGGCGAAGGAGGGCATTCCGGCGGTCGAACTGGGACGTCTCAGCGTGGCGCGGTCGCCGGCATCGGTGCTCAATCACGCCTATGACGAGGTCGTCGCCAACTGGCCCACCCTGGGATCGACCCTGCTGACCCTGAAGCACGAGGACGGCACCGAGTACACCATGACCGTGGCGCAACTGTATTCGCTGTCGGCCACCGACTTCGCGTCCGTCGTCAAGTTGAACTACGACGCGATAACCCGCATCGACTCGCCCTTGGAAAACCTGGCTCTGCTCAAGGATCTGGTGGCGGACGGTTCGGTGAATCTGGCCGGTCTGACCCCGGCTTCGACCAACGATCTGGCGGCGATCTTCCTGGGCTCGGCCTCGGACAAGGAACTTCCCGTGTCCGCCGATACCGTCGTCGCCGTCTATACGCTGCTGGGGCTGCCCGTGCCGAATGCGACCGTGGCCACCTCCGTAGCCACCGACGCCAACGACGTGCGTCTGGCCATTCTGGCCGGTCACGGCTGACGGCGCGTAAACGGCAAGCCCCAATGATGGAGGGTCCGATGACTTCGAAAATCGTACTGAACCACGCGATGTCGCGGCGGAGCGTGATCGCCGGCTCCGCCGGCCTGATGGCGCTGATGATGGGCGTCGCCCTGACGGGAACCGCCCGGGCTCAGGACCGGGACAGAGATCGGGACCAGGACCGGGACAAGGACAGAGACAGAGACAGGGACCGGGACCGGGACCGGGACAGAGACAGGGAGCGCGACAGGCTCCATGATTCGTCCGGCAGCGGTTCCGGCTTCCATTCCGGCGGCACGGGCGGCGGCATGGGCGGTGGCATGGGCGGTGGCGGCGGCGGCCGAGGCCGCTGACGTTTCCCGGCCGCCTCCGGGCCGTCGTGAGGCGGCCCGGAAGGACCGCCTGATTGTTCTCGACCGAATTCTTATCGTGGAGACGCCATCATGATATCGGGAACGCATAAAGGTCTGGTCGCAACCCTGGTTCTGGCCTCCGCCGTTCTGGCCGGGGGACGGCCGGCGCTGGCGCAAAACCAGACGAGGACTCAACAGGAAACGCAGACCCAGCAACGGATCTACGGCAGCCAGCTCATGACGCGGCAGGAGCGGGCCGCCTATCGCACCCGGATGCGCGACGCCCGGACCGCCCAGGAACGCGAACGCATCCGCACCGAGCATCATCGGGAAATGGACCAGCGCGCCCGCCAGCGGGGCATGCGCCTGCCCGACATGCCGCCCGCCGGCGGCGCCGGCATGGGCCGCGGGATCGGCGGTGGCATGGGCGGTGGCATGGGTGGCGGAGGAGGTGGTAGCGGCGGCGGTGGTGGCGGCGGAGGTGGTGGCCGCTGACGCCGGATACGAAACGTCGCATTTTTTGACCGCCGGTGAAAGAGGTGTTCCTCTTTCACCGGCGGCTTTAATTTCGGCCGCCGTTCAGAAAGCGACGTTGGTCCGCACGCCCACGATCATCTCGTTGCCGACGGCGGGCGTGGCCCCCTGGGCGCCGGGATGGAAGATGTATTGCAGATCGGGCTGCACCTGCCACCAGGGCGTGACCTGGGCCTGATAGGTGGCCTCGATCATGGTTTCGCTATGGCCGGCGGTCATGGTGCCGGTATCCAGACTGACACGGGCCAGTCCGAAAGCGAGGCCGGCGGTATCATCGGGCCGGCCGGGAAGCGGGTCCTTGAGGGTGGCGCCGGCATTCAGGCCGAAATCGATGGGATTGCGATCATTCAGCGGCGCGCTCATGGCCCGCGCGAACAGACTGAGGACGCGGGTGCCGTGGCCCGGCTGCCGCCAGACCTGCTGATCGATGATTCCATAGATGGAATAATCGCCGCGGCGCAGCGCGCCATCGCGCAAATCCTGGAATTGCTGGCCGTCATACCAGGCCCCCAGCTTGTAGGTGCCGGTCAACCGATCGACGGACCGGGAATATTGGATTTCGGCGATGGCCAAAGGCCCGCCGCCGATGGGAAAGGCGAGGCCGCTGAAATTGTCGATCTGGGCATTGGCGGCCCAACGGTCGGGCATGGTCCGGCCGTTATACAGACCGGCCATCACCGTGATGTTCGCGGCGGGATGAACGGCCAGCCGCGCCCCCAGCGCCGCCATCGGATAGGCGGGACCGCCGGCCGGCATGTCGGCCGACGGCACCATCGCCCACCCCAACATGGTGTTGACGAACAACAGGGCGTTGGTGCTGACCATCCATTCATTGTCCAGGCTCTGCTCGCCGATCTTCACATCGGCCTTGGAACCCAGTTTCTGGTCGTACCACAATTCCCACAGGCGCAGATCGCGGCTGGCCTCAATGCCGCTGGCGGTCTGAAGGATCGGACCCAGATTGTCGGCCGACAGATTGCGGCCGTGAATCCATACGGCGCTGGTGAAAAAAGTGCCGCCGGGAATCCCCAGCGCCTTGGCCGTATCCACCTTCAGGGCGGCGGTGGTCACGCCGTCATAATCGAAGCCCCGCCGAATCCCGCCGGAGGTGTTGCCCAGCACTTCGCTGGTCTCGTTGATCGACAGGCTCGCCCCGCGCCGGCCCAGCCAGGGCCGCAATCCCCCCATATCGCCGAAAAGGGCGGGAGTGGTGGCGAGATAGGAGGACAGACCGTTATCGGCCTTCTGGCCGGCCGCCGCCGACATGGCGGTAAAAAAGGAGGCGACGACAGCGACGGCCAGGCGCGCCGACGGGCGCCATAACCGGTTTTCGACGGTACACGACATAGAGATTTATTCCCCTGATCCCCTTCGGATTTCCCAACGGTCCGCCCTCGACCAACGGCGACGGCGAAACCGGCGGGAAACCACATCTTAGCCCGGATGTCACATACCCGCATTGAATTCACGGATATGAAAAGGGATCGGGGAACGCCCGGCGAAAAAAAGCCCTCAATACCCGCCTTTGTGGCCGACGCCGAGATAGGTGAAGGTCCAGCTCTTTTCAATCGGCGCCCACCATTGCGGCACTCCGGTTTCCTTGTCGGTGTGGCGGAAAAAGGCGGCATAGGGCGGCGGCATGATGCGGAAACTGGCGACATACTTGCCGGGACCGTCGAAGCGGATGTTGGCGCCGTAATGGGGACCGTCGTTGGCGGTCATCGCCATCATGGTCCCGAAGGTCCGCCATGGGCTGCCCACCTTCTGAACCAGATAGCTGACGGTCAGATAGGGAATCCACCCCCCCGGCTGATAACCGTAGGGATTGTTCTTGTCGGCATGGATGTCGATCTCCAGGTGGGCATCGAACCTGGCCCCGTTCATGCCGGGCAGCATCGGCGCCATGTGCACCGCCTGGATGTAAAGCGGGTTGATGATCATGCCGTCCTTCAGCAACGGCGCCCCCAAATTGTGGTCGTGGGCCAGCGCCGGGGTGGCACCGATCAGAACGAAAGCGGCGACGGCGAAGACCTTGCGCTTGAACATCGACAATATTCCTTCACTGGTTGGCTGATGGAGGGATGTCACACTTGAAAAATGGCGGCGCTCCAGGCGAAGCCGATGGCGGCGATGCCGATCACGAGCGGCGCCAGCGCCAGCCACCGCTTCGCCCCGCGCAATCCTTCCCCCCCCAGCAGACGATGGCCGAGGACGACGCTCCACGCCACGCCGAGGGCGAACAGCGTCGCCTTGGCGACGGCCGGCGCCCCGTGCGGCAGGCCGAGAACGGTCAGCATGGTGAACAGCTTGTCGCCCAGACCGATCACCAGCGACACCATCGCCACCGGCATGTAGGCATAGGCGTGCTCGACGAAGCGCTTGCGGTGGTCGAGATCGGCGCCCAGCCGGCCGGCCAGACGGCCGGACAGCGCGGTCAGGAGGGCGAGGATCGCGGTCAACAGCCCGGCGCAGGCCAGCATGAAGGCGGAAATGGTGAAGAAGTCGAGCCAGGTATAGACTTCGCGGCCGGCGTGATGGATCGACATCAGCCACCACGGCCCCGGCATGCCGATCCAGTACCAGCCATGGTTTATCGCCCAATCCCCGACCGTCCGCCGCAGGATCTGGTACTGCGGCAGCGTCAGCCACAGGAACCCGCCCAGCGCCAGGCCGGTGGCGAGGAACAGGAACCACACCTCGGCGGCATTGGGATTGTGGCGGCGGATGTGGGCGACCTCGTCGCCGGGTCGGCGCGCCACCAGCGTCAGCCCGCCCCGCGCCGCCGGATTGACGCACCGGAAGCATTCGATGCAATGGCGGGATTCGGTTTTGCGGCCGATATCGATCATGGTCGGGCAGACGCCCTTTTCGGCGTAGGCGTCGCCCCCCGGCCGCGGCTGCTTGGCGGCGAACTGGACCGCGCCGATGCGGGAGAACACCCCGAGCATCAGCCCGATCGGGCACATGTGCCGGCACCAGGGCCGCTTGTTGCCGCCCTGGCCATAGGCGAAGCCGAGAACGATGGCGCAGGCGAGCGCCAGCCCGAACACCACCGCCGCGCCCTGGGGAAAATCACGGGCGTCCACGGTCTGGGCCAGAACGGTGATGACGACGAAGCTGACGATCGGGGTGCCTTCCCACCGCACCCATTTCGGCACCGGCCGTTTCAATCCCGCCCGGTTGGCCCATTCGGAACAGGCCCCCATCGGACAGAACACGCCGCACCAGCTGCGCCCGGTGAAGATCACCGACACGAACACCAGCGGGAACCACACCCCCCAGATGACGAAGTTGGCGAACAGGGTGAAATTGTCGGCCACGGTGGCGCCGTCCGCCGGGTCGGGCAGCAGCAACGGCACTACCATCAGACCCATGAAGGCGAGGAACATGGCCACATGCACCCAGGCGAGCTTGTCGCGATGACGGACCGCCCAGGCCTCGATCCGGCCGATCAGGGCGGGGCCGTTTCGCATTGCGGTTCCGTCAGTCACCGGCCGCCTCCTTCCGGCGAACGGCGGTGCGGCCCGTGACCCGCATCAGACCGCCGATCACCGTCAGGGTGGCCAGCCAGAACAACACCTGGAGGGCGGAGGGGCTTTGGGTATAGCCGACCAGAATGTGCAGCAGCCGTCCGGGCATCGAATGTTCGGTCAACAGCCAGGAGGTGTTCCACAAGCCGGCGCGGATCGGCGAAAGGATGCCGGCCTGGGTCAGGAACCCGGCGGCGTCGGTGGCCATTCCGGCGGCCAGCAACAGCACCATCCATCCGGTCACCGTGAACAGATGGCGGGTGGGCACGCGCAGCAGCCCCTTGTACAGCAGCACGCCGGTCGCCCCCCCCAGCGCGAGACCGACGAGGCCGCCCAGCAGCATCGCCTCGGCGCCGGCGCCGCCGGCATAGATGCCGTAGCCGAACAGCACCACTTCCGAGCCTTCGCGCAGGACCGCCATCGTCACCACCACCATCAGCGCCGTCAGCGGCTTGTCGCCCACCGCGACGTCGTGGCCGACCGCCTTCATTTTCGCGGCCAGATCCTTGCCGTGGCTGCTCATCCAGACATTGTGCCACCCCAGCATGGCCACGGCGGTCAGCAGGATCGCGGCGTTGAGGAGTTCCTGACCGCGCCCCTGGAAGGCGGTGGCGATGGCGCCGGCGAAGGCGGCGACGCCACAGGCGCCGCCTATGCCCAGCGCGATGCCGATGGCGACCCAGCGGCCGCGCCCGGCCACGCCCTTGGCGGCGGCAAGCACGATGGAAACCACCAGCGCGGCCTCCAGAACCTCGCGGTAGACGATGATCGCGGTAGCAAGCATGGCGGCCTCAATGTCGCGCCGGCACGGCGATCAGAACGCCGGTGCTGGACGGGTGGAAATCGTTGAAGAAGGTGTAGCGGCCCGGCTTGAACGGCCCGACATAGACCGGCAGGCTGATGCCGCCGGGGATGACTTCCTCGCGGTTGAAATCGTCGCTCTCGAATTCGGCGGGCAGTGCGTCCTTGTTGGTGACCATCAGCTTGATCATCCGTCCCGCCGGAACGCGGAGGGTGGCGGGCACGAACGCCTGATGGCGGATGACGAGGGTGAAGGACGGCGTCGGCGACGCGGCAAAGGCCGGCGCCGCGCCGAGAACCGTCGCGACGGCGGCGACGAGAGCGTGAAGGCGAAGCCCACGCCCCGGTTTGCCGCCCGGCCCCCATTTCGTACCCGCGCGCCGCGCGCCGCGATATCCCGCCTCTTCCATGGTCGCATCCTCTGGTTCGCATCGCTTCCCGGGACGCTGCCGCGCCCGAGGCCCGAACTGATAATGCAACTGAGTCGCAATGTCAACGCGAGCGTTTCCGATCCGCTTCGAGCGGGCAAAGTTTCGAGACGCCACATTCGGCCCAGGGGAATCGGGTGAACCCGCTTCCCCTGCATTATGTATATTTCCCTCAATCGCCGGGCGGGCGCGTCCGCGCCCTTGGCTATCCTCGCTTGCGCGATCTCTGGGTTATCTTCGCTTGCGCTCCGGGGCCCCGATGGAGCCTCTCCGCACGCTGCGGCGGCCTCAACGGCCTGGTCGCTCCGCTCCAACGCGCCTTCACCCGATTACCCTGCCATTCGGCCCGATTTGACTGGCTCTGGCTGGCCGACCGTGCCACCCTGGAGTTGGCCCGGATGGCAGTCGGCGGGACTGCGAGCGAACGGAAACTGCCCCATGTACAACCACATCATCGGCATCGACAGCGTGGCCATCGCCGTACGTGATCTCGACCGCGCCGCCGCCATTTTCCGCCGGCTGGGCTTCACGCTCACCCCGCGCGGCCACGACCTCGAATGGGGGGTCTCGGATTACTGCGTCATGTTCGGCCAGGACCACATCCAATTGCTGTCGGCGGAAAACGCCGGCACCGAGGCCGAACACGTGCGCGATTTCGCCGCCCGGCGCGAAGGGGCCATGGAACTGTCCTTCGCCGCCGACGATGCCGAGGCCGCCACCGGCGCCCTGACCCGGGCCGGCATCAAGATCGGACCGGTGCGCACCCTGTCGCGCCGCCTGGACGCGCCCGACGCCCCCACCCTGAGCTTTGCCGAGGCCGCCCTGCCCGCCTCGGTCGCGCCGGGCATCGATGCGCGGCTGGTCCAGCACAAGAGCGGCGAACGCGAGCGCTTTCCCCAATGGCTGGACCATCCCAACGGCGCCATCGGCATCGCCTCGATCACCGCCGTGGTGGAGGACCCCATCGATTTGACTCCGGCCTGGGACATCCTGTTCGGCCCCCACGCCACCACGCCGACCGACAACACCGTCACCGTCCATACCGGCCGCGGCGTGGTGTTCCTGACCCGGCCCGAGGATCTGAGCCAGCTTCATCCCGATGCGGAGGCCGAGGAAGCGCCGGAGCCGCCGGCCATCGTCGCCCTGGCCCTGCAAGTGGCCGATACCGACCGCGCCGCCCGCGTGCTGGCCGAAGGCGGCATCGAACACAGCCGCGACCGCGAAGGCACGGTTCGCATCCCCCCCTCGGCCGCCTGCGGCCTGTTCCTGGAACTGATCGGCGGGTAACCCCCGCCCCCGCCCGCATACTTTTGACCACCGGCACCCGGAGGAGCGTGAGCTCCGACTATGCGCCCGAAGCGCAGCGGAGCACCAACAACCAGCGCGCCGGAGCGAGCGCGAGCCGAGTGAGGATAAGCCAAGCGCAAGCGCCGGCGCCTGAGGCCCAACCAAAAACCCAAAAACCAAAAACCCAATCACCCGATCTTCCGGGTCGCCCCTTCCAGCCATACCGCCGTCTCGCCATCCACCAGGGGGCCGATCTCGGCGGCGACGCGGGCGTGATAGGAATCAAGCCAGGCCGTTTCCCGGGCGTCGAGCAGGCCGGGATCGATCAGGGCGCGGTCGAACGGCGCCAGGGTCAGGGGCTCGAACGCCAGCAGCGGGCGCTCGCCGCCGGCGGGCATCGGCGCCTCGACCACCGCCACCAGATTTTCCAGACGGATGCCGTAGCCTTCGGGCTTGTAATAACCGGGCTCGACGGACAGGACCATTCCCGGCTTCAGGGGACCGCCGCCGCCGGCCTTGGAAATGCGTTGCGGGCCTTCGTGAACCGACAGAAAGCTGCCCACCCCGTGGCCGGTGCCGTGATCGTAATCGAGTCCCTCGGCCCATAGCGCCCGCCGGGCCAGGATATCGAGCTGGCCGCCCGAGGTTCCCACCGGGAAAACCGCCGAGGACACGGCGATATGGCCCTTGAGGACCAGGGTGAAGCGCCGGCGGATTTCGTCGCCGGGATCCTTGATGTCGGGAGCCACGGCCATGGTGCGGGTGACGTCGGTGGTCCCGTCCAGATACTGGGCGCCGGAATCGAGCAGGAACAGCTCGCCCGGCCGCAACAGACGGTTGGTTTCCTCCGTCACCCCGTAATGGACGATGGCGCCGTTCGGCCCCGATCCGACGATGGAGGGAAAGGACAGGCCGCGGTAATGGAGGCCGTCGCGGCGCACCGCCTCGGCCATCGCCTCGGCGGCCAGTTCGTCCACCCGGCCCGATCCGCCCTCGCGCGCGAGCCAGGCGAGAAACCGGCACAGGGCGGCGCCGTCGCGCAGATGGGCGGCGCGGCACCCCGCCAGTTCCACCGGATTCTTGCAGGCCTTGGGCAGGGCGCAGGGGTCCTCGCCGGGATCGACGATCGCGCCGGCCCGGGTCAGGCGCTCGGTCACGGCGAAGGGGGTGTGGGCACGATCGACGCGCACCCGCCTTCCGCTCCAGTCCGGCGAGTCCAGGGCGTCGGCGAAGGCATCGGGCGGCCGCACCCGCACCGCGCCGCCGAGATGGGCTTCGATCGCGGGCGACAGCTTGCGGGAATCGACGAACAGATCGACGCGGGCATCGGCGCGCAGGAGGGCGAAGGACAGGGGCAGCGGCGTATGGTCGACGTCGCCGCCGCGGATATTGAGCAGCCAGGCGATGGAAGCGGGATCGGCCAGCACCGCCGCGTCGAGGCGCCCCTCGGCCAGGATTCCGGCGATCTCGTCGCGTTTTTCGGCGGCGCCGCGGCCGGCGAAGGCCTCGGACTGGATGACCACCGGCGCCAGCGGCGGGTCGGGCCGGTCGGTCCAGACCGCGTCCAGGGGATTGTCGTCGCAGGGCTCGAACGCGCCGCCGGCCCGCGCGCAGGCCTCGCGCAGGGCGGCGACCTGATCGGGCAGATGCAGCCAGGGATCGAACCCCAGGCGCCCCCCCGCGGGCAGCATGTCGGCGATCCAGCGGGCGGGCGGATGATCGGTCAGGTGGAAATGCTCGAACAAACCCCCGGCCTCGCGCCGGGCCTGGAGGGTATAACGGCCGTCCACGAACAGGGCGGCGCGGTCGGCCAGCACCACCGCCATCCCCGCCGAGCCGGTGAACCCGCTCAGCCAGGCCAGCCGCCGGGCGTGGGGCGGCACGTATTCGCCCTGATGCTCGTCGGCCAGGGGCACGACGAACCCGGCCAGATTCCGCCGCTTCAGTTCGGCCCGCAACAGGGCCAGCCGTTCCGCGCTCGCCATTTCCGCTCCGTCTTCGGTTGTCGTTTCAGAAGATGGGACGTCCCGGCCGATATTGAAACAACCTTTACCGCCCGATGATCAGGGTCGCCCAGCCATCGATGAGGATGCGGCGCTTCAGGCGCAATCCCTGGCGCTCGTGCGCGGCCATCACCATCCGTTCCTGGCGCTCCAGCAGACCGGACAGCACCGCCACCCCGCCCGGCGCCAGAGCGGCGGCCAAGGACGGCGCGAAGCGGCACAACGGCCGGGCCAGGATGTTGGCGGTGACCACGTCGAAGGGCCGGCGCCGCGCCAGGGCCGGCGCCCGCCAGCCGTCGCTGACCAATGCCCGGACCCGCGCCCCCACACCGTTGGCGGCGGCGTTGCCGGCGGCGACCCGGACCGCCGCCGGATCGATATCGGCGGCCGTCACCGGACAGGCCCACATGCTGGCCATGGCGATGGCCAAAATCCCCGAGCCGCAGCCCAGATCCAGCGGCCGGCGGGCGCGAAACCGGCGCCCCAAAAGATCCAGGGCCAGCAGACACCCGCGCGTGGTGGCATGCTCGCCCGACCCGAAAGCGGTGCCGGCATCCACCATCAGGCCGATGCGCCCGGCCGGGACCTTTCCCTGCCAATGGGAGCCGTGAACGAAAAAGCGCCCGGCATCGATGGGCGGGAAATCGCGGAGATTGGCGGTCACCCAATCGATGTTGGGCATGCGCTCGATTTCCAGGCTTGGCGCCTCCACCCCATGGGCGGCGGCGACCACTTCGATGGCGGCCAGGATGGCGACGCGGTCGGGGGGAACGCGGGCGAATCCCTCCAGCCGCCATTCGCCCTCGCCGTCGGAGCGGCCGGAGCGGTCCTCCATGAACAGGCTCACCGCTTCGGCGAACCGCTCGAACACCGGCTCGAACACGGCGAGGCCGTCGGCGTCGGGCAGGGACAGACCGAGACGCCAGACATCGGGAAAAACGATAGGCATGGGACTTCCTGGCAGAAAAAGGGGGGTTCGTCTTACCGCGGGACGGATTTCGCCGCCAGGGGAACCTTTTCCCCGACGGCGTGTGGGGCTATCCTTCGTCTCAAGGGCGGGGGTCCGACAGCGTAGGGATGGGTCAGTGGACGACAAGGGGGGCGCAGGTTCGGCCGCGCCGCGCGAACATCCGTCCCGCCGGGCCTTGGCCGGCGAGGTTCACGCACGCCCTTACGAGGTTCTGGAAGCGCCGCTGCGCGCCTCGCATCTGGCGGTTCTGCACGAACCCGGCTGGGAAGAAGGCGACCGCCAGGGCGATCCCGAACGCGACCATCTGGCCCGGCTGCTGGCCCAGCACGGTGCCGAACCGCCGGGCGACGGCGCCATCCAGATCAGCCGCGATCTGGGCGCCGCCCGCCTGCGCTACGAACGCCACACCGAATTTTCCACCTATACGATCTATCGCTTCGATCCCTTCGACGATCCTTTCGCCACCACCGCCCTGGACCCCATTCCCGCCGACTGGCTGCGAACGATTCCGGGCGAGCTGATCGCCGCCGTCCATGTCGCCGTCGAAACCGAGGCCCGTTCCCCCGATTCCCTGGCGGCGCTGTTTTCCGGCAACGCTTTGGTGGGCAACCGGGTGGGCGGCAATTGCGCCGAAATCTGGACCGATTTCCGTCTTCACGCCGACGGATTCGGCCGGCTGCTGGTCCGCAACCTGTCCCTGAGCCGGGGCCAGACCGGCCGCCTGCTTCAACGCCTGCTGGAGATCGAAACCTATCGCCTGCTGGCGCTGATGGCGTTTCCCCTGGCGCGGCGCGCGGTCGCCGACATCACCGCCCTTGATTCCGCCATCGCCGGCATCATCGATTCCCTGGCCGATGCCAACCAGTCGGGCAACGACCGCGAACTGCTCGACCGGCTGACCGGGCTGGCCGCCCAGGCCGAACGCCTGGATTCCGCCACCGCCTTCCGCCTGTCGGCGGCGCGGGCCTATCACGCCATCGTCGATCAGCGCATCGCCGAGCTGCGCGGCGAACGCATCGCCGGGTTTCAGACCGTGACCGAATTCATGGAACGGCGGCTGGCGCCGGCGATGAAGACCTGCGAAACCGCCACCGAGCGCCACGCCAATCTGGCCAGCCGCATCGCCCGCACCAGCGGCCTGTTGCGCACCCGGGTCGATATCGCCCTGGAGGAACGCAACACCCTGCTGCTGAAATCCATGAACCGCCGGGCGCAAATGCAATTGCGCCTTCAGGAAACGGTCGAAGCCCTGTCGGTCGCCGCCGTCAGCTATTATCTGGTGGCTTTGGTCGCCGACGCCGCCCGCGGCCTGCACGCCGCCGGCCTGCCCATCGACAGCGACATCGTCGCCCTGGTCAGCCTGCCCATCATCCTGGGCGGCGTGGCGTTGGGCCTGCACCGTCTGCGCCGCGCCCTGACCGGCCGCGAGGGCGACTCGTAACGCCGGCTACGCCGACACCATCACGGAACGGTCCCTGCCGCGCCCGGTGGCACGGCTTAGAGTGTGATGCCCTAACCCGATCTATTCACGGTTCCGGCGGGCGCTGGCTTGGTCTTTGATCCGCCTGGGCTTTTTGCGGCCTTGCCAATACCCCGGTATTGGCGGCGTCCGCGAAAAATCCCATCCAAATCAAATCCCTGCG
>JAJZUL010000013.1 GCA_021848545.1 Pseudomonadota bacterium
GAGGCTCCATCGGGGCCTCGGAGCGCAAGCGAGGATAGCCAAGGGCGCGGACGCGCCCGCCCGGCGATTGAGGGAAATATACATAATGCAGGGGAAGCGGGTTCACCCGATTCCCCTGTGACGGGGATGGTGATGTGGTGACGGTGGCGTGCGGATCTGGTATAATCGCCCCGTTTCGTCGGTGATGGCCGTTCCGCCATGTCCGTGTCGCCAATTTCTCTTTTTGGTAGTTTGTATACCGGATATCCCGCCTATCCGGCGGCGGCCGCGACGACGGGCGGCTTTAGCGCGGCGTATCCTGAGGGCGGCTTTTTTTCGCTGGCCTCGGGCAGCAGCACCTTTCTCGCCAGTGTGCTCGGTGGGTCGATCTTTATGGGAACCAGCGGCGGAACGCAGACCGATCCGATCTCGGTTTCCTCCTATTTCGCGCAAGGATACGGCTTCTCCGATTTGAACAGCGCCGTGTCGTCGTACCAATCGTCCCTGTCGCAATTGGTCTCGGCGCCGGTTCAGGTGTCGTCCTTCGACGCGCAGCAGGCATTGAGCGGCCAGTCGGTCTCGCTGAGCGCCGGCGCCTATGACGCGGCCTCCACCTTCGCTCAGGACACCAGCCGGCTTCTGAACCGCCTGTCCAATATCGCCGGCACGCCCGGCGATTCCGCGTCCGGCGTGGCCGCGGACCTGCAGGTGGCGATCGGTTCGGCGATCTCGGCGAGCTACCAGATCAATACGGGCTACAACCTGCCCAATTCCATCGGCGCCTATGGGTTCAGCGCGACCACCCCCGGCGCCCATGTGGTCGATGCCTCGGCCATCGGCCTGACCCAATCGGGCAATGCGGTTTCGTTCGACAGCGCCACTCTGCAAAGCGCCTATGCCACCGATCCCTTCGCCACCACCGATCTGCTCAACACGGTGATCGCGACCGTGAACAACGTGGTCGGTGCCATTGCCGGCGCCAATGGTCTGGCGAACGGGCAGGGGAGCGCGGGGGCCGCGACTTCCGCCTTTTTTCCGCCCTCCGTCAATCCGTCGGGCAGCTCCGCCTATCTGGCGGCGGCCGACGCCTATCAGCTCGCCTCGATTCTGTGATGGCGGCCGCGTCCGCGCCCTGGGCTATCCTCGCTTGCGCTGCGGCGGCCTCAACGGCCTAGTCGCTCCGCTCCAGGGGAATCGGGTGAACCCGCTTCCCCTGCATTATGTATATTTCCCTCAGCCGGGCGGGCGCGTCCGCGCCCTGGGCTATCCTCGCTTGCGCTGCGGCGGCCTCAACGGCCTAGTCGCTCCGCTCCAATTCGCCTTCACTCGAGTACCCTGCCTCCGCCGGGGCGTCTTGACCGGTTCCGCCCGGCTGGGTAGGGTGTCCGCCTTCTTTTCAGAGCGTGTCCTCCCATGGCCTCAGGCGGCAAGGTTCCCAGTTTCCAATCCCTGATTCTCGGCCTTCAGACCTTCTGGGCCGAGCGGGGCTGCGCCATTCTTCAGCCCTACGACATGGAGGTCGGGGCCGGAACCTTCCATCCCGCCACCACCTTGCGGGCGTTGGGGCCGGACCCGTGGGCCTGCGCCTATGTCCAGCCGTCGCGCCGGCCCAAGGACGGGCGCTATGGCGAAAATCCCAATCGCCTGCAGCATTATTATCAGTTCCAGGTGCTGCTGAAGCCCAGTCCCGAGGATGCGCAGGGGCTGTATCTGGATTCGCTCGCCCATCTCGGCATCGATCCCCTGGCCCACGACATCCGCTTCGTCGAGGACGACTGGGAAAGCCCGACCCTGGGCGCCTGGGGCCTGGGCTGGGAAGTGTGGTGCGACGGCATGGAGGTGACCCAGTTCACCTATTTCCAGCAGGTGGGCGGCATCGAATGCGATCCCGTCGCGGTCGAACTGACCTACGGGCTGGAGCGGCTGGCCATGTACATCCAGGGGGTCGAGAACGTCTACGATCTCGATTACAACGGCCATGGCCTGAGCTATGGCGACGTTTTCCTGCGGGCGGAAAAGGATTATTCCGCCCACAATTTCGAACATGCCGGCATCGACATGCTGTTCCGTCATTTCGACGACGCCGAACGGGAATGCCAAAGCCTGCTGGCGGCGGGTCTGGCCCAGCCGGCCTATGACCAATGCATCAAGGCCAGCCACCGCTTCAACCTGCTGGATGCCAGGGGGGCGATTTCGGTGGCCGAACGTCAATCCTATATCGGCCGGGTCCGCGCCCTGGCCAAGGCCTGCTGCGAGGCCTGGCTGGCCGGCAGCGGGACGGGGGGCTGACGGACATGGCCGAATTTCTGCTGGAAATCCGTTCCGAGGAAATCCCCGCCCGCATGCAGGGCCGCGCATCCGAGGATCTGTCGCGGCTGGTGACCGAAGGCCTGAAGTCGGCCGGCATCGCCTATGAGGCCGCCCGCGCCTACGCCACCCCCCGGCGTCTGACCCTGGTGATCGAGGGATTGCCGGTGGCCGCGCCCGACATCAGCGAAGAGCGGCGCGGTCCCCGCGTCGGCGCCCCCGAGGCGGCGCTGGCGGGATTCCTGAAATCCGCCGGCCTGACCCGGGACCAGTTGGAACAGCGCGATACCGGCAAGGGCGAATTCTGGTTCGCCACCATCGAGCGCAAGGGCCGCGCCACCGCCGAGGTGCTGAAGGAAACGGTGGAATCGGCCATGGCCGCCTTTCCCTGGCCCAAATCCATGCGTTGGGGGATGCATGCGGTGCGCTGGGTGCGGCCGATCCGCTCGCTGTTGTGCCTGTTCGACGGCGCCGTGGTTCCCGCCGTCTTCGGGCCGATCACCGCCGCCGACACCACCTGCGGCCATCGCTTCCTGGCGCCCGAACCCTTTGCCGTGACCGATTACGCCGATTACGCCCGCCGCCTTGCCGATGCCAAGGTGATTCTGGACCCGGTGGAGCGCCGCCACGCCATCCTGTCCCGGGCCGAGGCGGCGGCCGAAGCCGCCGGCTGTACCCTGCGCGCCGATGACGGGCTGTTGGACGAGGTCACCGGGCTGGTGGAATGGCCCCTGGTCCTGACCGGCGGGATCGACCCCCGCTTCATGGCGGTGCCGCCGGAAGCGCTGATCACCGCCATGCGCGCCCATCAGAAATACTTCTCGCTGGTCGCCGCCGACGGATCGCTGGCGCCCCGTTTCCTGGTGGTGTCGGACCGCGAGCCGGTGGATGGCGGCGCGGTCATCGCGGCGGGCAACGAACGGGTGCTGCGGGCACGTCTGTCGGATGCGGCCTTCTTCTGGGATACCGACCGTCGCATCCCCCTGGCCGACCGTCTGCCCGGTCTGGCCGGCCGCCTGTTCTATGCCGGGCTGGGGACCATGCGCGACAAGGCCGCCCGCATGGCGGTGCTGGCCCGCCATCTCACCTTCGCGGTGGAAGGGGCGCACGCCGCCGACGCGGCCCGCGCCGCCGAACTGGCCAAGGCCGACCTGTCCACCGAAATGGTGGGCGAATTCCCCGAATTGCAGGGGATCATGGGCCGCTATTACGCCCTGGCCGGCGGCGAAACCGAAGCGGTGGCCCAGGCCATCGCCGACCATTACGCCCCGCTGGGGCCGACGGATACGGTGCCCACCGCCCCGTTGAGCCTGTGCGTGGGGCTGGCCGACAAGATCGATACCCTGGTGGGCTTTTTCGCCATCGGCGAGAAACCCACCGGCTCGAAGGACCCGTTCGCCCTGCGCCGCGCCGCCCTGGGGGTGATCCGCTCCATCGTCGAGAACAAGGTGCGCCTGCCGCTGATCCCCTTCCTGACCCTGGCCCACGCCCAGTTTTCCGGGGAGCTGGCGGCGGACGGCGAGACCACCGCCCGCGAATTGCTGGACTTCCTGGGCGAGCGCCTCAAGGTTCATCTGCGGGAACAGGGCGTGCGGCACGATCTGATCGCCGCCTCTTTCAGTTTCGGCGAGGACGATCTCGTCCGTCTGCTGGCCAAGGTGGCGGCCCTGGCCGATTTCCTGGCCAGCGACGACGGCGCCAATCTTCTGATCGCCTATCGCCGTGCCGCCAATATCGTGCGCATCGAGGACAAGAAGGACGGCGAGACCCGCGACCACGCCGTCGATGCCGCCTTGCTGACCGAGGCGGAGGAAAAGACCCTGGCCGAGGCTCTGGAGACGGCGCGTGACGCCGTCGCCCAGGCGCTGACCGCCGAGCGTTTCGCCGACGCCATGGCGGCGCTGGCCCGCCTGCGCCGTCCCGTGGATTCCTTCTTCGACGCCATCACCGTCAATGCCGACCGGGCCGAGCTGCGGGCCAACCGGCTGGGCCTGCTGGCCAACATCGGCGCCGTCATGGAAACGGTCGTCGATTTCTCCCGAATCGAGGGGTGATGCCAAACCCCGGTGAGCGTGACTCATCGGGATTTGGTCAAGCCCGCGCGGCATTTGAGCGACGGATGAAACGGAACAACCTCGCTCCGTGAATGGCGTCAGGGTCATCGGGTGAAGGCGCGTTGGAGCGGAGCGACTAGGCCGTTGAGGCCGCCGCAGCGTGCGGAGAGGCCCCATCGGGGCCTCGGAGCGTAAGCGAGGATAGCCCAGGGAGCGGACGCGACCGCCCGGCGATTGAGGGAAATAGACATAATCCAGGGGAAGCGGGCTCACCCGATTCCCCTGGTGAATGCGTCGCAATATGCCGTGAATCGATGTACATTCTTCAGGTCGGGGGGCGACCGATGGGCATTGCCCGCGAATGAGAGGGGGAGGCCATGACGAAGTGGGTCTATGGATTCGGCGGCGGCAGCGCCGAGGGCCGCGCCGACATGAAGAGCCTGCTGGGC
Source organism: Pseudomonadota bacterium (assembly GCA_021848545.1). Taxonomy (GTDB): domain Bacteria; phylum Pseudomonadota; class Alphaproteobacteria; order Rhodospirillales; family Magnetospirillaceae; genus JAJZUL01. Next base: position 4,790 of record JAJZUL010000013.1, read on the forward strand.
GGCAAGGGCGCCAACCTTGCCGAGATGAGCAATCTCGCCATACCGGTGCCTCCGGGCTTTACCCTGACCACCGAGATTTGCACCTATTACTACAAGAACGGCCAGACCTATCCCGCCGATCTCGAAGCGCAGGTCATGGCCGCGCTGGCCCGGGTCGAGGAAATCATCGGCCTGAAGTTCGGCAACGATTCCGATCCCCTGCTGGTGTCTGTGCGCTCGGGCGCCCGGGCCTCCATGCCCGGCATGATGGACACCATTCTCAATCTCGGTCTGAATGACCGTTCGGTCGAGGGGCTGGCGGCGCGGTCCGGCGATCCCCGTTTCGCCTATGACAGCTATCGCCGCTTCATCCAGATGTACGGCAACGTGGTGATGGAAATCGATCACGACCGTTTCGAGGACATTCTGGAGGAGCACAAGCGGGAGCGCGGCCTCAAGCTCGATACCGATCTTTCCGCCGACGATTGGCGGGCGGTGGTGACCCAATACAAGGCGATGGTGGAAAAGACCCTGGGCAAGCCCTTTCCCCAGGATGTCCACGATCAATTGTGGGGGGCCATCGGCGCGGTGTTCGGAAGCTGGATGAACCAGCGGGCCATCACCTATCGGCGCCTGCACGACATCCCGGAAACCTGGGGAACGGCGGTCAACGTCCAGTCGATGGTGTTCGGCAATATGGGCGACGATTGCTGCACCGGCGTCTGTTTCACCCGCAATCCGTCCACCGGCGACAATGAGTTCTATGGCGAATTCCTGGTCAACGCCCAGGGCGAGGACGTGGTCGCCGGCATCCGCACGCCCCAGCAATTGACCATCGCCGGGCGCGAGGCCCAAAGCTCGCCCCTGCCGTCGATGGAAGAGGTCATGCCGGCGGTGTTCAAGGAACTGAACGCCGTCCGCCACAAGCTGGAAGCCCATTACACCGACATGCAGGACATGGAATTCACCGTCCAGCGCGAACGGCTGTGGATGCTCCAGACCCGCACCGGCAAGCGCACCACCAAGGCGGCGCTGAAAATCGCCGTGGATATGGCCCGCGAGGGCTTGATCACCCGCAAGGACGCCATCACCCGCATCGATCCCGCGGCGCTCGACCAGCTTCTCCACCCCACCCTCGATCCCAAGGCGCCGCGCACCCTGCTGGCGCGCGGCCTGCCCGCCTCGCCGGGCGCGGCCTCGGGCAAGGTGGTGTTCTCGGCCGACGATGCCGAAGCCTGGGTGCGCGACCGCAAGGAAAAGGTCGTGCTGGTCCGCATCGAAACCTCGCCCGAGGATATCGGCGGCATGCATGTGTCCCAGGGCATTCTCACCACCCGCGGCGGCATGACCAGCCACGCCGCCGTGGTCGCCCGCGGCATGGGCACGCCCTGCGTCGCCGGGGCCGGCGAGATTCGCGTCGATTACGCCGCCAAGACCCTGACGGTGGCCGGCCGCACCGTGGGCGAGGGCGAGATCATCACCCTGGACGGGGCCACCGGCGAAGTGTTCCTGGGGGCGGTGGCCACCGTCCAGCCGGAACTGACGGGCGATTTCGCCACCTTGATGGAATGGGTCGATACCATCCGCACCCTGAAGGTGCGGACCAACGCCGAAACCCCCAACGACGCCGCCACCGCCCGCCGGTTCGGGGCCGAAGGCATCGGCCTGTGCCGTACCGAACACATGTTCTTCGACCCCACCCGCATCATCGCCATGCGCGAGATGATCCTGGCCGAGGACGAGGCCGGCCGCCGCACCGCCCTGGCCAAGCTGCTGCCCTATCAGCGCCAGGATTTCATCGATCTGTTCCAGATCATGCAGGGGCTGCCGGTGACCATCCGCCTGCTCGATCCGCCCTTGCATGAATTCCTGCCCCACACCGACGCCGAGATCGCCGAGGTGGCCGCCGCCGCCGGTACCGATCCGGCCACGGTCAAGGCGCGCAATGCCGGTCTTTACGAGACCAATCCCATGCTCGGCCATCGCGGCTGCCGGCTGGGCATCACCTATCCCGAAATCTACGAAATGCAGGCCCGCGCCATTTTCGAAGCCGCCGTCCATGTCAGCCGCGAAACCGGCCGCACGGTGATCCCCGAAGTGATGATTCCCCTGGTGGGTGCCAAGCGGGAACTGGACATCCTGAAGGAGGCCGTCGTCGGGGTGGCCGAGGCGGTCTTCACCGAATCCGCCTATCGGGTCGATTACCATGTCGGCACCATGATCGAATTGCCCCGCGCCGCCCTGCTGGCCGGCGAGATCGCCGAAACCGCCGAATTCTTCTCGTTCGGCACCAACGATCTGACCCAGACCACCTTCGGCATGAGCCGCGACGATTCCGGTCCGTTCCTGGCGGTCTATCGCGCCAAGGGCATCTATGACCGCGATCCCTTCGCCAGTCTCGACCAGCAAGGGGTGGGCGAACTGATCCGCATCGCCGCCGAGCGCGGGCGCAAGACCCGCCCCGGTCTCAAGCTCGGCATCTGCGGCGAGCATGGCGGCGATCCCGCCTCCATCGCCTTCTGCCAGCGGACCGGCCTCGACTACGTCTCGTGCTCGCCCTATCGGGTGCCCATCGCCCGTCTGGCGGCGGCTCAGGCGGCGCTCGGCGGCGGAAACAAATAAAGTTCGAAAGCGCAGGTCGGGCTTTCCCGCCGCGCCAACCTGGATCATGATGCGGCCCGATCATGAGTCCTGGCGTGCCGACATGACCCTGGCGTTGATAGGCGACCGAACGAAAACGGGGGCGGCGCCGGCGCTCGATATCCCGTCACCGTCCGATATCCCGCCCGCTGTGCAATGACCATGCGCGCCGTTCCGCTTGTCCCGCCGGTTCCCGATCCGCCACGATCCCGTTCGCGGACCGCGCTCACCATCGTCGCCTGGCTGCTGGCGATCCTGTTTCACATTTTGTTGCTGCTGGTGCTGTGGTGGAGCCTGCGCCACCACCGTGTTCCGAAGCAGCCGGCCCCCATCACCGTCCAATTGGTGCCGCCGCCCAAGCCGGTGGTGAACCGTCCGAAGCCCAAGCTGAAACCGGTGCCTAAGCCCAAGCCGCCGCCGGCGCCGCCTAAGCCCAAGCCGGAACCCAAACCAAAGCCGCTGCCGCCGCCGCCCCATCCGCATGCGGTGCCGAAGCTGATGCCGTTGCCGCCAAAGATCCAGTTCCAGAAAGGCAAGCTGGCCAAGACCTCCCATGCCGGGCGGCCGGCCCACCACGCCGCCCATCACGCCGCCCGTCACAAGGTCGCGAAGCCGGCGGCGCCGAAGCTTCCCGCCTGGCTGAGGGGCGACGTCCCCGTGCCGCCGCCCCGTCATCACCAGGGGATGACCATGGGCAGCCGCGGGGCGCCGGGCAAGCATGTCCGCGAGGCGACCCAAAGCGAGCGCGATCTCATCCTGTCCCAGATTCTGGAGAGCTGGCACAAACCGCCCTTTCCCTGGGGACCGAAGGCGGTGGTCAGTATGCGGGTGGTGGTGCTGCCCAACGGCTATCTGGCGGCGCCTTTCAACGCCAAGGGCAAGTGGGACCCCGATGCCGCCATCACCGATTTCAAATCGATGGCGCCGGGCGATCCCCGCCGCGACCTGCTGCTGACCCTGTATATGGCGATCCGGGTGGCCCAGCCCCTGACCTTGCCCTCCGCCCTGAAGGCCAAGGCGCCGTTCCTGGCGGATCTGGATTTCCGGCTGAGCGATGTGCCTTGATAAATGGGCCTCAGGCGCCGGCGCTCGCGCTTGGCTATCCTCGCTCGCTTGCGCTCGCTCCGGCGCGCTGGTTATTGGTGCTCCGCTCCGCTTCGGGCGCATAGTCGGCCGCTAACGCGGCCTCCGGGTGCCGGTGGTCGAAAGCGGGGGGTAATTAAACCGCTTTCGAGTGGCGTTGTTCGCCGCGTTTCAGGTAGCGGTCGAAGGTGGCGCAGACGGCGCGGACCAGGGTGCGGCCCTCTTCGGTGACCGCGATCTTGCGGCCGTCCACACGCACCAATCCGTCCGCCTCCAGCGGCGCCAGCGAGGCCAGTTCGGGGGCGAACTGGGCGCCATCGGCGCCGAAACGGCCCGCCACCGCGTCCAGATCGACGTCCAGATCGCACATCAGCCGTTCGATGATCGCCCGGCGCAGACGGTCGTCGCCATTGATGGCCACACCCCGCTGGGTGGCCAGTTCGCCCTTGGCGATGGCGTCGCGATAGGCGTGGATTTCGCCGACATTGGCCACGTAACCCTGGGGCAGGGCGCCGATTCCCGATGCGCCGAACCCGATCAAAGTGTCGGCGGAATCGGTGGTGTAGCCCTGGAAATTCCGGTGCAGGCGCCGCGCCTTCAGCGCGATGGCCATTTCGTCGTCGGGGGCGGCGAAATGGTCCAGGCCGATCTGGACATAGCCATGGGTCTCCACCAGCCGCCGGCATCCGTCCTCATACTGCCGCCAGCGCAACTGGGTGTCGGGCAGGGCCTCGTCCGGGATCAGCCTTTGATGCTTCTTCATCCACGGCACATGGGCATAGCCGAACAGGGCGATGCGTTTCGGACCGAACGCCACCGCCCGGTCGATGGTGTCGATCAGGCCGTCCAGGGTCTGGTAGGGCAGGCCGTAGATCAGATCCATGTTGATTTCGGGCACGCCGTGGCGGCGCAGCCATTCGATCACCTGGGCGGTGACCGCGTAGGGCTGGATGCGGTTGATGGCTTCCTGCACCTTGGGGTCGAAATCCTGCACCCCGATCGAGGCGCGGGTCACCCCGGCGCCGGCCATGGCCGCCACATAGGCCTCGTCGGCGGTGCGCGGGTCCAGTTCCACCGCGATTTCAGCATCCGCCTTGACCGCGAAACGCCGGCGCAGGCTGTCGACGGTGCGGACGAAATCCTCGGCCGACAGAATGGTGGGGCTGCCGCCGCCGAAATGGATGTGTCGGGCGGTCATACGGGCGGGCAGGGCGTCCGCCACCATGTCGATCTCGCGCCATAGCGCGTCCATATAGGCCGCCACCGGCGCGTAGCGCTTGGTGATCTTGGTGTGGCAGCCGCAGAACCAGCACATTTCCGCGCAATAGGCGATGTGCAGATACAGCGACAATTCGGTGGCGGGATCGATGCCCCCCAGCCAGGCGCCATAGGTGGCGGAATCGATGCCGCCGTGGAAATGCGGCGCCGTCGGATAGGAGGTGTAGCGCGGCACGCGCAGGTCGTATTTGTCGGACAGGTCGGAGCGCATTGCCGTCGCGGTTCAGCGGAAGGTTAATTCAGGTCGGCAACCCTACTCCGTCCGGGCCGGCCATATCAACAATGGGACGCGCAGGGATAAAGGATCAGGGGGTTTTGTCGAAGGGCGCGGCGCCGCGCGCCGACTGGGCCTGGCGGGCGCCCTGGTGCTCGATCATCCAGCCCGGATATTCGGGGGGCAGGGCGCTGACCTCGTCGAGGGCGGCGATCTCGTCGGCGGCCAGCGTCAGATCCGAGGCGGCCAGATTGTCGTCCAGTTGCTCCACCGTCTTGGCGCCGATGATCACCGCGGCGATGCCGGGCCGATGCAGCGCCCAGGCCAGCGCCACCCGCGCCACCGAAACGCCATGGGCCTCGGCGATGGGGCGCATCCGATCCACGCAGGCGAATACCCGCTCGCGATCCACCGGCGGGAAATCGAAGCCGGTGCGCCGCGCTCCTTCCGGCCCGGCCGTTTCGCGGTCGAACTTGCCCGACAGCAGACCCCCGGCCAGCGGGCTCCAGGCCAGCAGGCCCAGACCCTCGGACCGGGCCATGGGCACGATCTCGCGCTCGATGTCGCGCGCGGCGATGGCGTAATAGGCCTGCAGCGTGACCAGGCGGGTCCAATCATGGGCCAGGGCCAGGCCTTGAGCCTTGGCCACCATCCAGGCCGGCCAGTTGGACACGCCGATATAGCGGACCAGACCCTGGCGCACCAGATCGTCGAGCGCCCGCATGGTTTCGTCCACCGGGGTCAGGGGGTCGACTCCGTGAATCTGATACAGATCGATGTAATCGGTGCCCAGGCGGCGGAGGCTGGCCTTGACGCCGTCCATGATGTGCCCGCGCGAGGTGCCGCGATCGTTGACGCCGGCGCCGGTGGCGCCGAAGACCTTGGTGGCCAGCACCACGTCGGTGCGCTTGATGCCGGCGTTGACCAGGGCGCGGCCGGTGATCTCCTCGGCCAATCCTTCGGAATAGACGTCGGCGGTGTCGATGAAATTGACCCCGGCCCCGACGGCGCGGGCCACCAGCCGGTCGGCGGCGCCCTGGTCCAGGGCGCCGATCGCCGTCCAGAAGCCGCGCCCGCCGAAGGTCATGGTGCCCAAACACAACTCCGAGACGACAAGACCGGTGGCGCCCAGAGTGCGATAACGCATGGCGGGACTCCCGTTTACGGTGGACAACGTAAAGGTAATGAATATGTTGAATCGCCGGGTCGGTTCAACCGACAATCCGGTGTGCATCCGTCACCGTGCCGATGGCTCCGGCGGTGATGCGCGATCTTACCGATTCGGGGGAGAGAATGGCCATAGACGAAAGCGCCGACAACGAAAACGAGCGGCGCGTCATCGACGAATTTCGCGATGAATTACGCGATACCGCCAGCGCCATCGACGTGTTGCTGGGCAATCTCCGTTCGAAAAGCGTCGATGCGGCCGAGGGTCTGAGCGCTTTGCGCCGGGACGCCAGCAACATGCGCAGCCAGGCCCAGGCCATGGCGGTGCCGATGATCCGGCTGGTGACCCATCGCCTGGACGAATATCTGGCCGAACTGACCGATCTGTCGCCGGCGGCGATCGACGAAATCGAAGTGTTCATCAGCAAGATCGAGGCCCTGGCCGAGGGCGAGACGGTCGCCGAAAGCGACGTGCCGGTGGTGTTGCGCGCCCTGCCGGCCAAGCGCCGGGACGATATCGATTTCGGTTCCATCGTCAAAAAGAACGTCGAATTCCTGCTGGTGGTGCCGGAAAAGGCCATGGCCCGCATCGTCGAGCGCGAACTGGCCGCTTGCGGCTATCGCACCTCGCTGGCCCATGACGGGTTCGAGGCCATCGAAATGATCGTGCGGACCCGTCCCGACATGGTCATCGCCTCCATGGAACTGGGTCTGCTGTCGGGGGTCGATCTGGGGTGCGCCCTGGCCGCCATGCCGGTCACCGAAGGGGTGCCCTATGCGGTGCTGACCAGCTACGACTGGTCCAACCCCAAGTTGAAGGGCCTGCCCACGCGCGCCTCCCTGATTCGCAAGGGACCTCATTTCGGCGACGATCTCGCCGAGACCTTGTCGCGCTTCGGGATCACCTGACCGGGCCGATCGCTTCAGCCGCGCTGTCATCTTGGTGGCGGCGCGGCAAAATTTTTGATTGCAGACGCTACTTAAACGTGTGTTACTATGCCGGAAATGCTCGTAATGTTATGAACATGGGAGTGGTGAAGATGGCGGGTGACCGGAATTCGGGCGGCGAAACGAAGGGGACGCGCACCGAACTGGTGCGGCAGCGACTGGAAGCGGAAATCCTGAGTGGGCTGCTTCCTCCCGGAACCCATCTTGACGAAAAGGCGCAGGCCACGCGTCTGGGATGTTCGCGGACGCCGTTGCGCGAGGCGTTCAACCAGTTGGTCGCCACCGGGCTGCTGACCCGGCGCAATCATTGCGGCGTTCATGTCGCAATCCATGACCGCCGGCGCATCTGCGATCTGGTGCAGGCCTATGCCGTGACGGAAGCGTTTTGCGCCGACCTCGCCATCTGCCGGGGCGGACTGGCCGGCCTGTCCGTGCCGGGCGACGGAACCGATTTCCGCGCCTTGCTGCGGGCGGTGCGGGAGCGATGCGGCAATGGCGTGCTGACCGAAATGGCGGCGCGGCTGGAGGTGCGGGTGGAACCCTATCGCCGGTTGGAAGGGGCCTTGGCCGAGGATCGCGATGGCGCCGCCGCCATGGCCCTGGCCGCGGCGATCCGCGGCAATAACGGCGACGAAATCGTACGCATCGTGCGCAACCGGCTGCTGGCCATGGCCGAGACCGCGAGCGCCTGCCTGCCCGCCACCATCGGCGTCGCGGCGTAAGAGCCCGACCCGAAAATCGCCATGGCGGCCTGCAAATGGCGGTTTTCTGCGCATCCGCTGCTCACGTACATGAAGTACGCTCCGCTGCGGGTCTCGAAAACCGCCATTTTCGGCACACCCTGCCGATTTTCGGGTCGGGCTCTAAGCGGGGGGGGCTTGAGGACAATCAACTTGACGGATAGTGACATGGGTGTAACGCTCCCATTGGATAGTGGGGAGTCTTAGGGGAGCGTGGAAATGGTCGGGTTTCTCAGCCGTGGCGCGCGATTTGGCGCCACGGTACTCGTATGTTTCGCCCTGTTGGGATGTGCGCAGAGCGGCGTCGACCAAAGTGGGCAGCCGGTTGCGGGAATGGGGCAAAAGCAGGCGGTGGGGACCGGGCTTGGTGCTCTGATCGGCGGGGTTGCGGGCGCCTTTATCGGCAAGGGGGCCGGCAAGGCTGTCGCCATTGTCGCCGGAGCGGCTATCGGCGGGCTGATCGGCAATCAGATCGGCGCGGCTTTGGACGCCGAGGATCAGAAGGCAATCCAGGAGAAGGCGGCGCAGGCCCTGCTGACCGAGCCCGACAATGCCAAAATTCAATGGAAATCCAATCATTCCGGGGCGAGCGCCACCATCGTGCCGACCGATACCCGGGTGGTGAAGCGTAAGATCGCGCTGCTTCGCGCCGCCGACGTGGCGCCTCCGGTGAATATGGAATTTACCGGCAAATGGTATCGGGTCGTTCGGGACACCAATGTCCGGTTGGGGCCGTCCACCGCTGATCGTATCGCCACCACGCTTGCCGCCGGCTCCTCGATTTGGGGGGTGGGACAGGTTCGCGGCCATTCCTGGATGATGGTCTCTCAGCATGGCAAAGCCATCGGCTATGTGGTGGCCACCAATGTCGCGTCGCCGCAGGCCTGGCGCCAACTTCTGGCGGCGCGGCGGAACAGGCGCAAATCGCTGGCGCGCCGCAAGAGCGCAGCGTCCCCGCAGGTGGCGACGCGATCCGCCCCCGCAGCCAAGCCGTTCAATCTTGATGCCGCGATGCCGGTGCGCAGTCCCGCCGATCTCGACGCGCTCGCCAAGGCGCCCGGTTCTGGCGTCAAGCTGGAAACGGTAACCGCCAGCGTGACCTGTCGCGACATCACCATGGATACCACCATCAAAAACCAATCCCGGACTTCGACCGAGACCGCCTGCAAATCGCCGGACGGGTCGTGGGATATCGAATAGAACGGCGACATCATGACCAAACGGATTTTTCTGGTGGGCGCGATAGCGGCCACCATGGTGGCCGCGCCGTCGGCTTTTGCCCATAGCCATGCGTATATGCTGGCCACGTCGAAACACTTCATGCTCGACGTCACCGCCGCCGGCGGCACGGCTTGGTGCGGTTCGGCCATTCATTTGCAAATGGCGCTGAAACAGGGAAGTCCCGATGCCGGCAATACCGCCGGGCAGATCACCATCATGAATTTGTTGAAGACGCCGATCGTTCAGGATTGTCCCCAGGCGAAGACGGCGTCGCTGCAGGTTTCCGGTCCCGGCGCCGCGTCGGGAACGTTTGACGCCTCGGCCGCCAATGGCTGGCGCTTCGCCAAAGCGCAAGCCCCAGTGGCAAACGTGACACCTGCGAAAACGCCGGCTGCCACGCCCGTGGCTGCGGCGCCGCCCGCCATTCCGCCGATTCCGCGCTATCGCAACTATACCGGCGTCATGCTGGCCTATATCCATGCCAATCCAGCTTTGGCCGACAATCCCGCCTATGTACGGTGGTGGGCTTCGCACCATTACGCCCAGGCGTTCAATGCTGTCCAATTTCAGGAATTCAAGCTCCGGCCGCTGCTGGAGAGGGCAAAAGCCGATCTAAAGAAAACCGTATCCAACATAAACGGAAAATATGTAACGATTATACTTGGGGCGACGTTTGGCACGTATGATTTTTCGAAAAATGCATTCCCAATAATAGGGTTTTCAAATTCAAATAAAATAACCACTACAAGTAATGATTTGCGGCCTGGTAAAATACCTTTTACTTTTTATATCAATGTTCCAGGGTTGTCCTTTATTCGAAGACTGCCCATGGATCAGGCTTCGGCGCAGGCGTTCGAGAAAAAACGGACGCAATGGGGCAATGTCAATCGAAGCATCGTCATCGCGGCCACGATCAAACTCGATAAAAAGGGATTTACGATCGCCAATGATGTCTTCGGAGGCGTAAACGCGACCACGTCGGGCACTTTGGTCAACGCCACCATTTACGCCAGCAGCCGGCTCCAGGATCCTCTCTACGTCATTTCCGCCGCCGATCTCCAGCAGGCGCGGGCGGCGCAAGTGGCGGCGGCGGCGGCCCAGCGCGCGGCGGAGGCCAGGCAATTGGCCAAGCAACAGCGCGAGGCGCTGATGGCGCAACGCCAGGAAGACATCACGCTGCTGGCGCAAAGCACGCCCAGTACCAGACTGGCCAACTGGATTTCGACTGGTCCCCTTGATTTTTCCGCCCGCCTTGAGTCGCTGCGAGGCGCCAGAACGGCGGCTTTGCTCGCCGGCCGGCCGGTGACCGTCCAGATGCTGGTCCAGGCGGACGAGGGCGGGCGCGATAAGATCGCCAGCCGCTGGCCCGGTCATTTGCGGGTGACGGTGCCATCCGGGCAGCCGGCCTTGCGGGCGTCGCATTGGTATCTGGTCCAGGGTGCGCTGTCCGTGCCCGAAAAGCCGGGGCTGCAGACCGCCACGCTGGCGGCGGACCGCGTTTATGCCTGCACCCAGGCCCAATGCCGCGACGCGATGAACGCCACGGCGATCGTCGATCGCAAATTGGCGGCATTGGAATCGGGTCACTAATTACTCGACCGTATCGAACGGCGCAAAAGATCGGAGGAGGGGAACGTGTCGGGTCAGTCGGCGAAAGCCAAGCGCAAGCCGTTGCTCATCGGAGGGGCCGCCCTGGCGGTCGTGGTGGTCGGCGGTTGGTTGGTCGCCAGCCATATCGCGACCAAGACGGCCAAGGACAAGGTCGATACCTTTCTCATTCGCAACAATTTGACCGGCGTCGTCAGCTATGGCGGCATTTCGGCCTCGCCCTTCGGGTCGGCAACCTTGTCCCATGTGCTGGTCAGAGATTCCAGCGGCGCGGCGGTGGCGAAATTCGGTTCGGTCGAGATTTCCGATCTGCGGGTCAAGGATGGGGCGGTGTTGGGCGCGAAGGTGTCGTTGGCGTCGGCCGCCATCCCGCTTTTGCCGATGGCCCGGCAAAATCCGGGCGACGCCACCTTGGCCGGTCTGGTCGGTCTTGGTTACACCACGCTTACCGGGAACCTGTCGGTTGCCGAGCATTTCAATGCCGAGCGGGGGCGGTTCTCCCTTAATATCCGCAGCGACATCGACGGTATGGGCCGGCTCAAGCTCAGGCTCAAGCTTAACGATATCGATCCCGGCATGATGGATGTCGTGGCGAAAATGGCCCAGGCTGGGGCGCAGGGCAATGGGTTGGCGATATTGGGGACCGGGTTGGCGGGGCTGCAAAGTCTCGAATCAACTTCCCTGGACAAGCTGACGGTGACAATTGACGATTCGAAGCTGGTTCACCGCCTTCGCAAAATTCCCGTGACCGCCATTCCGGCGAAAGCCGGCCCGTCGATGGAACTTGCTCCAGGGTTGAACGTCGATCAATTGGTGCGGGCCGGCATGTCGCTGTCGGACGCCAGGAATACGGCGGACGCGGTGCGGCACTGGAGCCGGAACGGGGGAACCATCCACATGCGCACCCATATCGCCTCCCCCCTTCCCCTGTTCAAATCGACGGGGGTGTTCGGTGGGGCGGGGCTCGCCTTCAGCAATGTCGATACATTCCTGGCGGCGACACGGGCGACCATTTCCAACTGACGGCGACCGACGCGGACGCCGTCAGTCGATAAGATCGTCTTCCCCCGGCGGGATTTCCCGTTTGGCGTGGTTGTCGTCGATGGCGACATAGGTGAAGACGGCGCTGGTCACCCGGATCGGCGCCGTCAATTGGCGGCCGCGGCGGACCCAGGCTTCCACCCGCACCGCGATCGAGGTGCGGCCGATCCGGACGATCTCGGTATAGCAGCTCACCTCGTCGCCGATGAAAACCGGCTGGTGAAAGGTCATGGCCTCCACCGCCACCGTCACCGCCCGTCCGTGGGTGCGGCGAAAAGCGTGGGTGCCGCCGGCCAGATCCATCTGGCTCATCAGCCAGCCGCCGAAGATATGGCCGTAGGGATTGGCGTCGGCCGGCATCGCCACGGCGCGGATCGACAGACGGCCGCGCGGCCGCGCGGCGCCGTCCTCCGGTGTCGGGACGGGAGAATCTGAACCGGAATCAGTCATGAAGGGCAAATCCAGGAACTAGATATGGTAGGTGACGGTGAAAATCCCACAGCATCCGCTTGCGTGGGGCCGTCATTCTCCTATAATGCCCGCCATGGCCGATCTCTTCCAGCCGCTTGCGCCCCAGGGGCGGGATTATTCCGCCAAGGATATCGAGGTCCTGGAGGGACTGGAGCCGGTACGTCGGCGCCCCGGCATGTATATCGGCGGGACCGATGACCGCGCGCTCCATCATCTGGTGGCCGAGGTGCTGGACAACGCCATGGACGAGGCGGTGGCCGGCCATGCCACGGTGATCGATCTGGAACTGGCCGAGGACGGCTGGTGCGTGGTGCGCGACAATGGGCGCGGCATCCCCATCGATCCCCATCCCAAATTCCCCGACAAGAGCGCCCTGGAAGTCATCCTGACCACGCTCCATTCCGGCGGCAAGTTCGGCGGCGACGCCTATAAGGTGTCGGGCGGTCTGCACGGGGTCGGCGTGTCGGTGGTCAACGCCCTGTCCGACGGCTTGTCGGTCGAGGTCGCCCGCGACCGTGTCCTGTATCGTCAGCGTTTCGCCCGTGGCTTGCCGCTGGGGCCACTGGAAACGGTGGGGCCGGTCCAGAACCGGCGCGGCACCACCGTCTCCTTCCATCCCGACCCGGACATCTTCGGCGATCGCGCCCGGCTGCGGCCGGCGCCGCTCTATCGCATGGCCCGGGCCAAGGCCTATCTGTTCCGGGGTGTGCGCATCCGTTGGAACTGCGCCGCCAGCCTGATCGACGACGGCGATGTTCCCGCCAGCGCCGAACTTCATTTCCCCGGCGGCCTGTCGGATTTCCTGGGCTCGGTGCTCGGCGATCGGCCCCTGGTCACCCGCGACGTCTTCGCCGGAATCGCGCCCCTGGCCGACGATATGGGGCAGGTGGAATGGGCGGTGGCCTGGCCCGACGATGACGAGGACGGGTTCGCCAACACCTATTGCAACACCGTGCCCACCCCCGACGGCGGCACCCACGAGGCCGGCCTGCGCAACGCCCTGACCCGCGGCCTGCGCGCCTACGGCGACATGGTCGGCAATCGCAAGGCGTCGGGCATCGCCCCCGAGGATGTGATGGGCGGCGCCGCCATTCTGTTGTCCCTGTTCATCAAGGACCCGCAATTCCAGGGCCAGACCAAGGAAAAACTGGCCAGCCCCGAAGCCACGCGGCTGGTGGAAGCGGCCATCAAGGACCATTTCGACCATTACCTGTCGGGCGATCCCCAATCGGGAAGCGCCCTGCTCAGCCGCATCGTCGATCGCGCCGAGGACCGCCAACGCCGCAAGGCCGCCCGCGAAACCAACCGCAAAAGCGCCACCAAACGCCTGCGCCTGCCCGGCAAACTGGCTGATTGCAGCCGCCGCGCCAATATCGGCACCGAATTGTTCCTGGTCGAAGGCGATTCCGCCGGCGGCTCCGCCAAGCAGGGCCGCAACCGCGAAACCCAGGCGATCCTGCCCCTGCGCGGCAAGATCCTCAACGTCGCCTCGGCCACCACCGACAAATTGCGCCAGAACCAGGAACTCAAGGACCTGATCGAGGCCCTGGGCTGCGGCGTGCGCGACGCCTACGACGGCGAGCGCCTGCGCTACGAGCGGGTCATCATCATGACCGACGCCGATGTCGATGGCGCCCATATCGCCTCGCTGCTGATGACCTTCTTCTATCAGGAGATGCCCGGCCTGATCCAGGAAGGGCATCTGTTCCTGGCGATGCCGCCCCTCTATCGCCTCAGCCACGGCCGCGACGTCGCCTATGCCCGCGACGACGCCCACAAGGACGAGTTGATGAAGACCCTGTTCGGCGGCAAAAAGAACATCGAGATCAGCCGCTTCAAAGGCCTGGGCGAGATGCCGCCGGCCCAGCTCAAGGAAACCACCATGGACCCGGCCCGCCGCACCCTGATCCGGGTGACCCTGCCGTCCGGGCGGACCGAAGAGGATCACGAGGAAGCCCGCGACGTCGCCGCCCTGGTGGAAACCCTGATGGGCCGGAAACCGGAATTGCGCTTCCACTACATCCAGAAACACGCCCGCTTCGTGCGCGATCTGGACGTGTAAATCCGCGCAGGCGGATAGTCCCAAAAAGCAAGAGGGCCAAGAAGACAAGCGGGCGGCGGCCCGCGCGCGTCAGCGCGAATCCGGCGACGCGGCCCTATCCCGCGTCCAAGGCCTGACGCACCGCCGGGCGGGTTTCCATGGTTTTGGCCCAGGCGGCGATACGGGGGTAATCGGCCAGATGGATGTCGGCCAGATCGGCCAGCACGGCGGTCCAGGGATAAAGGCCGATATCGGCGATGGAATAGGCGCCGCAGAGGTAGGGGCCGGTTTTGAGCTGGGCGTCAAGGATGGCGCAATGACGCCGGGCGCGGTCCTGGTGGCGGGCCACGATGCTGTCGGGGATGTCGCCGGTGACATCCATCAGGCAATGATAGAGCTCGATCAGGGTCGGGCAGAGATTGGCGGCTTCGAAGAGCAGCCATTTCATGACGTCGGCGCGTGCCCGTGGTTCGGCCGGCAGGAATTGTCCGCTTTTTTCCGCCAGATAGTGGAGGATGGCGGCGGATTCGAACAAGGCGGCGCCGGTCTGCTCGTCGCGGATGGCCGGCGTGGTGCCGTTGGGGCTGACCTCCGCATAGGAGCCTTCCGGCATGGCGCCCCGGAGCCGCTCGACGATTTCGACGCGGTGGGGCAGGCCGGTTTCCTCCAGCATGATCGCCACCTTGAGGACGTTCGGGCTGGGGTTCTCGATGCGGAACAGGGTAATCATCGCCATCCTCGGTTGTTGACCCCGAATGATAGCACGGTTACCGCCGGTAGGGCGATCAGCGCCCGCCCGCCCCCACAACCCTCGACCTACGGCACCCGGAGGAGCGTTAGCGACGACTATGCGCGTTGAGCGCGCCGGAGCGAGCGTAAGCGAGTGAGGATAAGCCAAGCGCGAGCGCCGGCGCCTGAGGCCAACCAACAAACCAAGCGCCGGCGCCTGAGGCCCAATATCAACCCGCAGCGCTTTTGCGCTGCGGCAGGCGGTCCTCTTCGGTCATGCGGGCGATCTGTTCCTCGACGACGGACTTGTAGACGTCCTCGGCCGGGCGCTGGTGGTCCAGCGGGATGTCGGCGGCCATGGCGCCGTCGGTGCGCGGGCCGCGCAACGCCACGCTCAGCGCCTTCAGCGGGTGGGCGATGGTGTCCTTGACGGCCGAGGCCTCGAACCCGCTATGGACCATGCAATTGGCGCATTTCTCGTAATTGCCGGTCCCGTACAGGTCCCAATCGGTGTCGTTCATCAATTCGTCGAAGCTTTTGGCGTAACCTTCGCCCAGCAGGTAGCAGGGGCGTTGCCAGCCGAACACGTTGCGGCAGGGATTGCCCCAGGGCGTGCAGTGATAGGCCTGGTTGCCGGCCAGGAAATCCAGGAACATCGAGGATTGGTTGAACGGCCATTTGGCGCCGCGTTCCTTGCCCATCCGGAAGATGGAGCGGAACAGCTCCTTGGTGCGCCGGCGCGACAGGAAGTGTTCGCGGTCGGCCGCGCGCTCATAGGCGTAGCCGGGGGAAATGGTGATGCCGTCCACGCCAAGGGCGGTGGCGATGTCCAGATGCTCGGCCACCTGGGCGGGGTCGGCGCCGTCGAACAGGGTGCTGTTGATATTGACCCGGAAGCCCAGGGACTTGGCCTTCTTGATGGCGGCGACGGCGGCATCGTAGGTGCCGGGCTGGCACACCGCCTTGTCATGGTCGTCGCGGCCGCCGTCGAGATGGACGTTCCAGGTGAAATCGGGATGGGGCTTGAAGCGGTCGATCTTCTTTTCCAGCAGCAGCGCGTTGGTGCACAGATAGATCACCCGCTTTTGCGCCAGCAGCCCTTCGACGATGGCGGGCATGTCGTGGTGGAGCAGGGGCTCGCCGCCGGCGATGGACACCACCGGCGCGCCGCATTCCTTGGCCGCCGACAGGCATTCATCGACCGAGAGGCGGGCGTTCAGCACCGGATCGGGATAATCGATCTTGCCGCAGCCGGCGCAGGCGAGATTGCAGCGGAACAGGGGTTCCAGCATCAGCACCAGCGGATAGCGGCGCCGTCCGGTCAGGTGCTGCCGCAGCACATAGGCGCCGATGCGCGCCGCCTGATTCATCGGAATGGACATGAAGATTCCTCGGTTGCGCCGCCGGAACAGGTCGGATCGCTTGGGGGCCGGAGGATATCGTCTGGCGCCGGCCGGTGCAACAATCCAGCTTTTGTGGGTTTTGTATTGAAGCGCGAACGGACATCGCCGATATCATGGGGATCATGCGCAAAATCCTCTTCGCGACCCTGTGTCTCGCCCTTCTGGCCGGTCCCGCCGTCTCTTCGGCCGTCGCCGAGCCTTCCGCTTCCGTCGCCACCGCCCCGGCCCGCACCGTCATCGTCGATTTCTATCACCGGCTTTTGACGGTGATGAAGGACGGCCCCAAACTGGGCTTCAAGGGCCGTTATAAAATGCTGGAACCGGCGGTGGACCGGGCCTTCGCCATGGAATCCATGGCCAAGCTCAGCCTGGGCGTGGCTTCGACCACCCTGCCGGCGGCGGAAATGACGCAATTCGTCAAGGCCTTCCGCGATTACACCGTGGCCAATTACGCCGGCAATTTCACCAATTACAGCGGTGAGCGCTTCATCGTGGGCGAGGCCAGCGCCATCCCCGGCGGCGCCGTGGTGGTGTCCTCGAAACTGGTGCCGGCCAAGGGCGATCCGGTGTCGCTGGATTACGTGATGCATCGGGTGGACGGAAAATGGGGAATCACCGACGTCCTGGCCGAGGGCTCCATCAGTCAGGTGGCGATGCGCCGCTCGGAATTCGTCTCGGTGCTGCAGCGCCAGGGTTTTTCCACTTTGCTGAAGGTTCTGGCGGAGAAGGCCCAGGTCCTGGCGGGAAAGGATTGAGGCGCTGCTGACCGTCCTGTCCGGCCTGTTCGGCGCCGCCGCTTTGGCGGGGACCGCCTATCATCTGTGGGCGGCGACCTTGCTGAAGCGGTTCGCCGCCCGGCCGGCGCCACGGCCCGTTTCCCGGCCGCCGGTGAGCCTGCTGAAACCCCTGTGCGGCGACGAGCCCGATCTGGACGTCAATCTCGCCAGCTTCGCCGCCCTCGATTATCCCGATTTCCAACTGGTGTTCGGCGTTCACGAGGCCGCCGATACGGCGTTACCCGTGGTGGAGCGCCTGCGCGCCGCCCGGCCCGATCTCGACATCGCCTTGGTGGTGGGGACGGGGCGGCCGACCGACGGCAATCCCAAGATCGCCAATCTGCTGGACATGATGCCGGCGGCCAAACACGAGATCCTGGTGGTCACCGACAGCGACATGAATGTCGATGCCGATTACCTGTCCCGCGTGGTGGCGGTCCTGGAACGTCCCGATGTGGGCATCGCCACCAGCCTGTATGTGGGCCGGCCCACCGGGTCGGTCTGGAGCCGGCTGGGGGCCATGGGCATCAATCACGGCTTTCTGCCCTCGGTGATGGTGGCCGAGGCCATCGGCCGCCATGACGGCTGTTTCGGCGCCACCCTGGCCCTGCGCCGCGCGGTGCTGGAGTCCGTCGGCGGATTCCAGGCCCTGCGGCCCCAGCTTGCCGACGATTACCTGTTGGGAGCGGCGGTGCGGCGGCGGGGGATGGCCATCGGTCTGGTGCCGACCTTGCCCCGCAGCCTTGCCGACGAGCGCGACCTGTCCCAATTGATGGCCCATGAGGTGCGCTGGGGCAGGACACTGGCAAGCATCGACCGGGTAGGGTATATAGCGTCCCTGGTGACCCAGGCGGTGCCGCTGGCCCTGGTGGCGGTGCTTATCGGCCGCGATGTCGGAATGGCGGCGGTGATGGGCGTGGCCCTGGCCGGACGATTGTGGGCCGTGGGCGTCGAGGCCCGCAGCCTGGGCGTGGAGCGGCCGCCGGCCTGGATGGTGGTGGCCCGCGATCTGTTGTCCCTCGTGGTGCAGGGCGTGGCCCTGTCCGGGCGGACGGTCCGCTGGCGCGGACGCCGGTTCCGGATCGGGCGGCGCGGTGTGTTGCTGCCGTTTGAAGAGACTCGTTCTTGAGAGAGAATCCTTGGCCATGATGAAGACCCTGTTTCTCAATCCCCCGTCCTATGAGGGCTTCGATGGCGGCGCCGGTTCCCGCTATCAGGCCAAGCGCGAAATCCGCTCGTTCTGGTATCCCACCTGGCTGGCGCAGGTCGCCGCCCTGGTGCCGGATTCCAAGCTGGTGGACGCGCCGGCCCGCGGGCTGCTGCTGGACGACATCCTGCCCATGGCCGGTGAATACGAGTTGCTGGTGATCTACGCCAGCGCCCCCACCTTCCGCTCCGACGTCGACGTGGCCGAGCGCTTCAAGGCCGCCAATCCCAAGCTGATGATCGGGTTGTGCGGCGCCCATGTCGCCACCGTGCCCGAGGATTCGATCACCGCGTCCGACGCCATCGATTTCGTCGCCCGCCACGAATTCGACTACACCATCCAGGAAGTGGCCGAGGGCCGGCCGTTCGAGACCATCGACGGCATCACCTGGCGCCGCGACGGAAGCGTGGTCAACAATCCCGACCGCGCCCTGGTCCACGACATGGACGCGCTGCCCTCCGTGATCCCGGTCTATGCCCGCGATCTGGTGGTCGAGGATTATTACATCGGCTATCTGAAGCACCCCTACGTGTCGTTCTATACCGGGCGCGGCTGCCGGTCGAAATGCAGCTACTGCCTGTGGCCCCAGACCATCGGCGGGCGCACCTATCGCACCCGCAGCCCGGAAAAGGTGGCCGAGGATGTGCGCCTGGCCCTGGAAATGATGCCCCAGGTGAAGGAGATCTTCTTCGACGACGACACCTTCACCGATGCCGAAAACCGCGACCGCGCCGCCGCCGTCGCCCGCCTGATCGGGCCGATGCTGAAGGCCAAGGGCGTCACCTGGTCGGTCAACGCCAAGGCCGACGTGCCCTATGACCTGCTGAAGATCCTGAAGGAGAACAATCTCCGCCAGCTTCTGGTCGGCTACGAATCCGGCAACCAGACCATCCTCAACAATATCCGCAAGGGTACCCGGCTGGACATCATGCGGCGCTTCACCGCCGATTGTCACAAGCTGGGGATTTCGGTGCACGGCACCTTCATCATGGGCCTGCCCGGCGAAACCCGCGAAACCATCCGCGAAACCATCGCCTTCGCCAAGGAAATCAACCCGCATTCGCTGCAGGTGTCCCTGGCCGCGCCCTATCCCGGCACCGAACTGTACAAGCAGGCCCAGGAGAACGGCTGGTACGCCGCCGGCGATCTGGTCCAGGAGGGCGGCACCCAGATGGCGGTGCTGTCCTATCCCGACCTGTCCAGCGCGGAAATCTTCGCCGCCGTCGATGAATTCTACCGGGCCTTCTATTTCCGCCCCAGCAAGATCGCCGAAATGGTGCTGGAAATGCTGAAAAGCTGGACCATGTTCCGCCGCCGCATCCGCGAAGGGATCGAGTTCTTCCAGTTCCTCAAGAAGCGGGGCGCGGAGGCGTAAGGGGCGCGTCCGTGTCGTGTGAAGGGTGTGGGCTGCCGCCCACGCCCGTTTGGGGCCTGGAGGCCCCAAACCCCCACTGTTATTCAGTGGGCGGAAAAAGATAAACTGTCGCCGTAAATCTGGAACAGGAGAGTCGTCGCCATGGCAGCCTTAGCGAATCTCCCCCAGGCCCTTGAATCCTTCACCCGCGCCGTGGCGCAGCGGGAGGGGGCGCGGTTCCGGTCGGCCATCCTGTTCGGCAGCCATGCGCGCGGCGATGCCGGCGCCGACAGCGACGTGGATGTCGCCGTGGTGCTGGACGGCCCACCGGGCGGTGCGCTCGATGCCGTGCTGGACCTCAGCGCTGTCGCCTACGACGTCCTGCTCGACACCGGGGTGCTGATCCAGCCGGTGCCGGTGCGCAGCGACGAGTGGGAAAATCCGGAACGCCATTCCAACCCACGCCTGCTTGCCAACATCCGCAGGGAAGGCCGGGTGCTGCCGTGACGGACACGGTGGCTCACCTTCTGGATAAGGCCGCCCGGGCCGTGGCGTCCGCCCGCGTGCTGCTGGACCTGGGCGACACCGACAGCGCGTGCAGCCGCGCCTACTACGCCATGTTCGACGCGGCGCGCGGCGCCCTCGCCAGCCAGGGCCATGCTCTCGATGCCCACAAGACCCATGGCTCGGTGCATAGCGCCTTCGCCCTGGCGTTCGTCAAGACCGGTCTGATCCCGCGCGAGATCGGTCGCGCCCTCGGACAGGTCCAAGACGTTCGCCTGCTGGCCGATTACGCCGCCGAATCGATCCCGGCCGACAAGGCGGAATGGTCCGTGTGCCAGGCGGAAGCCTTCGTGACGGCGGTGCGGGCGCTGCCGCCGGGGTAACCCCGGCGAAAAGATCGCGACGGCACCCGGAAATGCCGCCTGCCCGCGCAGGCGGGCAATTTGAAAAAAACAAGCGGGCTGCTGCCCGTGCCCGCTCGGGGCCTCAGGCCCCGAACTCCCGCTGTTATTCAATGGGCGGAGAAAGGTAAGCTGTAATTCCGTCCACCCCATCACCGTAATCCCGTAATCCCTCGAAACCATGCCAAATCTGGTGACTCACGCCATGCATGCCACCCCAATGGAAGGTCAAATAGCGAGAAAATGGTTGGGTCCAGATCCGTCACACTTTTTAAACTAACAAGAGTCGCATCGGTCTCGCTTAACGGCGTCGAAGAATTAGTGTGGAATTGCCATGCCCCATCATCGCTGTCGTGTGACACATATGCGATCCAAGCGTTTCCAGAAAGAATTTTCCGATTCACGATGACCGCAACGTTAGGGGGGGGCATAAAATGGCCACTGTTTTTTCATTTCTAATTATTCGATTTCGATGTGTTTTGTTGACGCGATGAAACTTGTGCATTTCCATAGCTGTTTGTGCCGGGTTCTATAATGGGAATTACGGCGATACTTTACGAAATTCCTAGCGCCGACTGCACACGGGGCCGTATGCGGTAACGTCCGCTTATCCGTCTACTTCATCCCAAAACCCGCCCGTGCCCTTTCAGCCCCCCATGCCCCAAGACCACGGAATCGGGTCCGGGGCCGCGCCCCGGGCGGGTGCGGGCGGCAGCCCGCTTTTCCCTGTTTCGGCCCTTATTCCGCCGGGTTGGCGGCTTCTTCCGTCCGGCGCCGGACGGGATGTCCGGGCCGGCGTCGTCGTTTTTCAGGATTTCGCGGGGATTGTCGCCGTCAGCTCGATCTCGACCAGCATGTCGGGATCGAGGAAGGGTTTGACATGGACCAGGGCCAGGGCCGGTCGCACCGCGCCGAACACTTCGCCGTGAGCTCGGCCGATCTCTTCCCAGCGGGCGATGTCGGTCAGATAGACCCGGCTTTGCACCACATCGCCATAGCCGGCGCCGGCCTCGGCCAGCACCGCGCCCAGCTTGTCCAGGATCGCGCGGGTCTGGGCGTACATGTCGCCCTTGCCCACAATCGTCCCGTCGGCGCCGGTCGCCGCCGTCGCGGAAATGAAAACGAAGCCGTTGGCCACCACCGCCCGGGAATATCCGATCTTCTCTTCCCAGGGCGATCCAGAGGAAATATTGCGCCGCATGTCTGCTCCTGTTTGAACCTTGCTGTCGTGTAGCGGGAATTACGGCAACAGTTTATGAAACTCCCGGCCCCAAGCGGTCCCGGTTGCCCATGAGTATAAGAGCCCGACCCAAAAGTCGCCATGGCGGCCTGCAAATGGCGGTTTTCCGCGCTTCCGCTGCTCACGTACATAAAGTACGCTCCGCTGCGGTTCTCGAAAACCGCCATTTTCGGCTCACCCTGGCGACTTTTGGGTCGGGCTCTAAACAAATTGACCAGAGGGTGATCGCCGGCCTCGATCCGGGAAGGCGCAAAAGGCCGTGCCACGCCGTTTCAATGAACCAAGGGAAGGGAGGTCTGGAGGCGAGCCTCCAGGCGGGGTTGCGGGGCGGCAGCCCCGCTTACTTCATTACGGCGGCCGCCCCTATTCCAGGCGGCCCAGCGAGCGGGCGAGGACCAGATACAGCTTGCCCACGTCCGACGAGGTGAAGGCGCCGGTCAGCACGTCGGGGGCGCTGGAGGCGCGGGCGTGGTTGAGCAGGGCTTCGAATTCGGTGATGTAGCGCAGCACGTAGTCGCGGAACTCGCCGTCATCCTCGTACTTGTTCTTGATGGCGCCCATCTGGTGCTTGTCGAGATTCTTGAGAATCTTGCGGACGAAGATGCTCTGGTCGCCGGAATGGAAGTCGCGCCATGCCTTTTCGTCGATATTGGCGGCGAAGACGCGGCTGATATCGACCGACAGGGATTGCAGCTTCTCGACGATGAAGGCCGCATTGTGGAGGAAGGGCTCGACGGCGGCGCGGCTGTGCTTCTCTTCGAGCTGCGCGGCCTGGATTTCGGCCAGTTTGGAGGCCGAAACCAGATTGTCCGCCTGTCGCTCGAAGGCGGCGGCCATGGATTCGGCTTGTTGGGCCAGACGATCGCCGGTGATGCCGAGATCGTTGGATTTCTGGCGCAGCATCTCGAACGAGCCTTCCAGCTTGGCGCCGGTCTGTTCGGTGGTGTCCTGAAGCTCCTGGGACTGGCGCCGCATGGATTCGCCCGACGCCCGGACCTGGGCGGTGATGCGCTCGGCCGAGGCGGTCAGTTCGCGGATGCCGGCCCGGAGGATGTCGCCCGACGCGTTGACCTGGGCCGCGGTCTTGTTGGAGGTTTCCTCGAAATCGCGGCCGATCTTTCGCAGGGCGTCGCCGGCGGTCTGGGATTGGGCGAAAACATGTTGCGCCGCCTCGTTGAGCTGCACCGCGTGTTCCTGCAGCGATTGTCCGAACGCCTTGAGGATGTTGGTGGCGTCGTCGGCATTGCGGCCCAGCACCAGGTTTTGCTCGTCCAGTTCGGCGCCGGTGGCCTGGACGGCGGCGCGGGCCTGCTCGCCGGCGGCGGTGACCCGTTCGCTCTGCTTGGCCAGGGCGTCGGTGGTGGAGCGGATGCCCGACACCACCTGCGCGGTGGCGGCGACGATCTGCTCGGCGCGCTGTTGCAGGGCTTCGGATACGCCGGTGGTTTCCGCCACCGCCCGCGAGGCGACGGCGCCGATATCGGCGGAACGCTGGCGCAGGGATTCGCCCACCGCCTCCAGTTCCACGCCTACCCGGCTGGAGACGCCGATCAAATCGTTGGTGTTCTGGCGCAGAGTGTCGCTGATGGTCTTGACCTTGCCCATCACCTGATCCGACGTGGAAATCAGATGGCGGGATTGCTGGTTCAGCGAGGCTTCCGACAGGCGCGACTGGGTCGAAACCACGCTGGCGGCGTCGGCCAGCTCGTCGGCCTGCTTGCGCAGCGACTGCCGGATCTGTTCGGCATCGGCCGCCGCCTTTTCCGCCCCCCGGTGCAGATCCTCGATCTGCTGGTCCAGGGCGTCGCCGACTTCGCGGGCGCGGGCCTGCATCTGGTCGGATGCGGCGGCCAGGGCCCGGTTCTGGGCCTGGAAGGCGTCGCCCACTTCGCGCACGCGGGTGGTCGCCTGATGGGCGGCGCCGTCCATTTCCTCGCGGCGCTGGGTGATCATGGCGCTGATTTCGCCCAAGCCGGCGCCGGCTTCCTCCACCACGGCGCGAATGCTGTCGCGATGGCTGGCCAGGACATTCTCCATGTCGCGGAACCGGCCCATGGCCTGGTCCGAGGTCGAGGACAATTCGCGCGACTGCACCGCCAGGGATTCCTCGACGATCTTGATCCGCGACAGAACGCGGTCGGTGATCTGGTCCAGTCCGGTCGCCTGCTGCGCCAGGGACGCGCTGATCCGCGCGGTCTGTTCGGCCAGACGTTCGGCCGACTGGTCGAGATCGGTGTTCTGGCGGACGAACAACTGGCCCAGGGATTCGATCCGCTGCACCAGTTGGGCGGAGATCTCTTCGCCGTTCCGGGCCGCCCGTTCGGTGGCTTCGTTGAACAGGCTCGATTCCCGCTCGAACATCGTCGCCACCTGCGCGGCGCGCTCGGTCGCCGCCCGGGAGGCGCGGTCCATGGCCTCGACATCCTGTTCCAGGCGTTTGGAAATCTCGTCGGCCCGGTCGGCGGCCCGGGTCGAAACCGTGTCCACCATCTCCATATGCTGCGCGATGGCGCTGCCGAACTGGCGGACGCGGGCGTCGGCCGCTTCCGTCGCCTCGCCCAGGGTCTGCGTCTGGACGCGGAGCAGCCGCTCGACCTCGCGCGTGCGCTCGCCGGCGGTTTCCGCCGCGCCGCTCAGCCGCTCGACTTCGCCGCTCAGCGCCGCCAGCGCGCCGCTGGTGTCGTTGCCCACCCGTCCGGCCAGTCCCGACAGGGCGTCGATCTGCTGGGTCAGCATGGCGCAGACCTTTTCGGTCCGTTCGGCCGCCGCATTCGACGCCCGGGTCAGATCCTGGGCCTGGGCGCGCAGGGCGTCGCCCACCGCCTTCACCTTGCTTTCGGCGTCGTCGGCGGGGTAGGTGAGGCGGTCGAGCTGGTCCTGTAGTCTTCCGGCGATGCGGTTCAATTGCTGGCCGCGATCGAGATAGGCGACCACCAGCCACAGGAACGCCAGCGGCACGAAGCCGGCGCCGACGATGCCGCCCATTTCCTGGGGCTGGAGCAGCATCAGATTCTGCCAGCCCACCCAGTTATTGATGTAATAGAGACAGAATCCCAGCCACGCCAGGGTGACGATCAGGGCCAGCAGGGTCCCGCCGGAGGCGGCGGCGCGGCGACGGGTGCGCGGGCCGATCGGGTCGGTGGCGCGGGTATGGTCGCCGCCGCCGGAAGAGGACGCCGCTACCGGAAGATTCGCCGTTTTGCCGCCTTTTTCGGCGGCGGTGGGGTTGACGGGGTCGTGTGTGGCGCGCATGTCCAGGAGGTCGTCGCTGGGAGAAATCTCATCGTCGCGGGAAATCGTCGTCTCGCCCATATCCGCCCCTGACCCTTCCCCAGATAGTGATCGCGTCGCGCTTTCGTCGTGTCCGGGCCCGCGTCCGACCCCATGATCAACGAGCGCGACGGTGTCCGCAGCAGCCCGGTCCGCTTCCGACGTCATTCCCCAAATCATGACAGGGCGGCCACGGAGTCCGAAACACCTAACACCTGCCGCAGGATGCCTATATCGGCCCTGGAAATCAATCGTTTGGGGCCTGACATCGGCCGTCGGGGCCGGATTTCGCCGCTGGGCGTTTCGATCTTCCGGCCGGGGCGGAATCGGGCTACCCTGAATTCCGGCGGGGATTGGGTCCCGCCCGTCCCGCGGTCCCGACTTTCAGTCCTGGCGGGCTTGATCCCCGGCCGGCTTTGGGACAGCATGCTGAAAAAGCATGCGCCATGTCCGACATCGAGACCTCATCCGCATCCTCGCAGCACTCCCTGGATGATGCCGCCGGCCGCACCCTGATCGCCCGCGCCTTTCTGTTGGGCGAACGGCTCGATGTGCGCGGATTCGATCAGCGCCATGCCCTGGCGACGACGCCGCTGACCGTTTCCGCCGGCCGCAAGGGGCATGCGGTTCTGTTCCGTTACGGGGTGGTGGTCCTGTTCGACGTGTCCGCCGGAGAGGAAGCCCATTTTCTCGCCGATCTCGCCGGGCTGGTCAGCGATCCTTTGGCTCAGCCCGGCCGCGAACAGGCGCATATCGATGTGGTGGCCGGCGCCGCCGAGCGGGTGGCGGCCGACGGTTCCGTCGTTCTGGCCGAGGTGACGCCGGAACGGCTGCAGATCATCGCCGACGTTCTGGCCAAGGACGTCCTGCTGGAACATTACGAGGTTCGTCTGGCGGCGGTGTTCGACCGGGTCGAGCCGCTGGCCGTTCGTCTGACCCGGGGCGGGCGGCGCAATTTCTCCACCGACGAGTTGCTGACCCAGATCGGCGATGTGCTGGGCATCAAGCACCGCATGGTCGGCCGCGCCGAGGTTCTGGAAAAGCCCGAGGTGCTGTGGAACCAGCCGGAATTGGAAGGGTTGTTCCTGCGTTTGGAGCGGGAATACGAAATCCGCGAGCGCTCCCGGGCTTTGGAGCGCAAGCTGGAGGTGGTGGGCGATACGGTCGAGACCCTGCTCGATCTGGTCCATACCCGCCGTTCGCTCAACGTCGAGTGGTATATCGTGGCCTTGATCGTCTTCGAAATCCTGCTGTCCCTGTACCAGAGCTTTCATTGACGCCGACACCGGCGCATATTGCCGGCGCAACGAACCCGGATCGAGTCCCCGGGGATCGATCCAGAGGACAGGTTTCAAGGAGCGCGACCAGCCGATGAGCACCGTATCCCGCACCCCTGAACAGAAGCGCGCGGCTTTGGTGACCGCCCGCATTCTGCTGGAAATCGGCGCGGTCAATTTCCGGCCCGAGGACCCTTACATTCTGACTTCGGGGTGGGCCAGTCCCGTCTATGTGGATTGCCGCAAGGTGATTTCGTTTCCGCGCGCGCGCGCCAAGATCGTGGAATTCGCCGTCAACGCCATCCAGCGCGAGGTCGGTTACGAATCCCTGGACGCGGTGGCGGGCGGCGAGACCGCCGGCATCCCCTATGCCGCCTGGATCGCCGACCGGATGCTGCTGCCCATGCTGTATGTGCGCAAGAAGCCCAAGGGGTTCGGCCGCAACGCCCAGATCGAGGGCGATCTCAAGCCCGGGTCCCGCGTCGTGCTGGTGGAGGACTTGGCGTCCGACGGCGCGTCCAAGGTCAGTTTCTGCAATGCCCTGCGTGAGGCCGGCGCCGAAATCGACCACGCCTTCGTGGTGTTTTTCTACGGCGTGTTTCCCGGCGCCATGAAGACCCTGCACGATATCGGCGTCTCGCTGACCTATCTGGCCAATTGGTGGGACGTGCTGGAGGTGGCCGAGGCCAATGGCGGCTTCGACAAGCGCACCATCGAGGACGTCCGCTCGTTCCTGCACGATCCCGTGCAATGGTCGGGCATGCATGGCGGCCGCACCGCCTGACGGCATCCGCTCTCGATCAATGAGGCGTCGGGTATCATCATACCGGGAGCGCGATGCGACGAGCACCGTGCTCCCGCGAGCATTGAGCGAGCGGCCAAGCGGCCGGACGGCCGCGCTTAGCCCGTCTTATTCCCGAGTAGGGCGAAGGCGAGAGAACGCCTGGGTTCCTGAATTACCCCTGTGGCAAAATTTGCCACACCGCATATGCGTGTCAACGCATTGTGATCGCTCACTTTTAGGCTGGATTTTGCCTGCGCTGGTGAATAAGACGGGTTAGGCAGAGGGCGGATATCAAACCATATGGAGCGTGATTCCACGCTCTATATGGGGCAGGCGGCCAAATGCATCAGGAAGGGGCCGATGCGGTGGTGGGGGTCCGAGCCGAATTCGGCGCGGAACGCCGCTCCGTCCTTGGCGGCGATTTCGGTCAGCGGCGAGAACAGCGCCTGGAAGAACAGGCAGAATTCGCGATTGGTGAAGATGTGGGGTTCGGCCCGCTCCTCGGCCGCGTGTTCCTTCACCACAAAGGCGTTCTGCGCCGTGCTGATGGTGGTCGGCGTGTATTGCATCAGGTTGAGGAACCAGTCCTTGCGCACGTCCCAGCGCTTGAAGGATTCGGCGATACGCACCAGGGTGCGCCACTGCACCATTTTGGCCTCGATATCGTCGTAGAAATCGAGCCAGGTAAAATCCTCGCCCCGCTTTTCTTTCAGGCGGGCGACGATGTCGAGGCAGGTCTGATTGAAGGCTTCGGCGTCGTCGCCAAGAACCAAATGAAAGAAGGAAAAGACGTTGGGGAGCATGCTGCGTTCGAAGGTGCCATCGCGCAGCAGCGGCGCCAAGGGGTGGATCATCAGCCGTCCGAAGGCGTAGACCCGTTTCTGCTCAAGCTCCTCTTCCTTGATCTCATCGACCAATTGCTCATAGGCGTGATTGTAGAAATGGTCGAAAACGGGCGAGCTTTTCAGATGTTCGACGATACCGTGCAAGACCTCCCAGTTGAGGCCTTGTTCGCTGCAGGCTTTTTTTACCGATTGCAGCAAGGCGTCAAGCATCGAATTGGTGGTTCTGCGCATGTACCTGGGACCGCGCCTGGCCATGCCGTCCTCCGAAGCATTTGAATCATTGTAACAAAATACGCAACGCCGTTCCACAACGGTTAAATTGTGGCGTGGCCTTGATTTGTGCGTGACGCTATCACGCTTCGAGCCACTTGCGGAGATGGGATGTGGTCTCGGCCGGTTGTTCGATCGGCGTCAGGTGGCCGCACTCGTTTATGATCGCCAGGCGGCAGTCGGGGATCGCCTCGGCCATTTCCTTCGCCCGATCCAGCGAGCCGATGGGATCGTCGGCGCCCCCCAGCACCAGGGTCGGGCAGGCGATGGCGGCGAGATCGGGCCGCGAATCCGGCCGGCCCAGGATCGCCTGCTGTTGGCGGATGAAGACATCCGGTCCCATATCCAGGGCCATGGCGCGCACCAGCCCGCCGATGGCGGGATCGTCCGCGTGGCGGGGGTGCAGCAATTGCGCCGGGGTGCCGGCGGCGATGCGCCCGTAGCCGCCGGAGCGGGCCAGCGCGATCGCTTTTTCGCGCCTTTCCGCTTGTTCGGGCGTATCGGGCCGGGCGGTCGTGGCGATCAACGCCAGCCGCTCGACCCGGTCGCGGGCCTGACGGAGGATTTCGAACGCCACGTAGCCGCCCATGCTGATCCCGGCCAGGGCGAAGGTGGGGGGCGCGGCGGCCAGGATGCGCCGGGCGATGGATTCCATGTCCGCGTCGCGGGTGGCGTCGGCCACCCGGACCGCAATTTCGCCCGCCAGCGCCGCCTTCTGGTGCGCCCACAGGCGGCCGTCGGTGACCAGGGCGGGAATCAGGATCAGGGCGGACGACGGCATGGCTGGCTCCGGAAAAGACGGGCCGTCACCCTACACTGAAAGCGAAAAGCGAAGAAACCGGGCGATATCGGTCGCTCCGACATTGACACGCCCGCAGGACGGCCTATTATCCCGGCGCGTACTTATTCGTTGAAACGACTTTCGTGTCCGAGCCGGACATGGCCGGACCCAATTCCTATGGATTTTAGCGCGCTAGGCCTCGGCCCAGAACTCCTTCAAGCGGTCGCGGGTGCAGGCTACGTCAAGCCCACCCCGATCCAGGAACAGGCGATCCCCGTTGTTCTGATGGGGCGCGACGTGCTGGGCTGCGCTCAGACCGGCACCGGCAAGACCGCCTCCTTCACCTTGCCGATGATCGAGATCCTGGCCGCCGGGCGCGCCAAGGCGCGCATGCCGCGCTCGCTGATCCTGTGTCCGACCCGCGAGCTGGCGGCCCAGGTGGCCGACAATTTCGACAAATACGGAAAATTTCATCGCCTGACCAAGGCGTTGATCATCGGCGGCGAGTCCATGAGCGATCAGGTCGCTTTGCTCGACCGCGGCGTCGATGTGCTGATCGCCACGCCGGGCCGTCTGCTCGACATGTTCGAACGCGGCCGCATCCTGCTGACCGATGTCCGCATCCTGGTGATCGACGAGGCCGACCGCATGCTGGACATGGGCTTCATCCCCGATGTCCAGCGTATCGTCGGCCTGTTGCCCAAGATCCGCCAGACCCTGTTCTTTTCGGCCACGTTGGGGCCGGAAATCCGGACCCTGGCCGACGATTTCCTGATGAATCCCAAGGAAATCACCGTCAGCCCCGAGGCATCGACCGCGCCGACGGTGGAACAATTCCTGGCGGTGGTCGACGAGATCGACAAGCGCGAGACCCTGCGTCACATCATCCGCGTCGAAAACGTCAAGAACGCCTTCATCTTCTGCAACCGCAAGCGCGACGTGGCGGTGCTGTACCGTTCGCTCACCAAGCACGGTTTCGACGCCGCCCAGCTTCACGGCGACATGGCCCAACCGGCGCGCATGGAAGCGCTGGGCCGGTTCAAATCGGGCGATGTGGCGCTGATGGTCTGTTCGGACGTGGCCGCGCGCGGCATCGATATCCAGGGGGTCAGCCACGTCTTCAATTTCGACGTGCCGATCCACGCCGAGGATTACGTCCATCGCATCGGGCGGACCGGTCGCGCCGGCATGGCCGGCCGGGCCTTCACTATCGCCGTGCCCGAGGACGGCCGCCATGTGGCCGCCATCGAGACCTTGATCGGCAAGCCCATCCCCCGCATGGAAATCGAGGGCGTGCCCCCGCTGGATCTGGATATGGAGTCGCGCCGGCGTCGGGGCGGCAAGGGTGGCAGACCCGAGCGGACGGACAGGGCCGAGAAGACGGCTCGCCCCGAGCGGACGGACAGGCCGGAAAAGGCCGCCCGCCCCGAACGGACGGACAGACCCGAAAAGGCGGCCAGGCCCGAAAAGGCGGCCAGGCCCGACCGGGACGACCGGCGGCCGGCCACCGGCAGCCGGGACGAGCGTCGCGGCGACGAGCGCAAGAGCGACACGCGCCGCGAAGACCGCAATCGCGGGCGGCGGCGCGGCCGGATCGATGAATTGGGCATCGGCGAAATGCTGCATGCCGACAGTGTCGTCGGTTTCGGCGACCACGTTCCCGATTTCATCCAGCGCGCCGTTCCGGCGGCGCGGGTGGCCGTCGCTCGCGGCGACGAATAATACTGTTTCCGGCAAGTTCCGACCTCCGGTCGGAACTTGCCGGGCGCTTGGCCGCAGCCATCAATGATGGCTGCTGGATACGCGTTCCAGAAGTCAAAACATCCTGGAACGCGTATAATCCGATCATTACCAGAGCAACTGGACACCCACCACCAGGGCGCCGGCGGCGATCATCGCCCCCAGCCCCAGGGTGGCCCGCCGTGCCATCGATCCCCCGCACAGGGCGATGACCATCGCCGCATGGACGGCGGTATTGACGAAGACGGCGATCAGCGACGTCGTCGCCGCCACCGGCAGGGTCACGGCGTGGCCGGCCATTTCCGCCATGGACAGGGAAATGGCATCGACGTCGGCCAGCCCGGCCACCGCGCCCAGCAGATAAAGGCCGGCATTGCCCGCCCAGGTTTGCAGCAGGCGCGAGGCCACGGTGACGGCCGCCAGCAGCAGGGCGAACTTGATCGCCATCCCCAATTCGAATGGATTGGCGATTCCGGTGCCGTCGGGTTTGCTGTCGCGGTCATGGCCGCGCCACAGCAGGGCGGTCACCGCCAGACCGATGACGGACATCACCGCCAGGGCCGGCAGTTCGGCCATGGCCATGGGGCGGTCCACCGCCAGCACGATGATCCACAGGCGCACGAACATGGTGGTGTTGGCCACCGCCACGCCGGCGGCCAGCACCTTGTGCATCGAGGGCTGGGTCTTGCCCATGCGGGCGAAGCTCAAGGTCAGGGCGGTGGACGAGGCCAGACCGCCGAAAACCCCGGTCAGCAGGCTGCCGATGCGGGGGCCGGCGATCTTGATGGCGAAATAGCCGAGGAACGAGATTCCGGCCACCATCACCACCATCAGCCATAGCCGGAACGGATTGAGCCCATTCCCCGGCCCGAATCCCTGATCGGGCAGAACCGGCAGCATCACCACCGAAATCAGCAACAGCCGGATCGCCGCCCGCATTTCCAGGCGCTCCACATGGGACAGCCAGGTATGCAGGGTTTCCTTGGCGTTCAGCAGGGCGGTGGCCACCACCCCGGCGGCGGCCGCCGCCGCCATATGGCCGGTCGCCGCCAGAGCCCCCAGGCAAAAGGCGGCCAGTTCGGCGATTTCGGTGGTGAAGCCCAGATCGGTATCGGCGGGGGGGCGGCGGATGCGGGCGGCCGTCACCAGGGCGGTCAGGGCCAGGATCGCGCCCGCCAGCACCAGTCCGCCCAGGGATACGGCCAGTGCCCCGGCCACGCCGCCACCCAGACCGATCAGACCGAAGGTGCGGATGCCGGCGCCGCGCAGCTCCTCGGGCGTGCCCCGTTCGTGCCAGCCGCGTTCCGCCCCCATCAGCAGACCGATGGCCAGGGCGAGACCCAGCCGGGCGAATAGCGCCACCGTCGTCATTGCAACTCCCCCGTACCCCGCGTCAAAAGGAAGTGTGCCACGAAAGCGGGGAAGCGTTAAGGAAGGCGCGGGATCATTCCAGGGGAATCGGGTGAACCCGCTTCCCCTGGGTTATGTATCTTTCCCTCAATCGCCGGGCGGTCGCGTCCGCGCCCTTGGCTATCCTCGCTTGCGCTGCGGCGGCCTCAACGGCCTAGTCGCTCCGCTCCAAGTCGCCTTCACCCGATGACCCCGGGGATCATTCCCGGCGGAAATTGGCCAGCTTGACGGCGAGGATGGTGCCGGCCATCACCAGCGTCGCCGCGTTGGCGGCGATCACCGGCAGCGAATCGATCATCGCGCCATAGATCAGCCACAGGGCCACGCCGACCGTGAAGGACAGGAACATGGTCAGGGAGATGTCGCGGGTCGACCGGCTGCGCAGGGTCTTGACCACCTGCGGCACGAAGGCCGCCGTGGTCAGAAAGCCGGCGATGGAGCCAAGAAGGTCGGCGGACGGAAAAGCGGGCGGCATGGTGGTCTCGATTCCATGGCGCCCGTCAGGCGCGGATGAGTTTACGCAACCCGGCGATGTCGACGGAGCGGGCCAGCCCGACGATCAGCCGGGTATTGGCCAGTCCGTCCCCGCCGATTTCGACCAGCATGCGCCGGTCGATCACCAGTGTCACCTCTCCCGATCGGGCGAGGGGATTCCAGCGGATTTGGGCGGGGACGCCCTTCACCGTCATACGGGTCAGGTTGGGCTGGGGCGGGGAATCGGCCAGGGCCGAGCCCAGAGCCGAAATCACCGCGGGAAGATCGCCGCGCTGATAGGCATGGCGGGCGCTGGTCAGCAAATGCCGGATATCGGTTCGGGCCAGAGCCGGCCTTGCCGTCGGCGCCATGACCGCCAGGGTCATGATCGCCGTTCCGACCAGCGTCCTTATCCGCCCGTTCATTCCCGTCATCCTGTTGTTCCGATTCGAACCATATAGCAAATCGCCAAACCTCCGTCGCCGGGGATGCGGCATAAGGCCTTGGTTCGCCAATCGGCGGCGGGCACAATGCAATCAGGATCACGACAAGGGGGAAGGCTATGATCCCGGACGGTTCCCTGGTCAGTTGGCTGACCGCTTTGGCCGCGGTGGTGGTGATCGACGTCACCTTGGCGGCCGACAATGCGGTGGTGGTGGGCATGGCCGCGGCCGGCCTGGCCCCGCAACAGCGGCGATCGGCGATCTTCGTCGGCATCGCCGCCGCCGCCGTGATGCGGATCGGCTTCGCAATCTTCACCATGCAATTGATGGAGGTGGTCGGCCTGGTTCTGGCCGGCGGCCTGTTGCTGCTGTGGGTCTCGTGGAAATTATGGCGTGAAATCCGGGGCGGCGCCGCCCGGCCCGACGCGGATGCGACCGGGAATCCGGCCGGGAAAACCTTTCGGCAGGCGGTGTTCCAGATCATCCTGGCCGACCTGTCCATGTCGCTGGACAACATCCTGGCGGTGGCGGGCGCCGCGCGCCATCACCTGGACGTGCTGATCGGGGGACTGGTCCTGTCGGTGATCCTGATGGGATTCGCCGCCAATCTGGTGGCGCGGCTGCTGCTGCGCTACCACTGGCTCGCCTATGTCGGCCTTTTGACCGTGGTGGCGGTGGCGCTGCGCATGATCTGGGAGGGGGGGCACGCCGTGCTGGCCGCCACCTGAGAGCCAGGTTCTGAACCCGGCGGACGAACCGTCCGCCGGGTCGGCACTTACCGGAAAATAATATTACTGCGCCAGCGAGCGGCGGGGTTCGACCTCGGTGCCCGGCGCGATGGTCACGGTGAAGACTTTCTCGTGTCCATCCTTGAGCACGGTCAACGCCACCTGCTGGCCGACCGGGATCAGCCCGACCGCGTCACGCAGTTCGGCGGCGCTGTGAACCGGCGCGCCGTTGACCTTGACCACCACGTCGCCCTGGTGCAGCCCGGCCTGTTGCGCCGGCGAACCCGGCATCACCGAGACGATCGCCGCGCCATGGGCGCCACGGTCATGCAGAGCCCGAGCCAGTTCCGGGGTCAGGTTCTGGATTTCGACGCCGATATGGCCGCGGCTGACTTTGCCGTGGGCGATGATCTGGTCCATGACCGCCTTGGCCATGTTGATGGGAATGGCGAAGCCGATGCCGACATTGCCGCCGCTGGGGGCGACGATGGCGGTGTTGATGCCGATCAACTGGCCCTTGAAATTGACCAGGGCGCCGCCGGAATTGCCGGGATTGATGGAGGCGTCGGTCTGGATGAAATCCTCGTATCCCTCGATGCCCAGCCCGGAGCGGCCCACCGCCGAGACGATGCCGCTGGTCACCGTCTGGCCCAGGGCGAAGGGATTGCCGATGGCCAGCACGTAATCGCCGACCTGGACCTTGTTGCTGTTGCCCAGCGGCAGCGATTGCAGATGGCTGGCGTGAATCTTCAGCACCGCGATATCGGTGGCGGCGTCGCGGCCCACCAGCTTGGCCCGGAAGGTCCTGCCGTCCTTGGTGGTGACCTCGATGCGGTTGGCGCCGGCGATCACATGATTATTGGTCAGGATGTAGCCGAGCTTGGCGTTGATGATCACCCCCGATCCGGCGGCCACCGCCTCGCGGGGCTGGGGCTGGTAATTGCGGGGGATGTGGAAGAATTGCCGAAAGAAGGGGTCCTGGAACAAGGGGTTTTCCACCGCCGGTTCCAGGGTCTGGGTGCGGATGTTCACCACTGCCGGCGTAACTTTTTTGACCAGCGGCGCCAGAGTATAAGCATTGTCCACCGGCACCGTGCCGGCCATGGCGGCGGGTGCGGCCGATGCCGTCAGGACCAACAGGGCCATGGCGGCCGAAAATCGCATACGCATGAATTCACTCTCCTTATGCTCGGTCTCTCGCGCTCGCTGAAATCACCCCGCAAGGCTACCTTTTCTCTACCGGATCCGTAACCCCGGCCGCCCCCATGGCCCCGGTCGCCGCCGGTTCGGATCGAGGACGGGTCGCAAGGCGTCGGGCACGGCGACCCGATGATGGTCGGGCGGCGGCATCAATTCGCGAAGCCGGGCGATGCGCTCGGAGGTGGAGGGATGGGTGCGGACCAGCGTCAGCCACGACCGCGTCCGGCCCATCCGTTCCCATCCCTGCGGCTGAATCCGCTCCATGATCGCCAGGGCGGCCATCAGGCCGCGAGGATCGCCGGTGATCTCGGCGGCGCCGGCATCGGCCTCGAATTCGCGGGTGCGCGACAGTTTGAGGGTCAAAAGATCGCTGGCGACCGGCGCGGCCAACATCAACAGCAGGGCGGCGACCGGCACTTTCGCGCCCATCGCGGCGGCGCCGGGAAGGTACAGGGCCAGCGACAGCACGCCCAGCATCGCCAGCAGGCGGGTCAGCCGCCCGGCGGCTTCGGCCAGCCGCAGAATGCGAAGGTCGCCGTGGCGCAGATGGCTGATTTCATGGGCCAGAACCGCCCCCAATTCGCGGCCCGGCAGCAGGCCCAAAAGCCCCTCCGTCACGGCGATGACGGGCTCGGCCCGCCCCCCCGCCGACAGGGCCGCCGGTTCGGGCCGGGGAATGTAGAGCAGCGTCGGAGGCCGTTCCAGCCCGGCCCGTTCGGCCAGGGAAGCGGTCAGGCCGTAAAGACCCGGCGCCTCGGCCTGGGTGACCGGCAGGGCGCCGTACAGGGCGCGCAGGAGCGCCGCCGAGCGGGACGGCTGGATCGTCAGCAAAAGGGCGGTGCCGCCCACCGCCCAGATCACGCCGTTGATGCCCGCCACCAACCACCCCACCATGGCCATCCATAGGCCGAGCCCGCCCAGCACCGCCGCCGTTTGCAGGCGGTTGCGGCGGTGGTGACGGGCCAGGACGGCGGGGTCGAGCGGGGCCATGCGGATCTATAAATTCCGGCGCGGGTCGAAGGGGTGGCGGCGTTCCCAATCGGTGATGGCGGCGGCAAGCTCGGCATCGACCGGATCGGGCAGGACCACCGAAAGCGTCACATACAGATCGCCGGCCGCCTGGTCCCTGGTCGCGACCACGCCCCGGCCCTTCAGGCGCAGAACCTTGCCGCTGTTCGAACCGGGGGGCACGGTGACCGTCACCGCCCCCGACGGGGTCGGCACGGTGATCTTGGCCCCGGCGATGGCCTCGCCCGGGGTCACCGGCACGTCCAGACGGATGTCGCGGCCGGTGCGGCGGAACAGTTTATGCGGCCGCACCTGGATCTCCAGCAGCAGATCGCCGGCCGGCCGCGCCCCGCCTGCGCCTTCCCCCTGGCCCTTGAGACGCAGGACATGTCCGTCCTCGATCCCGGCGGGGATGGCCACGTCCAGCGAGCGGCCGTCGGGCAGGGTGATGCGGCGCTTGGCGCCGTTGACGGCGTCCAGGAAATCGACCGTCAGGCGATGACGATGGTCGCGGCCGCGCGCCCGCGGGCCGCCGCCGAATCCGCCCTGGTCGCCGAACAGATGGCTGAACAGGCCGCTGATATCCTCGGTGGCGCCGCCGTCCTGGCCGGAATGGAAATCGCGGGTGAAGCGGAAATCGCGGGTGCCGCCAAAGCCGCCCGCTCCGCCGAAGCCGCCGCCGGCATGGGCGAAGATCTCGTTGCCGGCGGCATCGATCTCGCCCCGGTCGAAGCGGGCGCGTTTCTTGGCGTCGGACAGAAGGTCGTAAGCCGCGTTGATCTCCTTGAAACGGAGTTCGGCCGACGGGTCGTCCCGGTTGAGGTCGGGATGGTATTGCTTGGCCAGTTTGCGGAAGGTCTTGCGGATGTCCGCCTCGCTTGCCGCCGGCTTCACGCCCAATACGTCGTAGGGGTTGCGCATCCCTTGTCCGTCCTGTTTACAGGCGCCGGGGCGCCGTTCATCCTGTGGTTCCGCCGGGCGTTTCCTCATCACGATCGCTGTCGATGGTGGCGCCCGCATGGCGATGTCCGCACCGCCCGGCTTAGACAGATTTAAGCCGAAGATGAACTCCGTCAACCCGTCACGCAAGGCATTAGCACAGAGATTCCAATGCGTTGTCGGAAATCTGCAAAGAGCGCCATCGCCTTAACAAATAGTAATCTCCTAGAAAGAACCCGGTAAGGTCGAAAACGGCATGCTCCTCGTCATTGAGGCCGTACATGGACGTGGTGGTTCAGCGCTCCCCGCCACCCCACCGGCCTCCGGCGGAACCGACTCCACCGCCGTTCGCGGATCACTCTCCCTTCCGAGGGATCCGCACCCGGACCCCGGCTGTTCCCCCCCGGCCGGGACCGCAAAGAAGCCCCCGCAGCATCATCCCGGCTGCGGGGGCTTTCCTTTGTGGTAAGGTCGCGGACTGTGACAATGCGCGGGGGGCAGGAGACAGGAATCCGATGCGCATCCTGCTGATTGAGGACGATGCCGAGGCGGCCGCCTATATGGCCAAGGGTTTGAAAGAGGCCGGTCACACCGTGGATCACGCCGCCGACGGCACCAACGGCCTGTTTCTGGCCACCACCGAACGCTATGACGTGATGGTGGTGGACCGCATGCTTCCGGGCCTGGACGGTCTGTCCATCATCCAGTCGATCCGCGCCGACGGCAACGCCACGCCGGTGCTGATCCTGTCGGCGCTGGGCAAGGTGGACGACCGGGTGCGCGGCCTGCGCGCCGGCGGCGACGATTATCTGGTCAAGCCCTATGCCTTTGCCGAGCTGATGGCGCGCATCGACGCCTTGGGGCGGCGTTCCACCGCCGCCCAGCCGGAAACCCGCCTGAAGGTCGAGGATCTGGAAATCGATTTGCTGGCCCGCACCGTGACCCGCGCCGGTCGCGCCATCGATCTGCAACCCCGCGAATTCCGGCTGCTCGAATATCTCATGCGCCATGCGGGGCAGGTGGTGACCCGGACCATGTTGCTGGAAAACGTCTGGGAATATCATTTCGATCCCCAGACCAACCTGATCGACGTTCATATCAGCCGTTTGCGCCAGAAGGTGGACAAGGATTTCGAACGCCCCTTGATCCATACCGTTCGCGGCGCGGGATATTCGTTACGTGCGCCCCGGTGATCTGTTTCGCGCCACCACCTTCCGGCTGGCGCTCAATTATCTCGGCCTGTTCACGGTCTCGGCCATCGCCCTGATCGGATTGGTGTCCTGGAGCACCTCGCTGTTCATCGAATGGCGGCTCCAGGCGACGGTGGAGGCCGATGCCAGCGGCCTGTCGGAACGCTACCGGGAAAGCGGCCTGCGCGGGCTGGCCGACCTGATCGAGGAGCGGATCCGTCAGGAGGGCGAGGGGCCCAGCGTCTATCTGCTGGTCAGCCCCGACGGGGCGCGCATCGCCGGCAATCTGTATGGCTGGCCGGCGCGACATCCCAATGCCGAGGGATGGGTGCGGTTCAGGATCGAACGCATCGGCGACCGCACCACCACCGTCATCGCCCACGCCTTTTACCTGTCCGGCGGCTACCGGTTGCTGGTGGGCCGGACCATGGACGATGTCGAGCGGGTCAAGCTGGCCATCAACCGCGCCCTGGGCTGGGGCTTGGCGCTGACCATATTGCTGGGGATCGTCGGCGGCTATTTCGCCAGCCGCCAGATGGTGCAGCGGGTCGAGGCGATGAGCCGCACCGCCCGGCGCATCGTCGGCGGCGACATGACCAGCCGCATGCATCTGTCTGGAGCCCGCGACGAATTCGATCAGTTGGCCCAATCCTTCAACGAGATGATGGACGAGATCCAGCGGCTGGTGGAAAGCCTGCGCACGGTAACCGACAACATCGCCCATGATCTGCGCACGCCCCTGAACCGGCTGCGCAGCCGCATCGATCTGGCCCTGATCGGCAAGGCCGAGGGCGAAGCCGCCGATTATCGCCGCACCCTCGAGGAAACCTTGGCCGAGGCCGACAATCTGCTGGCCACCTTCAATGCCCTGCTCGCCATTTCCCAGGCGGAATCGGGGTCGCGGCTGAATTCCTTCGAAGCGCTCGACCCGGCGCGTTTGGCCGAGGATGTGGTCGAATTGTACGAACCCCTGGCCGAGCAGAACGGCGTGCGGCTGACCGCGCGCTTCGACGATTGGCCGGGTGCGGACGCGCCGACCATCGCCGGCGACCGCCATATGCTGTTTCAGGCTTTGGCCAATCTGGTGGACAACGCGGTCAAATACGCGCCGGCCGGCAGCGTGGTGACGGTGAGCGTCGCCGCTGGCGATCGGGACGGGCACGCGCCCGGCCGGGTCGAGATCGTGGTGGCCGACAACGGCCCCGGCGTGCCCGAGGGCGCCCGCGACCGGGTGCTGGAACGGTTCGTGCGCCTGGATTCCACCCGCACCACTCCGGGCAACGGGCTGGGTCTGTCGCTGGTCAATGCGGTGGCGCGCCTGCATGGCGCCGATCTGATCCTCGAAGACAATCAGCCGGGTCTCAGGGTGCGGCTGCGCTTTCCTCCGCCGACGGCTGATTTGCCGTCCGATGAGGCTTAGAGCGGTGTGCCTCGTATTTAAGGCACGCCGCTCTTGCGCCCATTGAGGGCGCGGCCAAGCGCGCGGACGCGCGCGCTTAGGCAGAGGGAAAAACAAAACGGCTTAGAGTGTGATGCACATTTAGGGCATCAAACTCTAAGCGCCGTTCTGATGGCGGCGACGGCCGTCTCGTCCAGTTCCGCCAGCGGCGGGCGGACGATTGCCCAGGCGGGGTCATCCTCCAGGATCGCCAGCGCGGCCTTGATCGCCACGGTGGCGGGCCGGCCGGCCAGGGCGGCGCGGATGTGATCGGTGCCGGCCGCATCGGTGGGATCGACCAGATTGGCATAGCCTGAAATGCAGCCGGCGCGGGCGCCGACCGCCTGGTTCAGGGCCGGCAGCAGCCGGGCCTGACCGGTCAGCAAGGCAACGTCGGGGCAGGCCCGTCCCACCGCCAGCAGGGTATCGAGATCGCCCGACGAATCCTTGATGCCGGCGATGATCGCGGGGTAGGCCCGGGCCAGCCGCGTCACCAGCGAAGCGGTGACGGCGACCCCGCTTTGCCGGGGGAAATTGTAGAGATAAACCCGAAGGCGCTCCCCCTGCGGCGCCGCCAGTATCCGGTCGATGGCCCGGGCGAAAAAGGCGAACAGTCCGTCCTCGGTCACGCCCTTGAAATAGAAGGGCGGCAGCAGCAGAACGCCGCCGCATCCCAGACGGATGGCGTGATGGGACAGGGCCACCACCTCGTCGGCGACGCAGGACCCCGCGCCGACGATGGTCGATGGTCCCGTCAATTCCGCCTTGGCCATGGCGTCCAGCAGGGACCGTTTTTCATGAAAGGACAAGGACGGCCCTTCGCCGGTGGTGCCGAACGGCACCAGACCCACGCCGCGATCGGCCAGACGGCGGCCCAGATTCACGAGACGGGCGGAATCGGGAAGAAGGCCGGCATCGAACGGCGTGGGCAGGGGGGCCAGGACGGTCGGAAAAAGCATGGTCGACGGCGTTATGAAAGCGGATTTTCGTAGTTTATCCCAACATCCGCCCCCGTCACGCCGCCGTTTTCGTCAGGCCCGCGGCAACAGTTTGGCGCCCGCCGCCACCGATTGCTCCATGTGGGCGAAATTCCGCGGATTTTCCTGGAAATATTTGCTGGCCTGGAGATAGCCCTTGATATCTTCGACGGTGACGATCGGCCCGTCCGGCGGCGCCATGCCCATTTCCGTGCCGCCGCCCAGCCAGCGATTGAGGGTGTCGGGCGCGCCGGTCATGTTGACCCACAGGGCGATGTACAATTGCGCCTCGGGATCGATGGTCTTGCCGGCCCGGCCGGCGGCATCGACCGAGCTGTCGATATAGCCCAGAACGCCCCGCATCAGCCCGTCATCCATCTGATCGACCAGATCCCGACCCTGGGAACGGGCCAGGGCGTCGTTGACGCGCTCGGCGTCGTCCGGCGACAGGGGGTTGCCGCCGGGGCAGGGGCGGGATACGGCATCCAGGATGCGGACCCGCGCGTCGTCATCGACATTGGCCGCTCGCAAAACATTGTCGAGCGTGTCGCGGGCCCGGGCGTTGACGTTGGTGTCGCCCTGAAAAATGCCGAAGCTGGCGCCGCTGTTTCCCAGGCAGGCATAGGACAGGCAATATGGCGACGCCGGACCCAGTTCATTCGCCTGAATGGCGCTGCGGACGGCGGGAATGAACGCTTGATCCATGATTTGCGCCTTTCGACGGGCGGTCGCGGTTGATGAAACCATAGATAGTGTTTGCCGATATATCAATTCAAATAATTGAGTAATCAGAGGTATGCAAAATTATAAATTGTGTATCTGTCGCGGGTCGCCGGCCGGGGAATTGAAGATGAAAAACGATTGTCGCGTCCTGTTGCGCCATCTGTTCGAAAGCGCGGTGGCGGCGGTTTCGCCGGCGGCGGCGCTGGCGGGGCGCCTGCCGGCGCCGCCGGTCGGCCGGACCGTCGTGATCGGAGCCGGAAAGGCGGCGGCGTCCATGGCCCGCTTCGTCGAAGACAATTGGCCGGGTCCGCTGGACGGTCTGGTGGTCACCCGCTACGGCCACGGCGTGCCGACCACGCGCATCGCCGTGATCGAGGCCGGCCATCCCCTGCCCGACGCGGCCGGCGCCGAGGCGGCGCGCGCCATGCTGGCGATGGTCGGGGGATTGTCGTCCGACGATCTGGTGCTGGCGCTGATATCGGGGGGTGGATCGGCCCTGTTATCGCTGCCTGCCGACG
The DNA here is from genome assembly GCA_021848545.1 of Pseudomonadota bacterium. Lineage (GTDB taxonomy): Bacteria > Pseudomonadota > Alphaproteobacteria > Rhodospirillales > Magnetospirillaceae > JAJZUL01. Next base: position 46,850 of record JAJZUL010000013.1, read on the forward strand.
GGATCGGTCTGGCGGACAAGCGATCGGTGACGGCGGCGCTATTGGCCAGCGGCGCCGCCATCGGCGAGATCAACATCGTGCGCAAGCATCTGTCTTCCATCAAGGGCGGCCGGCTGGCGGCGGCGGCGGCGCCGGCGGCCGTGGTGACCCTGGCCATTTCCGACGTGCCGGGCGACGATCTCGCCGCCATCGCCTCGGGTCCGACCATCGCCGATCCGACCACCTTCGCCGAGGCCCGCGCCATTCTCGCCCATTACGGCATCGAGCCGCCGCCTTCCGTCGCCCGCCATCTGGCCGAGGGGCGGAACGAGACCATCAAGCCCGGCGATCCGCGTCTGGCCGCATGCCGCGCCGAGATCGTCGCCGATGGCTGGATGGCGTTGGACGCAGCGGCTGCCGCGGCCGCCGCCGCCGGCTTTTCGCCTTTGATCCTGGGGGACGGGATCGAGGGCGAGGCCCGCGAGGCGGCCCGCGTTCTGGCCGGCATCGCCGCTTCGATCAAGCGCCGCGACCGGCCGGTCAAGCGGCCGGCGGTATTGATTTCGGGCGGCGAGACCAGCGTGACCCTGCGCGCCCCTGGGCGCGGCGGGCGCAATACGGAATTCCTGCTGGGTCTGGCCCTGGCCCTGGACGGCATGGGGGGGATGCACGCCATCGCCTGCGACACCGACGGCATCGACGGCACCGAGGACAATGCCGGCGCCGTTCTCGCCCCCGACAGTCTGGCGCGGGCCAGAGCGTTGGGTCTCGACCCCCGGGCCATGCTGGCCGCCAACGCCTCCTATGATTTCTTCGCCGCCCTCGGCGATCTGGTGGTGACCGGCCCCACCCGCACCAACGTCAACGATTTTCGGGCGATTCTGGTGGAGTAGGTGGTCGCGTCAGAGCCCGACCCGAAAGTCGCCATGGCGGCCTGCAAATGGGGGTTTTCTGCGCTTCCGCTGCTCACGTACAGAAAGTACGCTCCGCTGCGGTTCTCGAAAGCCGCCATTTTCGGCTCACCCTGGCGATTTCAGGTCGGGCTCTCAGAACTTGTAAATCAATCGAACTTGCAAAATAACGCCCATTGGAAACGCTGGCGTTTTTCCGTCTATTTCACGCCGGATGGGCATTCTTTCACAAACGCTCAGCCGGGATTTGGCGGGCGTCCCCATCGGCTTCGATATATTTCACCCTGTTTCGGCCTGAGTTTTTCGCGTCATAAAGCGCTTTGTCGGCGCGATTGAGAACATCGTCGATGTTTTCATCGGTGCTCTGAAAAGACGTTGCGCCAATGCTTACCGTTACTCGGAACGCACCCGAAGGAATTTCAACCGGTTTGTCCTCAATATGTTTCCGAAGTTTTTCAAATACGATTTTTGCGTTTTCGGGGTTTGTGTTCGGTAACAGTATGGCGAACTCTTCGCCGCCGATCCGTCCCACCACATCGCTGGTGCGAATGACCTCCTGGATGCCCTTGGTGATCATTTTAATGGTGTCGTCGCCGACGGCATGGCCGTAGGTGTCGTTGACGCTCTTGAAGTGATCGATGTCCAACAACGCCACCATCAGGGGGTCACCGCTGCGGCGTGCGCGATCGACTTCGTGCGTTCCCACCTCCATGAAATAACGGCGGTTCCGGCATCCCGTCATCGGGTCGGTGATCGCGGCGTTCAGCAACGTCTTCTGTGTGATTTCCAGCTTCCGGAACAAAGGGCGAAAAATCAGGATCGCCTCGGCCAGCAGCGTGGCCAGCATCGCCGCCAGCGCGCCCCACAGGATTTGTCGCAGCCGCAAATCCGCGGCTTCGCTATCGGCCAGATGTTGATCGATCGCGTTCTCGAAGGACTCGAGAAGCGGTCGTTGCGCCGATGCCGTAAGGTCGGCCAATAGCGGGCTGCCGGCGCGCTTGGCCGGCGGCAGGGCCAGATAGGAACGGCCCTGATCGATGAACGTCCTGGTTCGGACGGAAGGGTAACCGTGGGCTTGCGTATGGGGCGCCATTTTGGTGGCGTTCTTGTCGGGAAAAACGCCCTCTTTCTTTGACTTGTCGCGCAAAATGCGGAACGTGGTTTCCATTCTGTTCAGATTCTCGAGAAAATCGCTCTCCAACTGGACGTTCCGGCCGATCTCCGGCCGGGCCAGTTCCACCGCCTCCATGGCCACCCGTTGCGATAATATCCGCATCCGTCCGACCAGATTGATCATGCGCGCCGTATCGGCTTCATGCGCCGAAATGGTGTCAATGATGATATGAGAGCCGATGGCGAGAGTCGCAATAAATCCAAGGGCGGAAATATATATTATTTTTACAAATTTGAAGCCGGTGTTATGTGACAGTAATTTTTCCATCTCATTCACCGATCATGGCGTTTATCGTGTTTTTCGACAAAATAAAAAATTATCATAAACGCAATGTTTTATTTAGTGTTGAGCAGTTCGTGCGTCGATGACAATCAAATGTTACAGCGGTTTATGTAAACATAAAAGTCTATTCGCAATTACCACGCCTAAATCGTCTTGTGCCGTCGCTCACGGTCCACGACCGAGCGCGAGCGGCTTTCGGCGCGAATCCGGCCGGCGACTTGACCGGCGGGCCGTTCTGACGGAGAAACCGGGTCCGGGGCGCCGGCGCGATGTCGGTCGTCCGGATCGCAGCCATCTTCCGTCGTGCCGCGTCGCCCGCGCTCGGGCGGCGACGGACGGGGAAGCAGGAAAGGAAGCCGCTCTCTGTCCAGCCCACCGCCTTTTGTGGCTGTCATCGGCGCCGGTCCCGCCGGTCTGATGGCCGCCGAGACCGCCGCCCTGGCCGGCGCGCGCGTGGCGCTCTATGACGCCATGCCTTCGCCGGGCCGCAAATTCCTGTTGGCGGGACGGGGCGGCCTCAATCTCACCCATGCCGAACTCTATGAATCCTTCGTCGGACGTTATGGTCCGGCGGCGGCGCGTCTGCGTTCCGCTCTCGACGCCTTCGGCCCGGCACAGATCCGGGACTGGGCGGAGGGTCTGGGCATCGCCACCTTCGTCGGCACGTCAGGGCGGGTGTTTCCCACCGATTTCAAGGCGGCGCCGTTATTGCGCGCCTGGCGCCGTCGTTTGAGCCATCAAGGCGTCGCCCTGCATGTCCGCCACCGCTGGCTGGGATGGGACGGCGAAAACCGCCTGCGGTTCGCCGCGCCCGATGGCGACATGCTTTGCGACGCCGATGCCGCGATCCTGGCCCTGGGCGGGGCAAGCTGGCCGCATCTGGGCTCCGACGGGGCCTGGGTCGCGGCCCTGGCCCGGCGGGGCGTGGATATCGCGCCCCTGCGCCCCGCCAATTGCGGGTTCGACCGGCCCTGGAGCGCTCATTTCCGGGAAAAGGCCGCGGGCCGGCCGCTGAAGACGGTGGCCCTGTCCCATGGCGGACACGGCGCCAGGGGCGATGTCGTCATCACCGAGACCGGAATCGAGGGCGGCCCGGTCTACGCCCTGTCGGCCTCGTTGCGGGACGCCATCGCCGCCGAAGGCGCGGCGCGTCTGCTGATCGACCTCAAGCCCGATTGGAGCGAGGCGCGCCTCGCCGCCCAATTGGCGCGGCCGCGCGGCAGCCGCTCCCTGGCCGCCCATCTCGACCGGAATGTGGGCATATCGGGGGCGGCGGCGTTGCTGTTGCGTGAAATCCTGCCGGCGGCGGTCCTGGAAAACGCCGGCGCGCTGGCGGCGGCGATCAAGGCGCTGCCCTTGGACCTTGCCGGGCCGCGTCCCTTGGCCGAAGCCATCAGCACCGCCGGGGGCATCCGCCTGGACGAGGTGGACGACACGTTCATGCTGCGGCGCCTGCCCGGCATTTTCGCCGCCGGCGAGATGCTCGATTGGGAGGCGCCCACCGGCGGTTACCTGCTGACCGCCTGTCTGGCGACGGGACGCGCCACCGGCGCCAACGCCGCCGCCTGGGCTATATCAAATCGGCGGTAGCCCGGATGTCGTCACGCTCGGGGACGGCTGAAAACGCCCCGGCGTCGGCCTGGACCGAGACGTGGTAGCACTGCCGGCACCACAACACCGTCGCCAGCATCCGTTCGCGAAAGACCATATGCCGGGTCGATTGCCGGCATTGGGGACAATGGTGGGCGAGAAGATCCGTCATCGGTCCTGCTCCGTCTTTATACCGACCGGTTCAGTCAGGTATAGCCGAAAGGCGGCACGGGCAAGCGACAGTGCGATGAAATCGGATCGCCGCCGGATGCGATCAGGGCTCGTAATCGGGCTGCCGTTCGGGTGCGGCGGCGGCGAAGGCCGGCAAATCGCGGCAATGGGACGCGATGGCGGCAAGCCGGGGATACTTGGCCAGATCGACCTTGAAACGGAGGGCGTTGGCCATTTGCGGGACCAGACACACATCGGCCAGGGTGGGGGTATCGCCGAAACAGAACCGCCCCGATTCGGCGGCGATGCATTCCAGGGCGCGGAACCCCTCCTCGATCCAGTGCCGCGCCCAGGCGGTGGCGGCGGCTTGGTCGAGGTTTTGGGTGATCCACTGGATCACCCGCCGGCTCTGCAGGGGATGGATGTCGGCGGCGACCATCAGCGCCATGCGCCGCACCTGGGCCCGCGCCATCGGATCGGCGGGCAGAAGCGGCGGCTGGGGATGAGTTTCCTCGAGATATTCGATGATCGCCAGCGATTGGGCCAGAAGATCGTCGCCGACGCTCAAGGCCGGGACCATGCCTTGCGGATTGACGGCGAGGTAATCCGCCGTCCGATGAGCGTCCTGTTCCAAATGAATGGGCGCGGTCTCGTGGGGCAGGCCTTTGAGGTTGAGGGCGATGCGGACCCGGTAGGCGGCGGAGCTGCGCGCGTAGCTGTACAGAATCACGGTGGATCTCCCATGGCCAGGGCAATCAGGCGGTCGAGGCCGGCGCTGGCCGGCAGGCGCGCCGCTTCCCGCGGCGTGAACCAGCCCAGTTCGGCCGCGTCGTCGCCGGCTTGTATCCGATCCGACAGCGGGCGGCACAAAAACGCCGTCAGCACATAGTGATAGCGCACCCGGCCGGTTTCGTCGCGGCGGATGACGTCGAACACGTCGAGAATCCGATCGGTACGGGCCGTAAGACCGGTTTCCTCGGCCAGTTCCCGGCAGGCGGCCTCGGCCGCGCTTTCGCCCAGTTCGATCAGGCCGCCGGGAAAGCCCCACAGGCCCTGATCCGGCGCCTTGGCCCGCCGGGCCAACAGGACCGCGCCGGCCTTGACCACCACCGCCACCACGCCGGGCAAGGGATGGGCGGGATAAACCCGCCCATCGTCCCCGTTTCCCGGCGGCGCGGCCATGGCCGGTTACGACATGGCCGCTTTGCGGTCGTTCATGATCTGGCGCATGATCGGCGTCAGGATCAGTTCCATGGCCAAGCCCATCTTGCCGCCGGGGACGACGATGGTGTTGCGCCGGCTCATGAACGAATCCTTGATCATCTGCAGCATGTAGGGGAAATCGACGGTGAACCGCTCCAGCTTGCGGAAGCGGATCACCACCAGGCTTTCATCCGGGGTGGGGATGTCGCGGGCGATGATCGGGTCCGAGGTGTCGACGATCGGCACCCGCTGGAAGTTGATGTCGGTCGATTTGAACTGCGGCACGATGTAATGCACGTAATCGTGCATGCGGCGCAGGATGGTGTCCATGACCGCTTCCTCGGAATAGCCGCGCTGCTTGGTGTCGCGGTGGATCTTCTGAATCCATTCGAGGTTGAGCACCGGCACCACGCCGATCTTGAGGTCGGCATGCCGCGCCACGTTCGCTTCCGGCGTCTTCACGCAGCCGTGAAGCCCTTCGTAGAACAGGCAGTCGGTATTCGCCGGCATGTCCTCCCACGGGGTGAATTCGCCGGCCTTGACGTTGTGCTGGGCGAAGCGCTGGGCTTCCTCGTCGTTATGGATGTAGAAGCGCCGCTTGCAGGTGCCGGTTTCGCCGTAATGGGCGAAGGTGTCGGCCAGTTCGGCGAACAGATTGGCTTCCGGTCCGAAATGGCTGAAATGATGGTTGCCCGCCTTTTCCGCCTCAGCCATCGCCGCCTTCATATCGACCCGGTTGAAGCGGTGGAAGCTGTCGCCTTCGATGATGCCGGGGGTGATGCCCTCACGCCGGAACATATGCTCGAAGGCTTCCTTGACGGTGCTGGTGCCGGCGCCCGATGATCCGGTGACGGCGATGATCGGATACTTTCTCGACACGGTTATCACCCCTCTTCTTGAAACATTTCCTTGTTGGGATTGTTGGGGAAATCCGCGAGGGCCCGGCCCGCGATCAGAATTCCCATACCCACGCCACAGCCATTTCCCACGGGCGGCAGCGCATCCGCCCGTTCCGGTCCGGCAAGCGGGATGCCGCCGCCACACTACCGTTCCGGCCGGCGCATTTCGAGTCTTTCCCCGCCGTTCCGGCCCCTGTGGTGTGATGGGCGGCGCACTCTGCCGCAGCGGGGGCGGTCCGCGGAACACCCGGACAGGGAATTTTTATAGGACCAAAAGGGGAGTTTGAAAACAGTCATATCGGGTGGGGACAGGGGAATCGGGTGAACCCGCTTCCCCTGCATTATGTATATTTCCCTCAATCGCCGGGCGGGCGCGTCCGCGCCCTTGGCTATCCTCGCTTGCGCTCCGAGGCCCCGATGGAGCCTCTCCGCACGCTGCGGCGGCCTCAACGGCCTAGTCGCTCCGCTCCAACGCGCCTTCACCCGATGACCCTGCGGGTGGGGACGGTCCCGACGGACGGCCGGAACATAAACATGTCATTTTACAAATTATTGAGTTGTGGCACACTTGCCGCACAAAATGTTGCGGGTCGGTTGGCCCGATACGGGTAGACCCGCCACTCTCCGGCAGAAAGGGTAGTGGAAATGGACGACATTGATTTTGCCACCGAACGGGCGGAGACCTTCAACGCCACCGCTCTGCAAATGGTATTGCGGCGCCAGTCGGCGGCGGTTTCGACCGGAATCTGTCTGTCCTGTAGCGAACCCATCGAGACCGAGCGGCTGGAAGCCAATCCCCATGCCCGCCATTGCTGCGATTGCGCCGCCGAGGAAGAGGCGGTGAGCCGCCGGGTCAAGCGCTGCGGCCCCCGCTGATCCGAACGCGCCGGGCCGTTTCCGCGTTTTATTGGCCGGTGCGCACCCTTGTAATGAGGGGCGCGCGGGGCCTTATGAGAGGGAGCCGCCGCTTAAGGGCGGCCGTCCCGCGGGGTCGATGTCTCCGCCGCGGAGGGAGTGTCAGGGCGCCCCATGTTCGGTATCATCCGTGCGCCGGATTTCGGCCGTTTCGGCTTGGTTTGGCTTAATGTTCCGCAGCCTTTGTCCCTGGCCGCCGTCGCCGGCCGGGTGACGATTCTCGATTTCTGGACCTTTTGCTGCATCAATTGCGTTCATGCCCTGCCGGCCCTGCGCGGGCTGGAAGAGACGTTCCCGCGCGAGGTCACCGTCATCGGCGTCCATTCGCCGAAATTCCCGCATGAGCGGGATGCCGCCCAGCTTCGCCACGCCATCGCCCGCTACGACATCCACCATCCGGTGGTGCACGATCCCGCCATGATCCTGTGGCGCGAATACGGGGTTCGCGCCTGGCCGACCCTGGTGTTCCTGTCTCCCGATGGGCGGGTCATCGGCCAGATGGCGGGAGAGCCCGACCCCGACCGGCTGGTCCAGGGGGTGGGGGCGATGATCGACCGCTTCTGGGAACGGGGCGCGTTGAAACCCGATCTGATGGCGCCCGTCATCCACGCCGAACCGGGCGGCGCCCTGCGCTTTCCCGGCAAGATCAAGCCCTGTCCGCCCAATGCCGCCACCCCCGATTCCGCCTGGGCGGTGGCGGATACGGGGCACCATCAGATCGTGGTGGTGAGCGATGACGGCCGCGAACTGGCGCGCTACGGTTCCGGGCGGGCCGGGTTCGAGGATGGCGGGGCCGAGGAGGCCGGGTTCGACGGTCCCGAGGGATTGGCCTGCGACGAGGCCGCCATCTGGGTGGCCGACACCCGCAACCACGCCATTCGCCGCATCGACCGCCTGACCGGAGCGGTCGAGACCGTGGCCGGTTGCGGCTGGCGGGGGATGGCGCTCTACCGCGCCGATCCGGCGCCGGAGGTGGCGCTGGCTTCGCCCTGGGATCTGGCTCTGGGCGATAACGTCCTTTATTTCGCCAATGCCGGCACCCATCAGGTGGGAATTATCGATCTGGCCGATTATTCATTGCGGCCCCTGGTGGGTAGCGGAATCGAGGGTCTTGTCGACGGAACGGGCCGGCAGGCGGCGCTGGCCCAGCCCAGCGGTCTGGCCCTGAACGATGCCGGGGATCGTCTGTATGTGGCCGACAGCGAGACTTCGGCCGTGCGCCGGGTCCGACTGGGGGCCACGCCCGAAATCGAGACGGTGGTCGGCGCCGGCCTGTTCGATTTCGGCCATGTCAACGGCGCCCTGGCCACCGCCCGTCTTCAGCATCCCCTGGGGGTGGCCGTGGCCGGCGGCCGCCTTTACGTCGCCGACAGCTTCAATTCGGCGGTGCGGGTGGTCGAGCCGGATCGCGACAATGTCGCCGATCTGGAATGGGGAGGCTGCCTGGATCCCGCCTGCCGGCCGTTGTCGGAACCGGCGGGGGTGACTGTTGCCGCCGACGGGCGATTGTTGATCAGCGACACCAACAATCACCGCATTCTGGTCTGGTATCCGGAGACGGGCGAAAGCCGAACCTGGTTCGCGTGACTTTGCTTCAGGGGAAACGGGTGAACCCGCTTCCCCTGGATTATGCATATTTCCCTCGCCGGGCGGGCGCGTCCGCGCCCTGGGCTATCCTCGCTTGCGCTGCGGCGGCCTCAACGGCCTAGTCGCTCCGCTCCAAGTCGCCTTCACCCGATTCCCTGACCGCCGCTTCAACGGATTGTTCATGGCGGCGAAACTGCGTATCGTGCCGGCCATGTCCAAGAGCCGCACCGAAATCATCGACGATCTGGAAAATTACATCGCGCGCAACGGGGGCCGGTTCGGCGAATGGTACGTGTCGGCCACCGGCACGCCTCGGGCGACTCTGTTCAAGCGCCACGGCGTCCGTGACAAGGGCGACGCCTGGATCGCGCGGTCGTCCAAGGACGAATACGAAGCCGCCGACGTGGTCGATTATTTCCTCGACACCCGCCATACCCGTGGCGCCCGCAGCCAGAAGCGGGACGTGGACCTGTATGTCTATGCCTACAAGGTCAAATCCCACACCAAGCCTTAGAGCCTGACCCGAAAGTCGCCATGGCGGCCTGCAAATGGCGGTTTTCTGCGCTTCCGCTGCTCACGTACATAAAGTACGCTCCGCTGCGGTTCTCGAAAACCGCCATTTTCGGCTCACCCTGCCGACTTTCGGGTCGGGCTCTTAAGTTTTCCGGCTCCGCTTCTCCCGCTCGATGAGAGTCCGTTTGCGCTCCGCCCCCCAGCGATAGCCGGCCGTGTCGCCGTCGCCGCGCACCAGACGGTGGCAGGGAATGGCCACCGCCAGCGGGTTGGCGGCGCAGGCGCCGGCCACTGCCCGCGCGCCGCGCGGCAGGCCCAAGGCGGCGGCCAGCTCGCCATAGGACAGGGTGGTTCCCGGCGGGATGGCGCGCAACGCCGTCCAGACCCGTTGCTGAAAGGCGGTGCCGCGGATGTCCAGAGGAAGAACGTGGGCGCCGGCCGGATCGTCGATCAGGGCGATCACGTCGGCCACCAGGCGACCGAGGCCGCCGTCGCCATCCACCAGATCGGCCTTGGGGAAGCGGCGGCGCAAATCCGCGGTCAACAGCGCCGGATCGTCGCCGATCAGGATGGCGCAGACGCCCTTGTCGGTGACGGCCACCAGAACCCGGCCCAGGGACGAGGTGCCCAACGCGGTGCGGATGATTTCGCCGGCGCCGCCGGCGCGCCAGGCGCTGGGGGTCATGCCCAGCATGAAGTCGGCGGCGGCGTAGAACCGGCCGCTGGAATTGAAGCCGGCATCGTACAAAGCTTCCGTGATCGTCGGGGCCAGCGTCAGATCGCGGCGGACGCGACCGGCCCGGCAGGCGGCGCCATAGGCCTTGGGCGTCACGCCGGTCGCCGCCTTGAACAGGCGGTGGAAATGGTGGGGGCTGAAACCGGCCGCGCCCGCCAGTTCGGCCAGATGGGGCGGCTCATCGGCCTCGGCGATGCGCCGGCAGGCTGCGATGACCACATCCAGGTGGGGATCGGCCGATCGCTCCCGGTCGGGATGGCACCGCCGGCACGGGCGGAATCCGCACGCTTCCGCCGCCTTGCCGTCGGCGTGAAAGCGCACGTTCTCGCGCCGGGGGCGCCGCGACGGGCAGGAGGGACGGCAATAAACGCCGGTGGTGGCCACCGAATAGCGGAAATACGCATCGGCGGTGCGGTCGCGGCCGAGGATGGCGGACCATTTATCGTCGTCGGTGGCATAGGATGGCGTGGCGAACATGGGCATGGGTCCGGTGGCTGGCGACGGACCGATGGTGATCCGGGCCGGGGCGGGGCGCACTCCGAATATTGCGCTTCAATTCGATCGCAAGGATCGGGATGTGGTGTCGCAACGGCCACGGCACAGTCGCGCCGATCCAGTATGACGCAACGAGGGAAACATGGACGAGGATTTGGCCGGGCGCATAAAGGCGCTGGATTGGAGCGGAATCGGGGCCGCTCTCGACGAAAACGGCTGGGCGGTGATTCCCGGCCTGTTGACGTCCGACCAATGCGCGGCCGTCGCCGGCCTGTACGAACGGCCGGGTATGTTTCGCAGCCGGGTGATCATGGCCCGCCATAATTTCGGGCGCGGCGAATACGGCTATTTCGCCTATCCGCTGCCCGATCCGGTGGCGGCGCTGCGCCGGGGCCTGTATCCGGGGCTGGCCGCCATCGCCAATCGCTGGGCGGCGCGTTTGGGCGCGGAGGAGCGTTTCCCGCCCGTTCTCGACGATTTTCTGGAACGCTGCCATCGGGCCGGCCAGACCCGGCCGACGCCGCTGCTGGTCCGGTATGGGGCCGGCGATTACAATTGCCTGCACCAGGATTTGTACGGCGACCACGTCTTTCCGTTGCAGGCGGCGATCCTGCTGACCGACACCGCCGATTTCGAGGGGGGCGAATTCGTGCTGACCGAGCAGCGCCCGCGCATGCAATCCCGGGTCGAGGTGGTGCCCCTGGCCCAGGGTGACGCCGTCCTGTTTCCCACCCGCCACCGGCCGGTGACGGGAACCCGCGGCGATTATCGGGTGGCGTTGCGGCACGGGGTCAGCCGCGTCCGCCGGGGCCATCGCTCCGTTCTGGGAGTCATTTTTCATGATGCCGCTTAAGGATTCGCTGTCCGTCGTCGTCGCCCTGCCGGCCGATTTCCGCGCCGACGAGGTGTTGGCCTTTCATCGCCGCGACCCGGCCGGGACGGCGGAACGGGTCGAGGACGGGGTGGTGGCCAAGGGCCTGTGCTGGCGGGGGGGACCCGCCGCCCTCACGCTGCGTCCGCGGCCGGGAACGGTCGAGGCGGTGCTGGCGGTGGATGGGGAAGTCGGCGCACAGGACGGCGCGCAGGAAAGCGCGCTGGCGGCGATGGCGCGGCGGATGTTGGGGCTGGGCCAAAGGGTGGCGCCCTTCGTTCAAGCCTTTGGCGATCACCCCCAGCTCGGCCCGCTTCTGGCCCTTCGCCCCGGCCTGCGGGTGCCGCAGACCGCGACCCCGTTCGAAGCCCTGGCCTGGGCGATCATCGGTCAGCAGATCACCGTGACGGCGGCGGTTTCCATTCGCGCCCGCCTGATCCGCCAGGTGGGGGTGCGCCATTCCGGCGGACTGTGGTGTTTCCCGGACGCGCCGGCGCTGGCGCGCCAGACCCCCGAGACCCTGCGCGGCGCCGGTCTGTCGGCGGCCAAAGCGCAGGCCCTGATCGGCGTGGCCGAACGGGCGGCGGACGGCGCCTTGCCGCTGGATGAATGGGCGGCCGATCCGGTGCCGGCGGACACCATCCGCGAAACGCTGCTGGCCATTCGCGGCGTCGGTCCCTGGACGGTGGAGTATGTGCTGCTGCGGGGCTATGGCTGGCTGGACGGGTCGCTCGACGGCGATGCGGCGGTGCGTCGCGCCATCGCCCGGCTGACCGGCAAGACGGTGACCGCGGCCGAAGCCCGGTCCTGGCTGGCGCCGTTCGCGCCGTGGCGGGCCTTGGCCGCCGCCCATCTGTGGGCGTCGCTATCCACCCAGGCGTGACGGTCCCGGCGTCTTCAGGCCGACTTTTTCGCCAGCGTATCGAGCTGCGCCAGAACCTGGCGCCATTTCTCGACGCCTTCGTCGGCATCGGCCGACGCCGAACGGGACCAGGCGGTGACCATTTCCGTGACGGTCTCCCGGGCTTCTTCCCAGCCGTAGGAGGTCACCAGCGCGCCCGCGATATCCTGTTTGTCCGACTTCGTCATATCCACCCCTCACCGCAACGCAAAAATTATACTGCATTGCAGCAATATCGGCAAGGAGTGGTTTGATCGGTTTTCTTTGACTTCGGAATGAATCAAATGCATAATGAAAGCGTAAGAAATTGGTGGATCAGAGGTGTAGTCGGGCATCAACTACAGAAGTTCGGTGGGGCCGTACTTTCCGATGAAGGTATGGCGAGCCGAAGGGAGGGTGCGTAAGCGGCATGAAGTCACCTGGTCAATTGTGAGGCGTCTCTGGTAGAGACGTCGGAAAGGTACGAAGAGGTATTGAAATACTTCCCGGCACGAAGCCGGTACATCGGGCAGTGTGCCCAAAGCCAAAAGCCCCGCGATGAGCGCTGATCCGCCCGCGGGGCTTGGTTTTTTTGAAACGGGGTTTGGTTTTTGTTGGGGATCGGCGATCCATGCGTATCCGTGACGGGGTGGTCAGTCGGGGCAATCGGGTGAGCCGATTGCCCCGGTTTATTGTTGGCCCTCATTCGCCGGGCGCCACCTCCGGTGGCTTGGCTACGCTCCGCGGGCTTTGACCCCATGGCCCCGGGTGGTCAGTCCAGGGCGGCGCCGTGGCGCAGGATGGAATCGGCGGCGGCGCCATAGGTGCCGCCTTCGTCATGCAGAACCAGTCCCGCCGCCAGTTCCAGGGGGGTGCGCGCTCCCTTGCGGGCCGATATCAGCACCCGGATGGCGGGCCGGCCGGGCTTGGGGTGGATGGGCCGGATGCGGATGGCGCCCACCGCTAGTTTTCCCAGAATGGTCAGCAGATCGCCCAGCCGGTCGGCGCGGTGGATCACCGTCAGACGGCCCTTGGGCGCCAGCGCGGCCGTCGCCGCCTTCAGCCAGGCGGCCAGATCGATATCGCCCTCCATATGGCCGATGCGGCTGGTGGTCGCGGCGGGCGCGCGGTGGGTGGCGGGATCGTACCAGGGGGGATTGGTGATCACCTGATCGAAGGTCCGGCCGGCAAGGGTGGCCGGCGGCGGCGCCAGCGACCCCTCGATGACGGTGAATCGGTCCTCCATGCGGTTGTCGCGGGCGTTGCGGCGGGCCAGATCCGCCAGATCCGGCTGAAGCTCGATGCCGGTGACCGTCATGTCGGGCCGGCGGGCGAGCAGGCACAAACCGGCGGTGCCGATGCCGCAGCCCAGATCCAGCACCGTCTGGCCCGGCCGCGCCTGAACCGACGCCGCCAGCAGCACCGGATCGATTCCGGCGCGGTACCCTCGGACCGGCTGACGGAGAAGCAGGCGCCCGCCGAGAAAGGCGTCGCGGCTGATATCGGCGGAATCCGGCAAAAAAGAGTCATTCATGGTGAAAGAACAGGCGTTGTCTGTGCATGCGCGCTTGACCCGCTTTCATGGCGGACACTATGTTTCCGGGCGCGGGGGGACCGCAGCCGTCAGTCAAGGAGTCCCATCAGGTGGCGAGCGTGGTCAGTCTCGGCGAGGAACGCGGAGCCAAGAGTAAAAGCTTTGACGCTCTCGTCGCCCTCGTCAAGGACGACCTGGACAAGGTCAACCGGACCATTCTGAAGCGCATGCAGAGCCATGTCGTTCTGATTCCCCAATTGGCCAGCCATATCGTGGCGGCCGGGGGAAAGCGGTTGCGCCCGGTTCTGACCCTGGCTTCCGCCCGTCTGGCCGGCTATGAGGGCGATCGTCACATCGACCTGGCCGCCTGCGTCGAATTCATCCATACCGCCACCCTGCTGCACGACGATGTGGTCGATGAAAGCTCGCTGCGGCGCGGCGAGGCGTCGGCCAACGCCCTGTTCGGCAACAAGCCCAGCGTTCTGGTCGGTGATTTCCTGTTTTCGCGCGCCTTCGAACTGATGGTCGAGGACGGGTCGCTGGCGGTGTTGGGGATTCTGTCGCGGGCCTCGTCGGTGCTGGCCGAAGGCGAGGTGCTGCAACTGATCACCGCCAACGATACCGGGACCGGCGAGGAGTCCTATCTGGAGGTGATCCGCTCCAAGACCGCCTCGTTGTTCGCCGCCGCCTGCCGCATCGGCGCGGTGGTGGCCGATGTGCCGGCCGCCCAGACCGAGGCGCTGGACGCCTATGGCCTCAATCTCGGCATCGCCTTCCAATTGATCGACGACGTTCTGGATTTTTCCGCCAAACAGGCCCTTTTGGGCAAGAATGTCGGCGACGATTTCCGCGAGGGCAAGATCACCTTGCCGATCATCCTCGCCTTCGCGCGCGGCGATGACGAGGAAAAGGCTTTCTGGCGCCGGACCCTGGAGGAACTGGAGCAGACCGACGAGGATCTGGGCCACGCCATGGTTCTGCTGGAGCGCCATAACGCGCTTACGGACACCATCGCCCGCGCCCGTCATTATGGGGCGATCGCGCGCGAGGCGCTGGCGTCGTTCCCCGATTCGCAGATCAAGCGGACGATGATCGACGTGATCGATTTCTGCATCGAACGCGCCTACTAACGTCCTGTGCCGTCCGGCAATCTTGACGGATTTTGGCCAATCCCTACATTAGCGTCATCTAAAGTTACCGCGGTCGGATTGGCGTCCGGTCGCCGCGTGGGTCCGTCTGAATTTTTGGACAGCAAGGAGATTGGGGCATGTTCAACCGGATTTTCGGGTCGGTCTTCGCGCCGGGTCCGGGAAGCGATCGTATTCATATGACCGACCCCCGTGAAATCAAAAGTTGGTACGATTCCGGCGAAACATTGGTTCTCGACGTGCGCGAAAACAACGAATATGCCGTCGAACATATTCCGGGCGCGCTGCACATCCCCCTGTCCCAATTCGACCCCAACCGGGTGCCCCACGACGTGGCCAAAACCAAGAAGCTGGTCATCCATTGCCGCTCGGGCGCGCGTTGCGGCATGGCGGCGTCCCGCCTGATGGCTTCGGGCTGGGAAGGCGAAATCTATCGCATGAGCGGCGGTCTGATGGGGTGGAAGTCGGTCGGCGGTCCCACCGAGCGGTGAGCCTGCCCCGAAACTCGCCATGGCGGCCTGCAAATGGCGGTTTTCTGCGCTTCCGCTGCTCACGTACATGAAGTACGCTCCGCTGCGGTTCTCGAAACCCGCCATTTTCGGCTCACCCTGCCGACTTTCGAGTCAGTCTCTTAGACGCGGCCTGTTCGGGACGGATTGGATGCCGGCCACTTTACCGGGCGGCCGGCGCTGTTTCGGCGGGGGGCGCCTTGGCGCCGTGGTGAGGGGGATTTTCGATTCCAATGGGGAATCGCCCTAAAGACAGCAGGCCGGCGGCGAAACCGATGGATAGAATCGTCGCGACCACGATCGCCAGGATCAGCGATACCCAGTGACGCGGTTCGCGGGGCGGGGTCATGGCGGTTTCCGTTCGTCGGGCGGCCCCGTGGGTCGGCCGGTTGCATATTGGAACCATACCGGTATGGCGCATCGGCCAGCCGGGATCAAGGGCGCAGAGTTGGTTCCCGTTTGTGCGATTTAGTATTATAATCACGACGGGATCGTCCCGGTGGTGCGGTGCCGTTGTTTGTTATATAAAAAGAGTATCAGGAGAGGGTGACTCATGGACCGCTTCACAATCAACGAAAGCCGGATGTTATATTTTCATCGGGTCGTTCTGGATGAAGCGCGCCGGACACCGTCCCTGATCGATCGCGCCCGCGCCATCCTGGGCGGCATGCGCGACCGGCGGCCGGATACCCATGGCGTTTGGGCCGAATGGGAGACGCTGCTGGACGGCTCCATCGATCAGATGGCGGTGGCGGTTCTGGGGTCTTCGGCGCGCGCCGGTCTGCTGCGCGCCAATTCGCCCATCATCGAAGGATTGGCGCCCGAGGAGCGTAACGCCCTGTGGCAACGGGTCGGGCTTCAGCAATTCGTCGCCTATTTCATGGCGGCGGCCGAGGATCTGGCCTTGTCGGTCGAAGAGCAGGCGACCATCGCCATGGTGCCGGTCGAGGTGGTCGAACGCTGGCGCGAGGCGCCGCCCCTGACCATCACCAGCCGCAGCCTGGAGGCGTTGAAGGTCATCGTCGGATTGCGTCACTCCCTGGCCATGCTCTATCCCGACGGCGATGTCCGGCGCTCGTGGCTGCGCAGCCATGTGGATTCTTTCGCCGGGCGGCCCATCGACATTCTGCTGAACGGAGACGGTCCCACCCTTCAGGCCTATGTGCTGGAGGCGGTCCAGCCGCATCTGACCTCGGCCGACATGCCCAGCTACTGACCCGATCCGTTCACGGGTCCGGGAAAAAGTCCCTCGGCCGATAGCCTCGGCGTACTTTTTCCCGGTCGCTCCGTACTCTTAACCCGATCCATTCACGGTTCCGACGGGCGCTGGCTTGGTCTTTGATCCGCCTGGGCTTTTTGCGGCCTTGCCAATACCGGGGTATTGGCGGCGTCCGCGAAAAATCCCATCCAAATCAAATCCCGGCGCCATCACCTCGCGGCTCCATGAATAGATCGGGTTAATTTTCTTCCATCAGCGCTTTGACCCGATCGAGCGTGGAATCCCGTTCCGCTCCGGCGATCTGATCGAGCATGGGATAGAGAACGCTTTCCTCCTTCATGTTGTGGGCGTTCAGGATGGATTTCAGGGCGGCCGCATGCCCCCGATAGGCCGTGGCGTCGCGGCTTCCGATGGCGTCCAGCAGACCGTCGAAGATTTCCTTCATCCGGGTGTGCTCGGTACGCATGACATGGGTGGGGCCGCCGGTGATGCCGGTGCGCGCCTCGAATAGTGGGAACAGCACGTTTTCCTCGGCGTCCATGTGGCGGGCGATATCGGTCAGAAACGCCGTGCAGTCGCGTTTGGCGCCCGCCCAGTCTTCCGCCATCGCCTCGGTTTCGGCCTGGGTGAACAGGGCGTCGCAATGGGCATGGTGCCTGGTCATGTAGTCGTGAATACCGGTCATGGTGATGTCTCCTCGAGTCTATTCCGCAGGGGTTTGGGCGGTTTCCGGTGCGGACCCGCCCACGGATTTTCCCAACAGCGGCTTCAGCTTGACGACGAAATCCCCGGCCATCAGCAATGCGCCCGCCGAGAACACGATGTCGCCCGGCAAGCGCATCCATTGCCAGAACAGTGTGGTGTCGTAGAACGCCTGGGAGCGGGCATAGGCCAGACCGTGTTCATAAACCGCATCCAGTTGCGCCCAGCCGATGGGGAAGAAATTGAACACGATCCACAGCACCAGTCCGCCGTTGTAGAGCCAGAAGGCCCAGCGTCCGGCTTTCTCGTTGAAGGGATGCTCGTCGCCCGCCAGATACCGCAGGCAGAAATAGATCAGCCCCAGACCCAGCAACCCGAAGGCGCCGAACAAAGCGGTATGGGCGTGGTTGAGGGTCAGGAAGGTGGCGTGTTCGTAGTAATTCGCGAGCGGTGCGTTCAGCGTGCCGCCGCCGAAGACCCCGGCACCCACGAAGTTCCAAAAGGCCGCGCCGATGATGTAGGTGTAGGCCAAGCCGTATTTGAAGTCGCGGCTGCCCTTGATCAGGCGGCGTTGCTGGATCGCCTCCAACACCAGCAGCATCAAGGGCAGGACCTCGATGAATGAGAACATGGTGCCGATCGGGACCCACATGCCCGGTGCGCCCGCCCAGTAATAATGGTGTCCGGTGCCGAGCACGCCGCCCAGAAAGATCAGGATGAGTTCGAAATAGACGGCCCGTTCGGCAAGTCTGCGCGAGACCAGCCCCAATGCCATGAGAAGATAGGCGCTGATGGCGGCGGCGAAGAATTCGAACGATTGCTCCACCCACAGATGGACCACCCACCAGCGCCAGAAATCGGTGATGGTGAAGGATTTCCCGATGCCGGTCAGGGGGATCATGCCGAAGGCATAGAGAAGCGCGATATTGGCCGTGGACAGCCAGATCAGATGCTCAAGCGTGATCCGTCCCGTCAGCAACCGGCCGAAGGTCTTGCCCACGGCATTCCCCCGGGGCCACATGGCGCGGAACACCAGCATGCTCCAGATGACGAGCCCGGCGAAGAATCCGATCTGCCAGGCGCGTCCGAGCTGGATGTAGGAAAGCCCCTGGTTGCCGAACCAGAACCACTCCTTTCCCGTATCTCCCATGATTCCCAGATAATTCCCGATAAGCGCGCCCGCGACCACGGCCAGGGTGACCCAGAACAGGGCGTTCACCAGAAATCCCTGGCCCTTGGCTTCCCGTCCGCTGATGGCCGGCGCCAGGAACAGGGCCGCGCCGATCCAGGACAGTCCGATCCACACGATGGGCGATTGGATATGGACGTCGCGCAGGAAATTGAATGGCAGATAGCGGTCGATGGGCAGCCCGTAGAAGCTGGCCCGCTGGGAGTAATAGTGGGCCATCAACGCGCCGGCCAGGATCTGGACCAGGAACACGGCGGCCACCACCAGGAAATATTTCCAGATTCGGCGTTGGCTGGGCGTCAGGGGCCGGAAAGCGGCCAGAACCGGGTCCATCGGCCCCTTGTCATGGTCGTTCAGGAAGCGCTCGTAGACGAAGATCACCGCGCCGAATCCGAAAAAGACGAAGCAGAAGCTGATCCAGGTCCATTGGAAGGTGGCGGTGGTGGGAGTGTTGCCCACCAGGGGTTCATAGGGCCAGTTTTGTGTCCAGGATGCGGTGCCGCCCGGTCGCCGGGCCACGGTGGTAAGCGACGAATAGAGCAGAAAATCGGCGGTTTGGGCGGCGGTGCGGGCGTTCAGGCTGTCGGTCCCGCTCCACCCCTTGGCATAATCGGGATGAAGCAACCATTGGACGATTTGGCCTCGCCGGGTGGCGATGGCCTCGGCCAAGGCATCGGGGATCACCGTGCGTTTCGCCGTCAGGTTCACGCCTTGCAGCATCTTTCGCATCGCGATCTTGACCGCGTATCGTTCCCCCACCGGCAATTGTGCGAGGGGTTTCGCGAAGCGCGCCGTGGCGATTCCGGCTTCGGTCAGCTTGGCCAGACGCACCAGATTGTCGGCGGTGTAATCCTCGCCGAAATAGGACCCCATGCCGTAGATGCTGCCGTAATCCATCAGGTCGGCCTTCTGGAAACCCGCCTTGCCCGCGACGATATCGGCGGCCGTCATCACCGTATGGCCGCTTCGGGTCACGAACGCGTCGGGAAAAGGCGGGGCGCCGTTGTAGGTCACTTTGACGGTCCAGCCCAGGACCGCGAAACAAAGGACCGCAACGATGAGCAGCGTCCATTTGAGGACGCTGCCCACCGGATCTGATGTCGCCGGTTCGGCGACGGGGGTGGCTGTGGTCACCGTGCTTCTCCCTCGGGGTCAAGCGGATGCCGCTGGTTGGCTTCCGCGTTTTTAACAAATATTTTAAATACCTCTTTTTAGAGGGTATTGCGGCCGTGGGCTAAAAGCAATATCTAACATACATGTTATGTGGCGGAGAGTGCCGGGCATGCGGTTGACCAGCTATACCGATTACGGACTCCGCACTTTGATGTATGTGGGCCTGAAGGAGGGTGGGTTGGCCACCATTCAGGAGGTGGCCGATGCCTATGGCATATCCAAAAGCCACCTGATGAAGGTGGCCTACAATCTGGGCCGGTACGGCTATCTTGAAATGGTGCGGGGCCGGGGTGGCGGGATGCGTCTTGCCCGGCCGCCGGATGGAATCGGCATTGGCGATGTGGTGCGTCGGATGGAAGAGGATTTCGCCATGGCGGAATGTTTCCAAGCCGACAACGCCTGCGTCATTACCCGCGCCTGCCGGCTTCAGGGCATCCTGGGCGAGGCGCTGAGCGCTTATCTCTCCGTGCTCGACAAATACACTTTGGCCGACCTGATGGTGGGGAAAGCGGGTGAATTGGCCCGCCTGTATTTCGCCGATACCATCGGCCCTCGTCCGGCGCCATAGCGCGCGTCCCCGGGTTTATTTCCGCCGCCGGGGTTCGGTGGCGCCGACCCAGCCACCCGGTTGGAAGTCGAGGTCGGGGTTTTCCTCGTCTTCTTCCTTTTCCTCCCGCTCCGCCGCGTCCGCTTCCTCGGACGTCGGCTGTTCGTGCCGGTCCGCCCGCCCGCGTGGCGACAACAGGCGGCGCAACCACCCCGGCTTCCGGTTTTTTTCTCCTTCGATGTCCGCCATTGGCCACCTCCGTTCACCGCGCGGGTGTCGTGTAACTATCGGTACATATCGACCTGGATTTCTCGCCCCGTCCGGTTTGATCGTGTCGGGGGCGCGTCACCAGACGAATTCGCCTCATTCCTCGCTTTCGCGCTCTTTCACGAACGCCGCCAGCTCGGCGAAGGCGGCGCGGCCGTCTTTGCGCAATTGCGCCAGCCGTCGCCAGGAGGCGGTCAGGGCGGTGGTTTCCATCTCGGCCATGACCCCGCTCAATCGGCCGGCGCAGGCATTGCGGGCGGAGCCCTTGGCGGCGTGGGCGGCCATGGCCAGCGCCTGGCGATCGCGAGCCTTGAGGGCGGCGGCGATGGCTTTTTCGAGGGCGCCGAAGCTTTGTACGAAAAACGCCGCGATTTCCGCCAGGGCGGCCGGGTCGTCATCGCCCAGAAGCCCGGCGAGGGCGGTGAAATCCAGCGGCGGCGCGCGGTCGACGGCAATCGGCGACGGCGCGGGATCGGTGGCTGGCGCGGTCTTTCGCGTCCAATGGTTCAGGGCGCGGATCAAATCGTCCAGGGCGACCGGCTTGCTGAGCACGTCGTCCATGCCGGCCGCGATGCATTTTTCTGAATCGCCGGCCAGGGCGTTGGCGGTCAGGGCGAGAATGGGGAAACGGGCGCCGCCGGTGGCGGCTTCCCGCTGGCGGATGAGACGGGTCAACTGGTAGCCGTCGATCACCGGCATATGGCAATCGGTGAGCAGCAGGGCGAATTCCTCCCTTTCCAGGGCGGCCAACGCGACTTCGCCGTTTTCCACCATCCGATGGCGATAGCCCAGATGGTCGAGCTGTTTGCCGATGACCAGCCGGTTGGTGGCGTTGTCCTCCGCCACCAGGATGGGCAGGGATTTCACCGCCGGCCTCGGCATCGCCGCCGCCGGATTCGTCGTTTCATCATTCCCTTTCCGGCCGACCGCCCGTTCCACCGCCTTGACCACCATCGCCCGGTGCAGCGGCTTGTTGAACAAACGGCCGCACGAGGTCGGGGGCACGGCGGTGCCGGTGAAAAACCGTTCCGGGGCCGGCGACAGGCGGCCGAGAACGGCTTCGGTCGCGTCGGCCTCGGTCGCGGCGACAAGCGCGACCGCCGGCGGGGGAGCGGTTTCCAGCAGAACGGCAAGGCTGGCGGCGTCGGCCGCCGTCAGAGCCCGGGCACCCCGTGTTTCCAGGGCTTCGGCGACGCAGTCGCGGACCTCCGCCAAGGGATCGACCACCGCCACGATCACCCCCTCCAGGGTGGCGGCGGGCGGCGGCGGCAATGGCGCGGTCATCAGGGGAATATCCAGCCGGAAACAGGCGCCGTGGCCCGGCTCGCTGGTGACGCCGATGGCGCCCTCCATCAGTTCGGCCAGACGGCGGCAGATCGACAGGCCGAGACCGGTGCCGCCATAGCGCCGGGTGGTCGAACTGTCGGCCTGGGAAAAGGGTTGGAACAGACGGTCCTGTTGCTCGGCGCTCAAACCGATGCCGGTATCGGTCACCGCGATCGCCAGCCGCTCGCCGCCGCCGGGGACGCCCAGCCGGGTCGCGCGCACGGTGATGTGGCCCGTTTCGGTGAATTTGATGGCGTTGCCCACCAGATTGAGCAGGATCTGGCGCAGGCGCAGGGGATCTCCCAACAGCATGTCCGGGACATCGCCCGCCGCCGCCCAAGCCACTTCCAATCCTTTTTCGTCGGCTTGACCGGCCAGCAGTTCCACCGCGCCCTCGATGGTGTCGCGGAGCGAAAAGGCCAGGCTTTCCAGGCTCAGCTTTCCCGCCTCGATCTTGGACAGATCGAGAATGTCGTTGATGATCGACAGCAAGGTCCTGGCCGAATCGCGGGCGACACCGACCATCGCCCGGCGGTCGTCGTCCAGTCCGCTCACCGCCAGCACGTCCAGCATGCCGATGACCCCGTTCATCGGCGTGCGGATTTCGTGGCTCATGGTGGCGAGAAAGATCGATTTGGCTTCGGTGGCCCGTTCCGCCTCTTCCTTGGCGGTGCGCAAGTTCTGTTCGGCGCGCTTGCGGTCGGTGATGTCGTTGAGACCGACCAGGACGCAATGGTCGTCGCCGACGGTGACGCTTTGCCCCGACAGCAGCGCATGGATGGTTTCGCCGTAATCGGTGGTCAGGCGCGCCTCGAATCCCTCGATGGCGCCGCCGGCGCCGCTCAACGTATCGAGAAAGATGCCGGTGACGCCTTCGCCGACATAATGATCCAGGGTCCGGCTGCCGGCCTCGATCGCGCCCGGATCCATCAGCTCCGATGCGCGCCGGTTGATTCGCAGCAGGTGGCGGTCGGACAGCCGCACCAGAACCATGGGCAGCGGCGCGGCTTCGAAAAAGCGCCGCAGCATCTCCTCGGCCAGTTTGCGTTCGGTGATATCGGTGATGCCGACCAATATGGTCCGCTCGCCGTCGATCTCGGTGGCCTGGCCGGACAACGACATCCACAGGGCCTGACCGTATCCGGTATGGACCATGGTTTCGAAATCGTCGACGAAGCCGCCCGAGCGGAGCTTGTCGACGAAATGGCGATAGGCCGGAGCGCCGATGATGTGGTCGAGCCGCATCATCGGCGTTTTCGCCCGGCCGGTGAAAAACAATTCCTGGGCGCGGCGGTTGGCGATGGTCACCTCGCCGCCGACCGGCCGGCACAGCATCATGGGAAAGGGCGCGGCGGCGAAGATGTGTTCCAGGCGCTGCTCGGACGCCTTGCGGCTGGTCACATCCTGAATCCACACCAGATGGGCGTCGCCGCCGTCGAACGGCACTTCTTCCCACGAGGTCAAGGCCCAGATGTCGGCGCCGCCGATGCGGTGCAGGCGGATTTCCACGTCGCGCAGGCTGCCGCTGCCGGCCAGCATGCGCAATTGCGCCGGCGGCAGACTGGTCTTGCGGAAAAACGCGGAGAAATCGAGATTTTGAAGGTGCTGGCGTTCCAGGCCGAGCAGCGCCGCCGAGCGGGGGTTGGCATAGGCGATGCGCCAGTCGGGTGTCACGATGAGTGCCGCGACCGGGCTGGTTTCCAGGGTGCGGATCATTCCCAGCCGGCCGGCGGTCGCGGCGGGACCGGCCTTGTGCGCCGGCAACGTCGCGCCGTCCGATTCGTGCCCCCCGTTTCGGTCGCCGGCCTGTGACTCGCCGACGTTCCGCTTGCCGATTTCACCCATTCACGGCACCGATCGCCCCATCATGACGGGCGAGTCTATTCGGACAGGGCGTCGAAGGGCAAGCGAACCCGGCGACCCGGCCAGGGGAAACGGGTGAACCCGCTTCCCCTGGGTTATGTATCTTTCCCTCAATCGCCGGGCGGGCGCGTCCGCGCCCTTGGCTATCCTCGCTTGCGCTGCGGCGGCCTCAACGGCCTAGTCGCTCCGCTCCAGGGG
>JAJZUL010000057.1 GCA_021848545.1 Pseudomonadota bacterium
ATCGGGCAACGCGTCAAACGCCTTCTCAAACCACGACATCGGGGGCTCCGCCTTCGTTCGACCGAGCCCCTACAGAATCTATTTCAGCGCTCCGCGCTACCAGCTTTTGTCAAATGCGATTCCCCTGGGGGTCGCATGGTGGCCCCTTGACGGGCCGGAAAACGGCCCGCGCGGCGCGGTATGGCGAGGGTTAAGCCGCGGTGCGGCGCGCTTTGGTCTGGTCGCCCCGGCCGGCAAGAATGCCCTCAACGGAAATATCCTCATCCAGGGCATCCCAATGCATGCCGCGCGGGCTGAGTTCGTAATCCTCCCGTTGCTCCGGCGACGCATGGAGCAGACGCGGGAACCACGCCAGGGGCACGCCAACGGTGCGACCGTCCGACAGCTCCACCCACATGCTGTTTTCGTCGAAGCGCAAAGTCTTAGGCGAAATGGTCATGCCATGCCCTTTCCAATTCGTCGCGGTGAAGCTCGACCAGCTTTTGCAACCGATTGAGTGTACGCGCGTCGAAGCCGTCATTGTAGGCTAGGGAGACATCCGGTTGCAGCCAGAATTTGGCTTCGTCTCCACCCTGACGAACATGAATATGGGCCTCCTCGCGCGGGTTGCCCTCGTCGCTATAGAAGAAAAACCGAAATCCACCGTCGCGGAGAACAACCGGCATCAACACAAGCCCTTACCCAAGCTTCGCGGCGAGGTCTTCGGCTCGCAGGTGCTTATACCGCTTGAGCATGGCAAGTGTCTTGCGCTCCGTGACCGCCGCCGCCTCCATCGGGTTCAATCCCTTCTCGAACAGCCGGCTCGTCGCCTCGTGCCGCAGATCGTGGAACCGAAGGCCCTCGATGCCCGCCCGCTTTTCTCGGCAAGCCGCTGCATATCGAGCGGCTGCTCGACCGCATCGAGACGCTGATCGGGATCAAATGGATCGAGGCCGAAGCGCTGCCGGCGACTGAGACCGACGCCGCCGCGCCGGCCTTCGACGGCTTGCCCGACAACGCGTCCGTCCATCTCGACGAATTGCGTCAGATGGGCCGCATCGGTTATGTGCGGGGGATTGAACGAAAATTGGCGAACATGGAGGCGGAAGACCGCGCCTAACCCGTCTTATTCACCAGCGCAGGCAAAATCCAGCCTAAAAGTGAGCGATCACAATGCGTTGACACGCATATGCGGTGTGGCAAATTTTGCCACAGGGGTAATTCAGGAACCCAGGCGTTCTCTCGCCTTCGCCCTACTCGGGAATAAGACGGGCTAAGCGCCCCTGGCGGTGGCGATGCGCGGCTTGATCCGCAATTTCGAGCTCAAGCGGTTCCCATCTGCCGGTGATCTTCATGACCGCCTTGAGCGAGACCGAGCATATCGTCGCGGGCTTGAGCGCCGGGGGCGTCGATTACGTCACCAAACCGATCGTCGTCGATGAATTGCTGGCCCGCATCCGCGTCCATCTGGCCAATGCGCGGGTGACCTATGGCGCGCGGGCGGCGCTGGACGTGACCGGCCGCTGCCTGCTGGCCGTGGACGGGGCCGGCACGGTGTTGTGGTCGACGCCGCAGACCGAAAGCCTTCTGGGCGCCGGCGGCGGCCCTGGCCGTGGAGACGCTTTTGGCGCGAGGGTGAAAACCCGACCGGGGGCGCGGGACCGCCGTTCAGAAACGGCGAACCAGCGTGATGCCGACGGATTCCGCCGAATAACGGTTTCCGTAATCCGTTCCGTTGTCGCTGTAGGCGGCGCGGATTTTAGTCATCCAGTCGCTGTACTGCCCGAAGGTGGCCTCGGCGGCGACGCCGGTGCCGAAGCGGAACGTGTGCATCGTGTTGTCGCGTAAAACGCCGGGCGACACGATCAGGGAAACGCCGGATTCATAGTTTATTTTGTAGTAAAGATAGGTATCGACGGCATATTTCTGAAGGAACTTTGGCGAATAGTATCCGTCGTTCGGGGTGCGTGAATAGCCGGACCAATCGCCGCTGACGCCAAGGTCCACGTTGAAATATTGCGAGCGGAGAACCGACCGCCGCGGCGCCAGATAGAACGAGCCGTAATGATTATGGTCGGAAAGCTCGCTTTCGCGCGCTATCGCGCCGACGGTCCAATCGAAGTCCGGGGTATAAACGGCCGTCAGCTGGGTATCGATGCGGGTGATCCCCAGAGAGACCGAACGGGGGGAAATCCCCTCGAAGTCACGGGAATTGCTGATTTGGACGTGCAGGTCATCCGACAGCCGCCCCGTCAGGGACGCCCGCCAGATCAGCGCGTCATGCCCCTGACCGTTGGAAGCCGCGCCGATCCGCGCCTCCGCCAGCGCGCCGGGAGCGACCCGCGTTTTGGCGCCGATCCAGCCGCCGCCGTCGGCGGCATCGTTGCCGCCGTCAAGATTGCCATAGCCGGTCTCCCGACTGGCGCGGAGGTAATTCGCGCCGCCGCCGGCCATGACCCACCAGGAATCAGTGATGGGCTGATGGTAGGACACCCCGCCATCGGTCGAGAAAATACTGTCGGAACTCCATATCGCCGCCGTATCGATCTGAAGATACGGTTTTTGCTGCGCGGTGATGGTGCGACGCAATTCGGCGACTTCCGGCGATCCCGGGCGGAGCTTCTCCAGAATGTCGATCTCCCGCATCGCCGCGGCGTATTCGTAATTGTCACGAAGGGCGATGGCGCGGGCGTAATGGGCTCTGAAGTCGGCGCCATCGCGTCGAATCAGGGAATCCGCCAAAGCGAGCGTGGCCGCGGGCCGGCCGCTCCATCCCTCGATCAACGCCAATTCCCGCTGGTAATCCACCTCGCCGAAATCGGCCTCATCCTGGCGAATCAGCGAATCCTCCGGGGCCGACATCGTCTCCGGCCGGCCGCCCGATCCATCGATTTCCGCCAATTCGTTCTGGTATTTTTTCTTGTTCCCTCCCGCGCGGCGATAGCGCTCCAAAAGCGTCCGCGCCACCGCGAGATTGCCCCGCCACGCCTGAATGCGCGCCAGATCCATCACCGCGCTCCTATCGGCGGGATGGGTGGCCACGTAATCGGAAAGCAGCGAAGCCGCCTTGTCGAGGTGGCCGGTGCGGCTGAGGATGAGCGCATATTCGCGCTGGAGCGAGGCATCGCCCGGCGTCTTGCCCATCAGAATACGCACGCTGTCCAGGGCCTGTTCGTCGTTGCCCGCCCAATTCGCCAGCGCCAGACGGCGGCGCTCCAGGCTCATGTCGTCAGGGCGCAGGGACAGGGCCCTGTCGATATAAACAAGGGCGTTACGAGCATCCTTGGCGGCGGCGAAAGCCTCTGACGCTTTCGCCTGCAAAGCCGCGTCGCGCGGTCGCTGATCCGCCGCCAGCGCCAGGGCCTTGGCCGCCTCCGCGCTTTTGCCCTGGGCGGCCAGAACGTCGGCCAAACGCAGACGCAAATCGACCCGGTCGGGGTGCCGGGCGAGAATGCGGCGGTAAATCGCCTCGGCGACCGCCCATTGTTTGTGCATTTCGGCCCGCAATGCCGCGGGGGGCACGGACGGAGACGGCGTTCCGGCTTGCGTGGTCCCCGCCGCTTGCGCGGACATGGGAAGCCCGGCCACAACCAACCCGGCAATGGCCACTGTCTGAATAAGAACGAGTTTACGCCTCATCGTCATTTACTTCCGCCAGCGGTGACGACCTGAAATCAGGTCCATAATGAAATTGCCAATGGTTACGATATCGAATACCAGTCTGGAATAACGTATGGGGGTGGCGACAACACCCTTCACGATAAACTCCAGTCGCCGCTCCTTTGAGAAAAGAGCTATGATGACGATATAAAGAAGAACTTCCGCCAGGACCGTCAATCCCAACGGCATCCAGGCCTTGATAATCACCAGGTACAATAGGATGACGGGAAAAGCGACCTTTTCCAAAATCGCCATGAGAGTCATCCAGCCGGCCGGACGACCGTATAGTTTGGCGAACGCTATCCCGAACGGTTGACGGTAGCCATCGACGATCCTGCGTTTTTCGCTCTCTCGCGCGCTTCTGCGCTCATGAAACCACCGCTTGATCGCGGTGAACGGGCTGAGCAGCAATTCCGGGAAGTAATAGGCGCTTTGGAGCCAGGCGGACGACCACAACAGCAACTGGCGCGGGATCTTCTGCACCTCCGGTTCGTCCGACCGGGCGAAGACTCCCTGTACCTGGGTGTTGTGATAGCCCTGCGCGATAAATATGAAGCCGAAGAAGATATCCTCTGACGAGGTCATGTCATCCCCGAACTTCGGTTCGAAACGATCGAACAATTCCTTCAGGTATTCCCGTCGATAGGCGACCGCGCATCCGACCGGGTTCATTATGGAACCGAACAGATTTTGTTCACCCGTATAAATGAAGTTCTGCATGAAATTGTAGAGAACTTCACGGTCGAAATTGGAAATCGCTTTCGCCACCCTGCGCCAGAACGGGCGGTGAGGAAGCAGAACGGTCTGCGGCCGGACCTGTTTAAGGCGTTGAATGCCGTCCGTCTGGGACATGGCGAAACGGTCGCGGTCCCGCAACGGATAGATGACGCCGCACGCGGAGGCGATGCCCGGAACGCGGTAAAGATGGCCGACCACCTTCTCGAGGTAGTCTTCGGATTCGAGGATGGTGTCGCCGTCGAGAATGAATTCGACATCGCCGTCGCGCTCACGCGATTCCCGTTTCAGCCCGGGGGTCTTGCCGATGGAGTGGGCGCGGCGGATGACGCGCATGGGAAAGTCGTTGACCGCCGCGAAGGCTTCGGCGATGTCGGCGGTATCGTCCGAGCTGCCATCGTCAATCAGCGTGACCGTATGGGGACGCATGGTTTGGCGCATCAGAGACGCCAGACACAGGGCGATGGTGTTGCTTTCATTATAGGCGGGGATCACCACATCGACCTTCAGCGCCCGGATGACGTCGGGGTCGGGGGGCTGAACCCGCTTCGGTCCGCGGACAAGACCGATCAGGGCAAGCAACGTATTGGGGCTGATCACGAAGAACGGTATTGTAGCCACGACCCCCTCCTTCAGCCCGCTCTCAATCCATGCCGGACACAGCGGCGATATTGATGCAGGTCTTTACAAGGAAAACGAAAACCACTTATTTAGACGCCGACTGACCCAATCCTGTTCTTTCTATCCTGATAAGGTCATCGATGGTTTCCGCCAGTGACCGCTTTGGCGAATACGTGATCAGAGAGCGCAACTTGGTCAAATCGGGACGTCTATGGGTGACGTCCTCGAAGCTCTCGCCATAGGCCTCGACGTAGGAGACCAACTTGATGGGGGATTGGCTTCCCGCCCGCTCGCGCACCAGGGCGGCCAGATCCTTGATGGATATTTCCTTGTCATCGCCGACATTGACGATCTCACCCACCGCGGCCTCGCTCCGTCCCAACTCATCGAGCATGCAGACCGTGTCGCGGACATCGCAGAACGAGCGCGTCTGCAGACCGTCGCCGAAGACGGTGATCGGCACGCCGCGCACCGCCTGCTTGACGAAATTGGGCAGGACCATGCCGTACCGGCCCAGCTGACGCGGCCCCACGGTGTTGAACAGACGCACCGTCGTCACCGGCAATTCGCGTTTTTTAAAAAAGGCGTGGGCCAGATGCTCATCGACCAGCTTGGTCACGGCATAGGCCCACCGCGTCTGACCGCCGGCCCTGAAGACCAGATCGTTCTGTTCGTTGAAGGCCTCGTCCTGGGCGAAACCGTAAGCCTCGGAACTGGAGGCGATGATGATACGGGGGCGCCACCCCCCGGTCACGACGGCGCGCAGCAGCCGTTCCGTCCCCGCGATGTTGGTGGCGAGCACCTGGATCGGGTCTTCCAGCACGCGGCGAACCCCGACGACCGCCGCCAGATGATAGATGCGATCGGACCACTGGGCCGCGGCGGAAATGCCGTCCCAGGTGACGATGTCGGCCTCGCAAAAGCGGAAGCGCGGATGTTCCAGAAAAGGGGCCAGGTTGGTGGCCTTGCCGGTACTCAGATCATCGACGACGTGAACGGTATTTCCCTCTGCCAACATCCGTTCCACCAGATGGGATCCGATGAAGCCGGCGCCGCCGGTGATAAGGACATGCATATATCCACCCACATAAGAATGAGGTTGCGCACACCTTTAACGTGTCAATTCTTGCACAAGATGAGTAAATGGGGAATAAAAATGTGTTACCGTCCCTGTAATTGCAGGGCCATTCAAGGGAACCCGGAACGCGCTGTACGAAAGCCCGCGCGCTTGCTTCCGACGTTGACGGGCGGTGCGGAAGTCCGGCGCCATCCACCGGAGGTCGGCCCAATTTTCGCCTTAAATTCGAAGTAGTTCTGTAATTCGACGCAATCGCCGGACCGGCTGCCCGAACGGCTTTTCGCCTTCGTGTTCGTTGCATCGCGGTTTAAACAGCCCGAGTACGCCCCTTAAGCTTTCGGTTGAAGCGAATTCGGGCTATTTTGGCAATCTTGGGGTGGATCGGCAGTCCGACCGGAATACGCGTCGATTCACTTTCTATAGGGGAGTTGCCCGTCATGAAACTCGTCACTACCGCTATTGCGGCCGCATTCCTGGCAGCCGGGACCGCCGCCGGCGCGCTGGCCCAGACGCCGGCCGCCCCGGCCAAGCCCGCGGCGGAAACCGCCAAGCCGATGGCCAAGGAAGCCGCGAAGCCGATGGTCAAGGCGGCTGAGAAGCCCATGGCCAAGGAAGCCGCGAAGCCCATGGCCAAAAAGGCTGAGAAGCCCATGGCCAAAAAAGCCGCCGAGACCATGAAAAAGGCGCCCGCGCATCGTGCGACGATGTCGCGCCGCCGGGTCGAGGAAATCCAGGTGGCGCTGAAGCGGGCCGGTGCGACGAAGCTCGCCATCGACGGCTATTGGGGTTCCGCGACCCATGCCGCCCTGGTCGCCTTCCAGAAGGCGCACGGCCTGAAGGCCACCGGCCATCTCGACCAGGCCACTCTGAAGAAGCTGGACGTTCCTCACTGGAAGAACTGAGGCCGGAAGCGAACCAGTCGTATCCGCCTTTCATGCTGTTTCCGGTAAGTTCCGACCTCCGGTCGGAACTTACCGGCCCTCGCCGGACGCGCCCGTCCGGGCGTTTAGCCCGCGCCCGCCGGGCTTTCATCGATAACGATGTCGCGGCAATCCGCCTGATCCGAACCGTCGAAACCGGCCCGCCGCCCCGCCCCGGCCGAAAAAACTCCGGCGGCATCGATGCGCGGCGTGGGCATTGCCCCCTCGGCGAAAGGACGACGATACGGCCGGCGACATCGAACCGGCCGCATCGCTCCCATCCCGGTCGTCAGGCGCCGGCGCCGAGCGCCTCGATCAATTGATCGAGATAGGACTGGACCACCTGCGAAGGCGTTTCGATGGCGGTCACCAGGCGGATGGCTTCGTCGATATCGCCGTCCCGATAGGCTTTGGCGGCGCGGATGCCGAGATCGTGGATCTCTTTGTGGGGAGCCAGCAAATCCCTGTAGGCCGGCAATGCCTGAATGGCGGGTGGGACCACCGCATACCACTTGCCCAGACGGCATTGGGTGTGATCGGTCAATTCGGCGGGATTGAGGTCGGCACGCCCCACCAGCATATCGGCCAGACGTTTGCGCCAGATCATGTGATCGGCCTTGGCGCGAATGACGTCGCGGGTGGGGAAAGCGTTTTTCGACAGTCCGTCCATCTGTTCGTTGATCAGATGGTCGGTCCGGTCCATGGCGTCCAGAACCCGATTATTGGAACCGACATTGCTTTCGGCGACCCCGACCACCGCGATCACGCCTTCGGAAATCTCGCGGGAGGCCTCGCTCTGCTGGGTCAGAATCGATGCGGTGTCGCGGACACCGGCGGCGGCCGATTCGACCCTGGTTTCGATATCGCCCAAAGAGGAAATGGTGCCGGTGATCAGCTTCTCGCCATCGGCCACCGCCTCGGCGCCGCCCTGCATGGATTGGGAAATACGGCTGGTCTCGGCCCTCAGCGTATCGACCCGGTTGCGGATCTCGTCAGTGGCCTTGGCGGTCTGATTGGCCAGACTTTTGACTTCGTTGGCGACCACCGCGAAGCCCTTCCCGGCATCGCCGGCCCGCGCCGCCTCGATGGTGGCGTTCAGGGCCAGCAGATTGGTCTGGCCGGCGATATCGTTGATGAATCCCACCACCTTTTCGATCTCGGCGGCGGCCTCGGTCAGGGCCGCCACCTTGTCGACGGCATCGCGCACCGTGGTCGAGATGGTCTGCATGGCGGCAATGGCCCGGTCGGAATCGCCGCGCGAACGCTTGGCGATATCCAGCGCCTGATCGGCATGGCCCACCACTTCCTCGACGTTCTGGGTGATGGCGCCGATGCTGGCCACCATCTCCTCGGTGGCCGCAGCCATCCGCTGGGCCCGCTCCAGGGCGTCGTCCAGCCCCCGCTTGGTGTCGGCCGCCGCCATCACCGTGGTGTTGATGTTCATCGACAAATCGACCGATCGGCGGATTTGGCTTTCGGTCTGCGCCAGCATCTGCCGGGCGATGCTGTACAAATCCCCGCTGCGCGCATCGGTTCCGGGCGGCACGTCGGCATACTTGCCCTCTTTCAGAAGGCGTATCTGAGTATCGACGAGATTCAAATCCGGCAATGCGGCCATCGGACGATCGATCACGGCCGCGGCCCCATGACCGGAGGCGCCATTATTCCGTCTATTGAACATACCGTCTACATCCCCCCTCACGGCTCGTTGGAGCGGCTCAACATACCCTACGAAAGTGAAAGAAGAAATAAAACATAACAGCCCCAATACGGCATCGTATCTTTTGGATGATCGCGGTTGCGGCGCGCAACGACCGGACGCGGCCCAACGATATTTGAGCCATTCCGAATCGCCGGCCAAGGCCAACATATTACAGGGGAAATCCCGTTATCGCGCCCTGAGAGCCCGACCCGAAAATCGGCGGGGTGAGCCGAAAATGGCGGTTTTCGAGAACCGCAGCGGAGCGTACTTCATGTACGTGAGCAGCGGATGCGCAGAAAAGCGCCATTTGCAGGCCGCCATGGCGATTTTCGGGTCGGGCTCTGAAGCTCATGCCGCGTTCGGCCTTGAGACCGCATCCGCCGCAATGCCGGCTTTGGCCAAACGGCGCATCATCGCCACTCCGGTCGCGGTGTCGAAACGCAGAAACCGCCCATAAGTGCCGCCGATATCGCGCGCGACCACCTTCAGCTTCCACCGGGCCAGGCGGGCCAGGGCGGAATCCGCGTTGCGGCTGCCGATCGCCGCGGCGGAGCCGGCGATCGGCAGGACCGACCCGCCGCCGAACAGTTTCGCTTCGATATTCTCGGCGCGGCAGCCGAATTGCAGCATCTCTTCGACCAGACGATCGATGGCGGCGTCGCCATAACGACCCGATGAACCGGCTTCACCGGGCAGGACGAAATGATTCATGCCGCCGGCGACCTGGACAGGGTCCCACAGGCAGACGGAAACGCACGATCCCAGCACGGTACTGATGACGGTCGGTTCACCGGTGCAGTAAATCTGCCCCTGGTGCAAGAACACATGCGCCTGGGTCTCCGTCTCGACGACATCGATCTCGCGGATACGATCGTTAACGGTTTGTCTGGCGCTCATGACGATGCGTCCTCAGGTACCGATGACTTTGCGGACAACGGCAATCAGCTGATCCTTGTTGAAGGGCTTGGTGATCCATCCCGTGGCCCCGGCCGCCTTGGCTTCCTGCTTGCGACTATCGTCGGATTCCGTTGTCAGGAAGACGATGGGAACCCCTTTGTAGGCCGGCAATTTGCGCAACTCGCGGATCAGGGTCAGGCCGTCCATGTTCGGCATGTTGAGGTCGGTGACGACCATGTTGAACGAGGCGCCCTGTGCTTTGGCCAAAGCGTCCTTTCCATCCTCGGCCTCGACAACGTCGTAGCCGGCATCGACCAGGGTCAGCCTCACCATCTGGCGCATGCTGGCCGAATCGTCCACGCTGAGTACGGTTTTGCCCATAACGCATCTCCCCCATCCGACCGTCCGGAGCCCGCCCGCCGGGGCGCCCCCTTTTGCCGCACCGCACCATCCTAGAGATGGGAACGATACCATGCCCTGCCGACACCCTCGTTCGTCATAGTGACGATGGACGAGGGCGAAAGCGCCGCCGGTGAAAGAAGGGGACCCGCCCCCAGCCGGGAATCCGCCCCCACGCGGCGCCTCCCGTTTCACGGCAATATTGGAACAATAAAGGGCAAGAGCGATAGCGCCTAGCCCCTCCATCGTATCGTTACCGATAGGGATAACCTAACCGTCCGTATAGAGCCCACCGACGGGAAGTCTGATGGCGGGGACGCGACACGATCATGATCGCCTTGGATTTCAAGCCCGAACGGCGCACGACCTCTGGCGAAAAAGGGGGTTTGACGTCCGATATCTGTGTTGCGGCGCAATAAAAACGCAACACCGATATCGGGGTCGGGTCAATAGCGTTCGAACTCCACGTCGTGGATGTCGGCATCGCCGAGATCAAGATGCAGACCATTGGCATCGGCCGCCTTGGCCTTGCCGTTGAACTTATGGGCCGCCGCCCGGCCGGCACGGCTGGCCGGGACCGCGTGGGCGATGGCCAGGGGTTTGCCGCCGCCGTCACGCGCCGAATTGGCCCGTTTCCGGTTTTGGGCCTGGGCCTGGGCCTGACGGCCGCCGGTCATGCTGAAAAAACCAACCGTGTCCTGCAATTGCTCGGCCTGCCCCGCCAGTTCCTCGGACGTGGTCGACATCTCCTCGGCCGCGGCGGCATTCTGCTGGGTGACCTTGTCGAGCTGCTGGATGGCCTGATTGATCTGTTCGGCGCCGATATCCTGCTCGCGGCAGGCGGCGGAGATTTCCTCCACCAACTCGGCCGTGCGCTTGATGTCGGGCACCAGCTTTTCCAGCATGATCCCCGCTTCCTGGGCGACCCGCACCGTGTCCGAGGACAGGCCGCTGATTTCGGCCGCCGCCGCCTGGCTGCGTTCGGCCAGCTTGCGGACCTCGGACGCGACCACGGCGAAACCCTTGCCGTGCTCGCCGGCCCTGGCCGCCTCCACCGCCGCGTTCAGGGCCAGCAGGTCGGTCTGGCGGGCGATCTCCTGAACGATGGTGATCTTTTCGGCGATGGTCTGCATGGCGCCGACCGCATTGCCCACCGCCTCGCCGCTGCTTTGCGCGTCCTTGGCCGACTGGTGGGCGATCTTTTCGGTCTGGCCGGCATTCTCGGCGGTCTGCCTGATATTGGCGGCCATCTCCTCCATCGAGGACGAGGCCTGTTCGGTGGCCGACGCCTGTTCGCTGGACCCCTGGGACAATTGTTCGGCGCTGGCTGACAATTCCTGGCTGCGGGCCGCGACATTGTCCGAGGCGCCCCCCACATCTCCCACCACGTCCCGCAATTTCGCGGTCATGGCGTTCAAATTGACGATCAGATCGCCGATTTCGTCATGCCCCTTGTAATCGGCGGTCTTGTCGAGATCGCCGCCGGCGATGGCGCGGGTCAGGCCGTTGGCCTGTCCCAGACCCTTGGCGATGGCCATCACGATCCAGACACCGATGGCGATGCCGAGAATTGCCGAC
This sequence comes from Pseudomonadota bacterium, assembly GCA_021848545.1. GTDB lineage: Bacteria > Pseudomonadota > Alphaproteobacteria > Rhodospirillales > Magnetospirillaceae > JAJZUL01. The sequence continues at coordinate 11,570 of JAJZUL010000057.1, forward strand.
AGGATCAGCAGACTGAGCATCACGTCCCGCGCCGTCCCGAAGGCGGCACTGCCCTGCCGACTGGCCGCGAGCATGGCCGCGCGCGACGACGTCACCATCTTTTCGACGGCGGCGTTCATGCTCTGGCGCAACTCCCCGCCCTCGCCGGTGGACAATTGGAAGGCCTTCGAATTGCTGTTTTCCGCCATGACCTTGGCGACCTGCCCGTTCAAGGCCAGGACGGAATCCACCGACGCCCGCACCTGATCGAACAGCGGCATCTGGTCGGCCGGCACCAGGGATCTGAGCGCGGCCAAATTGGTCCTGGCCCTGGCGCCCGACTGCCCGGCGCGCGCGGTGTCGGCGGCGATGGATCGGCTGGAGGTGTCGATGATCATGCTTTTCTCCGCCCGCATGACCTGGGCGACGTCGGCGGCGACACGATCGGAGGCGGCCACCAGTTGCGGATTGCTGAGCGTGACCCCGATGGTCGACATCTTGGACAACCCGTCGAGCGCGCCGGCCAACGCCGTGCGCACCGGACCATTGGACAGGCGTCCCGCCTCGTTGCGACTGTCGATCAGGGCCAGGGCCACCACCTTGCCCACCAGGGTCTGGTATTCGTCCAATTGCCGGTTCAATCCGTCGAGCAACGGAATCTGTCCGGCGGTGGCCAGACGCCGCAGATCGGCCAAATGGAGCCGCGCCTTGGCGATGCTCGCCTTAATCGCGCCCGCATCCCGCTCCATGCCGCTTTTGGTGTTGTCGATGATGATGTTCCGTTCGAAGCGGGCGCTTTCCTGCAGGTCGACGGCGACCCGAAGCGCCAGACGCATGCGCTCGGCATCGACCTTGGCGATTTCCGTCATGCGCGAATTGAGCATGGACAGCGATTGCACGCCGAAACCGGTAGCGACCAACCCCAGGACGACCAGGATACCGAACCCCGTCGCCAGTCTCGCTTTGATCGACAAACGCATCGCCCTCTCCCACCATTAATGGTTGCAGAATCGCGCTTTTACGTCCTCCCCCAAGATTTTTTGCGACCATTGGGATGCTTCATGACTGAAATTTGCCCCCAAAAACACCTTTGATTACGCATCAATTAAACCAAAAAACGATTATCACCCCCAGATGCGCGTTCGTATGGCCATATGGCCGGCATATGCATCTTTGGTATCTATACGGCCGGAATTTTCCGTTTTTCCCGTGGCCCGGCGGGGGGCGGCCGGTGCATGATGCCCCGCCAACGCGAATAAGGAGGACGACCCGATGCCCGCTTCCGAAACCTCCCTGTTTTCTCCCGTCCGTTTCGGCCCCTATCAGCTGGCCAACCGCATCGTGATGGCGCCGCTGACCCGCAGCCGCGCCGGGGCCGGCGACGTGCCCCGGGCGATGACCGCCGCCTATTACGCCCAGCGGGCCGATGCCGGCCTGATCATCGCCGAGGCGACGCAGATCAGCCCCCAGGGCAAGGGTTACGCCTGGACGCCGGGCATCTATAGCGACGCTCAGGTCACGGGATGGAAGGCGGTGACCGACGCCGTCCACGCCAAGGGCGGACGGATGGTGCTGCAGCTATGGCATGTGGGCCGCATCTCCCATCCCGATCTTCAGCCCGGCGGCCAGTTGCCGGTGGCGCCATCGGCCATCGCGCCCGCCGGAATCGAGGCTTTCACCGAAACCGGCATGAAGCCCATCCCAACGCCCCGCGCGCTTGAAACCGACGAATTGCCCGGCATCGTCGCCGATTACCGCAAGGCGGCCGCCAACGCCCTGGCCGCCGGCTTCGACGGGGTCGAGGTCCATGCCGCCAACGGCTATCTGCTCGATCAGTTCCTGCGCGACGGCACCAACACCCGGACCGACGCCTATGGCGGGTCGATCGAGAACCGGGTCCGTCTGGCTGTCGAAGCGACGGAAGCGGTGGTCGGCGTGTGGGGCGGGGACCGGGTCGGCCTGCGCATCGGCCCGGTCAGCACTCGCAACGACATCGCCGACAGCAACCCCGAACCCCTGTTCCTTCACCTGGTGGATCGCCTGAACGCGCTCAAGCTCGGTTACCTGCATGTGATCGAAGGGATCACCGGCGGCCCGCGCGAGGTCGAGGGCGCCTTCGATCTGTCGGTGCTGCGCAAGCGCTTCAACGGGCTCTACATGGTCAATAACGGCTATGACCGCACCCTGGCCATGACGGCCATCGCCAGCGGAGCCGCCGATCTGGTCGCCTTCGGACGGCCCTTCATTTCCAATCCCGACCTGGTGGAGCGCCTGCGCCGGGGCGCCGCGCTCAACGCCCCCGACATGGCCACGTTCTATGGTGGCGGCGAAAAAGGCTATCTCGACTATCCCCGGCTGGACGAGGGTTGATCCCGAGACGGATCAACGCAAAATTAAGGCGTCGGCTTTCATAGTCGTCCATTATCCCGCCGTGCCGGCAGCGACCGGCGCGGGGGTTTGAGCGATTTGGGGGCGCCTCCACATCCGGGGCGATCGGGATGGCCAGAATTAAAGAGGATTACCGGTCGCTCACCGGCCCGCAAAAGGCGGCGATGTTCATGCTGTCTTTGGGGGAAGAGCAATCCTCCAAACTGTTCGCCATGCTGGGCGACGAGGAAATCAGGGAAATGTCCCAGATCATGGCCGGTCTGGGCACGGTCTCGTCCGATCTGGTCGAACGGGTCTTCGTCGAATTCGCCGACAAGCTGTCCTCCACCGGGTCGCTGACCGGGTCGGCCGACACCACCGAACGGCTGCTGATGAAGAGCCTGCCCAAGGACCGGGTCAATGCCATCATGGAGGAAATCCGCGGTCCCGCCGGCCGCACCATGTGGGACAAGCTGGGCAACGTCCACGAGCAGGTGCTGGCCAATTACCTGAAGAACGAATATCCCCAGACCGTGGCCGTGGTCCTGGCCAAGATCCGCCCCGACCATTCGGCGCGGGTGCTGTCGATCCTGCCCGAGAATTTCGCCATGGAAGTCA
>JAJZUL010000014.1 GCA_021848545.1 Pseudomonadota bacterium
GCTCAACTCGTGAAAGCGGAGGGATAAGGCATGACCACCACGATAGGCCCGGATTTTCTGCCTGTTCTGGAAGCGGCCGGGCTCGCCGGACTGGTGAGTTGGGTCAACAACGAACTGGTGTATCCCCAGGGGACTGATTCGGCCACCATCACGGCGGCGGAAGCGGCGCTGGCATCCTACACTTATGACGCCGTGAAGGTGGCGCAGGGGGTGCAAATCGGACTCCTGTCCGCCGCCTGTCAGTCCGCCATCGAGGCCGGGTTTGCGTCATCGGCCCTGGGGTCTGCATACAATTACCCGGCCGATGACGCAAACCAGGGCAATATTGACCGGGCCGCGCTTAAGGGTGGCTCGCTCTGGTGCCAGCCGTCTGCGGGCGGCGCGTGGTCATTCGTCGCGCACACCGCCGCTCAGGCGGCACAGGTGCAAGCCGACATGTGGACCCATATCCAGGCCGAACAGACGACATACGCCGGGCTGGTGGGTCAGGTGAACGCGGCCACCACCGTGGCCGGGGTCGATGCCATCGTCTGGCCGTAGATGCCGCGCTGACCGTTTGATGGACGCCGCCCGCGAGGCGGTTTTTTTGTGCCCATGCCGCCAGGAGACGACATGCACCACCACCAACTGGCGGCCGACGTGCTCGTCATTGTCGCCGGGATCTCCGGATCGGCGGCAAGTTATGCCCTTCAAAATCCGATTGGCTCGCTCTCCGGACTGATCTCGATCGCATTCATCGTCTGGCGTGCGCTCGTCTATCGCCGCGTGCAGGGATGTTGGATGCCCAAGCGCAGGGAGGCCCGCTGATGGTCAAGGCTGATCTTTCCGACGTCACGACCGAGCAACTGTTGGAAAAAACGGGACAGCGCGCGGCGGACGCGACGGCGCGGGCGATGGGAAGCTGGCGATTCGTCATCATTCAGACCCTGATCGTCGGCGTCTGGATCGGTCTGAACGTCACCGGCTTGGCCCATTTCGACATCTATCCGTTCATCCTGCTCAACCTCGCTTTCAGCCTGCAGGCGGCGTATGCCGCGCCGATTCTGCAGATCACGCAAAACCATCAGTCGTTGCGGATGGACGCGTCGCTCCGCCGGATCGAGCGCGAGCAACGGGCGACCCGCGATCTGGTGCGTGCGGCTCTCCGCAAACTTGAGGATCAATCATGACCGACGGTATCGACGTCACCCAATTGCGCGATCAGGTGATCCGCCCCGTCCTGGCCGCGCTGGGCCTGGACGGGGCGGCGGCCGAGGAATTGCTGATCGGCACCATTCTGCAGGAATCGGACGGCGGCCATTGGCTGCATCAGACCGGCGCCGGGCCGGCCATCGGCATCTGCCAGATGGAACCGGCCACCCATGACGATCTGTGGCGAAATTACCTGGACTTTCGACCGGCGCTGGCGGCGAAGGTGCGGTCGCTGCGGATCGCCGATGGCGCGGGGATCGCGGCGGCCGATGAAATGGCCGGGAACCTGTATTACGCCGTGGCCATGGCCCGCATTCTCTATGCCCGCGTGCCCGATCCGCTGCCGCCGGCCGGCGATGTCGAGGCGCAGGCCGCCTATTACAAGCGCTGGTATAACACCGCCGGCGGCGCGGCCAGCATCGGGCAATACATCAGCCACTGGCACAGGGCTTTCTCATGACGAATCCGCTGCAACGGGCGCTCGACCCGCATGACGACAGCCTGGAGATCCACACGCTCGCGGGGCTGATCGTCCTGGCCATCGCCGTGTCCTCGCTGGCGATCCTCTGTGTGGCCTATGTCGCGCAGGTGTTCGAGGCGATCGCCGCCGTGTCCTCGCTGCATCCGATGCCGGATACCGGCGCCTTCGGGACGGCGGTCGCGGCGATTCTCGCCGGGATCGCGGCGCTGATCCCGGCGATGGCCGCTGCGGGGCTTCTGACCAATAAAAGCCGCGCCGTACAGGCGCCCCCGTCATCGGGAGGATCGTGAAATGGGATTGATCGATGACGCGGAGGGCGCGGCCGAAGCGGTGGCCACCGGGGGCGCCAGCATCTGGGGAAAGATCGGCGTCTATGCGCTGATCGCCGCGGCTGTGGGTGGCCTCATCTGGTACGCCTGGCGCGCGACCGAGAAATTGGGCGCCGCGAATGTCTCTCTGCATACGGCGCGGTCGGCGGCAAAGGCCAATGCGGCGGCGGTCGTGACGCTCCAGGCCGATTACACGGCCTCCATGACCGCCATCGCGGACGCGGAGGCTCGGCATGCCGCTGCCGCCAGGAAAACCCGAGCAATGGTGAGGGTCATCAATGACGCATCTTCGAAGCATAAAAAGGGCTGTCCGGGGCCGGATACGCCTTTTCCTGATTACGGTCCCGGCAACGATGCTTATCTCTGCCTGCTCCACAACGGGTGTGGTCCCGAAGGTGCAAGTGGTGCGGGAGTCGGTGCCAGCACCATATCTGCGTCCGATTCCGGTGCCGGGGCTGCCGCCGCGCGATAAGTGGACGCCGCGCACCGAAGCCAGCACGCTGATCCGCACTGCCCGCGCCTTACGTGCCTGCAACGGGCGTCTCTCGGACATCGCCCAGCAATGGGGCTCCCGCAAATGACGATTCTTTCCCGCATCCGGGCCGCGCTGGCGGTCCTTTTTCATATGGAGAACACGATGGATCCCAATAATCCTTCCACCGCGCCTGTGCCGGGTCAGACGGCCGCGCCGGCCACCACCGATCCGGCGCCCGATGTGACCGCTTCCCAGGAGTCGACCGCGCCGGCGTCCGACCCGTCGACTCCCGCCGCTGCCGCCAGTCGCACTCTTGCGGACGTGGATGCCGACATTCGCGCCAAACAGGCGCAGTTGGCGGCGATCCGCGATCGGAAGGCCGCCTTGGCCGTGGACGAAAGGGCCGGGTGTGAGGATCTGGGCGCTCTGGTGGCCGAGGGTCGATCGATCATGGCCCAGGCCGAGGCCGGCTATGCCGCCGTGGAGAAGCTCGTCGCGGAGACCGTCCACGCCTCGGAAACGCTGATCGGCAAGATCGAGCAGGATGTCAAAGACGCCGTCTGACGGCGACTCATTAGCAGAAAGACCCCGCTGGCTCCGGCCGGCGGGGTCTTTTTTTCGTTTGGGGCACCCTTTATTCTTGATCAATATGATCGCGGTTTTCCCATCCGATAGCTTGTCGTACGGTCATTTCGTCGCCCGACAGCGCCACGCCCGGACCGCCGTTGCCCCCGAGAGAAATTCCGTTTTCCACCATTACCCTTTCTGTCATTGCCCGTGAGCGTCGGCCGGCGCCGCCGTCCCGAGCGTCGATCCGCGAGGGACCATATGCACCGGGATCGGCGATCTGGCGCTGATGAGGTGGAAAATACTGTTTTCCATTTCGCCCATAAACCATTGATGCTTATTGGCGAAAACAATCTGTTTTCCATTTTAGAGCATTGAAATATCAGTAAAACGCTGGGCATCATAATCCGCGTGTCGGGGGTTCAAGTCCCTCCTCCGCTACCAACAAAAACCCCCGTCAAGTCAAGTGCTTGGCGGGGGTTTCTCTTTGCGTTCCCGGCGGCGCGCGCCCGATATCCCACCCGTCTGGGGATCGGGATCGGCGTAGAGGCGGGGCCGGCCCTTCGGGCGTCGAAATTCCACACGGATCGCTTGGCCGTCCTCGGCATTTTATTTTTTCGGCTGTTACACGGAGCGGCTTGCAAGCCGTTTCGGCCGGTCCCTACAATGCCGCCTGCCGCCATCCTTGGAGGGTGGCAATCATCCTTCCCCTTCGCCGTGTTTTCGGGGTGTCCCTTGAGACCGCTTCCCGTTTTCGTATTGCTCGCCTTGGGCTTGAGCGTCCTTTTTTGCGTCGTCGCGCCGGCGCGGGCGACCGATCGCGGGAACGCGGATTTGTATCGCAGGGTCCTGGCGCAGGCGCGGGACGGTCATTTCACGGTCGCCCGGCGTCTGGCGGTTCGCGCCCATTCGGTGGAGCTGGACCGGTTGCTGTCCTGGATGGATTACACTTCGGATAGTCCCACGGGTACTTTCGCCCAGATCACGGCCTTCATCACCGCCGGTCCCGATTGGCCGTGGCAGGCCCGCCTGGAGGCGGCGGCCGAAGAGGCGATCACCGGTTCCACGCCCGATAAGGCGTTGGTCGCCTGGTTCCGTCATCGCTCGCCCATCACCATGGTCGGGGCCGTGGCCTATGCCAAGGCGTTGCTGGCTACCGGCCATACAAAGCAAGGCGTGGCGATGGTCCGGCGAATCTGGATCCGATATAATTTCAGCCCATTGCGGGAACGGGTGTTTCTGGACAAATTCGGGCGCTATTTAAAGCCTGGGGATAATTGGCGGCGCCTGGACCGTTTGTTGTGGGATCAGCGAATCACCGCCGCCCGGCGCATGCTGCTCAGGGTCGATGCGGCCCATCGGCTGCTGGCCCAGGCGCGGATCGCGTTGGAGGTCGACCGCGTCAATCCGTCCATGGCGGTGGCAAGGGTGCCCGCCGCTCTTAAATCCGATCCCGGCCTGATCTTCGACCGCATCCGTTGGCGGCGCCTGAACGGGTATGACGATCAGGCCATGGATCTGATGCTCCGCGTGCACGCCGCGCCGCGCCGGCCCGGTCTGTGGTGGGCGGAACGCAGCATTCTGGCGCGCGAGGCCCTGAAGGATGGTCTGGCACGGCGGGCCTATGAGGTCGCGGCCGACAATGGGTTGTCCCCGCGCAGCGCCGACCAGCCGGCCGCCGAATTTCTGGCGGGATGGATCGCCCTGGATTATCTCGACAAGCCCAAGCTGGCGGCGCCCCATTTCCTGCGTTTGTGGCGCATCACCCGGACGCCGATCTCAAAGGCCCGTGCCGCCTATTGGTCGGGACGCGCCGCCGAGGCGCTGGGGGACCGCAAGGCGGCTCGCCTTTGGTATGATCGCGCCGCTCGCTTCGTGACCACCTTTTACGGCCAGCTCGCGGCCTCGCAAATCGGGGAGCGCCACTTGCCGCTGCCGCGAGCGCCCCGGGTCACCGCCGCCGACCGTCACTGGCTGGACAACCGCGCCTTGATCGGGGTGGTGCGTCTGTTGCGCATGGCGCGGCAGGAGGAATTGATGCGCCCGTTCCTGATCGCCCTGGACACCAGCGCCACCACCCCCGGAGAGCATGTGCTGGTGGCCCGTCTGGCCGACGAAATGGGGCGCCGCGATGTCGCCGTTCTGATCGCCCGGCGCGCGTCCATGCGGGGCCAGATCATGATCAGGGCGGGCTGGCCGCTTCCCCGTCTGTCCTTGCGCCGCAAGCCCGCGCGGGCTTTGGTTCTGGCCTTGATACGGCAGGAAAGCAGCTTCCACAGCGCCGCCCGCTCTCCGGCCGGTGCCCGCGGCTTGATGCAGCTGCTGCCCGCGACCGCCCGGCGCATGGCCCACTTGATCCGGGTCGCGTTCAGCCAACGCAGGCTCGACGATCCCGACTTCAATGTGCGGCTGGGGTCGGTTTATCTGGAACGGTTGGTGTCCGAGTTCCACGGCTCCTACGTTCTCGCCCTGGCCGCTTACAATGCCGGTCCGACGCGGGTGCGGCGCTGGGTCAAAAAATTCGGCAATCCCGGCGACCCGGATGTGGACGCCGTCGATTGGATCGAAAGAATCCCGTTCGGCGAAACCCGCAATTACGTGCAACGGGTCATGGAAAGCGTCGAGATATACCGGCGGCGCCTGGGTGAAAAGGGGGGGAGCGATCTCGCCGCCGATCTGAAACGCTGATTGCCCACTCCACATTTAGACCGTGACGCAGAAAATCTGCATCACGGTCTAAACGCTTTATATTTGGCCCTCGCCGGGCGCGCGCGTCCGCGCGCTTGGCATATTTGGCCCTCTGCCTAAGCGCGCGCGTCCGCGCGCTTAGGCGCTCGCTCAATGCGCGCCGGAGCGACGCGTCCAAGATTTAGCCAGACGTTTCAGATTTCAGGCGCGTCGCTCTAGGCAGCGGTTTCCGCGGATTGTATGGTTCGGGGCATCCGTTTCCGCTCGAAGGTCGCTCCCATGCCAGATTATCGCTCCCGCACCTCCACCCATGGCCGCAACATGGCTGGTGCCCGCGGGTTGTGGCGGGCGACGGGAATGACCGATGCCGATTTCGGCAAGCCGATCATCGCCGTCGCCAATTCCTTCACCCAATTCGTGCCCGGCCACGTCCATCTCAAGGATCTGGGCCAGTTGGTGGCGCGTGAAATCGAGGCGGCCGGGGCCGTCGCCAAGGAATTCAACACCATCGCCATCGATGACGGCATCGCCATGGGCCATGGCGGCATGCTCTATTCGCTGCCCTCGCGCGAGATCATCGCCGATTCCGTCGAATACATGGTCAACGCCCATTGCGCCGACGCCCTGGTCTGCATCTCCAATTGCGACAAGATTACGCCGGGCATGCTGATGGCGAGTTTGCGCCTCAACATCCCGACGATCTTCGTGTCGGGCGGGCCGATGGAGGCGGGCAAGGTGGTGGTCGGCGGCGAGACCCATGCGGTCGATCTGATCGACGCGATGATCAAGGCCGCCGACAAGGACGTTTCCGACGACGAGGCTTTGGCCTATGAGCGTTCGTCCTGCCCCACCTGCGGGTCCTGTTCCGGCATGTTCACCGCCAATTCGATGAATTGTCTGGTCGAGGCCCTGGGCTTGGCGCTGCCGGGCAACGGCACGCAATTGGCCACCCATGCCGACCGCAAGGAGCTTTTCCTGGCGGCCGGGCGCCGCATCGTCGATCTGTGCCGGCGCTATTACGACGGGAATGACGAATCGGTGCTGCCCCGCGCCATCGCCGATCGGCGGGCGTTCGAAAACGCCATGACGCTGGATATCGCCATGGGCGGTTCGACCAACACCGTTCTGCATCTTCTGGCGGCGGCCGAGGAAGGAAAGGTGCCCTTCACCATGGCCGATATCGACCTGTTGTCGCGCCGGGTGCCGTGCCTGTGCAAGGTGGCGCCCAATCGCGCCGACGTGCATATCGAGGATGTTCATCGCGCCGGCGGCATCATGGCCATTCTGGGCCAGTTGGAGCGGGCGGGACTGCTCCATACCGAGTGCGGAACCGTTCATGCCCCCAGTCTGGGCGCGGCCCTGGCCGCGTGGGATATCGACCGCACCAACGATCCGGCAATCCAGACGTTTTTCGCCGCGGCGCCGGGCGGGGTTCGCACCACCGAAGCGTTCAGCCAGTCGCGCCGCTGGGACTCGCTCGATCGTGACCGCGCCCAGGGGGTGATCCGGTCGCCCGAGCACGCCTATTCCCGGGATGGCGGTCTTGCCGTTCTGTTCGGCAACATCGCCCGCGACGGCTGTATCGTAAAAACCGCCGGCGTCGATGAATCCTGTCTGGTCTTTTCCGGTCGCGCCCTGGTTTGCGAAAGCCAGGACGAGGCGGTGGAGCGCATCCTGGGCGGCGGGGTCGTCGCCGGCGATGTGGTGGTGATCCGCTATGAAGGGCCGCGCGGCGGTCCCGGCATGCAGGAAATGCTCTATCCCACCAGCTATCTCAAAAGCGTCGGCCTCGGCAAAGCCTGCGCCCTGATCACCGACGGGCGGTTTTCGGGTGGCACTTCGGGGCTGTCGATCGGCCATGTATCGCCCGAAGCGGCCGAGGGCGGCGCCATCGGCCTGATCGAAACGGGGGATGTCATCGATATCGATATTCGTGCCCGGCGCATCGATCTCCGGCTCTCCGAAGGGGAATTGGCGGAACGGCGGCGGCGCATGGACGCCAAGGGCGACGCGGCCTGGCGGCCGGAGGGGCGCAATCGTCCGGTCAGCCGGGCCTTGCAGGCCTATGCCGCCATGACCACCAGCGCCGCCCGCGGCGCTGTTCGTGACGTCACGCGTCTAGAGTCGGATGCGATCAGATCGAATCGCGCCGCGATTCCATCTGATCGCTGAATCCTCCTCTAAATCAATAAATTAGAGTGCGATTCGGACGTTGGATCGACGCATTCATGCGTCGATCCAACGTCATCGCGCTCTAGGAACGGCCGCCGGGTAACGCTAAATAGTAGGGGCGATCTCCCGGGTCATCGGGTGAAAGGTATGTAGGGATGGCGTCAATCGCCTGGCGGGAATTGATGGGGGTCGGCATCCCCGAAATCGATGCCGATCATCGGACGCTGTTGACCTTGGCCAACGATCTGTACGGCGCCATCGGCGACGAGGAGGAACGCCTCATCCTCGGGTCGGTGCTCAAGGCCGTATGCGATTTCGCCGACAGCCATTTCGCGCGTGAGGAAACGCTGATGGCGGCGGTCGGCTATCCCGGACAGGCCGCCCATATCGCCGCCCATGACCGCCTGCGCGGGCGTGCGGCGGCGTTGGCCCGGCGCTACGATGGCGACGGCCCGTCCGTCGATACCAAGGATTGTCTCGATTTTCTGCATCACTGGGTGGTCGATCACATCTGCACTGCCGATATGGATTATCGCGGCTGGGTGGTGGGGCGACCGGGGCTGGCTACGCTGTTGACGGATGAGCCGGAAACCGGGCTGGACGGGGCGCCCAATCTGGATTGGCGGCAATTGAGTCTGCTGCTGGTGGACGACAATGCGCGGTTTCGCCGGGTGATGCGAACCATTCTGGAAGGAATCGGTGTGCGCAACATCGCCGAGGCGCCGGATATCGATACCGCCAAGGTCATCTTGGATGCCGTCGCCGTCGATGCGGTGGTTACCGACGGTCAGATCGGGGGACGGTGCAGTCGCGATCTGCTCGGCTGGATGCGCGAACGTCCGAATTGGCCCCGTCCGGTGGTGGTCGTTCTGTGCGGAGCGGAGCAAATGGATCGGGCGGCGGTGCTGGCCGCCGGCGCCGATGAAATTCTTGAAAAGCCGGTTTCAGCGCGGCGGCTGCTGACCGGCTTGGCGCGTTTGTTGATCAGGATACCCTCGGAATGAGTGAAGCCTTTACCGATCTGGGCGTGTTCGAAAACGGGACATTGCGGCTGCTGCCCAGCGTTCATCCGCTGCCGTCCCTGTTGTCCATGGAGCCCAAGGCCGTCCTGGAGGGATTTCGCGACAGCCAGCGGGACGATTTCCTGCGGGTGATCCGCGACATGGAACCGTCGCATTCGTCTCTCGGCCAATTGTTCTCCGGCTTGCGCGGGCAGGCGAGGGACGAGTCCTTGCTGTATCCGGCGGCGCTGGAAGCCCTGTTCCTGGATTTGCACGACCATGTCATGAGCCATCCGGTCTGGAGGCATCCGTTTTTTCTCAGGGTTTTCGCGGGCGATATCGATCGGCCGCAGGTCGAGCGCTTCCTGCTCCATTATTTCAACCAGATCAAGAACACGCGTCAATGCGTGGCGCTAACCATCGGTCGCTTCAACAGTCTGATGGAAATGCCGCTGGGGACGATCAACGAACGGGTATCGGAGATCACCCAGATCGCCTTGGCCCAGTTGGTGGCCGATGAGTACGGGGTGACGACCCATGCCATCGAGTCCTACCCCGAGCTTGGCCATCTGCTGCGGGCCCACACTCATATCGCCATGTACCGCCAGCTTTTGGATGGGCTGGGGATCGCCCGCGAGGCCCAGGATGTTCCCATGCTGCCCGAGGTGGCCGACAATGTCCTGACCCAGCGCCTGCTGGCCGGTCACCCGGCCTTTACGCCCCTGGAGGCGCTGGCCTCCACCGGACTGGGGATGGAGTGGGGCGTTCCGGAATTTTTCAGCCTGCTTCTGGGCGGGTTGATCCGGTTCGCCGTGCGCGAAAATCTGGCGCTGGGACATCATGAGCTGGAGGTGTTCATCGAACATGTGCGCTATGACGTGCTGCATGCGATTTCGGTGATGTTGGTGACGGCGTTGCACATGCATGGCACAGACGATCTGGCCGCTGTCAAAGGGGCGTGCAACACGCTGATGGCCAGCCGCTTCGCCATGATGTCGGGCATCCATTCCGCCGTTTACGGCGAACCCTGCGCCTCTCTGGAGGATATGGGGTTGGAGGGACGCTATCGCCTGCGCGACCGGCGGATCGCCCTGGCCCTGGTGGAGGCGAGACGATCCGTAGGGGGTGGGGTCGCCGATGCCTATCTTTACCGCAGCCGCAGTGGTACGCCCTTTCCGTTCGCGTGAGCTTGATGTCGGGCCGTCCCCGCACAAGCTTTTACGTGAGAGAGATTTTGCTGGGAGTGGAGAGAATGTCGCAGGTTTATCTGGTGGCCGGCATGACCTGCCAGGGGTGCGCGCGCTCGGTGGAGGCGGCGATCAAGTATGAATCGCCGAAGGCCGCGGTGAGCGTCGATCTGGGCTCCGCCCAGGTGACGGTGGACGGTGCCAGCGAGGATCAGGTCAAAAAAGCGGTGGGCGAGGCTGGATTCAGCTTTATCGGCCCGGCCTGATGAGACGGGGGCCGGCGGGTGACGGTGTAATACCAGCGACCGTAAGTCTTGACTTGCGGCCGCTGGTTCGGCCGCCATTGAGGCGGCGGCCAAGCGAGCGGATGCGAGCGCCCGGCGAGGGCCATAAGGCGGGTCAGTTTATTGAGCCGCCGGTATAAACCGTCATTTCGGCCGCTCGTTGCTGAGATTGGTGTAATTGATGGCGTCCTCGGCGACGCGGACCAGAACCCGGGCTTTGTTCTGGCATTCCTCGTGCTCTTTTTCCGCCACCGAATCGGCGACGATGCCGGCGCCGGCCTGGATATACATGGTGCCGTCCTTCACCAGGGCGGTCCGGAGCGCGATGCAGGTGTCCATGTTGCCGTTGCCGGCGAAATAGCCGATGCAGCCGGCATAGAAGCTGCGGCGCACCGGTTCCAACTCGTCGATGATCTCCATGGCCCGGATCTTGGGCGCGCCCGAAACGGTGCCGGCGGGGAACCCCGCCATCAGCGCGTCCATGGAATCCAGGCCGGCGCGCAGGCGGCCCTCGACGTTGGAGACGATGTGCATGACGTGCGAGTAGTACTCGACCGCCATGCGGCGGGTCACCTTGACGCTGCCGATGTCGGAGACGCGGCCGACATCGTTGCGCCCCAAATCGAGCAGCATCAGATGTTCGGCCAGTTCCTTGGGGTCGGCCAGAAGATCGGCCGCCAGGGCCTCGTCCTCCGCCGCATCGATTCCGCGCCGCCGGGTGCCGGCGATGGGGCGGATGGTGACTTTTCCGTCGCGCAGGCGCACCAGTATTTCAGGACTGGAGCCCACCAGTTGAAAATCGCCGAAATCGAGATAAAACAGGAACGGACTGGGATTCATTCGCCGCAGCGAGCGGTACAGCGAGAACGGTTGCAGGGCGAACGGCACCGTCATGCGCTGGGACAGAACCACCTGGAAGATGTCGCCGGCGGCGATGTATTCCTTGGCTTTGGCCACCATCGCCCCGTATGCCTCGGGGCTCATGCCCGGAACCGGAGTGGGTTGGTGCTGGGAACGCTGGACGGTTTCGCCGCCGTGAGGCAGGGATCGGTCCAAAGCTTCGATCACCCGGTCGATCCGACGGCCGGCTTCGGCATAGGCGGTGTTCGCGTCCGTGCCGGCGACCGGGCGGACCGGGGTCACCGCCGTCAAGGTGCCGTTGATGTTGTCGAACATGGCCATGATCGTGGGGCGCATGAAAATGCCGTCGGGCACCCCGATCTCGTCGGGATTGGCGTCGGGCAGACGCTCCACCAGACGAATCATGTCGTAGGCCATGTAGCCCACCAGACCGGCCGCCATCGGCGGCAAAAACGCCGGCATATCGATCCGCGAGCGGTCGATCAGGTCGCGCAAGGAGGCCAGCGTCCCCATTTTCTCGGCGACGGGACAGGGGCGGAAGGCGTCGGGGGCCGCGTCGGGCGTGTCGTTGATCCAGGCCTGTTCGCCCCGACAGCGCCAGATCACATCGGGATTGAAGCCGATAAAGGAATAACGGCCGCGCACGGCGCCGCCCTCCACCGATTCCATCAGGAAGGCGTGGCGGCGGCCGTGACACAATTTCATGAAGGCCGAGACGGGGGTTTCCAGGTCCGCGACCAGGATCCGCCAGACCAGTTGCGGCCGTCCCGCTTCATACCCGGCACGAAAATCGGTCAGTTCCGGAAGAACGGTCATGGTGCGGCGTTACCGTCCAGCTGGCTGGCATTGATGGTCACCCCGAATTGGTGTCGGAGACCGGCGACGAGCTGGTCGCTGAGGTCGCCGTCGAGCGTTTCCGCCAACCGGGCGTTTTCCGCCTTGACCGCTTCGGGGTGGGCTTTGGGGTGGAAGGCGATCACTTGTTTGAGGCGCGCAACCATCCAGCCGTTCGCGACGGGCGCGACGGCGACGCCGCCGACCTGATCGGCGAACATGGCGGCGATCAACGAATTCGGCAAAGACGCGTCGCCCACGCCCTGGCGGCTGAAGGCGGGGGAAACCCGCGCGACGCCGCCCATCTCCCTGGCGATGGATGCGGCCGGCTGATTTTTGTCCGCCTTCAGTTTGGCGGCGATGGCCGTCGCCCGTTCGTGGGCTTCGCGCTGGCGTTGTTCGGCCGTCCACCCGGCGATGACCGCCGCCTTGACCGTGGCGAGGGGCTTGGGGGCCGGCGGGATGATTTTGTCCACCTCGAGGATGAACGAGCCGTCATTGCCGTTGTCGGTCAAATCGCTTTGTTGGCCTTGCGGCGCCTGGAAGGCCGTCCGCAGGAAGGCGCCGGCCCTGTCGGGAAGGTTCGCCACCTTTTTTCCCTGGGGGTCGAAGCCCTGGGCGTTGACGGCGGGAATGGCGAGCAGGGTCAAATGGAAGTGTTTTGCCGTTTGGGCGAGGGTGGCCCCGCCGCCCAGCATGTCCTGGACATTGTCGGACAGGGTGTTGAGCAGGGGACCGGCCTTGTTCCGCTTCACGTCGGCGATCACCTTGTCGCGCACCTGGGCCAGGGTGACGGTCTTGGCCGGAATGATGTCGGTGACTTCGGTCACATGCCACCCGAGGCTGGTCTTGACGGGTTTACCGACGACGTTCCTGGCCTGGGAAAACACCGCCTTGCCCAGGGCCGGAGCCAATTCGGCCTGCGTCACCGTGCCCAGGTCCAGAACCTGGACGCCGAGCGCGGTGGCGATCTGGGACAAGGTCTTGTGCCGGCCGACCAGAGCGGTGGCCTTGGCCGCCTCTTTCGCCGAGGGCAGCAGGATCTGGCGCACCTGCCGGCGTTCCGGCTTATCGAATTCGCCCTGACGCTCGAGAAACGCCTCCTTGATCATGGCGTCGGTCACCTTGACCTTGTTCTCGACGTTTTTCGGTTGCAGCAGCAGGGCCTGGATCGATCGGTATTCGGGAGCCATATAGTGCGATAGATGGGCCTTGTAATAAGCCGCCAGCGTCTTTTCGCCGGGGGCGGCCGGTGTCGGCACGGCCGAATTCTTGACGAGGATGGTCTCCGCCACCCGCCGTTCCTGATCGTGGCGGACCAACGCGTCGGTCAGGTCGGCCGGAATCACCATGCCGCCGCCGAGGGCCGCGGCCATTTGGTCGCGCAGCATGGAGTGCTTCTGTTCGGCGATGAAGGCGTCCTCGGTCAATCCCATGCGATCGAGGGCGGCATCAAGACGCCCCTTGTCGAACTGGCCCTGGGCGTTGCGCAAAGAGGGGTCGGCGGCGATGGCGTCGACCGCGGTCTTGGTGGTGATCACCAGACCCAGTTGACGGCCGGCCTCGTCGATCAGAGCGCGCACGACCAGGGAGTCGATGGCACGGTTCATCAGGCCCAATTTGCGTGCCGTCGCTTCGGTCAGCTTTCCGCCGAACATCGGCTGCAGACGGTCCATCTCGCGTTTGAACTCGGCATGCACCGCGTCCGCCGAGATCGCCGTGCCGCCGACGGTGATGGCGGGACCGCCGCTGAAGACGTGACCGTTGATGAAGTCGCCGATGCCCCAAAAGACGAAGCCCATGGTCAACAGAGCCATCAGGATCTTGACGACCCAGGTCTTGGAGGCTTTGCGCATTAAGTCGAGCATGGCGGGCTTACCGTGCTGGTGGTCGATGGGGTGATGGTATCCCGGGCGACCGGGGCGGAACCGGGGTCCAAAGGGCGCTTTGATATCCCCACGATTCCGGCGCGGCATCATAGGGGGCGGTCATTCCCCCCGCAACAGGCGAATCCCCCGAAGTCCAAGTGACGACACGAAAATACAGCATCGCGGCGTGAAATGCCTTGCGTCGGCGGACCTGGTCGTTTTTAATCTTTTTCAACGCTGGAGCGCACCGGGTCGGGCGCTCCGGTCAAGACTGCGCCGCTGAACGAGCGCGTCATAGACATTCATCGGGTTGGCACCTTTAAGGATTGAATACATGGCCGGACTCCCGCTTTACATCCTGCTCGCCTCGGGCGAGCATGAAAAAATTCAGCTTGCCGCGATGATCGCCTCGGTGGGGGCGGTGTCGGATCGGCCTGTGGAAGTATTCGTCAGCATGGACGCGTTGCCGGCATTCCGGCGTGATATCGAGCCCGCCGAGCGCTATCACGGCGGCCCGCTACACGAAACCTTCATGACCTCCAAGGTTCCCGATGCCATGGAATTGTTTTCCAATGGGCGCATGCTCGGCGATCTCAAGATGTGGGCCTGCGCTCTCATTTTGGATCTGCACCATTGGGAGGTCGAAAAAGACCTGGTTGAGGGATTGTTCGACGGTCCCGCCGGTCTGACCGTGTTTTTGGCCTCCGCCGAAGGCGGCCAGTTGATCACCATTTGACACAGGTATACACGTTATGAGTGAACGCCAAAAAATCGACGCCCGCGGGGCATTCTGTCCCGGTCCCCTGATGGAACTGATCGCCGCTCTCAAGCTGGCTCAGGTCGGTGAGGAAATCGAGGTTCTGTCGTCGGACAAGGGGTCGGCCGCCGATATTCCGGCCTGGGTCGCCAAGGTGGGCCACGTTCATGTCGGCACCACCGAACAGGACGGCTGCTGGACCATCATCGTTCGCAAGGCGAAGTGATCCGCCCTGATCCGAGGGACGGCTTTGATCAAAGGCGTGGCAAACACGCCGAATGCAAGGGCGTGGAAAATCGCCCGATACCAAGACGTGGAAAACACGCAGGTGAGTTCGCATAGGGGCGCCGCGCCCGTGCGGTCGCTCTCATATGGCCAAGGGAGGTCTTCATGTCGAAAAGGATAGTGATCGTCGGTGGCGGGTTGGCCGGCACCATCGTGGCAAACGGTGTATGCCGCCAGTTGGGGAACGAGTTGCGGAGCGGTGGCGTTTCGGTGACCATGTTGGGGACCTCCGAAACCCACATGTATCAGCCCGGACTCCTCTATGTGCCGTTCGGCAAGATCCGTGAGGCCGAGCTTTTTCGCGACCAGCGCCGCGTGCTTGATCGCCGGGTCAATTTCATGATCGATCCCGCCAAGAAGATCGACGTGGACGCCAATCAGGTGGAAACGGCGAGCGGTCGCATCATCGGTTACGATTATCTGGTGCTGGCCACGGGGTCGCGCATCATGCCGCAGAACATTCCGGGAATGACCGAGGCCGGACATTGGTTCTACGATCTCGACGGTGCCCGCAAGCTGCGTGAAGCCTTGGACAATTTCACCGGCGGCGAAGTGGTGGTCAACGTCAACGCTCCCCACAAATGTCCGGTCGCGCCCCTCGAAATCACCTTCATGCTCTATGAATACTTCAAGGCGAAGGGGATCGGCGACAAGTGCAAGATCACTTACACTTATCCCATCGGTCGGCTGCATGCGCTGGAGCCGGTCGCCCATTGGGCGGGGCCGGAGTTCGAGCGTTACGGCATCAAATCCGAAACCTTTTTCAACACCGAATCGGTCGATCCCGCCAAGAAGACCATCAAGTCGATGGAAGGGGTGGAGTTGCCCTTCGATCTTCTGATCACCATTCCGCCCCATGCCGGCGCCGAGGTGATCACCGATTCCGATCTTGGCAAGGGCGGTTGGGTCCCCACCAACACCCGCACTTTGCAGCGGGAAGGGTCGACCAACGTCTTCGTTTGCGGGGATACCACCAACATCCCCATTTCCAAGGCCGGTTCGACCGCCCATTTCGAGGCCGATGTGCTGATCGACAATCTGGTGTCGCTGGTGCAGGAAGGCCGTCCCGCCCGGGAATATGACGGCAAGGTGTTCTGCTTCGTCGAAACCGGGATGAATTCCGGAACCTATGTGTGGTTCAATTACACGACGCCGCCCAATCCCGGACCGCCGTCGCAAATGATCCATTGGTTCAAGCTGGCCTATAACCGACTGTACTGGTTGTCCGCCCGCGGCCTGCTGTGACGGGAGGAGCATCATGACCGAGACATCTGCAAACGCCGATGCCGCCGCTCAGTTCCTTCGCTTAGGCAACGCCGTCGTCGACGCGATGACCGATACCATGGTCGAGCGTTTGACGGGGACGGCGGGGAACGCCCTGGAACTGGTCGATAAGCTGAACGATCCCGATGTGCGCGAGGGGGTGTCCTCCCTGCTTGACGCGGTGGGGACCATGCATCGAACCGGCGTACTGACCACGATCGTCGAATTGCTGACTTTGGTTCACGCGGCCCGGTCGGCGGCCACCGACTCCATGGTCGAGCGCGCTTTCGCCTTCGTCGAGCACATGGTGAACACCGTGGGCACGGAGGATATCGGCACTCTTGCCTATGAGGCCAAGAGCGCCATGGAGGATGCCGTCGACATTTGCGGCATTCCCGCCTCCGGCGGCGGGCTGTGGGGAACCGTGCGTCTTCTCACCCAACCCCAAACCCAGGAAGCGTTGCGATTCGTGCTCTCCTTCGCCTGCGCCTTGCGCAAGCGGTCGGTGTTCATGTCCAAAACGCCGACGCCCTCCTGATTTCGGCCTCCCCGGGGTGACGTATCCCGGAAGGATGTGCTATCTCCTGGACCATGCTGCGACCAGATCGCAGCATGGTCTAATTTTTAGCCGTGTTTAATTGCGGAACCACGGCAATTCGGGAGATTTCTAGGTCATGATGAACAGACGCCCGCTGATCGCCGGCAACTGGAAAATGAACGGTCTGAGCACCGGGGGATTGGCGTTGGCGACGGGGATCGCGGCGAAGCGCAAGGCGGCTCCCGATGTGCCGTGTGATCTGTTGATCTGCCCGCCCTTCACTTTGATCAGCGACGTCGCCAAGGCGGTTGCGGGTTCCGGGATCGCGGTCGGCGGGCAGGATTGCCATGCCAAGGTGTCGGGCGCCCATACCGGCGACATCGCCGCTGAAATGCTTAAGGATGTCGGGTGTTCCCACGTCATCGTCGGCCATTCCGAGCGCCGTACCGATCACGGCGAAACCGACGCCATCGTCAAGGCCAAAGCCGGCGCGGCGTTGGCCGCCGGTCTGGCGGCGGTCATTTGCATCGGCGAGACCTTGGCGCAACGCGAGGCCGGCGAAACCTTCGCCGTCAATCGCGCCCAGCTGGCGGGGTCGCTTCCGGACGGCGCCACCGCCGCCAATGTGGTGATCGCCTATGAGCCGGTCTGGGCGATCGGAACCGGCCGGGTGGCGACGCCCGATCAGGCTCAGGAGGTTCATGCGGTGATTCGGGCCGCGTTGCAGGAGCGGTTGGGGGCGGCGGAAGCCGGCGCCATGCGGATTTTGTATGGTGGATCGATGAAACCCGATAATGCCCGCGAGCTTCTCGGTTTGCCGGATGTCGATGGCGGTCTGATCGGCGGCGCGTCGCTCAAGGTCGAGGACTTCTGGGCCATCGCCAGCGCGTCGGCCTGACCGTTTGGGACGGGGTCGCGTGCGTCGGCCCCGTTTCCGTCCGTATACCGGGAAGTTGGCGTCGGCCCGAATTTCTCGCATATGCACCGATTTGACGGGGACGAATTGCCGGCGTTGCGGCCATTGCCAAGGCGTCCGGCCTTGACGGCGGGCCGCCACTTGGCGCTTCGGCTCCCCGAAACGCGATCAAATCGGTGCACGTGTGAGAAATTCGGGCTAGCCATCCCGCGCTGGGCAGACTAAAAACGCCTCAAACCGGCCTGGAACGTGTCCTGGCGCGGACGCTGGGTGGGGCCGGAACCGGCCTGTCATATCGCTCGCTGTTGGTGTCGCCTCATGAATTTTTTTCCCATTCTTCTGGTCATCCATCTGCTGCTCGCCATCGCCCTGGTCGGTGTCGTGCTGTTGCAGCGCTCGGAGGGCGGCGCATTGGGAATGGGGGGCGGTGGCGGCGGTCTGCTGACCGGGCAAGCCGCGGGCAATCTGCTGACCCGGACGACGGCGATTCTGGCGGGGGCATTCTTCCTGACCAGTTTGGGCCTGGCTATTCTCGCCAATCACCAGTCGCAGGCGCCATCGCCGTTCGATCAGGTGCCGGTGACGACGCCGGCCGCCGCCAAGGCCGAGGCGACGAAGGCGAAGGCGCCCGCCAAGACGCCGGCGCTGCCGAGCGCTCCGCTCGCGCGCTGAAGCCGGACGGGATATGCCGCGGGGGGATTGACCGCGGTCGCCCATGAGATGGGCGTGAGCGTGAGGGCATGGAGTCGATGACGCGATTCATTTTCATCACCGGCGGCGTTGTATCATCCTTGGGCAAGGGATTGGCGTCGGCGGCGCTGGGGGCCTGTCTCCAGGCGCGGGGATTCAAGGTTCGCCTGCGCAAGCTCGACCCCTATCTCAACGTCGATCCCGGCACCATGAGCCCCTATCAGCACGGTGAGGTTTACGTCACCGACGATGGGGCGGAAACCGATCTCGATCTGGGCCATTACGAGCGTTTCACGGGGGTGTCGTCGCGGCGCGGCGACAATGTGACCACCGGGCGCATTTACTCGACGGTGATCGGCAAGGAGCGCCGCGGCGATTATCTGGGGGCCACCGTTCAGGTCATTCCCCATGTCACCGACGCCATCAAGGAATTCGTGCTGTCCGACATCACCGACGAGGATTTCTGCCTGTGCGAAATCGGTGGCACCGTCGGCGATATCGAAAGCCTGCCGTTTCTGGAAGCCATCCGCCAATTGGGCAACGAGTTGGGGCGAAGCCGGGCGATGTTCGTTCATCTGACCCTGTTGCCCTATATCCCGTCCTCGGGCGAACTCAAGACCAAGCCGACCCAGCATTCGGTCAAGGAATTGCTGTCGGTGGGCATTCAGCCCGATCTGCTGATGTGCCGCTCGGACCGGGCGATTCCCGATGGGGAACGGCGCAAGATCGCCCTGTTCTGCAATGTCGGTTACGACGCGGTCATTCCCGCTCTCGATGTCGATACCATCTATCAGGTGCCGGTCAGCTATCACGAGCAGGGGCTGGACGAGCAGGTCTGCCGGCATTTCGGTCTTCAGGCCAAGGAACCCGATCTTTCCCGCTGGCACGCCATCGTCGAGCGCATTCGCCAGCCGGAGGGCGAGGTCACCATCGCCGTGGTCGGCAAGTACACCAGCCTGCTCGACAGCTACAAATCCTTGGCCGAGGCCCTGACCCATGGCGGGATCGCCAACAATGTGCGCGTCCGCCTGAACTGGATCGACAGCACCGTTTTCGAGCACGAAAACGTCGTTCAGCATCTGGAGCCTTGTCACGGCATCCTGGTGCCGGGTGGATTCGGCGAACGCGGAGCCGGCGGCAAGATCGAAGCGGCCCGTTTCGCCCGGGAGCGGGGCGTGCCGTATTTCGGCATCTGTTTCGGTATGCAGATGGCGGTGATCGAGGCCGCGCGCAATTTGGCGGGGCTTTCCAAAGCGAGCTCGACCGAATTCGGGCCGTGCGATGATCCGGTGGTCGGCCTGATGACCGAGTGGCTGAAGGGCGATCTTCTGGAGCGCCGCAGCGCCGGCGGCGAATTGGGCGGGACTATGCGGCTGGGCGCCTACGAGTGCCGGTTGCGGCCGGGCAGCCGGGTCCACGACATTTATGGCACTGACGCCATCAGCGAGCGGCACCGCCATCGCTATGAGGTCAATCTCGATTACCGCGCCACCCTGGAGGCGACCGGCCTGTCCTTTTCGGGCATGTCGCCCGACGGCATTCTGCCGGAAATCGTCGAAATTCCCGATCACCCCTGGTATATCGGCGTGCAGTTCCATCCGGAACTGAAATCCAAGCCGTTCGACCCCCATCCTCTGTTCACCAGCTTCATCGCCGCGGCGGTGCGGCAATCGCGTCTGGTGTAACCCGATCATGGTCTCCGCCCCATCCGTTTCCGCCCGGCATGTCGATATCGGTTCCGTACGGCTGGGCAATGATTTGCCGATGGTCCTGATCGCCGGCCCGTGCCAGATGGAAAGTCGGGATCACGCCTTCGAATGCGCCCAGGCGCTGGTGGAAATAGCCGGGGCGGCGGGTGTCCCCCTGATTTTCAAAAGTTCGTTCGACAAGGCCAATCGCACCAGTCTGGGCGGCAAGCGCGGCATCGGTCTCGATCAGGCTCTGCCGGTATTCGCCGAGATCAAAAGCCGGCTGGGCGTGCCGGTCCTGACCGACATCCATGGCGAGGATCAATGCGGTCCGGTGGCCGAGGTGGTGGATGTGCTGCAGATCCCGGCCTTTCTATGCCGCCAGACCGATCTGCTGCTGGCGGCGGGACGCACCGGTGCCGCCATCAACGTCAAGAAAGGCCAGTTTTTGGCGCCCTGGGACATGGCCAATGTGGCGGCCAAGGTGGCCAGTACCGGCAACGAGCGCATTCTGCTGACCGAGCGCGGCGCGTCGTTCGGCTACAACACTCTGGTCGCCGATATGCGCTCCCTGCCGATCATGGCACAAAGCGGCTGGCCGGTGGTGATGGACGCCACCCATGCCGTGCAGGCGCCGGGCGGGCAGGGGGGCTCGTCCGGGGGCGACCGTCGCTTCGCGCCGGTTCTGGCCCGCGCCGCGACGGCGGTGGGCGTCGCCGCCTTGTTCATCGAAACTCATCCCGATCCCGACCGGGCACCGTCCGACGGCCCCAATATGATCGCCCTGGCCGACATGCCGGCTCTGCTTGCCACCCTGGCGGCGTTCGACCGGCTGGCCAAGGCGAATCCCCTTTCCATCCGCTGATCCAACCGAAAGAAGTTTGGAGACAAGAGGTTATGACCGCCATTATCGACATACACGCGCGCGAGATTCTGGATTCGCGCGGCAACCCCACCGTCGAGGTCGACGTGACGCTGGATAGCGGGGTGACCGGGCGCGCGTCGGTACCGTCGGGCGCATCCACAGGCTCGCATGAAGCGGTCGAATTGCGCGACGGCGATCGGTCGCGGTTCGGTGGCAAGGGCGTTCGCCAAGCTGTCGAAAGCGTCAACGGCGAACTTTACGACGCCCTGTCCGGTATGGATGCCGAAGAGCAGACCCTGATCGACCGCACCATGATCGATCTCGACGGAACCGCCAACAAGGGGCGTCTGGGAGCCAATGCCATCCTCGGCGTCTCTTTGGCGGTGGCCAAGGCGGCGGCCCAGGAATCCGGTCTGCCGCTTTACCGCTATGTGGGCGGCGTGTTCGCCGGAACGCTGCCGGTGCCGATGATGAATATCGTCAACGGCGGCGTACATGCCGACAATCCCATCGATATTCAGGAATTCATGATCATGCCGGTGGGGGCGCCGACCATGTCGGATGCCGTGCGCATGGGGGCGGAAGTGTTTCACGCCCTTAAAGCGGCGCTGAAGGATGCCGGCCATAACACCAATGTCGGCGACGAGGGCGGGTTCGCCCCAAATCTTAAAAGCGCCGAGCAGGCCCTTGATTTCATTGTTGCCGCCGTGGAAAAAGCCGGCTATCGGCCGGGTGAGGACATCTGGCTGGCCATCGACGCCGCGTCCACCGAATTCTATCAGGACGGCAAGTATGTGATGGCGGGGGCGCGCAAGACCATGGACCGCAAGGCCCTGATCCGCTTCTACGCCAAGCTGGTGGCCAATTATCCCATCCTGTCCCTGGAGGATGGTTGCGCCGAGGACGACATGGAGGGCTGGGCCATGTTGACCGAGACCTTGGGAACCAAGGTGCAGCTGGTCGGGGATGATATCTTCGTCACCGATCCCCGTCGTCTGGCCCAGGGCATCGAGGACGGTTTGGCCAATGCCATCCTGATCAAGGTCAATCAGATCGGAACCCTGACCGAAACCCTGGAGACGGTGGATATGGCCCACAAGGCGGGCTATGCGGCGGTCATGTCCCATCGGTCGGGCGAGACCGAGGATTCCACCATCGCCGACCTCGCCGTGGCCACCAATTGCGGCCAGATCAAGACCGGGTCTCTGTCCCGGTCTGATCGGCTGGCCAAATACAACCAGTTGCTTCGCATCGAGGAGGAATTGGGTGCGGCGGCCCGTTTCGGCGGGGCGGCGCTGCGGCGCCGTTAAGCCGGCGCGGGTGTAGGAAATCCGAATCAAAGTGAGTCTTTCCGGTAACAGGTCGGGGCGATTGTGCGAAAAAAACGCATTTCGCCTTGTCGATCTGTTGACCGCCTGAATCGGCTGTGATTCCATCTGGTCATGTTGAATGACCTGCGCCGCCGTTTTCACCATGTCATGGGGCCGATGATCGCCTTTTCGGCCGTCGTCTACTTCGCCTATCACACGATCGAGGGCGATCGCGGCGTGCTGGCCTGGCTGCGGCTCAAAACCGAAATCGCCAATGCCGAAGTCAAGCTGGCGACTTTGGACGCTCAGCGCCAGGAGCTTCAGCATCGGGTCGCCCTGCTGCGTCCCAAGAGTCTTGACCCGGATCTTCTGGGCGAACGCGCCCTGGCCATGCTCGATCTGGGGCAGCCCGGCGATATCGTGGTGTTCTACAAGCACCCGGCGCCCACGGGTGGAAAGCTGGCTGTGGACCATCCGGCCGCTCATTAGAGCGCGATGCCCTAAATGAGCATCACGCTCTAACCCGTTTTGTTTTGCCCTCGCCGCGCGGGTGTCCGTGCCCTCAATGAGCGCGAGAGCTGCGTGCCTCGTATTTAAGGCGCGCCGCTCCAGGTTTTTCCATACGTCTTCAAAAGAACGATCGATGGGCGGTGCGGGGGGTGTCATCCCCGATGTCTGAATGGCGCCGTAATTTGTTGATAAGAGGCGGGTTTGGCGTCCGCCCAATGGTCCTTGGCTTTAAGGCGGGGGGCGCCTTGGTCGAAATTGCTGCTCCGCAGCAATTAACTAAAATGAAGTTAATTGAATTTAATCCCTTGTAATATAAGTGATAAAATCGGCGAAAAGTCTTGCCAAGACGCCGTCTTCGCGGTACCGATCTTGCGGTTTCTGACGTGGATTCCGGAGGAAGAATGGCGACGACGCGACGGCGGGGCAAGCGACCGGCTGAGCCGGATGCGGCCGAATTGCTGGGCTATTACCGCGAAATGCTGTTGATCCGCCGCTTCGAGGAGAAGGCGGGTCAGCTTTACGGCATGGGGCTGATCGCCGGCTTCTGTCACTTGTACATCGGCCAGGAGGCGGTGGTGTCCGGCATGATGGCCGCCGCCGATCCCACGGATTCGGTGGTGACCTCCTATCGCGACCACGGCCATATGCTGGCCTGCGGCATGGACCCCAAGGGCGTCATGGCCGAATTGACCGGCCGTTCCGGGGGCTATTCCCGGGGCAAGGGCGGCTCGATGCACATGTTCAGCCACGAGAAGCATTTCTATGGCGGGCACGGCATCGTCGGCGCGCAGGTGCCGATCGGCACCGGGCTGGGCTTTTCCCACCAATATCGGGGTGATGGCGGGGTCTGCCACTGCTATCTCGGCGACGGCGCCATCAATCAGGGGCAGGTCTACGAATCCTTCAACATGGCGTCCTTGTGGAGCCTGCCGGTCGTCTACGTCATCGAGAACAACAAATACGCCATGGGCACCTCGGTCGAACGGGCGGCGGCCGGGACCGAACTGTACCGCCGCGGCGCCGCCTACAATATTCCCGGCGAAGCGGTGGACGGCATGGACATCCTGGCGGTGCGTGATGCCGCCTTTCGCGCCCTCGGCCACGCCCGCGGCGGGCAGGGGCCTTATATCCTCGAAATGAAAACCTATCGCTATCGCGGCCATTCCATGTCCGATCCCGCGAAATATCGGACCAAGGAGGAGGTCAGCCGCATGCGTGAGCAGCATGATCCCATCGATACGCTGAAAGCCAAATTGCTGGCGAACGGCGTGGTGGACGAGGCGGCCCTCAAGGAGATCGACCGGGAGGTCAAGGCCGTGGTGACCGAGGCGGCCGAGTTCGCCCAGACCAGTCCCGAACCCGATGCCGCGGCCCTGTGGGCCGACGTGCTGGTGGAAGCGTGAGGAGGGACGGATGGCGACCGAAATTTTGATGCCGGCTCTTTCGCCGACCATGACAGAAGGCAAGGTGGCGCGCTGGCTGAAGCGCGAGGGTGATGCGGTCAAGGCCGGCGATGTTCTGGCCGAGATCGAAACCGACAAGGCGACCATGGAATTCGAGGCGGTGGACGAAGGCCATCTGGGCAGGATTCTGGTGGCCGGCGGTACCGAAGGGGTGGCGGTGAACACCCCCATCGCCGTTTTGCTGGAAGAGGGCGAGGACGCGTCGGCGGCGATCCTGCCGAAGGCCGCGCCTGCGGCCCCGCCGCCCGCCGCTGTCGTTTCCGCTGCCGCGGCGCCTTCGACGGTGCCCGCGGCCCCGGCGGCGGCGGCGATCAGGGCGGAGCCCGACTATACCGGCGAGACCGCCCATATGACCGTGCGCGAGGCATTGCGCGACGCCATGGCCGAGGAAATGCGCCGGGACGCGAACGTGTTCCTGCTGGGCGAGGAAGTGGCCCAGTATCAGGGCGCCTATAAGGTCAGCCAGGGGCTGCTTGAGGAGTTCGGGCCTAAGCGGGTGATCGATACGCCGATCACGGAAATGGGGTTCGCCGGTCTGGCGGTGGGCGCGGCCTTTTCGGGATTGCGGCCGATCGTCGAATTCATGACCATGAATTTTTCCATGCAGGCCATGGATCAGATCATCAATTCCGCCGCCAAGACCCTGTACATGTCGGGCGGCCAGCAATCCTGCCCGATCGTGTTTCGCGGTCCCAACGGCGCCGCCGCCCGGGTGGCCGCCCAGCACAGTCAAGATTACGCCTCCTGGTTCGCCCATGTGCCGGGCATCAAGGTGCTGGCGCCCTATTCCGGGGCCGATTCCAAGGGCTTGCTGAAAGCGGCGATCCGCGATCCCAACCCGGTGGTGTTCCTGGAGAACGAGCTGCTGTACGGGCAAAGTTTCGACGTGCCCGTCGATCCCGAATTCATCGTTCCCATCGGCCGCGCCCGCATCGAGCGGCCGGGTGGATCGGTCACCCTGGTGGCCTATTCGCGTATGGTCCAGGTGGCGCTGGAAGCGGCCGACATGCTGGCCGCCGAAGGGATCGAGGCCGAGGTGATCAATCTGCGCACCCTGCGTCCGCTGGATATCGACACCATCGTCGCCTCGGTGAAGAAGACCAATCGCATCGTCAGCGTCGAGGAAGGCTGGCCCTATGCCGGCATCGGTTCGGAAATCGCCGCGGTGATGATGGAACACGCCTTCGACTGGCTCGACGCTCCGGTGGCGCGGGTCTGCGGCGTCGACGTGCCCATGCCCTATGCCGCCAATCTCGAACGACTGTGTCTGCCGCAGGCCGACAAGGTGGCCGAGGCGGCACGCCAGGTCTGCTATCGCAAATAGAGGGACGCGACGCATGCCCATCGAGATTTTGATGCCCGCCTTGTCGCCCACCATGAGCGACGGCACACTGACCCGCTGGCTCAAAAGCGAAGGCGACACGGTCAAATCGGGCGACGCCATCGCCGAGATCGAGACCGACAAGGCGACCATGGAATTCGAGGCGGTGGACGAGGGAATCCTCGGCCGCATCCTCGTGCCCGGCGGAACCGCCGGGGTCAAGGTGAACCAGCCGATCGCCCTGTTGCTGGAAGAGGGCGAGGACTCCTCCGCCCTGGACCATCCCGTCACGTCCGCGCCGGCACCATCGCCCAAATCGGCGCCGGCAGCTCCTGTCGCCGCTTCGCCCGCGCCGGCCCCCACGCCCGCGCCGGCTCCCACGCATACCTCGGGTCGCGTTTTCGCCAGCCCCCTGGCCCGGCGCCTGGCGGCCGAGACCGGCGTGGCGTTGGAGACGGTCAAAGGCAGCGGTCCCCATGGCCGCGTGGTCAAGGCCGATGTCGAAGCCGCGCGCGTCGCCGCGCCGGCCGCTTCGGCGCCCGCGGCCGCAATCATGGCCGCCGCTCCGTCGCCGTTCGAGCCGGCCTATGAGGAGATTCCCAATTCGTCGATGCGCAAGGTTATCGCCCGCCGCCTGACCGAGGCCAAGCAGACGGTGCCGCATTTCTACCTGACCATCGATTGCGAAGTGGATTCCCTGCTCAAGATCCGGAGCGATCTCAACGCCCGGTCCGACGCGTTCAAACTGTCGGTGAACGATTTCGTCATCCGCGCCGTGGCCCTGGCCCTGCGCAAGGTGCCGGACGCCAATGCCGCCTGGGGCGAAGAGGCGATCCGCCGCTATACCGATATCGACATCTCTGTCGCCGTGGCGACGCCGGGCGGGTTGATCACCCCGATTCTCCATCAGGCCGATCGCAAGGGGCTGGCCGAAATTTCCAATCAGATGAAGGAGATGGCCGGCCGCGCCCGCGAAGGCAAGCTGCGTCCCGAGGAGTATCAGGGCGGCGGTTTCAGCATCTCCAATCTCGGCATGTACGGCATTCGCGAATTCGCCGCCATCATCAACCCGCCGCAGGGCTGTATCCTGGCGGTCGGCGCCGCCACCCAGCGGCCGGTGGTCAAGGATGGCGCCCTGGCGGTGGCGACGGTGATGACCTGTACCCTGTCGGTGGATCATCGGGTGGTGGACGGCGCCGTCGGCGCCCAGTTCCTGGCCGCGTTCAAGTCCCTGATCGAGGACCCGCTGTCGATGCTCCTGTAAGGGCGACCGGGACATAAGCGGCGCGGGAAGCAAATTAGGTCTGGAGGGACGGCATGGCCGAGGACAAATTCGATCTGGTGGTGGTCGGGGGGGGGCCCGGCGGGTATGTGACCGCCATCCGCGGGGCGCAATTGGGCATGCGGGTCGCCGTCGTCGAACGGGAGCATCTGGGCGGCATCTGTCTTAATTGGGGGTGCATTCCCACCAAGGCGCTGCTGCGCTCCGCCGACGTTCTGCGGACCATGAAACATGCCGAATCCTACGGGCTCAGCGCCGGTACGGTCGGTTTCGACCTCGCCAAGGTGGTCGCCCGTTCGCGGGCGGTGGCCGGACAGCTTCAGGCCGGGGTCAAGCATCTGCTCAAAAAGAACAAGGTGACCGTGTTCGAAGGCCATGGACGTCTGGCCGGGGCCGGCAAGGTGGCCGTGGGCGACAAGACGGTCGTCAGCGCGCCCCATATCATTCTGGCGACGGGGGCCAGGGCTCGGGTCCTGCCGGGCCTGGAACCGGACGGAAAACTGATCTGGACCTATCGGGAAGCCCTGGTTCCCGATACGGCGCCCAAGCGCCTGCTGGTGGTCGGGTCCGGGGCGATCGGCATTGAATTCGCCAGTTTTTTCAATGCACTGGGGTCTGATGTGACCGTGGTCGAGGTGATGGACCGCATTCTTCCCGTGGAAGATGAGGAAATATCCTCCATTGCCCGGAAATCATTCGAAAAACAAGGGATGAAAATCATCACTTCGGCCAAGATCGAAGGGATGGTCAAGGGAACCGATTCGGTCACCGCCACCATCGAGGCCGGAGGGAAGCGTCACGAGATCACGGCCGACCGGGTCATTTCGGCGGTGGGGATCGTCGGTAATGTCGAGGATATCGGCCTGGAAGGCAGCGGCGTGATGGTCGAGCGCACCCACGTGGTGGTCGATCAATGGTGCCGGACCGGCGCGCCGGGTGTTTATGCCATCGGCGATCTTGCCGGACCACCGTGGCTGGCGCACAAGGCCAGTCATGAAGGGGTGATCTGCGTGGAGAAGATCGCCGGCCTGGACGACGTCCATCCCCTGGATGCGGGTCGTATTCCGGGCTGCACCTACAGCCATCCCCAGGTGGCCAGCGTCGGCCTGACGGAAAAGGCCGCCAAGGACAAGGGATACGAGGTGCGGGTGGGCCGCTTCCCCTTTATCGGCAACGGCAAGGCCATTGCCCTGGGCGAGACCGAGGGATTGGTCAAGACCGTGTTCGATGCCAAAAGCGGCGCCCTGCTGGGGGCCCATATGGTCGGGGCGGAGGTGACCGAGATGATTCAGGGGTATGCGGTGGCGCAAACCCTGGAAACGACCGAAGCCGAGCTGATGCACACCGTTTTCCCGCATCCGACCTTGAGCGAAATGATGCATGAGGCGGTTCTCGACGCTTATGGCCGGGTGATTCATTTCTGAGGCGGCCGTGCCGTAAGGAAGGTCTTGACCCGGTCGTCCCGGTAGCCGATATCCGAACCATGTCCGATCCCATCACCACAGCGCCACCGCGTCATCCCGAAAAAATACGCCGGGCCGACAATCCGTCGCCGCGCAAACCGGACTGGATTCGGGTCAAGGCGCCGACTTCGGCGGAAGTCGCCGATCTGCGCCGGATGATGCGCGACAAGAATCTGCATACGGTTTGCGAGGAAGCGGCCTGTCCCAACATGGGCGAATGTTGGGTGCAGCGGCATGCGACCTTCATGATCCTGGGCGATGTCTGTACCCGGGCCTGCGCGTTCTGCAACGTCAAGACCGGCCGCCCGCTGGCGGTCGATCCGGCCGAGCCGATGCGGGTGGCTGAAAGCGTGCGGGATATGGGGCTGAAGCATGTGGTGGTGACGTCGGTGGATCGCGACGATCTTGCCGATGGGGGGGCCGGCCAGTTCGTCGCCTGTATCGAACAGATCCGGGCCTTGGATCTGGGGTGCTCGGTGGAAGTGCTCACTCCCGATTTTCGCGACAAGGCCGGCGCCGTGGAGCGCGTGGCCGAGGCCCGTCCCGACGTGTTCAATCATAATCTGGAAACGGTGCCCCGGCTGTATGGACCCATTCGTCCCGGTGCCCGCTATTTCGAATCCTTGCGTCTGTTGCAGAAGGCCAAGGAGGTGGCGCCGCTTTTCACCAAGTCCGGGATCATGGTGGGGCTGGGCGAATCGCGCCAGGAAGTGGCGCAGGTCATGGACGATATGCGCTCGGCCGGGGTGGATTTCATCACCATCGGCCAATATCTTCAGCCGACCCTGAAACATGCCGCGGTCGAACGGTTCGTGACCCCCGATGAATTCGCGGATTATGCGCAGATGGCCCGGGCCAAGGGCTTTCTTATGGTGACGGCATCGCCTTTGACCCGCTCGTCCCATCACGCCGATCGCGATTTCGCCGCCTTGCGCGACGCGCGGGCGGGATAGGGGGTGCCGCATGCCGACCCATGCCGAGAATCGTTACCTGCCTTATACGCCAGGGCAAATGTTCGAGCTCGTCGCCGATGTGGAACGTTATCCCGACTTCCTGCCCTGGTGCGTCGGCGCGCGCATCCGCCGGCGCGACGGCGACGTGTTTCTGGCCGATCTGGTGATCGGATTCAAAATGGTGCGGGAACGCTACACCTCCCGGGTTTCTCTGGATCGCACGGTCGGGCGCATCGATGTGACCTATACCGAGGGGCCGTTTCATCACCTGGATAATCATTGGGTGTTTTTGCCGGCCGGGGATGGGGGAACCCATGTCGATTTCTTCGTCGATTTCGAATTCCGCTCGCGTCTGCTGCAGCGGCTGATCGGCGGCCTGTTCGGCGAAGCGGTCAGGCTTATGGTTCATTCCTTCGAGCGGCGGGCGCGGACGCTGTACGGCGCTGACGGGCGGGCTCTGCCGCGCGCGACCTGATCGTCCTCACTGGTCGCATTCCACCAATACCACCGATTTACTCACGGATTCGGCGATATCGGCCGGTGATTTGGGCGTGTTCGAGAGGGCCGTGCGATAGGTGATGCTGTTCTCGCTGAGAAATTGGCGGGCATAGCGGGCGCGGGTGGCGAAATTCACGTTCTGAGGCATGTCGCCATATAATTTCTGGATTTCCTCGGCGTTCAATTTGCGCGCTACCACGCCGATGACGCTCCCGTTCATATCAAGTAGCGGGCCGCCGGAATCGCCGATTTCAATCGGCGCCGTCATCTGCAGGTAGCGTGTGTCGCCATGTTCGCCGGCCATGGCGCTGATGTTGCCGATGGTGACGTTGACTTGGCGCGCCAGAACGTTGGGCAGAGGGTAGCCCAGGACGACCACGCCGTCGCCGGGACGGATCGGTCGGCCTTTGCGGAAGCGCGCGGCGGGGGTGTCCGTCAGCGACGTCTTGAGAAGGGCAAGGTCGTTGACCGGGTCCGAAGCGATGATGGTCGCGACGGTGGCGGCGGCATCGCCCGAAGGGGTGACACGAAGGGCGCGGCAATTGTTGGTTCCGTGGAAATCGGTCAGCACCACGCCATGATCGGTGACGAAAAAGCCCGTGGCGAGAACGACTTTGCGGCTGGAGGCGGGAAGGAGGGGCGGCGGGGGAACCGGGGCGGAATAGGCGACGGCGACCTGATCGCCGCGCTTGGCCGCGACGGAACGGGCGCGGGCGACATCGTCCGCCGGCAATCGGGACAAAGCCTGGTCACGCAAGACGGCATAGGCCTGTCGTTGGGCGGGGCCGGCGTCCGTCGTGGCGCGAATGGCCCAGACCGCGGCGGCGAAACGGTTGCGGGGCACGCCCCGGCCTTCGGCGTAAGCCGTGGCCAGAAGATGTTCGGAGAGGGGGCGTTTCTTGGCCGCGGCCTGCCGCAGCATCGGTATGGCGCGGGCGGGGTCGCGCACCACCAGCGCGCCCTGCCAGAACAACAGGCCCAATTGTTCCGCCGCATAACCGCTGCCCAAAGATGCTGCCCGCCGCAGCTTGCCGATGCCGGCATCGACATCGCGCGGCATGGCCGTGCCGGTGATCTGAAAGACGCCCAGTCTGGCCAAAGCCAGGGGAACCGAAAGGGCGGCGGCCTTCCGATACCAACGGATCGCTTCAGGCCGGTTGCGGGCGACGCCATAGCCCGCCCATAGCAAATCGCCGATGCGGGTTTCGGCGCGGGCGTCGCCGGCCTTGGCCAATGGCTTGAGCAGACGATAGGCGTCGGTCCAGTCGCCACGCAAATAGGCGGCTTCGCCCGCCTTCCAACCGTTTTTTCCGGTCGTGTCCGGTTCGGCCCGGGCGGGAAAGGAAGATAGGATCGGAAAAGTCGCCAAGGCCAGGGCCATGGCCAAAAAGGGAGCGGAGCGGGGCATGATGGAAACCGTGGAAGCCTGAACGCGGCGAGTATTTCACATTTGTCCGGGAATCGTCACTTTGGCGGCGGTCAGTTACGATTGTCCTCGCCAATTGTCTTTGCCGTCGGTGGCGACTATAAGAGCTTGGGGGACGGCGGCGCCGTGCCCACCGGGTTCCGGCCGCGCCCGCGGGATGCGAAGTGGCCCCGGATATTCGGGATATGATGTCAGGAGCCGCTAGCCCGCATGGATACCCAGATCGCCCGTCTGAACATGGTCAACCGGCAAATCCGTACCAACGGCGTGCGCGACCCCTCGGTCCTGGCCGCCATGCTCGATGTGCCCCGCGACGTCTTTTTGCCGAAGGCGTTGCGCGGTAGCGCCTATCTCGACGAAACGTTGGATCTGGGCGGTGGACGCGGCCTGGTCGAACCTTTGGTCCTGGCGCGGCTGTTGCAGGGAGCTGAAGTCCGTCCCACCGATCTGGCCCTTGTGGTTGGCGACGCCACCGGTTACGTGACGGCGGTGATGGCCCGTTTGACGGGCTTCGTCGTTTCCATCGATTGCGACGCGGAATGGCAAAAGCGCGCTCAGGCCAGTCTTCAGGACCTGGGCATCAGTAACGTCGAGTTGGTTTCAGGACCGCTGGATTCGGGGCATCAGGCCAAGGCGCCTTACGATGTGGTGATTTTTTGCGGGGCCGTGACGGAAATCCCGCAGGAGGTCTGCCGGCAAATGGCCGATGGCGGCCGACTGGTGGCAGTCGTGAATGACAGGTGCGGGATCGGGCAGGCGGTTCTGGTGGTGCGTTCCGGCGATACGTTCGGACGGCGGGTCCTGCATGACGCGGCCGTCCCCCTGTTGCCGACCATGGAACAAAAGCCGCATTTCGTGTTGTGACGAGGGGGCGGCGGTCGCGAGCGGCCGTGCCGGGCATGCGCCTTGATCTTCGCTCAAACCGGCATAATGTGTCGGTGCGACGTGACGGAACTGTTCGGACTCGTACCGGAAGGTGTTCGATGAAACGTGTGATTTCGGTGTTGGTCGGTACCGCCTTGATAGGGACGGGGATGGTGGCGTCGGCGCGCGCCGAAACCCTGGATCAGGTTCTAGTCAAGGCTTATACAACCAACCCCACGCTGTTGGCGGCGCGGGCGGCCTTGCGGGTAACCGACGAAGGCGTGCCCCAGGCTCTGTCCAATTGGCGCCCCACCGTATCCCTGAACGCCGATGCCGGACGCGGGAACTACTATTACAACCAGTTTCCCAACGGCTACGATCAGGTGCGCAATCCTTGGGATTACGGCGTATCGATTACCGAACCGCTGTATCGCGGCGGACGCACCGTTGCCGCCACCGAGGAGGCCAAGGCCTCGGTGCGAGCCGGCCGGGCCCAGTTGGAAGCGACGGAACAGTCCGTTCTGCTGAAGGCGGCCACGGCTTTCCTCGACGTGGTGCGCGACGAGGCGACCGTTCGGCTGAATATCAACAACGTGCACGTGCTTCAGCGCCAACTGGAAGCGACGCGAGAGCGGTTCCGTGTCGGCGAGGTGACCGAAACCGACGTCAGTCAGGCCAAGGCCCGTCTGGCGCGCGCGGTCGCCGACCGCATCGCCGCCGAGGGCAATCTGCAATCCTCGCGCGCTCATTTCCGTGACGTGATCGGCAGCCCGCCCGAATCGCCGCAGGAGCCCAAGACCGCGCCCAAGGTTCCGGCCTCGATCGGTGATGTTCAGGCGCTGGCCCTGGCCCACAATCCCGATGTGATCAAGGCCAACTGGACGGCGATGGCGGCCAAACACGGTATCGACGTGGCGGTCGGGGCGCTGCTGCCCACCATCGCCCTGGTCGGCAGTTACAACCGGCAATACAACGAATATACGATCGATTCGAACAGTCGTAACGAGCAGGCCATGGTGGAGTTCAGCGTTCCCCTGTATCAGGGGGGCGCCGATTATTCCAAGATTCGGGCCAGCAAGCACACCTATGGCCAGCGCCTCATCGAGGCGGATCAGTCGCGCCGCGACACCTTGCAAACTGCCGATCAGGCTTGGCAGACCCTGATGACGGCTCGCGCCCGGGTCAAAGCTTTCCGGGCGCAGGTCGCCGCCAACAAGATGGCCTTGGCCGGCGTCGAGGAAGAGGCCAAGGTGGGGTCGCGTACCGTGCTTGACGTCTTGAACGCCGAACAGGAATTGTTCACGTCCCGCGTCAATCTTGTGACCGCGGAGCATGACGTACTGGTTGGGGCCTTTGAACTCAAGTCGGCCATGGGACAGATGACCGCCCAGGGGCTGGGACTTCATGTCAAAGTCTATGATCCACGTAAACATTATGATGCAGTACGGGGAAAATGGTTCGGCACCGGGGGGGATAAGGCCGCCTATTACAAGAAGTGAAAATGGCTTCCCGTGTCGTTGCCTCGGTCCATTCCCGATTTATCGGGCCGGGGTTTGAAGGAAAGTAATGATTCTTAATGAATCCTGGGGCATGATGGCGGAAATACGGTCAGGCAAGCTTTCGGTAGTCGAGTCATGAGCGACGACAAGGCCCAACAAGAACCATCGATGGAGGATATCCTCGCATCGATCCGCCGCATTTTGTCGGAAGACGAGGCGGAGGAGCAGACGAAGGCCGCGCCCGCGCCTGAACCGGAACCGCCGGCCCCCGCGCCTGAACCCGAGCCTGAGGGGCCGGTCGCGTTCTCCATGCCGGATATAGCGGATGAGCCCGAACCGGCACCGGTCTCCGAGCCCGTGATGGCGGAATCGGAAGACGAGGACGTGCTGGAACTGACCGACGACATGGTTCTCGATCAGGCGGAAGAGGCGGACAGCAAACCCGCTTTCGACATGGACGATTTCGGGGCGGAGTTCGACGACGCGCCGGCCGTGCGGGTGGCGCCGCCTTCGTCTCCGTCGCCCTCATTCGATGACGATGATGAGAGCCTGCTTTCGCCCCACGCCGCGGATCGGTCGGCATCCGCTCTGTCCGCCCTGGCGCAGGCCGTCGCCCGCGAGCGTGCCGTCGCACTGGGCAATGGCGGAATCACCCTTGAAGAACTGGTTCGCGAGATTCTGAAGCCCATTCTGAAGGATTGGCTGGATCAGAACCTTCCGTACATGATCGAGCGCATCGTCAAGAAAGAAATCGAAAAGATGGTAAATCGCGCCGAAACATATTGATCGGCCGGAAGACATCTTTGGGTGATGAGAGGGGCGGCCGGAGGGCCGCCCCAATGATTTTCAGATAGCGATTGGAACGCAGGCATGCTTGAGAAGACCTACCTCCCCGCAGAGGTCGAGGCGCGGCATTACGAGCAATGGGAAAAGGCCGGCGCGTTCGCGCCGAGGTCCGATTCGGACAAGGCCCCCTACACCATCATGATGCCGCCGCCCAACGTCACGGGCAGCTTGCATATGGGGCACGCCCTGACCTTTACCCTGCAGGACGCTCTTGTTCGCTATTTCCGCATGGCCGGCCGCGACGTGCTTTGGCAACCCGGAACCGATCACGCGGGGATCGCCACCCAGATGGTGGTGGAAAGGCAATTGGAAGCCGATGGGCGGACACGTCACGATCTTGGTCGCGACGATTTCATTCGGCGCGTCTGGGAGTGGAAGGCGGAATCGGGTGGGACCATTACCCGCCAGTTGCGGCGTCTGGGCGCGTCGCCGGATTGGACTCGCGAACGCTTCACCATGGATTCCGGCCTGTCGGACGCGGTGCGGACCGTGTTCGTCACTTTGTACAAACAGGGGTTGATCTATCGGGACAAGCGGCTGGTCAATTGGGATCCCAAGCTGCATACCGCCATTTCCGACCTCGAAGTCGAGCAGCGCGAAGTGCAGGGTCATATGTGGCATCTGCGCTATCCGATCGATGGCGCGGACGGAGAGTTCATTATCGTCGCCACCACCCGTCCCGAAACCATGCTGGGTGATGCCGCCGTGGCCGTTCACCCCGAGGACGAGCGCTATCGCCATCTGGTCGGGCGCAACGTGCGCCTGCCCATCGTCGACCGCCTGATTCCCATTGTCGCCGACGAGTATTCCGATCCGACCAAGGGCAGCGGCGCGGTCAAGATCACCCCGGCCCATGATTTCAACGATTTCGCCGTGGGACAGCGCCACGATCTGCCGTTGATCAACATCTTCGATCGCGATGCCCGGGTGATCGAGGATGCGCCGGACGCCTATCGCGGTCTGGATCGCTACGACGCCCGGCGCAAGGTGGTGGAAACCTTCGAGGCGCTGGGGCTGCTGGAGCGGATCGAACCCCATCTCCACATGGTCCCCTATGGCGACCGGTCGGGGGTGGTGATCGAGCCGTGGTTGACCGATCAATGGTTCGTCGATGCCGCGACCTTGGCCAAGCCGGCGGTGGCCGCGGTGGAATCGGGCCGGACCCGCTTCGTGCCCAAACAATGGGAAAACACCTATTACGAATGGATGCGTAACATTCAGCCCTGGTGCGTTTCGCGGCAGATCTGGTGGGGGCATCAGGTGCCGGCCTGGTATGGTCCCGATGGCACCATTTTCGTGGAATTGACCGAAGAGGCCGCTTTGGCCGCGGCGCGGACCCATTACGGCGCGGATACGGTTCTGACCCGTGACGGGGATGTCCTCGATACTTGGTTTTCATCAGCCTTGTGGCCGTTCTCTACCCTGGGTTGGCCGGACAAGACCCCCGAACTTGACCGCTACTATCCGACGGATGTGCTGGTCACCGGCTTCGACATCATCTTTTTCTGGGTCGCCCGGATGATGATGATGGGGCTCCATTTCATGGGGGACGTGCCGTTCCGCGATATCTACATCCATGCCCTGGTCCGTGACGAGCGCGGCCAGAAAATGTCGAAATCGAAGGGGAATATCGTCGATCCCCTGGATATGATCGACCGCTATGGCTGCGACGCCCTGAGATTCACATTGGCGGCGCTGGCGGCGCCGGGACGGGATGTGAAGCTGGCGGAAAGCCGGGTCGAGGGGTATCGCAATTTCGCTACCAAGCTGTGGAATGCAGCGCGGTTCTGCCAAATGAACGGGTGTCGGCCGGTCGCCGGCTTCGACCCCGGCGCCGTTCGCCAAACGGTCAATCGCTGGATCGTCGCCAAGGCGGCGGCGACCGCGGCCGGAATGGCCGAAGCGTTGGAGGCGTACCGGTTCGACAGCGCCGCGAGCATAGCCTATCACTTCGTCTGGGGCAGTTTCTGCGACTGGTATTTGGAATTCGCCAAGCCGATTTTTCAGGGCAGCGATAGCCAGGCCGGCGACGAAACCCGGGCCACCGCCGCCTGGGTTCTCGATGTCATTTTGCATCTGTTGCACCCCCTCATGCCCTTCATCACCGAAGAGCTATGGGAGAAGATGGGCGATGGGCGGGAATTTCTGATGTTGCGTCCATGGCCACGGCTGGACGGGCTCGACGATCCCGGCGCTCAGGAGGAAATGGATTGGGTGGTCCGGGTGATCACCGCGATCCGGGGCGTGCGTTCGGAAATGAATGTGCCGCCGGCGGCGCAAATCGACGCGCTTGTCAGTGGTCTCGGGACCCAGAAGCGAGAGTGGGCCGATCTTCATGGCGACATCATTCGTCGTCTGGCCCGGCTGTCCTCGTTTCAGGTGGAAGCGGGAGCCGAGGCCATCGCCGGGGCCTTTTCACACGACGCCGCCCAGATCGTCGTCGATGAGGCGACCTTCGTTCTGCCTCTGGCCGGCGTGATCGATGTGGATCAGGAGCGGGCGCGTCTGACCAAGGAGATCTCCCGCCTGGAAAGCGATATGGCCAAGGTGGATCGCAAGCTCGCCAATGCCGATTTCATTGCCAAGGCGCCGCCCGAGGTGGTCGAGGAGCAGCGGACGCGCCGTGACGATTGGGCGGCGACGCGTGACAAGCTTACCGACGCCCTGGCCCGACTGGCCGGAGCCTGAGGCCTCCATGCCTGAATCGTTATTGAATCGGAGCCATCAGCAGATCAGGCGAGACGCATCAGAAATGGCCGATAGGGGCGATCCGCTTCCCGAATATGGTGAAGCAGGCGATCGGTGAAATAGTCGATGGTCCGAGCCAAGAGGGAGTCGCGGCCGCCCATGGTCGGTGCCGCGCTCTGCCAATCCGCCTGAAGGGTCTCGGCCTGGGCCAGCAGGCGGTGGTGATGAGCCTTGTGCGCGGCGAATCTCGGGTAATTATGCCGATCCAGCATGTTTTCTTCGCTGGCGAAGTGGTCGCGGACGGCCGACACCACATCCTTGAAGTGAGTGCCGAGATGGAGGCCATCGGTGTCGGACAGGGCGGACGCGATGAAATCGTTGAACAATTCTACAAGTCCAAGATGTTCTGCATCGAGAAGTGGAACGCCAACCTTGAGATCGTTCGACCAGTCGACCCGCGTCAACATCATCTATCCTCCGTGGTTTATAAAAGCTCCATATTTTGTGCCGGTTGCCCCAGCTATTGAGTCCGGAACGCTATGCGAGGTGATGTATATGATGCAAATGAAAAATGACGATTATCCAATAAGTGGGGGTTTTATCGTCATATGGTTGAAATTCAAGGTTGTGTCGCCATCCCCAAAGTATTCAACAGGCCGGCGAGAGCGGAATGGAACATGGATTCTGTAAGACGGCCGGTGTTGGTGTTGTAGCGCGAGCAGTGATAGCTGTCGGCCAGGATCAATCGGTCGGTTGGGTGATGAAGGGCGCCATGGGCGAAGGGGAAGGCCGATTTTTTGACATTCAGGGCGGTCAAAGCGGCCTCGTGAGCCGCCCGCCCGATGGCGAACAGGGCCGCAAGATTGGGCATCGCCGCCATTTCCCGGGCGAGATAAGGACGGCAGGCGCTGAATTCCGCCGGTAGCGGCTTGTTTTCCGGGGGCACACAGCGGGCGGCATTGGTGATGCGCACATGTCGCAGAATCAGCCCGTCATCCGGGCGCGCGTCATAGCGCCCTTCGCTCAGACCCAACGCCGCCAAAGTCGAATAAAGAAGGTCGCCGGCGTAATCGCCGGTGAAAGGCCGCCCGGTCCGGTTGGCGCCCCGCAGGCCCGGCGCCAGGCCGATGACCAGGATGGGGGCGTCGAGCGGCCCGAAGGATGGAACCGGGCCGTTATGCCAGTCGGGATGGGCCTGCCGATTGGCGGCGCGAAAGGCGGTCAGCCGTGGACACAGCCGGCAATCGGGAGACGGTTCCAGATCGGGGTGCGAAACAGCGGACATCGTCGGCTGGACGGGATCACAATTCGTCGCGATCGGACATGTGATTGTTGTAGGTTTCGCGGTGAATGGAGGAGCGGGCGATCTTGGGACCGAGATCCTGGAGTTCGATGAAGATGTCGGCCTGTCGCCGCAATTCGTCGGCGACCATGGGCGGCTGAGAACGCACCGTGCTGACCACCGATACCCGGACCCCCTTGCGCTGCACCGCTTCGACCAGGCGCCGGAAATCGCCGTCCCCGGAAAACAGCACCACATGATCAAGGTGCTGGGCCATTTCCATGACGTCGATGGCCAGCTCGATATCCATGTTGCCCTTGATTTTCCGCCGCCCCATGGCGTCGGTGAACTCTTTTGTGGGCTTGGTGACCATCGTGTAGCCATTATAATCCAGCCAATCGACCAAAGGCCGGATCGGGCTGTATTCCTGATCTTCGATCAATGCCGTATAATAAAATGCCCGAATAAGACGCCCGTTTTCAGCAAAATGGTCGAGCAATTTCTTGTAATCAATATCAAATCCTAGGGAGCGGGCTGCTGCGTAAAGATTTGATCCATCAATGAAAAGACCGATGCGTTCCGCAGGGTAAAAATACATGGGCTGAATCTCTGTGTGTTTGTCATGACGATGAAAAATCCCCGTTTATGGCAGATTGGGAAACTTGTCGCGCCGAGTGAATTCGGGGTGGGTACGGGGGCATCGTTGGCTGGGCATAAGGTATTCGCGTCGTGCCCCTGCCGCAAGGAAAAGCCGCGACATTTTGTGCGCATTTCGGCGGGTCTTTCCGCCGAGTCGCGCGATCGCAACCGGGGTATGCTTGCTTTCGCGGCGCCGGACCAATATATACCTCATACGGTGGACGGTGCGGTGCATGCCGGTTTCCGATGATTGGATGTGACGGCGATGGCCTGATCGGTGGCGGAGCCGCCGGTCGGGCGTCCCATGAGTGCGAGAGGTGACGATGGCGCGGGTTACGGTTGAAGATTGTATTCTTCGTGTTCCCAACCGCTTTGAATTGGTGCTGATCGCGGCACAGAGGGCGCGGGATGTCTCGTCCGGCGTTCCGTTGACGCTTGATCGCGACAACGACAAAAATCCGGTGGTGGCGCTGCGCGAGATCGCCGAGGACACGGTGTCGTTGGACGTTCTCCAGAACGCCTTGGTGCAGGGTCTTCAGAAGCACGTCGAGATGGACGAGCCGGAAGAGGACGAAATGGAGGCGTTCATGCCCGAACGCGATATCGCGTTCGATTCCATCGCCGGCAGCGAAGAGGCGATCGGCGAAGGCATGACCGTGACGGAAGACGGCGTCGATTTCGACAATGAAGGCGGCGATCTTATGAATGACGGTGAGGAATAAGGGCGGATTTCGTCCTTATACCGCCGGCGCTCGTCGGGCCGCGCGCCCGATGTTCATCCGCGTAGCGTCTTTCGCTTCGACCCGTTTCGTATCGCCTTGGCCCAGGCGTGGATAGCCGGGCAGGGGAGGGCGCCTGGACCATGATGCGGCAGTTCGAACTGGTCGAACGGGTCAAAGCCTACGATCCCGGGGCCGATGAGGCCGCCATCAACCGCGCCTATGTCTTCGCCATGAAGATGCATGGTTCGCAAAAGCGGGCCTCCGGCGATCCTTATTTTTCCCATCCCATAGAAGTCGCCGGTCTGTTGACCAAGTACCGGCTGGACAGCGCGTCGATCATCACCGCGCTTCTGCACGACACCATCGAAGACACGCCCGCCACCCAGGAGGACATCGATCGCCTGTTCGGGACCGAGATCGGCCGTTTGGTGGACGGGGTGACCAAGCTCAGCCGCATCGAGATGCAATCGGACCACGCCAAGCAGGCGGAAAACCTGCGCAAGCTGGTCCTGGCCTTGAGTGAGGATATTCGGGTTCTGTTGGTCAAGCTGGCGGACCGGGTTCACAACATGCGGACCCTGCATTACATCCAAAGTGCCGACAAACGGCGGCGTATCGCCATGGAAACCATGGATATCTACGCGCCGCTGGCGGAACGCATCGGCATGCAGGAGATCAAGGCGGAACTGGAGGATCTGGCTTTCGGCGAGTTGCACGCCGAAGCGCGCGCCTCGATCATCGCCCGTCTCGATTTTTTGCGTGAACAAGGGGGCGATCTGATCGGTCGCATCACGGACGAGTTGAACCGGACTCTGGCCGATGCGGGGATTGCGGCAACTTTGTCGGGGCGGGAAAAAACGCCCTTCAGCATCTGGCTCAAGATGCGCAAGAAGAATGTCGGATTTGAGCAATTATCCGACATCATGGCGTT
The DNA here is from genome assembly GCA_021848545.1 of Pseudomonadota bacterium. Taxonomy (GTDB): domain Bacteria; phylum Pseudomonadota; class Alphaproteobacteria; order Rhodospirillales; family Magnetospirillaceae; genus JAJZUL01. The sequence goes on from JAJZUL010000014.1 coordinate 40,638, forward strand.
TCGGGTCGTTGTGGATTCGGTCGAGGATTGCTATCGCGCCCTGGGGACCATCCATTCGAAATATCCGATGGTTCCCGACCGGTTCAAGGATTACATCTCGACGCCCAAGCCCAACGGCTATCGCAGCCTTCATACCGGCGTGTTCGGTCCCGAGCGCCATCGCATCGAAGTGCAGATCCGCAGCCGGGAAATGCATGAGGTGGCGGAACTGGGCGTCGCCGCGCACTGGCATTATAAAACCGACGGCGGTGCGGTCGCGCTTTCCACCGACGGGCGGCAATATCGTTGGGTGCGGGAACTGCTCGACATCCTGGAGCATGCTTCCAACCCTGAGGAGTTTCTGGAACATACCAAGCTGGAGATGTTCCAGGACCAGGTTTTCTGCTTCACGCCCAAAGGCGATCTGATCGCCTTGCCGCGGGGCGCGACGCCGGTCGATTTCGCCTATGCGGTCCACTCGGTGGTTGGCGATACCTGCGTCGGTGCCAAGATCAACGGCCGCATCATGCCGCTGCGCAGTCGGCTGGGGAATGGCGATCAGGTCGAAATCATCACCTCCAAGGCGCAGACGCCCAGCCCGACCTGGGAGCGGTTCGTCGTCACCGGCAAGGCCCGGGCGCGCATACGGCGTTTCATCCGAACCCAGCAACGCGCCCAATATGTGGATTTGGGGCGCGCCATCCTGACCCGCGCCTTTCGGGCGGAAGGGTATGATTTCACCGACAAGGCGCTGGACGGCGTTCTGAAGATTTTCAAGGCGGCGTCATCCGACGACCTGACGGCCATGGTGGGCGAGGGGACCCTGACCGCGCGCGAAGTGGTGGTCACGGTCTATCCCGAACTCAAGGCCCAACAGCGCGCCGCCGACAATATCGTACCGATCGGCCGCAAATCCCGGCCGGCATCGGAGCGTCGTGAGCATTCGAGTAACGCCGTCCCCATACGCGGCCTGATCCCCGGTATGGCCATGCATTATGCCGGGTGCTGCCATCCGCTTCCGGGCGACCGGATCGTCGGGATCGTCACTACCGGTCGGGGCGTCACCATTCACACCATCGATTGCGAAAATCTCGAAAAATATGCCGATACGCCCGAACGCTGGCTCGACGTGTCGTGGGATGAGAGCGAAGGAAACGCCCATACCGGCCGTATCGACCTGGTGGTGGCCAACGAGCCGGGGACTTTGGGGTCGGTGACCACGGTGATCGCCAAAAACATGGGCAACATCACCAATCTCAAGATCACCAACCGGACGGTCGAATTTTTCGAGCTGATCATCGATATCGAGGTGCGGGACGTGAAGCACCTTACTAATATCATCGCGGCGTTACGCGCGACGCCGGCGATCAACTCGGTGGAAAGGGCTAGGAACTGAGCTTATGACCACGACGCTCCGCCTTGGCGTGAACATCGACCACGTCGCCACCATCCGCAATGCCCGTGGCGGGACCGACCCCGATCCGGTCCGGGCCGCCCGCCTTGCCGCCGCCGCCGGGGCCGACGGCATTACCGCTCATTTGCGGGAGGATCGCCGTCATATTTCCGACCGTGACATCGATCGGCTGTCGGCTGAGATCCCCCTGCCTCTCAATCTCGAGATGGCGGCGACAGCGGAGATGACGGCGATCGCCTTGCGCCACCGCCCCCATGCCGCCTGTATCGTTCCCGAGCGCCGCGAGGAGCGGACCACCGAAGGTGGACTGGACGCCGTTGCCCAGCGCGCCCATCTGACCCCCCTGGTCGGGCAATTGTCCGATGCGGGCGTGCGGGTGTCGCTGTTCGTCGAGCCGGATGCCCGTCAACTCGACGCCGCCAAAGCCCTGGGGGCGCCGGTGGTCGAATTGCATACCGGCGCCTATTGCGACGCCGTGGGAGAGCGGCGCGCGCGTGAATTGGCCCGCCTTGTCGCCGCGGCCCGTCATGCCGCGGCGATCGGTCTGGAGTGCCATGCCGGCCATGGCCTTACTTATGATACGGTCGGTCCGGTTGCCGCCATCCCCACCATTGCCGAACTCAATATCGGCCATTTTCTGGTGGGGGAGGCGATTTTCGTCGGTCTTGAGGCGTCCATTCACCGGATGCGCGCCTTGATGAGCGAGGCTCGGTTGGCGGCGCTGTAATCCCGGATATGGCGGGCTGTCGGCCTTGACAGCCCCGTCTCCCGAGGGCTTAGATCACGCACGGTCGGGATTTCCGTTGATGTCCCGTGCAGTCAAGGCGCAGATTAAAAATATTGAAAGAAAGATGGATGGCGCGGGGGTATTCTGACGGAAAACGTGAAACCGCAAAAACAATAATTTACGCAATATTAATCGCTGTGTTTGTGAGAACATTTTTATATGAGCCGTTTAACATACCATCTGGCTCGATGATGCCAACTCTTCTCGTTGGCGATTATCTTTTTGTGTCAAAATTTTCATATGGATATTCAAAATATTCCCTGCCATTTAGTGCCGGGTTGCCCGATGGGCGGATCTTCTGGCATCCCCCCAGACGCGGTGACGTTGTGGTCTTCAAGAAACCGCCTCAAAATCGCATCGATTATATCAAGCGCGTTGTCGGTTTGCCCGGTGATCGCATCCAGGTGATCCATGGTATCCTCTACATCAACGGCAAGCCGGTGAAACGGCGGCGAATTGCCGATTTCGTAGGGCATGATGCCAGAGGCGATATCATTCGCGAGCCGCAATATATCGAAACACTTCCGAATGGCGTTAAGAACAAAATACTTGGATATTATGGTGATGACGGGCCTGAGGATAATACGCAGGTTTATGTTGTTCCGCCCGGACATTATTTCATGATGGGTGACAATAGAGACAATTCTGAGGATTCCAGATATCTTAATGTTGTTGGATACGTTCCTGCGGAAAATCTGATCGGAAAGGCGGACGTGATTTTCTTTTCAACGAACGGAACCGCATCTTTGTGGGAACCGTGGAAGTGGCCGTGGGCCATACGTTATGACCGGCTGTTCGAACGGATCGAGTAAGTCGATGCAAGCTGGGATCGCCGAATTGAAAGCGCGGCTGGGCCATGATTTCGCCCAGCCGGACCTTTTGACCCAAGCCTTGACCCACCCGTCCGTTTCTCAGCGCCGGGTGACGCGTCGGGTGACGCCTTATGAACGTCTTGAATTTCTTGGCGACCGGGTTTTGGGACTGGTGGTGGCCGAAATGGTGTTCATCTCCTTCCCCGATGAGGCCGAAGGCGCCTTGGCCCGGCGCCACGCCGCCTTGGTGCGGCGCGAAACGCTGGCGCGGGTGGCGACTTCCATCGGCCTGGGGCCGGCCATCGCCCTGTCGAAAGGCGAAGAGGAGGCCGGTGGACGCGCCAATCCGGCCCTTCTGGCCGATGCTTGCGAGGCCGTGATCGGAGCGTTGTTCGCCGACGGGGGATTCGATGTGGCGGCATCTTTTGTGCGCCGATATTGGCGCCCCTTGATGGAAGAGGCGGCGGCGCCGCCCAAGGACGCCAAGACGGCCTTGCAGGAATGGGCGCAAGGGTTGGGGAAACCCTTGCCCGTCTACACCACGTTGGGGGTGGAGGGACCGCCCCATGATCCCGTATTCAAGGTTTCCGTTTCGGTCGCTGAACATGAAGCCGCCATCGCCGATGGCCCGTCGAAGCGGGCGGCGGAGCAAACCGCGGCGGCATTGCTGTTGGAGAAGGTGACAAAGTGAGTGAAAAGCCGACGAAATGCGGCTATGTGGCGGTGGTTGGTGCCCCCAATGCAGGCAAATCCACCTTGGTCAACCAACTGGTCGGGACCAAGGTTTCCATCGTTTCGCCAAAAGTGCAAACGACCCGGTTCCGCGTTCTCGGCATCGTCATGCTGGACCAGACCCAGGTCATTTTGGTGGATACGCCCGGCATATTCAGCCCGAAACGGCGGCTTGACCGGGCGATGGTGGCCGCCGCCTGGGATGGCGCCGCCGACGCCGACGTGGTCTGTCTGCTGATCGACGCCGCCCGCGGCTATGACGACGACAGCCGGGCCATCGTTCAGCGTCTCAAGGATGCGGGGCGTCAGGCGGTGCTGGTGCTCAACAAGGTCGATATCGTCCGCAAGGAGCGTTTGCTGGCCTTGGTGGCCGAAATGAATGCGGAGGGACTGTTCACCGCCACCTTCATGGTTTCCGCGCTGAGCGGTGACGGCGTCGCGGCTTTGGCGGCGGCGGTGGCCGAGGCGCTTCCCGAGGGTCCATGGCTGTTTCCCGAAGATCAGGTTTCGGATTTGCCGCAGCGTCTGCTGGCGGCGGAAATCACCCGGGAGAAACTGTTCATCCAGCTTCAGAAGGAACTTCCCTATGCGGCTGCGGTGGAAACCGAATCCTGGGAAGAGCGCGAGGATGGGTCCGTGCGCATCGATCAGGTGATCTATGTCCAACGGGAAAGCCAAAAGGCCATCGTCATCGGCAAGGGCGGTCAACGGATCAAGACCATCGGCGCCGCCGCCCGCGAGGAATTGGAGGCGTTGCTGGAACGCCGCGTCCACCTGTTCCTTCACGCCAAGGTGAAGGAAGACTGGCCGGACCGCCGCGGCTATTACAGTGGCGTCGGGCTCGATTTCGACGTGTGAAGGCATCCGTCATGAGCGAAACCGTCATCGGGTTGGGGCTCGTCTGGGCGGGTTTGGTGGCGGTGGTGGTCGTGCTGTTGGTCCGGGTCCGGCGCGGCGCCTGGACGGAAAGCGCTTTCGACGACGCCCCCTCGATCTCGGTCTGGTCGCTGGCGGTGACGGCGGCGGGGCTGGTTTCGGTGTTGGTGGGAACCGGCCTGTTCGTTCTGGGTCGTCTCTGACCATGGTTGAGTGGCGGGACGAGGCCATCGTTCTCGGACTCGGCCGGCATGGCGAATCGTCCGCCATCGTCAGCCTGTTGACCCGCGCTCATGGACGCTATCGGGGGCTGGTGCGTGGCGCCTATGGCAAAAACGGGCGCGGCGTTCTTCTTCCCGGTAACCGGGTGGCGGCATGGTGGCGGGCGCGGCTGGCGGAGCATCTGGGGGCCTTGCGCTGCGAACTGGTCGATGCCCATGCGGCGCGGGTGATGGCCGATGCCGGGCGGTTGGACGCTTTGGCCGCCGCTTGCGCCTTGTGCGAGGCGGTTTTGCCGGAACGCCAAGCCCACGGCGCCACCTTCGAATCGCTGACCGCGTTGCTGTCCGGTTTGGAAGCCGAAGCATGGCCAAGCATTTATGTTCATTGGGAACTGGCGCTGCTCCGCGATCTCGGTTACGGGCTGGATCTCGGGTCCTGCGCCGCCACCGGCGCCAACGATAATCTTGCCTTCGTCAGCCCCAAAAGCGGTCGGGCGGTGTCCTTGTCGGCCGGCGAGCCGTACCGTGACCGGCTGCTGCCGCTGCCGGGCTTTCTGGTGGCGGGACGGGAAGGGGACAAGGACGAAATCCGCGACGGGCTGCGGTTGACGGGGTTTTTTCTGGAACGGCACGGATTGACCGGCGGGGGCGCGGGCCTGCCTGCCGCGCGGCTGCGTCTGGCCAGCCGTTTCGGTGCCGATCCCGCAAACCTGGAAAACTAGTCATTGACGGGGTGGCCTGAGAAGCTACCATATATTGGATTCTTTCCCCCTCCCAACTCTTCGAGCTCATGAGCGAACCAGGCACAGTCGGCCATATCCGCGAAACCCCGCTGACGGAAGCATTGGGGGAACGGTATCTGGCCTATGCGATGTCGACCATCGTGTCGCGTTCCCTTCCCGATGTGCGCGACGGCCTGAAACCGGTTCATCGCCGTCTGTTGTACGCCATGCGGGAATTGAAGCTGGACCCCGAGGGCGGGTTCAAGAAATGCGCCCGCGTCGTCGGTGACGTCATCGGCAAGTTTCACCCGCACGGAGAGACGGCGGTTTACGATTCCATGGTGCGTCTGGCCCAGGATTTCGCGGTCCGCTATCCCTTGGTGGAAGGGCAGGGGAATTTCGGCAATATCGACGGCGACAATGCCGCCGCCATGCGCTACACCGAAGCCAAATTGACGGCCGCCGCCGCCGCCCTGATGGAGGGGTTGGACGAAAACGCCGTCGATTTCCGGCCGACCTATGACGGCAGCGAAGACGAGCCGGTGGTCATGCCGGCGGCTTTTCCCAATCTGCTGGCCAATGGGGCCGCCGGTATCGCCGTCGGCATGGCCACCAGCATACCGCCGCACAATGTAGGTGAAATCTGTGCGGCGCTATCGCATCTGATCGCCAATCCCGATTGCGACGTGGATGCCCTGGTCGAGCATATGCCGGGACCGGATTTTCCCACCGGTGGTGTCCTGGTCGAGACGCGGGAATCCATTCTTGAGTCGTATCGAAACGGTCGCGGATCGTTCCGAGTGCGGTGCAAATGGGATGCGGAGCGTCTGTCCCACGGCCTGTATCAGATCGTCATCCGGGAAATTCCCTATCAGGTCCAGAAATCGAAGCTGATCGAAAAGATCGCCGATCTTCTGAACGACAAGAAACTGCCCCTTCTTGCCGATATCCGCGACGAATCGGCCGAAGATGTACGGATCATCCTGGAGCCGCGAAGCCGGTCGGTCGATCCCGACCATGTCATGGAGCAATTGTTCCGTCAGACGGACCTGGAAGTGCGCATTCCCCTCAATATGAACGTGCTGGATCGTGACGCCGTTCCGAAAGTGATGACGTTGAAGGAGGTGCTGCGCGCCTTTCTCGATCACCGCATGGAGGTTCTGGAACGCCGTTCCCGCCATCGTCTCGACAAGATCAATCGCCGGCTCGAGATTTTGGCCGGGTACCTGATCGCCTTTCTCAATCTGGACGAGGTCATCCGCATCATCCGAGAGGAGGACGAACCCAAGGCGGCGTTGATCGCTCGCTTCGCGCTGACCGAAACCCAGGCCGAGGCCATCCTCAATATGCGGTTGCGCTCGCTGCGCAAGCTCGAAGAGATGGAAATCCGCAAGGAGGATGCGGCACTGACCGCCGAGCGCGATCGTCTGGTCGGATTACTAGCCGACCCAACCGGGCGCTGGGCGGCCATCGCCGATGAGATCGCCGGAATTGCCCGTCAATTCGGCGGCGATACCGATCTGGGGCGACGGCGGACGGAAATAGGCGACGCGCCGTCGGCCGTCATCGTGCCGATCGAGGCGTTCGTCGAGCGTGAGGCCATCACCGTCATCCTGTCGGAAAAGGGGTGGGTGCGCGCCGCCCGGGGCCATACCGATCCGGGCGACGATCTGAAATTCAAGGAAGGCGATTCGTTCAAGCTGGCTGTCAAGGCCGAGACCACGGACAAGATTCTGCTGTTTTCCACCGACGGACGCTTTTACACCCTGGCTGCCGATAAACTTCCACGTGGTCGCGGCCACGGTGAGCCGGTTCGCTTGATGGTCGATCTTGCCAATGACGCGGACGTGATCGCATTGCTGGTGCATCGGCCGGACCGCAAATTGCTGGTGGCGAGTTCGGCCGGCCGCGGGTTCGTGGTGGAGGAAAACGAGGTTCTGGCGCAGACCCGGGCCGGCAAGATGGTGCTGAACGTCGATAGCGGGGAAAGAGCCGCTTTCTGCCTGCCGTTCGATGGCGATGCCGTGGCGGTCATCGGTCAGAACAGAAAACTGCTGGTGTTCGGGGCAAACGAGATACCGGTGATGAGCCGGGGGCGTGGCGTCATTCTTCAAAAATACCGGGATGGCGGGGCCGCGGACATCAAGGTCTTCACCTTGGCCGATGGCCTGTCATGGCAAAGTGGCGAACGTCAGCGGACCGAACGGGACCTGACCGCCTGGCTGGGCAAGCGGGCGTCGGTGGGGCGTCTTCCGCCTACCGGGTTTCCGCGATCGAATCGATTTACGTAAAGGCTGGCGCCATCGAAATCACGATTCGGTCGAAGGTACGCGGTGCCAGCCGTTGGGGCCGAAGGCTTCCAGCGGTTTGAAGCGGGCCTTATAGGACATTTTGCGGCTTTCGGTGATCCAGTAGCCCAGATAGACGTATGGAAGGTTGAGGCGCAAGGTTTCCTCGATCAGCCAGAGCACCATATAGGTGCCCAGCGACCGCGTCGGCTGGTCCGGCTCGAAAAAGCTGTAGACGGCGGAAAGACCGTCCGCCATACGATCGGCCAGACAGACGGCGATCAGCGTGTTGTCGGGCAGGCGGAATTCCACCATGAAGGTCTCGATGGGGCTGTCCTCGACCATCGACCGGTAATCGTAATAGCCCATCAAGGCCATGTCCCCGCCGGCATGGCGCGAATCCTGGTAGCGGGAGAACAGGCGGTAGTGTTCGGACGTCGCCCTGGCCGGTATGCGACGGATGATCAGGTCGGCGTTGTTGCGCCCGATCCGTCGCATGGTCCGGTTAGCCTGGAACGATTCGCAAACGATCCGCACCGGAATGCAGGCGTTGCAACCAGGGCATGCCGGTGTGTAGGCGATGGAATGGCTGCGGCGAAAGCCGGCGCGTGACAAGGCTTCGTGAAGGTCTTCGGCGTCCGGGCCGGTCAGTTCGGTGACGATCTTGCGCTCAAGCCGCCCAGGGATGTAGGGGCAGGGCAGGGGAGCCGTCGTAAAAAAGAAGTGCGGCCGTTTTAGGGGAAAATGATCCATCGTCGTCCAATTCCGGCTCTAAATCACAAATTAGAGGGCGATTCAGACATTCCCGGGCGCAGCCGCTCGGATGAAAGTATCACGCGATTTACCCGCCGTTGCAAAGATATGGGGGCGCCGCTGTGCCATTTCATCGTCGGTCCGACGTCATTGCGCTTCTACCGTTTCCGGTTGATTGATCCGCTAGAGCCGGATGCGATTAGGTTGAATCGCTTCGCGATTCGCCCTAATCGCTGAATCCGCCTCTAAATCAATAAATTAGAGTGCGATTCAGACATTAGATCACGCGCTTGCGCGCCTATCTCGCGCCTATCTAATGTCATCGCGCTCTAGGGTTCTCCCCGCCCCGCAATCGGCGTTGGCCCCATGATCCGCGTGTCGAAGGCATTGATGACGACCGTACCGGCCAGCCAATCGTGCAAGGTCCTCCGACGGCGGTTGAACAAAGCCACGATCAGTATCAGGGAGCCGGTAGCGGCAATGGAACCGTAAAACGTTACGGTCTGGATGACGGCTTGCGGCAGGGTCGGATGTCCATCGGATCCGGCGGCGATGCTCATGACCCGGATACTCATGGCGCGCATCCCCAAGGTGGCCGCGCGCGGTCCTCCTATCTGCAGCGAATGATAGGCCAATGGGACCAGGACGGATGGTACCCCAAGAAGCGGCCAGGTCGCCCCCAACGTAAAAATACCCAGAATGAGAAGGCAGCCCCACAGCGCGGCGACCACCACCATGATCGCGATGACATCGACGGCGTAAGCGAGAATGCGCTTGCCGACAATGCCGTCAAAATAATCCGGGCTGATGTCCGGACGGTGCCGCGAGGCGTATGCCGTCACCAATTTGGCCGTCATGGGGTCTGGGCGGCTCCCGAAGGGCCGATCTTGGTGAGGGGGACCGATGGCGACGGGGTTAGATCGCTTTGTCGCAGCAAGGTGATGCTGATACGACGATTGCGCGGCGATTTGGGGTCGCTCTTGATCAAGGGGTCGGTGGCCGCCCGTCCGACCACGCGTTCGACCCGCGATGGATTGACGCCCGCGGCGATTAAGGCGCGGCGGGTGGCAAGGGCACGGTCCGCCGACAATTCCCAATTGGTGTAGCCGTTCGGGTCGTGGTAGGGCACCGAATCGGTATGGCCGGATATGGAAATCTTGTTGGGCAGCTTGTTGATCACCTGGGCCACAAGGTCGATCAGCGCCCGCGTATAGCCATACATCGCCGAACTCCCCGATGGGAACATCGCCAAGCCGTTCTGGTCGGTGATCTGGATACGCAGCCCCTGCGGCGTGTTATCGATCAGCAGCGATCCTTTATAGGGTTTGAGTTCCGGAATGCCGCTGATGGCCTTCTCCAAAGTCTGTTCCGCGGCGACGAAACTACGCTGCTCGCGCGCGGCCATTTCCTTGCGCAATTCAGCGCGTTTTTCCGCCTTGGTTTCCTTAGTTTGGCCGCCAGCCTTGTGCTGGGGGCTGCTGGCGGTGAGGTCCTGTCCACCGGGGCCGATGGAGGAGGGGGGGAGGTGCTCGACCAGGCTGGGGGAATTGGTTTGCGACGTTTCCGCGCCGTGGCCGATGACCTGGCCGCCAAGAATGCCCCCGGCGCCCGAATTGTTTTGGGACGCCATGGTGGGGGCGAAATAATTGGAAATGCCGGTCAGTTGCTCCTCTGTCACGGCGTTAAGGAGCCATAACAGCAGGAAGAACGCCATCATGGCGGTCACGAAATCGGCATAGGCCACCTTCCAGGCGCCGCCGTGGTGGCCGCCGGAAACCTTCTTGACCCGCTTGATGATAATCTGTTTGTCCGCCATGGCAGCGCGGTTCTCCGTCTGCTCGGGACCCCTGACTTACGATGCGGCCCGGAAGGTCCGTCTGGTCATCCCGGGCCGCGATGCGATCCTAGCACTTTTTTTTTAATCGGGGGGCAAATTGGTAACGGTGTCTTCCAGTTCCTGGAAGGTCGGCCGCAACTCATCAGGGAGCGTCTTTCTCGCAAATTCTATCGATACCTGCGGCGCATACCCTTGCATATGGGCCAAAAGCCCGGCCTTGATGGCCGACAGATAATAGGCGTCCGTGTCGAAACACAACTGTATGTTGCGACCTATGGGGGCGAAAATGGTGTACGACAGAAGCACGCCGGTAAAGGTTCCGACCAGGGCTCCGCCGATCAGGTGACCCAAAACCTCGGGGGGTTCGGTGATCGATCCCATGGTGTGGATGACGCCGAGCACGGCGGCGACGATGCCGAGCGCCGGCATCGCATCGGCCATCAATACGATGGCATGCGAGGTCTCGTGGTATAATTTGTGATGAGATTCCAGTTCCCCATCAATAATGGCTTCAAGTTCATGGGCATTAGACGTGCCCAATGTCAAAAGGCGAAGGTAATCGCATAAAAATGTGCGGGTGTGGAGGTTTGTATTGAAATTTGGAAATTTAGCGAATAGCGGGGATTCGTCCGGTTTTTCCACATGACTTTCCAGGGCGAGGTCACCCTTGGTTTTGGCCAGTTTGAAAACCGAATACATCATCGAAAGAAGTTCGACGAAGCTGTCGCGGTTGTGGTGGGGGCCCTTGAACGCCAGGGGGACGTTCCTGACGATGGACATGATGATCGTTTTGGGGTTGCCCAAAAGCAACGAGCCAAAGGCGGCGCCAACGATGATCAGCCACTCGAACGGCTGAACCAGCACGCTGAGACGGCCGCCTTCGAACACATAGCCGCCGACGACCGAAATGGCCGTCACGACAATGCCGATGATACCGAACATCCGGTTCCCCTGTGCGGCGCCGGCCGAAGGATGGCGGCCGTAACCTCTTCACTGCCACCTTCTTATAATTCGCCGCCACCGCAATGAGTCAACTGTGTTGTTCCTTAAAATAGGACGATGCGAAAAATGGCCGTCTCTCTCGCGAAGGGGAAATTTGACCTTGACGGCAAAAACTTATTATCTTCACTTTTTGGCTCAGAGCCTGTGTGTGAGAGCGGCAATGACGGTTGACGAGCGATCTTTTCGCAGAACCTTGGGGTGTTTTGCGACGGGCGTGACGGTGGTCACGACCCTGATTCCGAATACGACGGTACCGCTTGGCGTAACCGTAAGCTCCTTTTCCTCCCTGTCTTTATCGCCGCCACTGATCTTGTTCAGTCTGGGAAAAGATCTCTCTACGATCGACAGCTACTGCGACTTCGGTTATTTCGCGGTTAACGTTTTGGCGGAGACGCAGCGGGATATATCCATCCGCTTTTCCAGTCGGGTTGATGACCGTTGGCGTGGAATTAAGTATAAAACATGGGAATCTGGCGTTCCCATTCTCGATGAGTGCCTCGCGAATCTTGAATGTCGCTTGAGTGCTGTCCACGACGGTGGAGATCATCTGATTTTTGTTGGCGAGGTTGTCCGGCTGCGTCACGAAGAGGGAGGGGCGCCGCTTATTTATTTCCGTGGCGCCTATATGGAGTACGGTCCGCCGCCTCCGGTCGCCGCGGGATAACCGGTTCCGAAAGATCGGGGCTCTCAGGCCTGTGGCGTTACGGCCCAGGTTGCAATATGCCGTCTTTCAGGCGGACAATGCGGTCCATCCGACTGGCGAGGTCGGGGTTATGCGTCGCGATCAACGCTCCCAGTCCGGCGGCGCGCACGTGGCGCAGCAATTCATCGAAAACATGCTCCGACGTGTGAACGTCGAGATTGCCGGTAGGCTCGTCCGCCAGAAGAATTCTGGGGGCGTTGGCCAGGGCGCGGGCGATGGCGACGCGCTGTTGTTCGCCCCCCGACATTTGTCCGGGGCGATGGGCCGCCCGGTTGGCCAACCCCATCATGGCCAGCAATTCCTTGGCTCGCGTTACCGCCTGGGACCGGGGCAGGCCGGCGATCATCTGCGGCAATACCACGTTTTCCAGCGCGGAAAATTCCGGCAGAAGGTGATGGTATTGGTAGACGAACCCGAGATGCATCCGCCGCAGCCGGGTCCGCCGGTTGTCCGACAGCGAACCGCAGGCTTCGCCCCCCAGATAGACCTCGCCGGCATCCGGGCGCTCCAGAAGGCCGGCGATTTGCAAGAGGGTTGATTTTCCGGCGCCGGATGGGCCGACCAAGGCCACGATTTCGCCGGGACGCAGAGTGAAATCCACGCCCGTCAACACGTCGAGGCGGTCCTTGCCCTGGACGAAATAGCGGACGATCCCCTCCAGGCGGAGGCCGCTGGTCTCCTCACTCATAGCGCAGCGCCTCGACCGGATCGAGCTTGGCGGCACGCCACGCCGGGTAGAGGGTCGCCGCAAAGGACAGGCCCAAGGACATCAGGACGACGACGATCACCTCGTGGGGCTCCACGCGTGCCGGGATCTGGGTCAGAAAGTAGATTTCGGAGGAAAACAGATTGCGTCCGATGATCCCTTGTATGAATTCCCGAATCGCTTCGATGTTGTCCGCGAACCAGACGCCCAGGGCTAGGCCGAACGCGGTTCCCGCGACGCCGATAGAGGCGCCGGCCAACAGGAAAATGCGCATGATCATGCCGCGTGTGGCGCCCATGGTCCTTAGGATGGCTATGGCTTGTCCCTTATCCTTCACCAGCATGATGAGGCTGGAAATGATGTTGAAGGCGGCAACGAGGATCATCAGGGTCAGGATCAGGAACATGACGTTCCGTTCCACCTGGATCGCATTGAAGTAGCTTGAATTGGCCTGCTGCCAATCGGTGATAAGCAGTCTGCCGGGATCCAGTTGGGCGATGCGCCGGCCGACCGATGGCACCATGTCGGGGTTGTGGAGAAAGACTTCGATATCCGAGACGGCGCCGGGGAACCGGAAAAATCGCTGCGCTTCGGTCAAAGGCATGAAAACGAACGTTGAATCGTATTCATACATGCCGACATTGAAGGTGCCGACCACCGTATAGGAGCGCATGCGGGGAACGGTGCCGAAGGCGGTGGTGATGCCCTTGGGAGAGATCAGGGTGATGCGGTCGCCGATGCCTACCCCCAGCTTCTGAGCCAGGCGGTAGCCCAGCACCACCGCGTTGTCGCCCTCATATTGGGCCGGATTTCCCTGGAAATGTTTGCGGATCAGGGGCTGCCACAGCAAATCGGCCCCTCGCATGCCGCGCACAAGGGCGCCGGAGGCCCCGCTTGGCGACGTAACCATGACTTGGCCCTGGATTGTGGGGATGGCCCGGGCCACTTCGGGGATGTCGCCGATGGATTTGCTCAGGCGATTGAAATCGGTAAGGGCCGGTCCGCTGGAATAGACGCCGATATGGCCGTTGATGCCGAGAATTCGGCCAAGCAAATCGTGGCGGAAGCCGTTCATGACCGCCATCACCACGATCAGCGTCGCGACGCCCAGGCCGATTCCCAGCAAAGAGAACCCGGCGATGACCGAGATAAACCCTTCCTTGCGTCTGGCCCGCAGATAACGGAAGGCCACCATTCGTTCAAAGGCGCCGAACACCATGGCGTTTTATTCCTTATTCCCGCTTTGAAAGGTGCTTCAGGCGGTTAGACGGGCCAGTGCCGATTCCAGGGACAGCTCCTGTTTTTCGCCACTATACCGGTTTTTGAGTTCGACGATCCCCGCGGCCACGCCTTTGGGGCCGACCACCAACTGCCAGGGCACGCCGATCAGATCCATGTCGGCGAATTTGACCCCGGCCCGCTCGTCACGATCATCGTAAAGGACTTCCAGCCCATGGTCCGAGAGCGCGCGGTACACATCCTCGCACACGCCGTCGCAGCGCGAATCGCCGCTCTTCAGATTGATGATGCCGACGGCGAACGGCGCGACCGCTTCCGGCCAAATGATGCCGCGATCGTCATGGGAGGACTCGATGATGGCGCCCACCAGTCGCGAAACGCCGATTCCGTAAGAGCCCATTTCCAGGGTGACGGGAGCGCCGTCGGGGCCGGTGACCACGGCGTTCATCGCCTTGCTGTATTTGGTCCCGAAATAGAAGATATGTCCCACCTCGATTCCGCGGGCGGTCTTGAGCCGGTCCGGCGGCGGAACGTTCGCCGCGTTGGGGTCGTGTTTCTCGTCGGTAACCGCATACAGGCGCGACAGCGAATCGAGATCGATGTCGCCCCGGGCCGCCAATTCGTCATAGGCGACATCGTAAAACACGCCGCTTTCCCCGGTCTCGGCCAGGATATGGAATTCATGGGACAGATTGCCGCCGATCGCTCCCGGGTCGGCCTGCATCGGGATGGCGGTCAGCCCCATGCGTTTGAATGTCTTTAGATACGCGGTGAACATCGTCTCGTAAGACTTTCTTGCGCCTTCATAATCAATGTCAAAGGAATAGCTGTCCTTCATCAGGAATTCGCGTCCGCGCATCACGCCGAAACGGGGACGCACCTCGTCCCGGAACTTCCATTGAATGTGATAGAGAATTTTAGGCAGGTCGCGGTAGCTGCGTATGTTGTCGCGGACGATCTGGGTGATCAGTTCCTCGTTGGTGGGACCGTAGAGCATTTCGCGGTCATGACGGTCGACGATACGCAGCATTTCCTTGCCATAGGCGTCGTAGCGCCCGCTTTCCCGCCACAATTCGGCCGGCTGGATGGTCGGCATCAGCAATTCCTGGGCGCCGGCCCGGTCCTGTTCCTCGCGAACGATCGTCTCGATCTTCCTGAGAACCTTCAGGCCGAGGGGAAGCCAGCTATAGATGCCGGCCGAGGACTGGCGGATCATCCCTGAGCGCAACATCAGGCGATGGGAGGCGATTTGCGCCTCGGCGGGAATCTCCTTGAGGGTGGGCAAAAAGTAGGCGGAGAGGCGCATCGACGGTCCTTGAGCGAGAAAGACGGCGGAAGAGTGGGAAACGTGCCGCCCGTGTCGGGCAGACTTTAGGCAATGGCCTGCGGGAAGGCAATGCGACCGGTGAGGCCCGTCAGAACCCATGCTCGTGACAGGCGGCGGCAATGGCCTGGGCGTCGGTGTCGCTGATGGGCTTGCCGTCCAGAAGGACTTCACCGCTATCGAGATCAACCGTGACGTGGGCCACCGGCATCTGGGTGTTGGAAAATTCCTTCGCCGCCGTCGAGCTCGATGACCCGTGGATATTGAATGGGTTGAGAATCACTGGGAATTGAAGGGTCTTCGGCGGTGTCCAGGTGTTGCCGCCGGGAAGATCGGCCGGCGCGACCGGGTTGCCGTTCACATCGACTCCCGGCTCATAAGCGACGCCCGGCGGCTGGACATACCGGGTCACGGAGTCGCAGATTCGGCGATCGACCATGACTTTTCGCCCGTGGGCGGGCGCCCGATCGGCGGCTCTCGCGCCGGCACCCATGGCCACGGCAAGGATCGCCAGGATCGGGGCGGATAAGGCGAGTCGCAGAACAGGGGACATCCCGGGCTCCCTTGGCTGGCAACAGACGGACCGATCCCGATTATATCGATCAATTCGTGTCGGTTTGAAGGGATTTCCGGGAAGGAGCGGCCAAGCGATTTCGGAAACGGCAAGGTCGGAATCCAACCTTGCCGTTACCCGTATATTTCACGCGATCACCGCAAACCCAACCCTGTAATGGGCTTAGCTGGCGCGCGCGCCTCCTCCCTAAACTTGAGCCGTATTTTTTAAGGGACGTTGTAGCCAACGCCCGTCGCCGTTATTCAGGCTCGGACGGCACTGTACGCAACTTCGTTCCCAGCGTCATCAAAAAATTTCATAAAAATTGCGCAATCCTCCGGGCGCGGGAAATAGACGGGAATCTCGATCGGAATCGCGTGCGAAAACGGGGGGGCGGACTGGTATCAAAGGCGGGGCGGCCGCATATGTGTCATCACGGGTCGATGGCGCGCCGCGGAGGATGTCATGCCGGTTTTCCATGTCGGGCGGGATCGTTTCGCCAAACAGATCATGGTGACGCCCGAAAATGCTTTGCCGGGGCGCCGGACGCCGATATCGGTTCAGTGCCGCCATACGGTGTTGGACGTGCCTTTGGCCCCGCCATTTCCTGACGGAACGGAGCGGGCCGTGTTCGCCATGGGATGTTTCTGGGGCGCGGAGAAACTGTTTTGGTCTTTGCCGGGCGTCGTCGTCACGGCTGTCGGCTATACGGCCGGGTTTACGCCCAATCCCACCTATGAAGAGGTTTGCAGCGGACGAACCGGACATACGGAGGCGGTGCTGGTGGTGTTCGATTCCGGGCGGATCGGATACGAGGCTCTGCTCCGTGCGTTTTGGGAGGGGCACGACCCCACCCAGGGCATGCGGCAGGGGAACGATATCGGCACCCAGTATCGGTCCGGAATCTATGCGAGGGATGACCGTCAGCGCGCCGCGGCTGAAACGTCTCGGGACAGTTATCAACGCCGGCTGACCGCCGGCGGTTTCGGCGGCATCACCACCGAGATCGTCGATGCGCCGCCATTTTATTATGCCGAGGATTATCATCAGCAATATCTGGCGGACAACCCACGGGGCTATTGCGGTCTTGGCCGCACCGGCGTCTCGTTTGCATGAGCGCGGGGCCGGACATCCGCTTGACGGCGCCGGGCGCTCCCTGCATGCTGCCCGCCTTGTCCGTCGCGCGCAGCATGTCCCGATAGCCTCCCGATGTTTCTCCTGATAGATAATTTCGACAGCTTCACTTACAACCTTTGGCACTACCTTGGTGAAATGGGGGCCGAGGTGGAGGTGCGGCGCAATGATGCCGTGAGCGTCGATGAGGCGTTGGCGATGGCGCCCGAAGGGATCGTCATTTCCCCAGGCCCCTGCGATCCGGATCGGGCCGGAATATGCCTGGATCTGATCGCGCGGGCCGCGGGGATCGTTCCCATCCTGGGTGTGTGTCTGGGCCACCAGGCCATCGGACAGGTCTTTGGCGGCACGGTCGTTCGCGCGCCGACCCCCATGCACGGGAAGGTCGACCATATCCATCACGACGGCAGCGGCCTCTTTGCCGGCATTCCTTCGCCGTTCCAAGCCACCCGCTACCACTCCCTGGTGGTCGACCGCGCCAGTCTGCCGCCGGTTTTGCGGATGACGGCCTGGAGTGAAGACGGATTGATCATGGGCTTGGCCCATCGTGATCTGCCGGTCTGGGGCGTGCAGTTCCACCCGGAAAGCATCGAGACGGAACACGGTCACCGTCTGCTGGGTAATTTCGTCGAGCGCTGCCGTCCCGCCGGGGATGGCGCCCACAAGCGCGTAGCCTGAACATGTCCGACCAGACTTTACCGTCCGGTTTTGATCTGATGAAAGCGGTTTTGGGGCGCATCGCCGGCGGCCATCGCTTGTCCGTCGCCGAAAGTGAGCAGGTTTTCGACGTCCTGATGTCGGGCGGCGCCACGCCGGTTCAAGTCGGCGGATTGCTGATGGCGTTGCGCATGCGCGGGGAAACCGTCGAGGAAATCACCGGCGCGGCCCAGGTGATGCGGGCCAAGGCCGTGCATATGGAGGCGCCGGCCGGCGCCATCGACACTTGTGGAACCGGTGGCGACGGGGCAGGGACCTACAACATTTCGACGGCAACCGCATTCGTGGTGGCGGCCTGCGGCGTGCCGGTCGCCAAACACGGCAACCGCGCCATGTCGTCCAAATCGGGGTCGGCGGATGTTCTGGCGGCGCTGGGCGTCAATATCATGGCGGATATGGCTTTGGTCCGGGAATCCCTGTGGACCGCCAATCTCGGTTTCCTGATGGCGCCGCGGCACCACGACGCCACCCGCCACGTCTCGGCGGCAAGGGCCGAGCTGGGAACGCGCACTATTTTCAATCTGTTGGGTCCGCTTTCCAACCCCGCCGGCACCACCCGGCAAGTGGTCGGTGTCTTTTCCGATCATTGGGTGCGGCCGCTGGCCGAAGTTCTCGGGCGGTTGGGCGCGGAGCGGGCCTGGGTCATTCACGGCGCCGACGGGCTGGACGAATTGACCACGACCGCGTCGTCCCTGGTGGCCGAATGGCGGAACGGAGAGGTGCGGGTCTTCGAGGTCATGCCGGAGGCGGCCGGCTTGCCGCGGGCCCGTCCCGAGGACTTGCGCGGCGGTGATGCCGCTGAAAATGCGGCGGCGCTATTGGCAATTCTCAAGGGTGAGCGGAACGCTTATCGGGATATAGTGTTGCTCAACGCCGCCGCCGCCCTGATCGTCGCCGACAAAGCCGAGGATCTGGCCGGTGCCGCGGCAATGGCGGCCGAGGCGATCGATAGCGGGCGGGCGCAAGCCGTCTTGGACCGCTTGGTGGCCATTACCAACAGACCGCCCGCGCAATCCTGATTTGTTTTTGCCAAGGATTTTTCGCCATGGGAGAGCCCGCGACCGTTCTCGACCGTATCTGTAACGATAAAAGAAAGCAGGTGGCGGAGCAGAAAGGCCGGCGCTCCATCCAGGAGTTGCTGCGCCGCGCCGCCGATCAGGCGCCGCCACGAGGGTTTCGCGCCGCGCTGGAACGCTCGATCGCTAAAATCGGCATCGGGCTGATCGCCGAAATCAAGAAGGCGTCGCCCTCCGCCGGAATTATTCGGCCCAATTTCAATCCGGCGGTCTTGGCCAGAGCCTATGCCCATGGCGGTGCCGCGTGTCTGTCGGTGTTGACGGACCAACGTTTTTTTCAAGGCTCCGAGGCTGATTTGGGGGCGGCGCGGTCGGCCTGTGATCTTCCCGTGCTGCGCAAGGATTTCATGGTCGACCCTTATCAGGTGGTCGAGGCCCGGGCGTTGGGCGCGGACTGTATCCTGTTGATCGCGGCGTCCTTGTCCGACGCGGAAATGGCGCAGATGGAGGATATCGCCCTCGGCTACGGTATGGACGTTCTGGTCGAGGTGCATGACGAGGCGGAAATGGAACGCGCCCTCCGATTGAAAACACCCCTGATCGGCATTAACAACCGTGATCTCAAGATCATGAAGACCGATATCGCGAACACTGAACGATTGGCGGGTATGGTGCCTGCCGACCGGCTGCTGGTGTCGGAAAGCGGAATCGATAGCCCCGTGGATATTCGGCGCCTGGCCGCGGCGGGAGCCAAAGCGTTCCTGGTCGGCGAATCGCTGTTGCGCCGCGCCGATGTGGAGACGGCGGTCCGGGTCTTGTTGGCGGGGGCTGGGGGGCAGGCCACGGGATGAGCGACGAAAAGGGCGCCACGCCCGATTTGACCCATTTCGATAGCGGCGGCAACGCCGTGATGGTGGATGTTTCGGCCAAGGGCGAAAGCGAACGGGTGGCGGTGGCCCGGGGGCTTGTGATCATGAAAGGGGAAACCCTCGCCTTGATCGCCGAACGGCGCATCGAAAAAGGCGACCCTTTGGCCGTCGCCCAATTGGCGGGCATCATGGCCGCCAAGCGCACGCCGGACCTTATTCCCCTTTGTCATCCCCTGGCGTTGACCGCGGTTACCGTTGATCTTGCCCTCGATCATGAGCGGTGCGCGGTGGCCATCGAGGCGACGTGTCGCCTGAAAGGTCGGACAGGCGTGGAAATGGAGGCATTGACCGCCGTTTCCGTAGCCGCCTTGACCATCTATGACATGCTCAAGGCCGTGGACAAGTCCATGCGCGTCACCGATATCCGCCTTGTTCACAAATCGGGCGGGAAATCAGGTCTCTGGCAAGCCGAATAAGGAGGGAAATCGATGATTTCCGTCGAAACCGCACGGTCGCAAATCGTGGCGGCCGCCGCGCCGCTTCCCGCCGAACAGGTGGCCTTGTCTCAAGCGCGGGGGCGCGTCTTGGCCGGCGATCTGGCGGCGCGGGTCAATCACCCACCGCTGGCGGTGTCCAGCATGGATGGTTGGGCGATACGGGCGGCCGATTGCCAGGCTGCGCCGGCCACGCTGGCCATCATCGGGGAGTCGGCCGCGGGCAAGCCCTTTGACGGAAATGTCGGGCCGGGACAAGCGGTCCGCATTTTCACCGGGGCGCCGATGCCCGCCGGTGCCGACGCGGTCGTTCGTCAGGAAGACGCCGAGCGGCGCGGGGGGGAGGTGGTGGTCGGAACCGCCGTGCCGCCGGGGAAATATGTGCGTACGCCGGGCCTTGATTTTGCCGTCGGCGACGTTCTGTTGAGGTCGGGTACGGTGCTGGGGCCTCGTCAAATCGGTTTGGCGGCGGCGATGAATCTGGTGTGGCTGCCGGTGCGTCGACGGCCGCGGGTGGCCATCTTGTCAACCGGCGACGAAATCCGGATGCCGGGGGAACCGTTGGGAGAGGCGCAGATACCTGGATCCAACGGTCCCGCCCTGGTAGCGCTGATCGAGGCCCATGGCGGCGAAGCCGTCGATCTGGGCATTGCCCAGGATAGCCGTCAGTCGATCTCGGCGCTGTTGGCCGGTGCCGCCGGCGTGGATTTGCTGGTGACGTCCGGGGGCGCTTCGGTCGGGGATTACGATCTGGTCCAGGATGCGCTTGCCGAGTCCGGTTTCATCCTGGATTTCTGGAAAATCGCCATGCGGCCGGGCAAGCCTTTGATGTTCGGTCGTTTGCGGGATATTCCGGTGCTCGGTCTGCCCGGCAACCCCGTGTCGGCCCTGGTGGCCGCGCTGTTGTTCCTGGTGCCGATGCTACGCGGCTTTCAGGGATTGCCGACAGATCCGCCGTTGGCCACCGCGCGTCTGGGGTGCGCCTTGCCCGCCAATGGCGAGCGTGAGGCCTTTCTTCGCGGCAGTCTTGCGTTCGACGCCGACGGGATGGGCGTGGCGACACCCTTCGACAAACAGGATTCGGCGGTACTGTCGGGGATGAGCGCGGCCGATGTGCTGATCATCCGTCCCGTGGACGCGCCCGCGGCCGAAGCCGGCGACAAGGTTCGGATTCTGCCTTTGGAAAGCTGGGCGTAATCCGGTCAACAGCCGACTTTCGTGTAATTAGAAGAAAGAGCAATGCAAGGCTATAAGAGTCATCGCTCATAGCAAAGCGGCGGCATATTATTATGATTTTCTAATTTACCCATTGGTATATAGGGTGCCACAAAGGATTAATGTGGCGGTATGCACATGCCCGAATGACAGGTGTTCACGATTTCGTTACCATTGCTCACTACCCCAATGGATAAAAGGAATGGGTGACCATGCGGAAGCTGTTTTTGCTTGCCACTGCGACGACGGTCGTGGCGGGGCTCATCGGCACCGGCTGTGCCACGGCGGCTCATGCCGATGTCAGCTTGGCGGTGGCCGCGCCCCGCGGCGCCGTCAAGGCTCTCACCAAATGGGAACCGTTTGCCAAGTACCTGCAAAGCAAAATCGGCACTCCGGTGAAAGTTATTCCCGAGTCTGCCAAGAAACTGGAAGCGTCCATCAACGATAAGACGGTTGATTATGCGCTTTGCAATCCAGTCCAGGCGGTCATGGTCCATCAGATGTCCGGGGCGAAGTATCTTGCCAGCCTGGTGACCGATACCGGCAAGAAGTTCGGCGGCGTGATTGTCGCCAATCCCAAATCCGGAGTTACCAAAGGCATTCAGCTGAAGGGTAAACGGGTCATTGGCATGGCAAAGGCGGCTGCCGGGGGATATCTGTTTCAGGCGTACGAATTGAAGAAGGATGGGCTGGACGTGCCCGCGGCTTTCGGTTCGTACCGGGTGATCAAGAATCAGGATGACGCGGTCCTGGCCGTCAAGGCCGGGCTTGCCGATGCCGCCTTCGTACGGACCGGCATCGTCGAATCGCTGATCGCCGCCGGAAAAATGAAGAAGGGGGACGTGGTGATCGTCGACGCCAAGTCCGGCTTTCCTCAGGCGCTGTCCACCACCCTGTATCCCGAATGGTATTTGGTGCAGTCCAATAAGGCCGATCCCAATGCCGCGAAGGTCAAAGCCGCCGCTTTGGCGTTGACTCCCAATTCCCCGGCGGCCAAGGCGGCCAAGATCAAGGGCTTTGATGAACCGGTCAATGCTGGTGACACGGTGACCATGATGAAGGCGATGAAAGTGCCTCCGTTCAATAAGTGATCCATGCAAGGCGGCTCTGCCCGTCGGTTCGGGTGGGGCCGTCGCTGCCGATCGTCGGGACGGCGGACGGTGATTTGGGGTTTCGATAGCGGGGGCGCGGCACTTGGTTCGCGACGAGGTCAAGACGATGAGATTGTCCGTCGGTGTAAAATTCAACATTCCCCTGGCGATCGCCGTATTCGTGTTTCTTGCCGCGAGCGGTGTGACCCAGGTGTTTGTTTTACGGAACGCCCTTGGCGATCTGAGCGGGCAGGTCGGTGCGATATTGAGCGCGGTTCATAACCGCGACACCGCTTCTCGACAGCATTCGGCGCAGGTCAAAATGGAGGGCATGGCCAATCTTCTGGCGGAGATCGCGCCGCAGGCGATCGCCAATTTCGACCTGACATCGCTGGGCAAATACGCCAGTGTCGCCGTAAAGGACCCGGAAATAGCCTATGTCGCCTTTAAGACGCCGACGGGGCAGGTGATGGCGGCGGCGGGAAAGGCGGTCAGCGGTGGCAAGACGATCGTTCGCCCTGTTCTCGCCGATAGCCAAAAGCTGGGGACGGTCATCGTCAAAAGCTCTCCCGAGCCGTTGATCCAGGCCCTGGCCAAGGAGGATCGGTGGGCTTCGGCGCAAAAGGGGGCTCTGGAACAGAAATCCTTGGCGTTCCAGAGTCATTCGACCAGCCTTGCGGCGATTCTCGCCGTGGCGTTTTCGGCGGTGCTGGTGATCGTCGCCCTCGTCCTTGCGCGGGTTTTGTTGGTCAAGCCCCTGGAAGATATGGCCGGCACCATGACGGCTTTGGCCGATGGCAACCTCGACGTTTCGATTCCACACTCCAACCGCAACGACGAGATC
This sequence comes from Pseudomonadota bacterium, assembly GCA_021848545.1. Taxonomy (GTDB): domain Bacteria; phylum Pseudomonadota; class Alphaproteobacteria; order Rhodospirillales; family Magnetospirillaceae; genus JAJZUL01. The sequence continues at coordinate 63,966 of JAJZUL010000014.1, forward strand.
GGCGATATGGCCCGGACCGTCGGAGTGTTCAGGGATAATGGTCGCAAGGTGGCGGCGTTGACCACCGAGCGCGAAGCGAGCGAACGCGCGGCCGAGGCCGAGCGGCATGCCACTCTGGCCCGCATCGCCGACGTCTTTGAAAAAGATGTGGTGGCGGTGGTGCAAAGGGTGACGACGGCCGTCACCAAGATGCAGGATGACACGGGACGCATGGCCGACAACAACGCCCGCGTATCCAGCCAGGCCATCGACGTCGAGAACGGCGCCCAATCGGCCGCCGCCGGCGCCCAGGCGGTTGCCGCGGCAGCCGAGGAATTGACCCGCTCCATCGATGAAATTTCGCGTCAGGCGAAACGCTCCGGCTCGATGAGCGCAAGTGCCGTCGGCGAAGTGGAGCGGACCAACGAACTGGTCACCGAACTGGAAAACGAGGCGCGCAAGGTCGGCGACATCCTGACACTGATCAACGACATCGCCGGACAGACCAATCTGCTGGCTCTGAACGCCACGATCGAAGCGGCCCGCGCGGGGGAAGCGGGGAAAGGATTCGCCGTGGTGGCGGGGGAAGTCAAATCCCTGGCCCATCAAACGGCTCAGGCCACCGACGACATCGCCGCCCGGATCGCCGCCATCCAGCGTCAGATCGGCGATTCCGCCGTCGCGATCAAGGGATTCGGCGAGATTATCCGCAACGTCACCGATATCACCGGTCAGATCGCGCAGGCGATGGAGCAACAGGACTCGGCGACCCACGAAATCGCTTCGAATGTCGAAACCACGGCGCAAAGCACGGGAAGCGTGTCCAGCAACATCGCCCTGGTTCGCCAGGAGGCGGAGGAAACCAGCCGGGAGGCGGTCCTGGTCCGCGACGAGGCGGCCAAAGTGGCGGCGCATGTCGGCGATCTTGAGGAGCGTATCCTGGCCTTCGTCAAAAGCGTCCGCGCCATGTGATGCCGGCGGTCGTTCCGACCGGCCGCCCAACTTGTCCCTTGATGTGTTGGCCGCGTTCAAACGGGAAGGAATCATGGCTGAGGCGGTCGACCGCAAACTGTTGGGATCGCTTTTGGTCATGGGGTCGGTCGTGGAGGCCCGCGATGCCTATACCGGCGGCCACCTCTGGCGGGTCAGTCGTTTCGCGCGTCTTTTGGCCGAGGAAATGGGGGCGGATCAGAACGCCGTTTTTCTGGCGGCTATTGGCGGATTCCTCCACGATTTCGGCAAGATCGGCATTCCCGACTCCATTTTGAACAAGCCTAAACCTTTGACCGAGGCCGAAATCGGCGTTATCCGGACGCACCCGGCGATCGGACGGTCGATCATCGGCGAACATCCGTTGGGCGATCTGGTGATGGACGCCATCGCTCATCACCATGAACGGATGGATGGAGACGGTTATCCCGACCGCCTGGCGGGAAGCGGCATACCGTTGGTGGCGCGGATCGTGGCGATCTGTGATGCGTTCGATGCCATGACCAGCACCCGTCCCTATCGTCCGGCCGTGGACATCGATGGCGCCTTCCGATTGCTGGACGAAGCTGCGGGGAGCCAGTTCGATAACGCGTTGGTGACGGTCTTTCACGCGGTGCGGCGATCGGGGAAACTGGCCCATGTGGTGGGGCATAGCCACCATCATCACCGGCTGGCGATCTGCCCTCATTGCGGTTCGGTGGTGGCGATCCATCACATCGGAGCCGGGGAGGTCGCCGCCTGCCGGGTTTGTGGGACCGAATTCCGTAAACTGAGTGAAGACGGCGGCGGGCTGGAGGCCACCGGCCGCTCGGGAACGCCGGAGCAGCTGCGACCCATGCCCGATTTCGCGCCGATCCGCGAGCTGGTTCAATTGGCGCCGTGACGGCGCCGTCGATCAGCGATGATCTGAACCGGCCACGCTTGCGCCATCCACCAAGTGATCGATGAAGGCTTCGCACTGGGCCACTTGATCGAGAGTTATGAATTCATCGGGTTTGTGGGCCTGGTCGATGCTTCCGGGGCCGCAGACGACGGCCGGGATTCCCGCGGCGCTGAACAACCCCGCTTCAGTGGTGAAGGCGACTTTGGCCGTGTCGTTGCGGCCGGTAAGCGCGCTGGCCAGGCGTGCCGCCTCTTCGTTGCCGACGCTATCGAGTCCGACCGTCGTGTTGGATTCGTCGAAATCGATACCCGCGGCCGGGTCGACGGCGAGCATGTCGGGGATCAGGTCCTGAGCCAGACCGCGTACTTCGGCCATCAACTGATCGGGGTCGTGGCGTGGCAGATTGCGGATCTCGAACTCGAACATGCACGTCTTCGGTACGATATTGAGGGCGACACCTCCGCGGATCAGGCCAGTATGGATGGTCGTGTATGGGGGGTCGAACCCTTCTTCGAACGGCCCGTCATGACGGATGCGCCGTTGCAGGGCCCGCAGGAAGGCGACGATCTCGGCGGCCACTTCCACGGCGTTGACGCCGCGGTCATTCATCGCCGAATGACATTCCTTGCCGTGAACGGTGCAGCGAACACTTTTTTTTCCCTTGTGGGCGACGACGACGCGCATCTCCGTCGGTTCACCGACCACGCAAAGGCGCGGTCGCGTGGGAAGATGGGCGAGGTCGGCGAGGAGATTGCGGACGCCAAGACATCCGACCTCTTCATCATAGGAAAAGGCGAAATGGATCGGAATCCCCAGTCGGCGCCGGGCTATGTCCGGAGCCTTCGCCAGGCAGACGGCAATAAAGCTTTTCATGTCTGCGGTGCCCCGGCCGTATAGCCGACCGTCACGGGACACCACCTGGAACGGGTCGGACGTCCAATCCTTTGCCGCCGCCGGAACCACGTCGGTATGGCCGGACAGGACGATACCAGGCAGATCGCCGGGCCCCAGGGTGGCGAAGAGATTGGCCTTGGCCCCGTCACGATCGTAGGTCAGACGGCAGGTGGCCCCGAGATCGTCGAGAATATTGGCGGCGTAATCGATCAACGCCAAATTCGATTTGGCGCTGGTGGTGTCGAAGGCGACCAGCCGTTCGATCATCGCGGTGGAGACGGGACTGGGGATGCCGAAGGATTGGGTCATGGCCGATGATAGCGGATGGAGGATGGCGGACGCCACTCTCCACCCCGTTGTCTTTGAGGGGAAGGCGTCAGATTTTCATGGTATAGAGTACGGAATCGGGGCCGATACAGAGATTTCGGTCATGGTGGTTGGCGCAGCCGTTAGAGCCCGACCCGAACGTCGCCATGGCGGCCTGCAAATGGCGGTTTTCTGCGCTTCCGCTGCTCACGTACATGAAGTACGCTCCGCTGCGGTTCTCGAAAACCGCCATTTTCGGCTCACCCTGCCGACTT
>JAJZUL010000015.1 GCA_021848545.1 Pseudomonadota bacterium
TATCCTCGCTTGCGCTCCGAGGCCCCGATGGAGCCTCTCCGCACGCTGCGGCGGCCTCAACGGCCTAGTCGCTCCGCTCCAACGCGCCTTCACCCGATTACCCTGGCGCCAACGCCAAACCAACCCGCGACCTGCGGCACCCGGAGGCGGCGCCAGCCGCCGACTATGCGCGTTGAGCGCGCCGGAGCGAGCGGTAGCGAGCGAGGATAAGCCAAGCGCGAGCGCCGGCGTTGAGGCCCAACCAACAAACCAGCGACGACTATGCGCCCGTAGCGGAGCGGAGCACCAAGACCGGCACGCCGGAGCGAGCGCAAGCGAGCGAGGATAAGCCAAGCGCGAGCGCCGGCGTTTGAGGCCAACCAAAAACTTGACCAACCCCCCCGCCGCCCGCACCCTGAACGGGCAATGAGCTATCTTGACCATATCGCCGCCTGCAACGCCCACGATCTCGACAAATTCCGCCCCTTCGACGTGGCGGGACGGCAGATCGGCTGGGTCCGTCACGACGTCGCCGGCTGGCTGGCCGACCAGCCCGATATTTTCGCCGTCGCCCCCGACCGGGTGAGCCTGACGGCCGGTCTGGAAAGCCCGGCCGCCCGCAGCGCCGCCATGGACAAGGCGATCCTGCGGCTGGCGGAGGAACACGGCACGCCCCGGCCCCGCGGCGAGCGTTACGCGGTCGCCGGCCGTTGGGGCGACGATCCGGTGATGACCATCGACCGGGCCGTGGTGTCCCTGTTCGGCGTGCGCGCCTATGGGGTTCACATGAACGGCTATGTTCAAGGGCCGGATGGTCCCTTGTTGTGGATCGGTCGCCGGGCGCCGGACAAAAGGATAGCGCCGAACCAGTTGGACAACATGGTGGCCGGCGGCCAACCCGGCCATCTGGGCCTGATGGACAATCTGGTCAAGGAGGCGGCGGAAGAGGCGGATATCCCCGAATCCCTGGCGCGGACCGCCCGCCCGGTGGGCACCGTGTCCTATTGCCTCGAGGATGAATGGGGCCTGAAACCGGATCTGATGTTCTGCTACGATCTGGCGGTGCCCGAGGATTTCGTTCCCCACAACACCGACGGCGAGATGGCCGACTTCCGCCTGATGCCGGTGGCGGAAGTGGCGGAACGGGTGCGCGACACCGCCGATTTCAAATACAACGTCAATCTGGTCATCATCGACTTCCTGATCCGCCACGGCATCCTGTCGCCGGACCGGGAACCCGATTACGCGGCCATCATCCGCGGCTTGCACCGCGGATGGTGATCAAGGTCCGCCGCGGTTTGCACCGCGGATGGTGACCCCCGTCACCTCAGGCTGGCTTCGATATTGCCGCCATCGACGGTGACGGTGCAGGCGGTGGTCTTGGCGGCACCGGCCAGCCAGACGAAGGCGTCGGCCACATCCTCGGCGGTGACCTCCCGGCCCAGCAGATTGCCGCCCAGATAGTCCCGCACCGAGACGCCGCGCGCCTTGGCCCGGCTTTCGATCATGTCGTCGGTCAGAAGGCCGGAGCGGATGCGGTCGGCATTGACCGCATTGGCGCGGATACCGTCGCGGCCGTGATCGAGGGCGTATTGCTTCATCAGGAACAGGGTCGCCGCCTTGGGCAGGCCGTAGGGGCCGAACGCCTTGCCGGGATTGAGGGCCTGTTTGGAGGTGTTGAACAGCAGGCAGCCGCCGGTCCCCTGCGCCTTCATCACCCGCACCGCATTGGCGGCGACGGTCTGATGGGCGAAGAAATTCAGCTCGAAGGAGCGGCGCAGCACCGAATCCTCCAGATCGCCGATGGCGCCCTGCCAGGCGGCGCCGGCATTGGACACCACCACGTCCACCCCGCCGAAAACCGACGCGATGACATCGAAGGCGGCCCGCACCAGGGCCGGGTCGGTGACGTCGCAGCCCACGCCGATGGCGCGGCCGCCGCAGCGTTCGGCCACCTGCCGGGCGGCGTCGGGATCGACGTCGATGACGGCGACCTCGGCCCCCTGGCGGGCAAAGGCGATGGCGGTGGCGGCGCCGATGCCCGATCCGCCGCCGGTGACCGCCACGATCCGCCGCGCCATGGGCTTTTCACCGCCCTTGCCCAGCTTGGCCTGTTCCAGCGACCAATATTCCATTTCGAACAGATCGGCCTCGGGCAGCGGCGCGAACCGGCCCACCGCCTCGGCGTCGGTGATGGTTTCCACCGTGTTTTCGGCGATATCGGCGGCGATGGCGGCGTCCTTTTTCGACGCGCCCACCCCGAACAGGCCCAGGCCGGGCACCAGCACCAGACGCGGCACCGGGTCCAGCTCGACCTTGGGCGGATTGCGGCCCTGGTTGTTGCGGGCGAAATAGGCGTGATAGCGCTCGTGAAAGGCGGCGATGGTGGCGCCCGCCGTTTCCCGCCAGCGATCGAGATTCCCCGCTTCCGGCGCCGGCAGGATCACCGGCCAGTTCTTGGTGCGGATGGTATGGTCGGGGGTGACGACGCCGGCCTGGGCGTAGCGCGCGACCTCTTCGCCGCCGACATAGGCGGTGATGGCGTCGCTGGTGCGGAAATCCAGCACCCAGCGCCGCCAATCGTCGCCCTTGGCCTGGGCCAGGGCGCCGCGGATCAGGGGCGCCACCTCGGCGACGGAGGCGATGGAGGCCGGCAGCGACGCCGGCACGAAGACCGGGCGGCGGCCTTTTTCCAGACGGGCCTCGGCCATGGAGACCTTGGCGATCATCCGCTCATAGGCTTCGCGGGCATCCGCGCCGAAGGTGAAGATGCCGTGCTTGACCAGGATCAGCCCTTCGACCGAAGGGTCCCGTTCATAGATTTCGGCGGCCTTCCTGGCCAGCTGGAAGCCGGGCATGATGTAGGGCACGTAGCCCATGCGATCGCCCCAGACCTCGCGGCACAGGGCTTCGCCGTCGGGCTGGTCGGTCAGGGACAGCACCGCCGTCGAATGGGTGTGGTCGATATAGGTATGGGGCAGAAAGGCGTGCAGCAGGGTTTCCACCGACGGGTTGGGCGCGGTGGAATCGAGCAGATTGCCGCGCTGGACATTGACCATGTCCTCGTCCGACAGACGTTCCAGCCGGCGCAGCTTCATCAGCGGCGCCTGGCGCACCGCCGGCAGGCCGGCGGGCTCGATGGTGGCCATGTCCCAGCCCGAGCCCTTGACGCACAGGACATCGACCTCGTCGCCCAACAGATCGACGGCCTTGGTCTTGACCGAGGTATTGCCGCCGCCATGCAGCACCAGCCGGGGATCGGCGCCGAGAAGACGGGTGGTGTAGACCCGCAGGGCCAGGTCGCGGTTGACGGCGGGCGCGTAGCGGGCGACCAGCGCCTCGGCCTCGTCGTTCGACCAACGGGATTTCATCATTTGCCTCCGGCGCGTTCGGGATACAGGGATGCCAGCCCTTCGGCGCTGGCGGGGCACAGCCCGCGTTCGGTGATCAGCCAGGTGACGAGACGGGCGGGGGTGACGTCAAAGGCGTAATTGCCCGCCGGCGACCCGTCGGGAACCAGTTGCACCGTGGCGATTTCGCCGCTCGCCGTCTTGCCGGCGATATGGGTCATTTCCGCGGCGGAGCGCTGCTCGATGGGAATTTCCCTGATCCCGTCGGCCACAGTCCAATCGATGGTGGGGCCGGGCAGGGCGACGGTAAAGGGAACGCCGTTGTCCCTGGCGGCCAGGGCCTTCAGATAGGTGCCGATCTTGTTGCAGACGTCGCCGGTCCGGGTGGTGCGGTCGGTGCCGACGATGACCAGATCGACCAGACCGTGCTGCATCAGATGGCCGCCGGCATTGTCGGCGATCACCGTATGGGGCACGCCGTGCCAGTTCAGTTCGCGGGCGGTAAGGGAAGCGCCCTGGTTGCGCGGGCGGGTTTCGTCCACCCAGACATGGACGGGAAGGCCGGCGTCGAACGCCTTGTAGATCGGCGCCAGCGCGGTGCCCCAATCGACGGTGGCCAGCCAGCCGGCATTGCAATGGGTCAGGATGTTGATCCGCTCGGCCCCCGCCGCCCGGCGCCGCTCCCAGATCTCCTTGATCAGGGTCAGCCCGTGATCGCCGATGGCGGAATTGATGGCCACGTCCTCGTCGCAGATTTCGGCCGCCCGACTCATGGCGGCCCCGCCGCGGTCGGACTCGCGCAGCGGCAACAGGGCCGCCAGCATGGTATCCAGCGCCCATTTCAGATTGATGGCGGTGGGCCGGGTGGCGTGCAGGGTGGCGTAGGCCTTGCGCAGGGCCGCCTCGCTCGCATCGGCGCGGGCGGCCAGCGCCATGCCGTAGGCGGCGGTGGCGCCGATCAGGGGCGCGCCGCGCACCCACATGTCGGCGATGGCCCGCGCCGCGTCATCGACGGTTTCCAGCCGGACGGTGGCGAAGACATGGGGCAGACAGGTCTGGTCGATGATCTCGACGGCGCCGTCGGCGGCCGGCCAGATGGTGCGATAGGAAACGCCGTCGATTTTCATGCCGAATCACCTCCACCATGGGACGGCTGCACATTAGGCAATGTCCCCGGTCTTGAAAAGCGATCGCGGCTGGGATAGATGTCGGCATCCGCGAGGAGGAGCGCCCGTCTGTCGGAATTGGTAGACGAACACGACTCAAAATCGTGCGCCGCAAGGCATCCCGGTTCGAGTCCGGGGACGGGCACCACCGCAAGATCAATGGGTTGGAAAAACCCGCCGACGAGCGATTGCTTAGTTTTTGGGGTTTTTGGGGACAATCTGGGGACAGGGGGCTATTCCGGGACTCCCCCGTGGCTCGCGGCAAGCGCCCCATCTTTGAACGGTTGTCGGATGACGGCCGTCTCTTGGGCTATCAGGTCAATATCCGCAAACGGGGATTTCCCACGGTCAGCCGCCAGTTCCAGCGCGCGGCGGAGAAGACCGGCTGTGTCGGTCCGCACTTTCACCACCTCCGGCATGAAGCCACCTCGCGCTTTTTCGAGCGTGGCCTCGACGTGATGAAGGCGGCGGCGATCACCGGGCACAAGACGCTTCAGATGTTGAAGCGGTACACCCATCTGCGGGCGAAGGAACGGGCGGCGATGTCGGCGGCCGGCGCGGCGGGGTGGTATGAGACGTCCAGGTTACGCCCGCACGCCGGAGATGTGGTCGGCGGCCATGCCGTGGGCCAATAGCCAGGCTTTGCCGGCCGACAAAAAGGAATAGGGACCGGCGATATAGGCGTCGTAGCCCGACAGATCCGGATAAGTCCGGGCGATCTCCTCGAACGCGTCATGCACATTGGCCTCGGTAACCGACGGCTTGACCAACTCGGTGTAGCGGAAGGTGTCCAGCGCGTCGGCCCAGGAGCGGCATTGGTTGGCCCGGTAATGACCCGTGCCGGACGGATGGGTGGCCAACCAGTAGAGATGGATCGGGTCGGACTGTTCCAGAGCCATGGCATGCTGGATCAGACTGGCCACCTGGGCGAAGCCGCTATTGCAGGCCAGGAACAGGATCGGCCGGGTGGAATCCTCGTTCAGGACGAAATCGCCGAACGGTCCGTTCACCTCCACCGTCTCACCGGTGCGCATGCCGGCGAAAACCTTTTCGGCAAAGGGATCGTCGGGGATATTGCGGACATGGAATTCCAGCCGGTTGCCGTCGCAGGGGCAGGACGCGACCGGATATTCCCCATCCGCCTCGCCGATGCTGACATGGACCCACTGGCCGGCCATGAAGCGCAATTGATTGGAGCGCGGGGTCTGGACCTGCAGCAGCGTCACCTTGTCGGTCAGCGCCGAAACGGTGCGCACCTTCGTGGGGATGGTCTGGTGAGGGATATCTTCGGGGCGCCGCGCCTCGTTTGCGTCGATGACCAGATCGGAGGCCGGCGCATGGCAACACATCAACACATAACCGGCGCTCTTTTCCGCGTCGGTGAAATGGTAGTCGTACGGATGCACGGGCACCGTCTCTCCGGAAACGATACGCGCCCTGCACAGTCCGCAATTGCCCGTGCTGCATCCGTAATTGACGGAAAGACCGGCATGGAGCGCGGCTTCCAGAATCGTGTCCGATCCATGGATCTCGAAATCACGACCACTTTGCAGCATATGGGCGCGGGCCGAACCCGCGCGCGATCCGTCACTCGTCACGTCCATCCCCTTCCCGCCAAACCCGTTCCAACCAATGTGGGGCGTTCCCCGTTCGGATCACAGGGGTTCCGAAATCTCGATCAGGCTGCCGGCGCCCCCGTTTCGATCCACGCGGCAAAACGGCGACCGGATGACCCCGCCACGACCGGGGAAAGGCCCGCCGCTCACCCAGGGGAATCGGGTGAACCCGCTTCCCCTGCATTATGTGTGTTTCCCTCAATCGCCGGGCGGTCGCGTCCGCGCCCTTGGCTATCCTCGCTTGCGCTGCGGCGGCCTCAACGGCCTAGTCGCTCCGCTCCAACGCGCCTTCACCCGATTACCCTGGCCGCTCACCCCATCGAGGCGACGTCGATGACGAAGCGGTATTTGATGTCGCTTTTCAGCATGCGCTCGTAGGCTTCGTCGATCTTTTGCGCCGGAATGGTCTCGATATCGGCGACGATATTGTGCTTGGCGCAGAAATCGAGCATTTCCTGGGTTTCCGGCAGACCGCCGATCAGCGAGCCGGCGATGGATTTGCGACCGAAGATCAGCGGGAACACGCCCGGCGACGGATGGGGATGATCGGGCGCGCCCACCAGGCACAGGGTGCCGTCGCGCTTCAGCAGGGCGATGTAATCATCGAGCGTATGGCTGGCCGCCACCGTGTCGAGGATGAAATCGAAGCGCCCCGTCTGGGCCTTCATCTGTTCGGGGTCCTTGGAAATCACCACCTCGTCGGCCCCCAGGCGATGGGCGTCGGCGCGTTTGCTTTCCGAGGTGGTGAAGGCCACCGTATGGGCGCCCATGGCGTGGGCGATCTTGATGCCCATATGGCCGAGGCCGCCGATGCCGACGATGCCCACCCGCTTGCCCGGCCCCGCCTGCCAGTGGCGCAACGGCGAATAGGTGGTGATGCCGGCGCACAGCAGCGGCGCCACCGCCGCCAATTGCTCCTTGGGGTGGCCGATCTTCAGCACGAATCGCTCGGTGACGACGATGCGCTGGGAGTAGCCGCCCAGGGTATGGCCGGGCGCGTCGGGGGTCGGCGAATTGTAGGTTCCCGTCCAGCCGTTCTCGCAATATTGTTCCAGCCCCTCGTCGCAGGACTCGCAATGCTGGCAGGAATCGACCAGGCAGCCGACGCCGACGGTATCGCCGACCTTGAATCGGGTGACCTGATTGCCAACCGCCGTCACCTGGCCGACGATCTCGTGGCCGGGAACGCAAGGATAGTGGGTGCCGGGCCATTCGGAACGGACGGTGTGAAGGTCGGAATGGCAGATGCCGCAAAAGGCGATGTCGATCTGGACATCCAGGGGGCCGGGAGCGCGGCGCTGAATGGCGAGGGGCTCCATGGGCTTGTCGGCGCCGTGGGCGCCATAGGCTTTGGTGGTCATGCTCCGTCTCCCGGATTGTGGGAAGCGGAGTCTCACATGGGGCCGGACTGAGAGCAAGGGGGGGATGGCAATGGCGCCGTCCGCTCCTATCTTCCTTGAAGGAACAGTGTCTTGTTGGAGAATTCAGAATGTCTGTAAGCGTTAAGGCCTTGCTCGACGCCGCTCATGCCTTGGTCCCGCGCATGGCGCCGGACGAGGCCCGCAAACATATGGCCGAAAGCGACGCGCTGGTGGTCGATGTGCGCGATTCCCACGAGGTCGCCCAGACCGGAAAGGTCAAGGGCGCCATCAACGTATCGCGCGGCATGATCGAATTCCGTGCCGATGCGACCACGCCCTTTTACGAACCCGCCTTTCGCAAGGAACGCATGATCCTGCTTTATTGCGCGTCCGGCGGGCGTTCGGCCCTGGTCGGCAAGGTGCTGAAGGATATGGGGTACGGACAGGTCCACAATATCGGCGGTTTCAAGGACGCCGCCGCCGCCGGCCTGGAAATCGAGCCGGCCTAACGATTCGACAGAGCCGCCAGCGCCGGTGGAAGGCGAACGCTATCCGCCGGCATGGCGGCGGACTTCTCCAAGGCCGGCCCGTAGTCGTGGCCGAGCCTCATGCCGCCCGGCCCGCTGGACGATACGGCCTTGCCGTATCGTCCAGCGGGCGCGCTTGCGCGGTGACGGTCAGTCGGCCTTGATCAAAGTCCCCACGCCGTGCGGCGTGAACAGTTCCAGCAGGACCGCGTGCGGCACCCGTCCGTCCAGGATCACCGCCGCCTCGACCCCCTGTTCCACCGCCTCCAGGCAGGTTTCGACCTTGGGGATCATCCCGCCCGAGATGGTGCCGTCGGTGATCGCCGACCGGACCTGGGCCGCGGTCATTTCCGGGATCAGGTTGCCGGCCCCGTCGAGCACGCCGGCCACGTCGGTCAGCATCAGCAGCCGCCTGGCCCCGCACTTGGCGGCGATGGCGCCGGCGGCGGTATCGGCGTTGATGTTGTAGGTTTCCCCGGCCGGTCCCATCCCCAGCGGCGCCACCACCGGGATGACGTCGGATTCGCGGAAGACGTCGAGGATATGGGGGGTGATTTCGGCCGGTTCGCCGACGAAACCGAGATCGAGGGTGCGCGGAATCCCGCTGTCCGGGTCCAGACGGGTGCGCTTGAGCTTGCGGGCGCGGATCAGATGGCCGTCCTTGCCCGACAGGCCCACGGCGACGCCGCCGGCCTCGTTGATCGCCGACACGATCCGCTTGTTGATCGAGCCCGACAGGATCATCTCGACCACCTCGACGGTGGCTTCGTCGGTATAGCGCAGGCCGTCCACCCGTTCGGTGACGATGTCGAGCCGCTTGAGCATGCGGTCGATCTGGGGACCGCCGCCATGAACCACCACCGGATGGATGCCGACCTGTTTCAGCAAGGTCACGTCGCGGGCGAACAGGCGCGACAGATCGGCCTTGTCCATGGCGTTGCCGCCATATTTGACCACCACCGTCTCATCCGAGAATTGCCGCATGAAGGGCAGCGCCTCGGACAGGACCTTGGCCCGCTCCAGCCAGGTGTCGCGATCGGGCATTGTGTCGGGCGTATCGCTCATGATTGCTCCGGATTGGCCAATTGCGCCAGCTCGGCCTTCAGTTCGGCGATGCCGTCGCCTTTTTCCGAGCTGGTGACGAGAAGAACGGGATGCGCCGCCGTGCGTTTGGCGATCTCGGACGCGGTGGCGGCCCTGACCGCCTCCAATTCCGCCGCCTTCAGCTTGTCGGCCTTGGTCAGCACCACCTGATAGATCACCGCCGCCTGATCGAGATGGCCCATCATATCGCGGTCGCTGTCCTTGAGGCCATGGCGCGCATCGATCAGCAGCATCACCCGGCGCAGTACCGGGCGGCCGCGCAGATAGCCGCGCACCAGACGGGTCCAGCGTTCGACCTTGTCCTTGGGCGCCTTGGCGAAGCCGTAACCCGGCATGTCGGCCAGGATCATCCGTCCGCCCACGTCGAAGAAATTCAGCTCCTGGGTGCGGCCCGGCGTGTTCGAGGTCCGGGCCACGGTCGCCCGTCCGCAGACGGCGTTGATCAGCGAGGATTTGCCCACATTGGACCGCCCGGCGAAGGCGATTTCCGGCAGGGCGAAGGGCGGCAGCGCGTCGAGCCGGTCCACCCCCCTGAGAAAGGTCACCGGCCCGGCGAACAGCAGACGCCCGGCTTCGCGGGCGATCGCGTCGGCGGCCTCGTCGTCACCGTTCACGGAGGTCCCCTCAGGCCGGCTTCTTCTGCGTCTTCGCCATCTTCCGCATGATCACCCATTGCTGGAGAATCGACAGCATGTTGCTCCATGCCCAGTAGATGACCAGCCCCGAAGCGAAGCGACCCAGCATGAAGGTGAAGACGATGGGCAGGAACTGGAACAGCTTGGCCTGCATCGGGTCGGCCATCTGCGGATTGAGCTTTTGCTGAAGCCACATGGTGACGCCCATGATCAACGGCCATATGCCGATATGCAGGAACGGGAACAGATGGGTCGGATCCCAGGGGATCAGGCCGAACAGGGTGAAGACATTGGTCGGATCGGGCGCCGACAGATCGTGAATCCACCAGATGAAGGGCGCGTGGCGCATCTCGATGGTGACGAACAGCACCTTGTACAGGGCAAAGAAGACCGGCACCTGCACCACCATGGGCAGACATCCGCCGGCGGGATTGATCTTCTCGCGCTTGTAAAGCGCCATCATCTCCTGTTGCAGCCGCACCTTGTCGTCGGAGAAACGCTCCTGCATCCGCTTGATTTCCGGCTGCAGCGCCTTCATCCGGCTCATGGCCGAATAGGATTTGTTGGCCAGCGGGAACATCGCCAGTTTGATCAGCACGGTCATGGCGAGGATGGCCAGACCCATATTGCCCAATGCCTGGTGCAGCATCTGCAACAGATAGAAGAACGGCTTGGTCAGGAACCAGAACCAGCCGAAATCGATGGCGAAGGAGAATTTGGGGATGTGCAGCTTGGCGCTGTAGGCGTCGAGCAGCCCGACGATCTTGGCGCCGGCGAAGAAATGGAACTGAACCTGGGCGGAGGCGCCGGGCGCGATCACCGTCGGCGTCGCGGCGGTGAAATCGGCCTGGTAATGCTTGCCGGCCGCGGTCTCGGCATAGGTGAAGCGGCCGGTGCCCCGAACCGTGTCGGCGGGCACCACCGCCGTCAGCCAGTATTTGTCGGTGAACCCGATCCAGCCGCCGGTGGATTGGTCGGACCATTGCGGGTCCTTGCGCAGATCCTTGTAGCTCTTTTCGTGGACCGATCCGTCAAGCTCGCCGATCGGCCCCTCGTGCAGGATATAAGTGCTGGATTCCGGCGGCTTGCCGCCGCGGGCGACGGAACCGTAGGAATAGAGCTTGACCGGCTTCGACCCGTAATTCTCGACCCGCTGCGACACGGTGAACATGTAGTTCTCGTCCACCTGATAGGTGCGCACGAACCGCAGACCCTGGCCGTTATCCCAGGTCATGACCACTGGGTGGCCCACCGAAAGCACGCCGTGGGGATCGACCGGATGCCAGATGGTGGCCGGTCCCGGAACCTTGACTCCCGCGCCGGCCACCCAGCCGAACTCGGCGTAATAGGGATTGGGCGATCCCGGCGGCGACAGCAGGGTGATGTAAGGGCTCTTGGGATCGATCGTCTTGTGATACTTGATCAGCGTCAGATCGTCGATGCGCGCGCCGGTGACCGAAATCGAACCGCTCAGGCTGGGCGTGCGGATGGGAATGCGCACGCTGTCGGCCAGGGCCTGGGCGCGGGTTTCCTTGGCCGCCGTGGCCTGGATGTCGGGCGCCGTGGCGTTGGACGCGGAAGCCGGCGGCACCGTCGCCTGTCCGGCCCCGCCGTTGGCTTTCTTCGTCGCCATGGCCGCCGTCTGGACCGCCGGCGTCGGCGGCGCGGGGTGCTTGCCCTGGAACAAAGCCATCAGCTGGGGAAAGCCGAACAGGATCGCGGCCGAAATGATAATGGCGATAATCAGATTGCGCTGGTCGTCCATGACATCCTAATCCGGGTGCCGACCGAACGCCGCGCCATCGGCGCGAGGGGGCCGGGGTTGCATCGCGGGCGCCTGACAGCAGCGCCGGGAGTGTGATCCGGGCCGCTCGCGATGATGCGGTTCCGGTACGGGGTCGAACCCCCCTTCGTTCCAGGGATGGCAGCGCAGAATACGGCGCACCGCCAGCCAGCTCCCCTTGAACGCCCCATGACGGGCCACGGCCTCCAGGCCGTACTGCGAGCATGTCGGATGAAAACGGCAGCTCGACGGCAGTATCGGTGAAAGCAGCAGCTGGTAGGCGCGGATCAAACCGCGCAACAGCATGGCGAGCGGACTCATGAGTCCTCCGTGACATCCCCGTCTGGTTGCTGGCGGCCGGCCTCCATGGTTGGGGACGCCGGAGCCGAATGAGGCGACGCGCGGGAAGCGATCCGGTCATCGGACCGCAACGCGCCGACCCGTTTTAACGCGCCACGCAAATCCTGCAAGAGAAGAGAATATGGCCGCGTCAGAGTTTCCCGCCGGCCGATCACCACATAATCGCGTCCGGGCGCCGCCCAAAGGGGAAACAGTTCGGCCACCGCCGCGCGCAACCGCCGCCGGGCGCGATTGCGCTCGACCGCGTTGCCGACCTTCTTCGATGTGGTGAAACCGACCCGTACGGCCGTTTCGCCCAAACGGCGACCCGCCGTTTCCGCCGGGTTTTCATCCGGCGGTGAATGGGTGGGAACGGGCGCAGCCTGGAGAATCAGACCGGGTGCCGCCCATTTGCGGCGCGCCGCGGCGACGCGCAAAAAATCGGCCCGCTTAAGAAGCCGCCGTAGCGGATTCCGTACCCCCTGCTCCGGAGCCAAAGACCCGGGCAACGAACTCAGGCGGACAGACGCTTGCGGCCCTTGGCGCGGCGGTTGGCCACCACCTTGCGGCCACCGACGGTCGCCATGCGGGCGCGGAAGCCGTGACGGCGGGCGCGGACGAGCTTGCTCGGTTGGTAGGTGCGCTTCACGGGAAAAACTCCGGTTCGAACGAAAGGCGAAAAAAACGGAAGCCGGGCTTATAGGCCAGGGACCCGGCCCGTGTCAACCTGGCTTGACCCGGATTTTCCCATACGGGCACCGATTTGACGGGGACGAATCCGGCGACAGGGCAGGCAGACCACGGAACACGTTGACCTCTTTGGCCAAGCCCGCCAAGGTGAATCCGCCGCGGCGAAGCCGGGATTTACGGATTTGAGGTCGTGCGATGGTCGCATTCATCACGGCGGTGCCTGTCGCCCCGTCCGGTCGATCGGTCGGAGCCGCGGCCCGATGAAAGACACGGCGGAAATCGGGTCCTTCGCCGTGGCCCACGCCCGCGGCGACGCCTGGGGGCCCGTGGCCAAAACCTGTCTGGACGCCATCGCCGAGGCCGCGGCCAAAGCCAATTTCGGCGTTCTGTACGCGACCGAGGCCCTGGGCGATCAATTACCCAGCATCCTTACCTTTCTGCGCGAAACCACCCGCATCCCCCACTGGCTGGGCGCGGTGGCGCCCGGATTGAGCGCCGACGACAGCGAATACCGTGAAGACGGCGCCGTGGCGGTGATGGTCGGCCGGCTGCCCAAGGGCCGGTTCAGCTTGGTGCCCGACCTTGAGGATACGGGGATCGGCCCCGGCGCGGTGATCCTGCACGCCAACCCCGACAGCCCGGCCGTGCCGGGACTGGTCGCCGACCTCGGCCGCGACCGCCGGATCGTGGCCGGCGGCCTGATTTCCCCGGCATTCGGCCCCAACCAGATCGCCGACAGCCTGATTTCGGGCGCGGCCTCGGGCCTGCTGCTGGGACCCGATATCGCGGTGGTCAGCGGCATGAGCCAGGGATGCAGCCCCATCGGCCGCCCCCATACGGTCACCGGGGCGTGGCAGAACGTGGTGATGAGCCTTGACGGCCGCCCGGCCCTGGAGGTGCTGAAGGACGAGGCCGGAGACCTGATCGCCCGCGATCTGCGTCGCGCCGCCGGCTATATTCACGTGGCGCTGCCGGTGCCCGGCGGCACCGACCATGATTATCTGGTCCGCAGTCTGGTGGGAATCGACACCCGCCAGGGCTGGCTGGCGGTGGGAGAGCGCCTGGACGAAGGCCAGAAACTGATGTTCGTCCATCGCGACGGCAACGCCGCCCGCGCCGATCTCGACCGCATGCTGGACGGCGTCCGGCGGGATTTGGACGGAAGGCCGGCCCTGGCCGCCTTCCATATATCCTGCATCGCCCGCGGCCATCACATGTTCGGAGAGATGGGCGCCGAAACCCGGCGCGTGCGCGCGGCGCTGGACGGCGTGCCGCTGATCGGTTTTTTCGCCAATGGCGAAATCGCCGGCGACCGCCTTTATTCCTATACCGGGGTGCTCACCGTGATCGCCGGCGCGAAGCCATGATCCGCCTGTTCGTCGGCATCGGCCTGGACGCGGCGCTGACCCGGACTCTGGAATCCGTGGCGGCGGGCCTGCCCGGCGCCCGCTGGGTGGATGCCGAAACGCTTCACGTCACCCTGCGTTTCATCGGCGAGGTCGAGGACGGCATCGCCCGGGACATCGACGAGGTCCTGGCCGACATCCATGCGCCCGCCTTCGATCTGACCCTGGACGGATTCGGCATTTTCGGCCATCGCCGGCCCCACAGCCTGTGGGCCGGTGTGGCGCGCGACCCCGCTCTGGAGCGTTTGCACGCCAAGATCGAAACCGCCCTGGTTCGGAGCGGCCTGCCCCCCGAACCCCGCAAATTCCTGCCCCATGTCACCCTGGCGCGCCTGACCGACACCCCCGCCACCCGCCTTCAGGATTTCGTCGCCCGCAATTCCCCGTTCCGGGCCGGACCGCAACGGGTGGAGCATTTCACCCTGTTTTCCAGCACACTGGGCCATGGCGGCGCCCGCTACGATCCGCTGGCCGATTATCCCCTGGATTCGGCATGATCCGCTTCTTCGCACATTGCGGGGCGTCGTGAGGACGCGCCGGACCGCGTTGCCCCGCACCGTCTGGATGCTGGGGCTGGTCAGCCTGCTGATGGACACCTCGTCGGAAGCGATCCATAGCGTGCTGCCGCTGTTTCTGGCCGGCGTGCTGGGCGCCAGCCCGCTGGTCATCGGCCTGATCGAAGGAATCGGCGAAGCCACCGGAGCCATCACCAAGCTGTTTTCCGGCCGCCTGTCCGACCGCATCGGTCGCCGCAAGGGATTGCTGATCGGCGGATACGGCCTGGCCGCCCTGACCAAGCCGATTTTCGCCCTGGCCCCCTCGGTGAGCTGGGTGCTGGGCGCCCGCTTCGTCGATCGCGTCGGCAAAGGCATCCGCGGCGCCCCCCGCGACGCTCTGGTGGCGGACGTGACCCCGGCCGGCCGGCTGGGCGCCGCCTATGGTTTGCGCCAAAGCCTGGACACCATCGGCGCCGTCGCCGGGCCGGTGCTGGCCCTGGCCCTGCTGGCCTTATGGCACGACGCCTACCGCGTCGTCTTCTGGGTCGCGGCGATTCCGGCGGCGGCGACAATCGTGGTGCTGGCGCTGGGCGTGCGCGAACCCCGGCGGCACGGCGCGGGTCCGGCGCCGCGTCCGCCGCCGCTGACCCGCGACGGGCTGGCCCGGCTGGGGCGGCCCTTCTGGCTGGCCACGGTGACCGCCGTGCTGATGACCATGGCCCGCTTCAGCGAAGCCTTTCTGGTGCTGCGGGCCGCCGACAGCGGTCTGCATGCCGGTTTGGCCCCCGTCATCATCGTTGCCATGAACATGGTCTATGCCCTGGCCGGCTATCCGGTCGGGCTGCTGTCCGACCGGGTCGGCCGGCGCGGTCTGCTGGGATGGGGATTGGCGGCCCTGATCGCCGCCGATCTGGCTCTGGGCCTGGGTCATGGCGTGGTGGCGGTGTTGGCCGGCGGCGCCCTGTGGGGATTGCACATGGGCATGACCCAGGGCGTGCTGTCGGCGCTGGTCGCCGACGCCGCCCCCGTCGAGGCCAGGGGCACCGCCTTCGGCCTGTTTCACCTGTTGACCGGCCTCAGCATGCTGGCGGCCAGTCTGGCCGCCGGCGCGCTGTGGAGTCTGAGCGGACCGGCCGCCGCCTTTCTGACCGGCGCCGGCTTCGCCGCCCTGGCCCTGCTTCTGTCCCGCGCGCCTTTGCGCGCCTGACCGCCCCCATCGCCAGGCACCCACCGCGGCGGGCTTCGCCATGGTGGCCGCTCCGCACGCTGCGGCGGCCTCAACGGCCTGGCCGCTCCGCTCCAACGCGCCTTCACCCGATGACCCTGCCCGGCGCCGTTTCCCGCTTGACGATGCCGGCCGGCCCGCTTATAAACGCGCCTTCCGATTTGCCGCATATCAGTCAAGCAGGTTTTGTCCATGGCCCACCATCCGTCGGCTAAAAAGCGCATTCGTCAGACCGAGCGCCGTACCGCCGTCAACCGCAACCGCGTCAGCCGCATCCGCTCTTTCGTCAAGAAGGTGGAGCTGGCCATCGCCGGCGGTGATTCCACCGCCGCCGCCGAAGCCTTGAAGGCCGCCGAGCCGGAATTGATGCGCGGCGCCCAAAGCGGCGTTCTGCACAAGAACACCGCGTCGCGCAAGGTCAGCCGCCTGACCGCCCGCGTCAAAGAGATGAAGCCCCAGGCGTAATCGATCGCCGGGACCCGGGACGGCCGCGCGATCGTCAGCGTCGCGCGGCACGCATCCCGACGCATCACGATTCGAAAAACATCACGAATCCCCGGAGCCGGATGCGATCCGGTTGAATCGCCGCGCGATTCAACCTGACGTCCGAACCGTTTCCAAATCAATAAATCAGAGCGCGACGGCCTTGGGTCGGCGCGTTGGCGTGTCCCTTTGGCGCGGGCATCGTGCTCCGGGCGGCCGCGCCGGCGGTCGGCGGACCGCCGGTCGTTTGCGGCGCGTCCCCACCTTCGGCACAGGACAAAACGGGAATGCCTTCGGTTGCGCACCGCCGGCATTTGGCATCCGCGGGATGCAAGGCCCCCCTGCGGCCGACCAGAGTCGAGGCGTACTTTGGTCTCCGCGATTGCAAGAAAAAAATTTTTCACGTTCGCGTTCCGGTCCGGTTGCGAGTCTCTCTGAGCGTCGCTAGAGTCCCTCCCCGGAGCAGAGACGACAGTAATGGAAGCGCAAAAAGATACGAATTCGATAAAATTTTACGCGTTCGTTTTTATGCCGATTTCATAACTTGAACTTTGCTTTTCAGTTACTTTCATTTTGTAACTACTACCTTGGGACGCTCCAGCCATGGCGGCTTTTTTGCCGGGCTTGGGCGCAGGATTGCGAAATTGTGACGCCGGGGCGCGTCGCGAAGCTCCGTCGCAAACCTGCAACAATGGCCGGTCCGCGCATGCGGGCCAATTGTAGGGGGGATCGTCGTGCCGCGGGCTGATGACGGAACCGAAAACAGGGACCAAAGAAATTTGCCGGTTGAATCGCCATCGCACGATGCCCCCGCTAGACTTCGGCCATGGGGTTACCAGCCATGCCGATGAATAATTCGGATTGGGACCGGGTAAAGGGGCGGTTGCGCGACGAAGTCGGCGATACCGCGTATCGGAGCTGGGTCGGCCCGATCACCCTGCACGACGTCAGCGACGGCTCGGTCCGGCTGGCCCTGCCGACCCGCTTCATGCGCGACTGGGTCGCCACTCATTACGGCGAACGTCTGCGGGCGCTGTGGGGCGCCGAAAATCCCGCCGTGCGCTCGGTCGAAATCGTGGTGGGGGATCTGCGTCAGCCCCGCCCGGCCCTGGCCGCTCCCAACAACAAGACGGCGGTTGCGGCGCCGGCGATTTCGGTTCCGGTGGCGGCATCCGCGGCATCCGCCGCCGTGGCCGAGGCCGAGGCCGCCCTGGCGGACATCGGCGGCGCCGGTTTCGACAGCTTGAGCGCGCCCCTGGACCCGCGCCTGACCTTCGACAACTTCGTGGTGGGCAAGCCCAACGAATTCGCCTATGCCGCCGCCCAACGGGTCGCCGAGCCGGGCCAGGTCTCGTTCAATCCGCTGTTCCTGTATTCGGGCGTGGGTTTGGGCAAGACCCATTTGATGCACGCGGTGGCCTGGCATATTCGTACCCACACGCCGCACCGCCGGGTGGTCTATCTGTCGGCGGAAAAATTCATGTACCGCTTCATCCGGGCGCTGCGCGACCAGAACACCATGGCGTTCAAGGAACAATTGCGGTCGGTGGACGTGCTGATGATCGATGACGTCCAGTTCATCGCCGGCAAGGACGCCACCCAGGAGGAATTCTTCCACACCTTCAATTCCCTGGTGGATCAGGGCCGGCAGATGGTCATTTCGGCCGACAAGTCGCCGTCGGATCTGGAAGGGCTGGAGGAGCGTCTGCGCTCGCGGCTCAATTGCGGGCTGGTGGCCGACATCCATCCCACCACCTATGAATTGCGTCTGGGCATTCTGCAGCAGAAGGCCGAACAGATGGGCGTGGCGATGCCGCCCAAGGTTCTGGAATTCCTGGCCCACAAGATCACCAGCAACGTCCGCGAGCTGGAGGGCGCGCTCAACCGGGTCGCCGCCCATGCCCAGCTGGTCGGCCGCGCCATCACCCTGGAATCGACCCAGGAGGTCATTCCCGATCTGTTGAAGGCGTCCGATCGGCGCATCTCCATCGAAGACATCCAGAAGCGGGTGGCCGAGCATTTCAACATCAAGCTGGCGGAAATGGGATCGGCCCGCCGCTCGCGCCAGGTGGCCCGGCCGCGTCAGGTGGCCATGTATCTGGCCAAGCAATTGACCAACCGCTCGCTGCCCGAGATCGGGCGCAAATTCGGCGGCCGCGACCACACCACCGTGATGCACGCGGTCAAGAAGGTCGAGGAACTGACCGAGACCGACAACGCCTTCGCCGAGGACGTCGAACTGCTGCGCCGCATGCTGCAGGGCTGACGGCCCAACCCGCCCCGCTCTCACAACCCTCGACCTACGGCACCCGGAGGCGGCTTCAGCCGCCGACTATGCGCGTTGAGCGCGCCGCAGCGCCCGAAGGGCGCGAGGATAAGCCAAGCGCGAGCGCCGGCGCTTGAGGTCCAACCAACAAAAACCCGCCCCCGCTCTCACAACCCTCGACCTACGGCACCCGGAGGCCGCTTTAGCGGCCGACTATGCGCGTTGAGCGCGCCGCAGCGCCCGGAGGGCGCGAGGATAAGCCAAGCGCGAGCGCCGGCGCTTGAGGCCCAACCAACAAAACCCGCCCCCGCTCTCACAACCCTCGACCTACGGCACCCGGAGGCGGCTTCAGCCGCCGACTATGCGCGTTGAGCGCGCCGGAGCGAGCGCAAGCGAGTGAGGATAAGCCAAGCGCAAGCGCCGGCGCCTGAGGCCCAACCAATATCCCAGCTTCGCCGATCACTCGGGACGGAAAGGGCTTTGTCGTTCTAAAGCCGATGGTATACTGTCCAGCCCTGCCGCGGGCGGGGACCCGTTTACGGGTCGGTCTTCAACGGAATTCGCCGGACCGCCATGAAGTTGACCATCGAGCGCGCTGCGCTGCTCAAGTCGCTGGCCCATGTGCAAAGCGTCGTCGAACGGCGCAATACCATCCCGATCCTGTCCAATGTCAAGCTGGATGGCCAGAACGGGCGGCTTAGCCTTAACGCCACCGACATGGATCTCGATTTCGTCGAAACGGTTCCCGCCGATATACTGCGGCCGGGCGCCACCACGGCGCCGGCCCACACGATCTACGACATCGTGCGCAAACTGCCCGACGGCAGCCAGGTCGAAATCGATTTCGACGGGGGCGACAGCCAGCTCACCCTGCGCGCGGGGCGCTCCAAATTCGTGCTGGCCTGCCTGCCGGTCGAGGATTTTCCGGCCCTGTCGGACGGCCCTCTGCCCTATAACTTCACCGTGGCCTCGGCCGAATTGAAGGCGTTGATCGACCATACCCGCTTCGCCATTTCCACCGAGGAAACCCGCTATTACCTCAACGGCATCTATCTGCACGGCGCGGCGGGCGCGACCGGCGACGTGTTGCGGGCGGCGGCGACCGACGGCCATCGTCTGGCCCGCACCGAAATCACCCTGCCCGACGGCGCCGCCGGCATGCCCGGCATCATCGTGCCGCGCAAGACCATCAACGAAATCCGCAAGCTGATCGATGAAACCGACGCCCCCGTGGCCATCGGCCTGTCCGACACCAAGATTCGCTTCACCCTGGGCGACACGGTTCTGACCTCGAAACTGATCGACGGCACGTTCCCCGATTACGAACGGGTGATCCCCACCGACAACGACAAGCAGTTGGATGTCGATGTCGGCCTGTTCGCCGCCGCGGTCGATCGGGTTTCGGCGATTTCGACCGAAAAAAGCCGGGCCATCAAACTCAACGTGGAAAAGGGCACGGTGACCCTGTCGGCCTCGTCTCCGGAAAGCGGCAGCGCCGTGGAGGAGGTCGAGGGCAGCTACGAGTCCACCCCCATCGAAATCGGCTTCAATTCGCGCTATCTCCTCGACATTCTCGGCCAGATCGAGGGCGACACCGCCCGCTTCGCCATGGCCGACGCCTCGGCGCCGACGGTGGTGCGCGATATCGGTGAGGGCGGCGCCATCTATGTGCTGATGCCGATGCGGGTGTGACCAGTCCGTGGGAGGCGATTACGGACCGTCCGTCGCCGCGTCTGGCCGTGCGCCGGCTGACCTTGACCGATTTTCGCAACTATTCCCATCTCCGCCTGGAAACCGATGTTCGCCCGGTGGTGCTGTCGGGCCCCAACGGCGCGGGAAAGACCAATCTGCTGGAGGCCCTGTCCTTGTTGGCGCCGGGACGGGGCATGCGGCGGGCGGCCCTGGCCGATCTGGCCCGCCGGCGACCGGACGGTGGCGGGACCTGGGCGGTGGCGGCAAGCCTGGACGGCCCGGAGGGGCGGATCGAGATCGGCACCGGGCGCGAGGCGGGACACGATCGGCGGACGGTTCGCCTGGACGGGCGGCCGGTCAAGGCGGTGGCGCTGGCCGACGCCATTTCGGCCCTGTGGTTGACGCCCGCCATGGATCGTCTGTTTACCGACGGCGCCGGGGGGCGGCGGCGGTTTCTGGATCGGCTGGTCTTGGGACTGGAGAGCAATCACGCCCGCGAAGCGGCATCGTACGATCATGCCATGCGGGAGCGCACCCGTTTGCTGAGGCGCGATGACGGCGAGCGGCGAAACCGGGACCTGGGCTGGTTGGGCGCGCTGGAGGATTCCATGGCGCGTCACGGAATCGCCATGGCCGCGGCGCGGAGACGGGCGGTGACGGTGCTGGACGAGGCGTGCCGCCAGGCGGGCGGCCCGTTTCCGGCGGCCCGTCTGGCCCTGGCCGGCGAGGTCGAGGGGTGGCTGGACGAAATGGACGTCCCTGACGCCGAGGAGAAATTGCGGTCGGTGCTGGCCGCGTCGCGACCGCGCGACGAAGCGGCCCGCGCCGCCACCCACGGTCCCCACCGCACCGATCTGGCGGTGCGCCACGCCGATCGCGATATGCCGGCCGAACAGTGTTCGACCGGCGAGCAGAAGGCGGTTCTGGTCCGGATCGTCCTGGCCCAGGCCCGGATGCGGACCGCCGTGCGGGGGGTGGCGCCGCTTTTGTTGCTGGACGAGGTGGCCGCCCATCTGGACCGGGTCCGGCGCGCCGCCCTGTTCGACGAGCTTTCGGGCCTGACCGCCCAAAGCTGGATGACCGGGACCGACGCCGAGGCTTTTGCCGAATTCGGCGACCGGGCGCAGTTCTTCCGGGTGACGGATGCCACCGTCGCCCCGGTGTGAACGCGAAAAAGGAAGTAAACCAGGGCGTTTCCGGCCCGGCCGGACATGTCCTAGCGGAGTATGAGTGGACCATGAGCACACCCGTCACCGATCAGACCGCCGAGACCGGCGCCGAAGCCTATGGCGCGGACGCCATCAAGATCCTGCGCGGCCTGGATGCCGTGCGCAAACGGCCGGGCATGTATATCGGCGACACCGACGACGGGTCGGGCCTGCATCACATGGTCTACGAGGTGGTGGACAACGCCATCGACGAGGCGCTGGCCGGCTATGCCGACCGGGTCGAGGTGCAATTGAACGGCGACGGGTCTTGCACCGTGCGCGACAATGGCCGCGGCATTCCCACCGACATCCACGCCGAGGAAGGGGTGTCGGCGGCCGAGGTCATCATGACCCATCTTCATGCCGGCGGAAAATTCGACCAGAATTCCTACAAGGTTTCCGGCGGCCTGCATGGGGTCGGCGTCTCGGTGGTCAACGCCCTGTCGGAATGGCTGGAGCTGCGGGTGTGGCGCGGCGGCACCGAATACAAGATGCGCTTCCGCATGGGCGAGGCCGAGGCGCCGCTGGCCGTGGTCGGCCCCGCGCCGCAGACGGAAAAAGGCCCGTTGACCGGAACCGAGGTCACCTTTCTGCCCTCGTCCGGCATCTTCTCCCTGACCGAGTTCGATTTCACCACCCTGGAACACCGGCTCCGCGAACTGGCCTTTCTCAATTCCGGGGTTCATCTGACCCTGTCCGATCTGCGCCATGACGAGGCCCAAAGCTCGGTGCTGCATTACGACGGCGGCATTGAGGCCTTCATCCATTGGCTGGACCGGTCGAAAACCGCCCTGCACCAGCCCCCCATCAGCGTGCGCGGCGAAAAGGACGGCATCACCGTCGAGGCGGCGATGGAATGGACCGACGCCTATCACGAGACCCAGCTCTGCTTCACCAACAACATTCCGCAAAGGGATGGCGGCACCCATCTCGCCGGCTTTCGCGCCGCCCTGACCCGGACGCTGAACGCCTATGCCGGGGAATCGGGCATTTCGCGGAAGGAAAAGGTCCAATTGTCGGGCGAGGACATGCGCGAGGGCCTGTCCTGCGTGCTGTCGGTGAAGGTTCCCGATCCCAAATTCTCGTCCCAGACCAAGGACAAGCTGGTGTCGTCGGAAGTCCGACCGGTGGTGGAGACGGTGATCGCCGAACGTCTGGCCGAGTGGCTGGAGGAACATCCCGCGGAAGCCAAGCGCATCGTCACCAAGGTGGTCGAAGCGGCCGCCGCGCGCGAAGCGGCGCGGCGCGCCCGTGAACTGACCCGGAAAAAAGGGGCCGACATCGCCACCCTGCCCGGCAAGCTGGCCGATTGCCAGGAGCGCGACCCGGCTTTGTCGGAACTGTTCATCGTCGAGGGCGATTCCGCCGGCGGTTCGGCCAAGCAGGGGCGCAACCGCGCCAATCAGGCGATCCTGCCCTTGCGCGGCAAGATCCTCAACGTGGAGCGGGCGCGGCTGGAAAAGATGCTGTCCTCGGCCGAGATCGGCACCCTGATCGCCGCGCTCGGCACCGGCATCGGCATGGAGCAGTTCGACCCCGACAAGCTGCGCTATCACAAGATCATCATCATGACCGACGCCGATGTCGACGGCAGCCATATCCGCACCCTGCTGCTGACCTTCTTTTTCCGGCAGATGGGGGAACTGGTCGATCGCGGCCATCTCTATATCGCCCAGCCGCCGCTTTACCGGGCCAAACGCGGCCAGTCCGAGGTCTATCTCAAGGACGACCGGGCGCTGGAGGATTATCTGATCGATGCCGGGCTGACCGACGCGGTGCTGACCCTGGGCGGCGGCGGACAATTGGCCGGCCCCGATCTCCGGGCCCGGACCGAGCGGGCTCGCCAGACCCGCTCGCTGTTGGCCGCCCTGGCGCGGCGGGTGCCGATCCGGGTGGTGGAACAGGCGGCCATCGCCGGCGCCCTGGCGGGGGCTCTGGCCTCCGACCCCGAACGCGGCGCGGCCATGGCGAAGGCGGTGGCGACCCGCCTCGACGCCCTGGAGGCCCCCAACGAGCGCGGCTGGACCGGCACCTGGACCGAGGGCATGGGCCTGGAGTTCCGCCGCACGCTGAGGGGCGTCACCGAAGTCCACCGGCTGGACGGCGCCCTGCTGCGCTCGGCCGAAGCCCGGCGCCTGGACGAGATGGGCGAAGATCTGCGCCAGATCTTCGACGCGCCCGCCACGCTGAAGGTCAAGGACCGTGAAATCGCCATCCCCGGTCCGGTGGCCCTGGCCGACACGGTGATGGAGCAGGGCCGCAAGGGCGTCGCCATCCAGCGCTACAAAGGTCTGGGCGAAATGAATCCCGGCCAATTGTGGGAAACCACCCTGGACCCGGAAGCCCGCACCCTGTTGCAGGTGAAGGTCGCCCAGGCCGACGAGGCCGAACAGGTGTTCTCGACCCTGATGGGCGACGTCGTCGAACCCCGCCGCGACTTCATCCAGTCCAACGCGCTGAAGGTGGCGAATTTGGACGTATAGGGGGCGACGACGGCATCCGCATAAAGCGGGGAAAATGACCTGTTCCCCGCATGCACCGGGTTATACTAAATCCCGATGAGCGTGACTCATGGGGATAAGGTCCAAGCCCGCGCGGCGTTTGAGCGAAACCCGCTCGCGATCGGTCGCAGACCGTGAGCGACGGTATGAGGGGGGGAAGTCTCAGAGCCCGACCCGAAACTCGCCAGGGTGAGTTTCGGGTCGGGCTCTCAGGAGATGGCCCCTGCCCTCTCAGGAATTGGGGGCTCGGCAAAGCCGGCGCGGTTCAAAGGGGCGGTCGGTCAGGGTCTTGAGAAAGGCGATGATGTCCTGCCTTTCGCTTTTGGTCAGGGCCGGTTTTTGGCCGAGATGGCGATTGAACGGCGGATCGACGCGATCGACGTTGCCCCGATACCGGGCCGGCAGATCGTTGAATTTCAGCACCCGCCCGTCGGCCGCGCGGGGATAGATCCGGCCCGGATTGGTGTCGCGGAAATCGTAGAAATCCAGCACCTGACGCAGGCTGTGATAGATCCCGTTGTGAAAGAAGGCGTGGCGGGTGGCGACGTTGCGCAAGGTGGGGGTCAGGAACATGCCGCAATAGCGGGTGTCCTTTTTCAGGTCGGTGCGAAACGGGCCGCACAGGCCGAGATCGTACCAATGGGGATCGCGATTGGCGGCCAGGGCCGGATTGCGCGGCACGCCCAGCGCCTCGTACTGATGGTCGGTGAACAGGGGCGGGCGTCCGTCCGGGGTGGGACGGTCGAGATGACAGGCGGCGCAATCGCCCTTGGCGGGATCGTTGAACAGCAGATAGCCCCGCATCTCGGCCGGGGTCAGGCGGGCCTTTCCCTGCAGCCAGGCATCGAAGCGGCTGGAAAAGGGATGGAAGGACGGGTCTTCGATCTCGTAACGGGCGACGGCGAACATGGCCTCGGCCACCGCCTGGGTCGGGTCGGCGAAAATATGCGGCCCGAACAGGGTCCGCATGACCGGCGCGAACGGCGCCCTGGCCAGCCGCGCCGCCGCCTGGGCCACGCTGCCGTTATCCATTTCGACCGGGTTCAATAACGGCCCCATGGTCTGGGCCTGCAAGGTATCGGCCCGCCCGTCCCAGAACAGCCCCCCTTGGGGCACCAGGGCCAGCGCGGTGGCGGCGCGGTCATGGGCGGTCTTGACCGGACGCGGCGCCGCCAGCCCCCGGCGGACCAGTTGGGCCAGGGTGACGGTTTCGTTTTCCTCGTTGTCGGGACCGACGCTGAAGGCCGGCTGGCGCTCCAGATACATCAGCGAGGGCACCGCGCGCGCGCCCGGACTGCGCAGATGGGGTCCGCCCATCATCACCGGCCCGGCGTCGGGCGGCCCATAGGCATGGGCGGGGCTGTGGCACGAGGCGCAGGAGCGCCGGCCCGATCCCGACAGGCCCTGGTAGAAAAAGATCGTCCGCCCCAGCCGGGCCATCATCGACAGCGGGCGGACGGGGGGCAGACGCAGGCGAACGGGATCGGGATTTTCGCCGAAATCGAGCAGAGTGCCGGCGAAAGGGTGAGCCAGCCACATCCGCCACGGCACCGGGGCGGTGACGATAAGGCCGGCGGCCGTCCCCATCAGGACGACCGCCGCCGCAACGCCAACGATCAGGGCCGTGCGCCCGTGCCCGCGCACCCTTTAGCCGCGCGGCGCTTTGGCCAGCACCGTGCCGGTGGTGGGGTTCAGATACAGGCGCCGGTCATGGCCGCCGCCACGGTGGAAATCGAACATGTCCATGATCGATCCGGTGGTGGCGTCGAAGGAGCCCTGTCCCAGACGCCGGCCATGCAGCCAGTTATCCTCGATGAAGCGCACCACCGAGGCCTGGGTGATGCGGTTGTGGGTGACCGCGTCGACCTTCGCCCAGGGCGAAATCACCATGAAGGGGATACGGGTGCCGGGACCGCAGCGCCCGTTCACCGGCTTGCCGTCGATTCCCGGCAGCGGCACGCCATGACCGCACCGTCCCGGCCCGTCAAGCTGATCGGCCTGGGCGTTGAACGAGGGGTTGGTGGTGCGGGTGAAGGCGTGGTCGTACCAGCCGTCGGAATCGTCCCAGGTGATGATCACCGCCGTGTTCTTCCACGCGGGCTGACGCTCCAGGAAGTTGATCAGGTGGACGATGCTGGCCTGCTCGTCCAGGGGGTCGGAATAGCCGGCATGGCCGTCCTGATAGCCGTCGGCCTTGATGAACGACACCGAGGGGAAGTCGCCAGCCTTCACGGCGTCGAAGAAATCCTTCAGCCCGTATTGGTGATTGGCGGGATCGGGCCGGTGGTCGGCGTCGAAGCTGTAGCCGATATCCTTCAGCGAGGCCGGGCGGGCGTGGGTGGGGTTGGCGGTGCTGGCGTAATATTGGAACCAGTCATGGTGGGGGATGTAATCCTTCACCTTGGCGTGAACCACCTCGGAATAGGTGCTGCGCTGGCAGCCGGTGGTGCCGTTGGGATTGGTGCGGGCCAGATCGAACCCGCCCATGAAACCGCCCCAGGTGATGTCGGATTCGTTGAGCAGGTTGCCGATGTTGCGGCCCCTCATCATCACCTGATTGCTGGGATTGGAGCAGACGTCGTAGGCGGGATCGACGTCGTTGATCAGGGCCAGACCGCCGGCGCCGTCATGGATGTAATAGGACGGCTTGGCGACGGTGGCGGGCTTCTTGGTGGTCTTGACCAGGATCATGCCGTTGGTCTGGCCCGACACCACTTCCAGCGCGCCCGGAGTCGAGGGGCCGTAGGTATCGGTATAGGCATCGTCGCTCATGGCGAAATGCTGGGCGTAGTTCCACAAGGCGGTGACGGTGTTGCCGTCGAAATAGCCCATGACCTGGCCCTTGGTGCCGAAGGCGCCGACCCCGCCCGGCGTCGCCTTGCCGGTATATTTGGGGAACAGATCGGCCTTGCCGTGATCATAGGCCAGCTGCTCGGCGGTATAGGCGTGGTTCTGGTCGGCGGTGGCGGCCTGGGTGCGGTCCAGCCGGAACGGCAGGGCGGCGTCGGCGCCGTTGGCCTTGTTGCTGTAATTGGGATTGCGGGTCAGCAGATGGGCGGTGACCAGATTGTTGACCCTGGGCGTGCCGGACGCGGCGTGAAAGGCGGGCTCGCCCGCCGGATTGGCGGCGTGGGGATAGGTGGCGAAATAATGATCGAACGAAACGTTCTCGTTATAGAGCACCACCAGATGCTTGATCGGCGTCGCCGTCGCCACCCGGTCCTGGGGGGCATGCTCGGCATGGGCCGGCGCCACCGCGCCGTGGCGGGTCTGGGCGGCGGCCGTCCCGGCCAGCGCCAGCGCGGAGACCGCGCACAGCAAAGCAAAACGTTTCGTCATGAGGGGCATCCCTTTTGGTATCAGCGCTTTGGCCTACGCTAATAGGGGAGAAGCCCACGTCGATGCGTGAATGATTTATGATATGCAACCAGTGAGATCGGGCGACGGGAGCGTCCGCGGCTTGGTGTCGATGGCCGGGAAGAACCGGTCCCGGTCTTCACAAAACCGCGTTCGCCTTCACTCCGGCCCGGTAGATGGTTTCCACAAGCCGTTCGCGGTCGTCGTGGCGAATGATGTCGGCTCGGGTGCCGCCGATGGATTTCTCGACCGCCGTCCAGACCGCATCGGTCATGCTGATGGAAACACCTGTGGTCATGGTGAAATCGGCAGGCTGAAGTACCCTCATCGCCAGCATGACGCCCTTTGGCGCCGACAGTTCCAGCCCCGTATCCATCAGCCACACCTCGGCGTCAGTGGCGAGATCACGCAGCCGGACACCGGCGACGGAGTGAAGGTCGATCACTTCGAATACCGAGAACGTCGCCTTCGTCATCACTCGCAGCATGGCCGCCCGTTGTCCCTTGGGGGTGGGTCTGGCGGCAAGCAACCGCTCGGGACGTCTACCACCGTAGATGGCAAGATCAAGGGCTGGCGCCAACTTTTCCAGCGCCATTCCCGACGCTGCTGCTGGCACGAAATCGGCCAAGGCCAAGCGTGACGGGAGATAGAGAATGGCACTAACCCGATCTATTCACGGTTCCGGCGGGCGCGTGCCAATCTGGATGCCGAGTTCCGCAAAGCCGGGAAATGGCGGACAGAATGGGAATCGAACTCAGCGTATGCTGGCATCCAGACCCGCCGCCGTTACCGACGCGGCGATGTCCGCGATGGACCGGAACAGCATCAGCGGGTCACCCCTGGACGCCAAGAAGCCACGACGACGCCAGAATTCCGCCGCTTGGGGATCGATAGCGTTGACCATCAAGGCGCGCCCGCCGATCAGCCGCGCGCCCTGTACACAGCGGATTAGGGCATGGCGCAGCAGGCCGGTACCGATACCGTGGCCGGCCCACTCCACATCGATCGCCAACTGCCCCAACAGCAAGCATGGAACGGGATCTGGCGGCTGGCCGGTCTTGATTGAGCGCGGGAGCACAGTCGGCACCACCGCTGTGGGCGCCAAGCCGTAATAGCCCACCACCCGCCCCGCGTCATGGACGACCATCACAACGGTAAAGCCCTTTTCCTGATTGGACAGGGCGCGGGTCTGGAGCCAGTGATCGAGCGCCGCCTTGCCACAGGTGAACCGCGACACGTCATGGGTCGCGTTCAGGGGCTCAGGGGCAGACAAAGGCACGACGGTCAGCCTTGCCCGCTCTCTTGTTCCCACGGCGCTGGACGCTTCAGAACCTCGACCATGGGAGCCACTGGCGCGGCCGGGGCGGACAGCACCGCCATGAACTCAGCAAATCCTTCCTGGCTCATCCGGATCAGACCGGCTTCCATGAGCGCATCCTCGGCGGCGCGCACCGCCGCTTCACGCACGAAATCGGTGCGTGAGCGCCCACGCAATTGGGCCGCACGGTCAATGATGGCGAGATCGGCGTCGGGCAGTCGCATGGACAGCGGATGGTCTTTGCGATTGGCTGTGGCGGACATGGCGGTAGCTCCCTAACGCACAAACATGCGTCATCGTATTGTGTTTTGCAATACATCGGGGGGCGACTTTTCTGTAACTTGGCGCGGTCGGATGGAACCGGTTTTAGGGGGAAAGGTCACGACGCCGAGTTCGCCCCGTCTCACGTCGTCCATGCTTCCGGTGTAACGATCGGGAAGCTGTAAGCCTTGGATTTCCGGGAAATTCTGCCCTTCTCAAGGGTTGTGAGAAGGATGGCGCAGAGGGTGGGATTGCCGCCTTAAGGCGGCGTTCGGGCGCGCGCTTTGAAGCGCGCCCTCACCGAACCCGGTGGGTCGTCCACCGCATCCACGCCTTCACGCCCACGCAAAAGGCCCCCATTGGGGGCCTTTTGCGTGGGCGTGGCGGAGAGGGTGGGATTCGAACCCACGGTGGAGTTGCCCCCACACCGGTTTTCGAGACCGGCCCATTCGACCGCTCTGGCACCTCTCCGCAAATAGAAGGCCCGTCGGTCGGGGAAGGCGCGGAGACTACCCCAACTTGGTCGCGCCCGCAACCCGGCGCGGACCGTCCCGGCGGGGTTATCCGTCGCCGCCGGCGGCGGGGCGCAGAAAGTCCGGCAATTGCGGTTCGCGGTCGATCAGATCGCGGAAAAAATCGTCCGTCGGCCGGCCGTCCAGGGCCGCCGCCAGCCCGCTCAACGCATCGCTGATCAGGCCGGCTTCCGCCGGGTCCAGAACCCGCACGGCGCTGTCGATATGGACCAGGACCCAGGTGCCGGCCGGCTGATCGCCCACCAGCAGCAGATTGACCCGGGAGCGCCGGCCGTTCGCATCCTCGCACAACGCCGATACCGCCCCGTCTTCCACCAGACGCATAGGGATTCCGATGCACATCGGGCTAATCCGCCGCCGGGACGGAATGTCCCTCATAGGCGGCAATGGACAGGCTTCGTTCCATCAGCCCGTCCTGGGCCGGCAGCCGGGACGCGCGGGGGCGCACCGTCACCCCCCATTCCGCCAATTGCGCCACCGCGGCGGCGATGGCGGGGTCGATCCGCGCCCGCACCGGATCGCTGAGGCTGCCGCCCCAATTTTCCAGATCGGCCGCCTGCACCCCCACCAGCAGCATGTCTTCCGGGTAATGGCCCAGAAGATCGGCGGCACTCAATACTTCCTGAAAGCCGGTCTGGTGCAGGCTCATCTTGCGGATGCCGGTGAAACGCGGCACCTCGTCGCCGCGCACCAGCCGCAATTCGCCGGGCTCAAGACCGTAATCGATGGCGTCGAACACGATCAGGCGGCGGCAGGCGGTGACGAACTGGACCAGATACAGGCCCTGGGTTCCGCCATCCAGGACCCGCACCCGGTCGGGCAGATGGTAGCGGCGATGAAGTTCGTCGGCGACCCGCACGCCGAATCCCTCGTCCGCCCACAACAGGTTGCCGATGCCCAGAATCAGGATGTCGGCATCGCCCATCGCCGAAACCTCCGCGCCGGTCATTGGCCGCCATCCTTGAACATGCGTTCGCCGCTGATCATGGTGCTGACCATGCTCTGGCGGGACATGATGTCCTCGCGGATGGCCACATAGACATGGATGATGACGAAAATGACGATTACCCACATGCCCATGTGATGCCAGGTGTGCAGGTTCTGGGGATTGCCGAACAGCGCCCCGAACCAGCCGAACACCCGGTCCTGCCAGCTTCCCAGGCCCGTGCCTTCGGCGTACATGGCGCCGCCGGTCATGATCATGAACACCGCCATCACCGTGTACAGGAAGAACATGGCGAGATGGGCCAGCGGATTATGGCCGACATAGACCCGGGGCTTCTTTTTAAGGAACAGATACCAGCCGATCTCGTGGGCGACGCCGCCCCAATAGGACCGGCTCCAGAAGGGCACGTAGAAGATCTGGCGGGCATGCTCGTTGCCGACGATGGCCCAATAGATCCGCCCCAGAAAGCCGATGCCGAAGATGTAGGCGGCGGCGAAATGGACGAAGCGGATGTCGCCCATGATGAAATGGTCGCTGGCCTGACCCATCACCGAGGGCGGCGGCGAGGCGATCAGGTAGCCGGTCACCGCCAGCACGACGATGCAGGCGGCGTTGACCCAGTGCCACAGGCGCAGCGGCGCCTCGTACACATAGACCGAACGGCGCGGGATGGTATGGGCGGAGCCCAGGCCTTCGGCCGTGGTTTCGGCTTGGGACGTCATGGCCTTTCCCTTTCAGCTGGAACCGGAGACGGCAACGGCCGTCACCGCACGGTGACCGCCGTCATCTCCTGCCCGTCCTCGCTCATCACATGGGTCGAACAGGCCAGACACGGATCGAAGCTGTGGAGCGTGCGCAGAATCTCCAGCGGCTGGGCGGGATCGGCCATCGGCGTGTTCAACAGCGCCGCCTCGAAGGCGCCGATATTGCCCTTGGGGTCGCGCGGCGAGCCGTTCCAGGTGGTGGGCACCACCGCCTGGTAATTGCCGATCTTGCCGTCCTGGATATGGACCCAATGGGCGAGCGCGCCGCGCGGCGCCTCGGAAAAGCCCACGCCCTTGACGTCTTTCGGCCAGCTCGACGGCTCCCATTTTTCGGTATTGGCCGTCGCTATGTCGCCCGAGCGGATGTTGGCCATCAGCTTGTTCTGGAAATAGCGCAGCTTGTACACCGCCCACTGGCATTCCAGAGCCCGGGCCGCCGTCCGTCCCAGGGTCGAGAACAGGGCCGGCACCGGCAGGTCCAGCTTTTTCAGCGTCGCCTCGACCGGTTCCTTGAATTCCGGCTTGTTCTGGGCATAGCCGATGATCCAGCGGGCCAGGGGTCCCACCTCCACCGCGTGGCCGCGCCAGCGCGGCGCCTTGATGAAGGAATATTTGGCCGATTCGTCCAACTGCTCGATATCGGTCTTGCTGCCCTTGGTCGCCGGCCCCAGACGGAAATCGGGGTCGGTGATGCCCTCGTACGGGTGCAGGCTCTCCATCCCGTTGGGATATTTGTACCAGGAGTGATCGACGAACTCGCGGATCTGCTGGGGATCGCTGAGATCGACCTCGTGGACCCGGCCGAGATCGCCGTTGATGATCACCCCGCTGGGCAGCATCAGATTGGCCGGCGACATGTCGTTGGCGCGGTCGGGAATGTCGCCGTACGCCATCACCGACTGGCTGGACAGACCGCCGCCATAAAGCCAGTCCTTGTAGAACGAGGCGATGGCCAGCAGGTCGGGGACATAGACCTGATCGATGAAATCGACGGTGCGGTTGATGACGTGGGTGACGTAATCGAGACGCTCCATGTTGACGGCGCCGACCGCGCCGGTCCCGTCGACATTGATGGCGCAGGGCACGCCCCCCACCAGCCAGTTGGGATGGGGATTCTTGCCGCCATAGATGGCGTGGATCTTGACGATCTCCCTTTGGAAATCGAGCGCTTCGAGATAATGGGCCACCGCCATCAGATTGGCTTCGGGCGGCAGCTTGTAGGCGGGATGGCCCCAATAGCCGTTCTTGAACAGGCCCAATTGCCCGGATTCGACGAACCGGGTCAGCCGCATCTGGAGATCGCGGAAATAGCCGGGCGAGGACATCGGCCAGGGCGAAATGCTTTGGGCCAGGGCCGAGGTCGCCTTGGGATCGGCCTTCAGCGCGCTGATCACATCCACCCAATCCAGCGCATGCAGATGATAGAAATGCACCAGATGATCATGCACCTGCAGGGTCAGCTGCATGATGTTGCGGATGGAATTGGCGTTTTCGGGAATCTTGATCTTCAGCGCGTTTTCGACCGCGCGCACCGAGGTCAGCGCGTGGGTGCCGGTGCACACGCCGCAGATCCGTTCGGTGAAGGCCCAGGCGTCGCGGGGATCGCGTCCCTTCAGGATCACTTCGATGCCCCGCCACATGGTGCCGGACGACACCGCGTTTTGAATGACGTTCTTGGGATCGACATTGACCTCGACGCGCAGATGGCCCTCGATCCGGGTCACCGGATCGACGACGACGCGCCGGCCGCTATTGTCGAGCTTGAACCCATTCGGCGTGCTGATGGTCGCCATTGCCGCTTTCCCCCGTTCTTAGATCATGATGAAGTCACGTTGACATCCTCATGATCTCATTATGTTTAGCCCTCGCCGGGCGCGCGCGTCCGCGCGCTTGGCCGCTCGCTCAATGCTCGCATGAGAGCGTGATTCAACTTCGTTTCATCCCGCTCTAATCTTGCTTCCGGTCGTCGTCGTCGCTTTTGCGCGCGCGCTTGATGGCGCTGATCGCCGCATGGGCGACCACCGCGCCGCCCACGCCCGCCGCCGCATAGCCGCCGATTTCATTGGCGGTCCCCTCGATGCCCAGCGGCTGGATGGTGGTCAGACGGTCGTAGAACGACCCCTTGTCCCAGAAATCGTCCTCGGCGCAGCCCAGGCAGGGATGGCCCGACTGGATGGGATAGGACACGCCGTTGTTCCACCGCACCGTCGAACAGGCGTTGTAGGTGGTCGGTCCCTTGCAGCCCATCTTGTACAAACAGAAGCCTTCGCGGGCGGCCTCGTCATCCCAGCTTTCGACGAACTGGCCGGCGTCGAAATGAGCCCGGCGATAGCATTTGTCGTGGATGCGCTGGGAATAGAACATCTTGGGCCGGCGCTGGCGGTCGAGAGCCGGCAATTCTCCGAAGGTGACCAGATAGGTGATCACCGCCGTCATCACCTCGGCGATGGGCGGACAGCCCGGCACCTTGACGATGGGCTTGTCGAAAATGACCTTGTCGATCGGCACCGCCTGGGTGGGATTGGGCCGGGCCGCCTGGACGCAGCCCCACGAGGCGCAGGTGCCCCAGGCGATCACCGCCTGGGCGTCGGCCGCCACCTCGCGCAGAGTGTTCACGAACGGCTTGCCGGCCGTGATGCAATACATCCCGTCCTCGTTCAGCGGCGGATTGCCTTCCACCGCCAGCAGGTAATGGCCCTTGTATTTCCTGCGGGTCTCCTCCAGGCAGGCTTCGGCCTGATGGCCGGCGGCCGCCATCAAGGTGTCGTCGTAATCCAGCGAGATCATCGACAGGATCACGTCCTTGACCAGCGGATGGGCCGAGCGGATGAAGGATTCGCTGCAACAGGTGCATTCCAGCCCGTGCATCCACAACACCGGAATGCGCGGCTTGGTTTCCATCGCATGGGCGATCCTGGCGGCGAAGGTCGGCCCCAGCCCCATGGAGGCCGCGGTCAGGCTGCAGAACTTCATGAAGCTGCGACGCGTGATCCCCTGTCGGCGGATGACGTCGTAGAAGGTCTCCTGGGGTTCCGGCATGGTTCCTCCCCGCTTCTTGCCGTTGATCGACTCCCTGGCCGCGCGCGGCCAAGCCGTTACCGAAGCAAGGATCATGCCGGATGCAAGGCGGGCGGAATTCGGGGGATCGCCGGGAATCAGGCGCCGCTTCAGTGGAAAGCGAGGTGCCGGACAGGTTAATCGCTTTCCAGCGACGTCAATGCACCGTGCAGGCCATGCAGGGATCGAAGGAACGCACCACATGCTGGACCGCCACCGGGTCGGGCGCGTCGCCGGCGGGTGTTCCCACCAACGCCTGTTCCAGCGGTCCCGGCACCCCGGCCGCGTCGCGGGGCGAGAAATTCCAGGTGGTGGGGGCGACGATCTGGTAGCGATGGATGCGGCCGCGGCGGATGGTCAGCCAATGGCCGAGCCCGCCGCGCGCGGCCTCCACCAGGCCGGCCACGGCGCCGTCGGTGTCGGTCAAGGGCGGCATGTCGCGGCAGAAGGGCTGGCCGGGCCGCAAATCGCGCACCCATCCCTCCATGGCCAGGACCAGACGGGCGATTTCCACCAGCCGGGCCACCACCCGCGCCTCGACGCCGCTACCCCCGGCCGCCAGCGCCCGGACCAAAGGCTGGCCGGCCATCATCTGGCGGGCCAGGGCGCCCACTTCCACCGGCCGGCCCGACAGGCGCGGCGCCTTGCACCAGCTATAGGCGCCGGCCTTGTCGGCATCGGGGCGGGTGATGCCGCGGGCGGGATGGCGGGTCTCGCCCGCCATCCAGGCATGGCTGAGATCCTCGGCGATGGCGCCCATATCCAAAGCTTGCGGCCCATCGGCCCACAATCCGGCGGGAAACAGGCCGTCGAAGGCCCCGAAGCTCATCAGCGGGCCGTCCCAGCGCCCCAGCCCGGCCAGATCGAGATCGCGGGAGATGGTCAGGAACAA
This sequence comes from Pseudomonadota bacterium, assembly GCA_021848545.1. Lineage (GTDB taxonomy): Bacteria > Pseudomonadota > Alphaproteobacteria > Rhodospirillales > Magnetospirillaceae > JAJZUL01. The sequence goes on from JAJZUL010000015.1 coordinate 34,957, forward strand.
GCCGAAATCGGAGCGTGATTCGGGGCCGTCGCCCAGCCACGGCGCCAACCCCTCCGGCCCGTCCAGGGCCGCGACCCGTTCGAGAGCGGCGCCGAACAGATGGGTTTCCAGCACCTGGCGGAATTCGGACAGAATGCCCGAAAGCCGCACCCGCCCGCCGAGATCGATGGAAGCCGTGGTACCCCCCGGCTGAATCGCCAGGGAATGGGGCCATTTGCCGGCCAGCGCGCCGACCAGATGCAGGAACCGGGCGCGCGCCGCCACCAGCCGCGCACTGGCGCCGCCGGCCGTCGCCCGGAAGCGCGCCACCGCCTCGCCGTGCCAGAGCCGTCCGCTATAAACGGGACGGGCGAAATCGGGCATGAAGAACAAAGCGAAATGGGTGAGATGGTCGGCGACATTCTCCGCCGCCAGCACCAGATCGGTGGCCCGCCTTCCATTTTCCTCCGGCTCGATCCCGGCCGCCGCCGCCAGGGCGCGGGACGCCGCCACCGAATGAGATATGGAACAGATGCCGCAGATGCGCGGCGCGATCACCAGCGCGTCACCGGGGGGCCGGCCTTCGAGAATATGTTCGAAGCCGCGATAGAGGGGGGCTGCGACCCGGGCCGATTCGACCCGCCGGTCGGCGATGTCCAGGGCGATTTCGAGATCGCCCTCGACCCGGTTGAAGGGACCGACGAGAAGACGGGTCACGGCTTGCGCGGCCTCCATACCGGGGGCACCGCCACATGGTCGGCGTGGGCGTTGCGCCGCACGCGCTCGGGGGTGGCCGATTTCGACAAGGCGGCCAGCGCCATGAACCATGCCTTGGGCATGTCCAGCGGCAGACCCACCGGAATTCCCGCCAGTTTGGGCGTTTCCAGGAAGGGCGCGCCCGGTTCCTCGAATCCCGGCGAGGTGCAGGCGACACAAGGGTAGCCGGCATTGGTGCACGACCCGCCGCCGTTCCAGGCGCGCAGATTGCAGTCGCCCGCCGCCTGGGTGGCCTTGCAGCCGAGATTCTCCATCAGACAACCGCCATCCGACCAATGCTCCGCGCTGGCCTTGAATTCATAGAATTCGTTGCGGGCGCAGCCGTGATGGGCCAGCCGCCCGGCGAAGAACAGGGGCCGGCCCAGGGGATCGAGATCGCTTTCGCTCAGCGCCCCCTCGGCCAGGGCGGCCAGGGTCTCGATCACCCAACCGGGATGGGGCGCGCAGCCGGCGACATTGATGACCGGCAGACCGGCAGGGGACCGCCAATCCCGCCCCAACAGGCCGCCGCTGACCTCGCCCGACCATTGCAATCCCGTCGCCTGAGTGGGGTTATCGCCGGCGGCCGGAATGCCGCCATAGGCGGCGCAGGTGCCGACGGCCACCGTCACCGCCGCTTTTGCCGCCAGAGCCCGGACCCATTCGGCCATGGGCCGGCCGGTTCCGCCCAGAATCTGAAAGCGCCCGCTGCCGCCGGGACCGCGCAGGATCGCGCCTTCCACGCACAGGCAATCGAAGGGCGCGGTCCCGGCGGCGGCCGCCTCCAGCATCGCCCGCGCCTGCATCCCGCCCTCCTCGCTGAGGGAGGGGTGCCATAACAGGCGGATGCCGTACTGGGCCAGCATCGCCACCAGACCCCGATCCCCGGCCCCCAGGGCCGACATGGTGCAACCGCCGCAACTGGCCGCCTGCAGCCACAGGATGGTGAAATCCCGGCTCATCCGACCTCCTCTTCCGGCGCCGGCAGGGTGACGGTGAATCGGGCGCCGCCCTCAGGCCCGTTGGCGACCTCGATGACGCCGCCGTGATCGCGGACGATGCCGTAGCTGATCCACAACCCCAATCCGGTGCCGCTGCCCACCGGCTTGGTGGTGAAAAAGGGATCGAACACTTTCAGCAGATGGTCGGCGGCGATTCCCGGTCCGTTGTCGGCGATCGTCAGACGCACCTTGCCCCCGGCCCGGCCGACGCTCACCGCGATGCGGGGCCGGGGAGTCTCGGCCACCGCGTCCAGGGCGTTCTGAACGAGATTGACCACCACCTGATGCAATTGCCCGGCATGGCCCCGCACCCACAGGCCATCGGCCAGGTCGAGGGTGATGTCGGCGCGCTGGCGGTGGCCGCGCTCGGCCCAATGGACGGCGGTGGCTACCATTTGGGCGAGATCGACCCGTTCCGGCTCGCCGCCGCCGGCAAAGGTCAGCCGGCGCAGATTCTTGACGATGTCGCCCACCCGCTGGGCGCCTTCCAGCGTGCCTTCGATCAGCGAGGACAGATCGGCCATCAGGGCGTCGATACCGAGATCGCGGCGCAGGGCCTCGCGCTCGCGCTCGTCCACCCCGGCATGGATGGCGGCGAGATAGGCGGCCAGCCGCCCGCGATAACGGTCCAGCGCGTGGATATTGCCATAGACGAAGCTGATGGGATTGTTGAGTTCGTGGGCCACGCCGGCCACCAGCCGGCCCAGACTGGCCATCTTTTCCGCCTGAACCAATTGCATCTGGGCGCGCTTGAGATCGGCATGGGCCAGATTGAGGGCCTGATAGGCGCGCCGCAATTCCCCCACCGGCCGGCCGATCAGCACCAGCCCGACCCGGCGGCCGGCGCGGTCGAGGCGATCCGAGCAATTCATCGCCAAAGCGTCGGTGGGCCCATCGGGACCGTTCAGGCGCACCTCGCATTCGGGCTGATCGGGACCGCACTCGCCGTCGGCGACGGGACCGTCCAGGCGGGCCAGCAGCTTGCCGCTTGCATCGATCAGCAGATCCTTCAGCGGCAGTCCCACCAGATCGGCGCGCCGCCGGCCCACCAGCCGGGCGGCGGCGGCATTGACCTGTTCGATGCGGCCGTCGAGGTCGCAGACGATGAAGGCGTCGGACATCGAGGACAGCACGCTGTCGATGAAGGATTGCGCCTCCTCCAGGGCGGCGTTCTTGCCTTCCAGATCGACTTCGTAGCGGATGAGGTCGCTATAGACCTCCTCCATCTTATGGATCACCGCCACCCAGGATTCGTCCTGAAAGCCGCCCCCCTCCAATTCGCCGAAGCCGCTCATCTAGCCCGCTCCAGTCCGTAGCGCTGCATCTTGGCCCGCAATCCCACCCGCGACAGGCCCAGCTCGGCGGCGGCGCGGCTGATGTTGAAACCGTGGCGGACCAGCGAATCGCGGATCACCTCCTCCTCGACCCGCTCCAGCCGGTCCTTGAGCAGGCCACCGCCATTGCCCGGGTCCGAAACCGGCCGGCGCAGCCGCGCCGACAGCAGATCGGCCCCCAGCGGCCCATCGCCGGCCAGGGCCACCATCCGCTGGATCTCGTTCTGCATCTCGCGGACATTGCCCGGCCAGCCGTAGCGATTGAGGCAGGCCAGCACGTCGGGCGTGAATTCCTTGATGGTCTTGCCGAAATTTTTCGCCGTATCGGCCAGCAGGCGCCCGGCCAGCAGCGGCACGTCCATGGGCCGGTCGCGCAGCGGCGGCAGATGGATGGGAAAGGCGGCCAGCCGGTAATACAGGTCGCGGCGGAAGCGCTTGACCCGGACCTCCTCGTCCAGATCGCGGTTGGTGGCGGCGATCACCCGCACATTGACCTTGCGGGTGATCCTGGCCCCCAGGGGACGGAATTCGCCCTCCTGCAGGACGCGGAGCAATTTGACCTGAAAGGCCGCCGAGGTCTCGCCGATCTCGTCGAGAAAGATGGTGCCGCCGTCGGCCTGCTCGAACAGGCCGATGCGGTCCTCATAGGCGCCGGTGAAGGCGCCCTTCTTGCAGCCGAACAATTCGCTTTCCAGCAATTCGTCGGGCAGGGCGCCGCAATTCTCCACCACGAAGGGCTTGCCGGCGCGATGGGAATTGTAATGGATGGCGCGGGCCAGCAATTCCTTGCCGGTGCCCGATTCGCCGGTGATCAGCACCGAGATGTCGTAATCGGCGATGCGCCGCACCACGTCGCAGACCGCCCCCATGGGACTGCCCTCGGCGAACAGGATGCGGTCGAAGGCGAATTCGCGCTTCAGGGTGGTCCGCTTGGCCGCCACCGCCTGTTCCAGGGTGCCGGCCGCCACCTTCATCTCGACGGCGGCGCTGTGGGTTTCCGCCTGAAGCCGGAACAGATGCGCGGCGCCGTGGATGGTCTGAAGCAGATCGTCCGGCTCCCACGGCTTGGTGATGTAGCGATAGATGCCGGCCTCGTTGATGCCGGCGATGATGTCCTCGGAATCGGCATAGGCCGACAGGATCATGCGCACCGGATCGGGCCAGCGGTCGCGCACCACTTTCAGGAATTCGACCCCGGTCTGGTCGGGCATGCGCTGGTCGCAGAGGATGACATGGACGTTCTCGGCCTCCAGCACCTTCTCCGCTTCCGCCGCGCCCGAGGCGGTCAGAACGGAGAAATCCTCGGCCAGCACCCGCGCCAGGGCCTCGGCCGAGCGCCGTTCGTCATCGACGACCAATATGATGGGACGGTCGGCCATGCCTCAACAGATCCTGGGCAATTGTTCGCCGTTCAGCCAATCGACGATGCGCCTGCCGCCGAACGCCGTTTCCATCTGAACGAAATGGTGGGGATCGTCGGTGACCCGGCCGATGATCGCCGCTTGCGCCCCCAAGGGATGGGCGCGCATCGCCGCCAGCAGCCGGTCCGCATTCTCGGGCGGGCAGATCGCCACCAATTTGCCCTCGTTGGCCACATGCAGCGGGTCCAGGCCCAGCAGTTCGCAGGCGGCGCGCACCTCGGCCCGCACCGGGATCGCGGCTTCGTCCAGCATCATGCCGACCCCCGACAGGCCGGCGATTTCATTCATGGTGGCGGCCAGCCCGCCGCGGGTGGGATCGCGCAGGCAGCGCAGACCCGGCACCGAAGCCACCATATCGGCCACCAGCCCGTGCAGGGCGGCCGAATCCGACCGCAACCCGGTCTCGAAGCCCAAGGATTCGCGCAAGGACAGGATGGTCATGCCGTGGTCGCCGATGGTGCCGCTGATCAGCACCGCGTCGCCGGGCCGCGCCCGGTCGCCGCCGATTTCCACGCCGTCGGGCACCATTCCCACCCCGGCGGTGGTGATGAAGACGCCGTCGCCCTTGCCGCGTTCGACCACCTTGGTGTCGCCGGTCACCACCGGCACCCCCGCCTCTTTCGAGGCCGCCGCCATGCTGTCGACGATGCGCCCGAGATCGGCCAGGGGGAATCCCTCCTCGAGGATGAAGGCGGCCGACAGGTACAGGGGACGGGCGCCGGCCATGGCCACGTCGTTGACGGTGCCGTGCACCGCCAGCGAACCGATATCGCCGCCGGGAAAGAACAAGGGCGAGATGACGAAGGAATCGGTGCTCATCACCATCCGGCCCGTGGGCGCGGCGAATTGGGCCTGATCGTCGCGGCGGCGCAAAAGATCGTTGTCGAAGGCGGCGACGAACAATTCCTCCACCAGCCGGGCCATGGCCCGGCCGCCGCCGCCATGGGTCATCTCGACCCGGCCCTGGCGCGAACCGGTACTCATGCTCGCCTCCGCTTGATAGTCATGCTCGCCTCCGCTCGCGGAATCGGCCGAAGGTCCAATGGGCGGCGCAGGCGCCCTCGGACGAGACCATGCACGATCCGATGGGGGATTCGGGGGTGCAGGCGGTGCCGAACAGCTTGCATTCCTCGGGCCGGCGCTGGCCGCGCAGGATGGCGGCGCATTCGCAGGATTTGGGATCGGGTACCGAGCGGGCCGGCACCTCGAACCGTCGTTCGGCATCGAAATCGGCGAAGGAATCCCGGATCTTCAGCGCGCTGTCGGGCAAGGCCCCCAGGCCCCGCCACTCGAAACTGTCGCGCCGTTCCAGCACCTGTTCCATCAGCGCCTGGGCCTTGCGGTTGCCTTCGGGCACCACCGCGCGGCTGTATTCGTTTTCGACCTGATGGCGTCCGTCATTGATCTGGCGGACCAGCATCAGGACCGCCTGCATCACGTCCAGGGGCTCGAAACCGGCGATCACCACCGGACGATGGTGGTCGCGGGCGAAGGTTTCATAGGGCCGGGTGCCGATGACCATGCTGACATGGGCGGGACCGACGAAGGCGTCCACATGGACCGGGTCGGGACCGTCCTGGGGCTGAGCCAGGATCGCCTCCATCGCCGAGGGGGTCAGGACGTGGTTGCAGAACACCGAGAAATTGGCCAGCCCCTCGGCCTTCGCCCGCACCAGGGCCAGGGCCGTGGGCGGGGTGGTGGTCTCGAAGCCGATGGCGAAGAACACCACCTGGGCGGCGGGATTTTCGGCCGCCACCGTGAGCGCGTCCTCCACCGAATAGACCATGCGGATGTCGGCGCCGTCGGCCTTGGCCGATTGCAACGAACGGCGATTGGAGGCCGGCACCCGCATCAGATCGGCATAGGTGCATAAGATCACCCCCGGCCGGGCGGCGATGGCCATGGCATCGTCGATGCGTCCCACCGGCAGCACGCAGACCGGACAGCCCGGCCCGTGGATCAGCCGGACTTCGGGGGGCAGCAGATCCTCGATGCCGAAGCGGGCGATGGCATGGGTGTGGCCGCCGCAGAATTCCATGATGTTGTAGCGCCGCCCCGGTTGGATTTCGGCGGCGATGGCGCCGGCCAGTTTCCGGGCCAGGGCGCCGTCGCGGTATTCGTCGATATATTTCACGACGCGGCCCCCCCGGTCAGGCCGGCCTCGGCGAACAGGGCCAGGGTGCGCTCGGCCTCCATCGGGTCCAGGCGCGACAGGGCGAAACCGACATGGACGACCACGTAATCGCCGATTCCGCATCCCTCGACCAGGGCCAGGGAAACCGGCCGGCGCACGCCCTCCACCTCGATCTGGGCGGTCACCCCGTCCTCGGCGATGGCGACGATGCGCGCGGGTATGGCAAGACACATCGACTTGGTCCTTTCCTTACAGCGTGCTCAAGGCGGCCACCCAGGCCTGACCCAGGCTGAGACCGCCATCGCCGGGCGGCACCGCGCCGGGCAGCAGCGGGGTCAACCCCCGTTCCGCCAGATTATGCGCCAGGCCTTCGGCCAGCACCCGGTTGAGCAGACACCCCCCGGTCAGCGCCACATGATCCAGGCCCTCCCGCGCGGCGGCGGCCGTCACCCAGTCGGTGAGCGCGGCGATCAGGGTGCCGTGAAACAGATCGGCCCCGTCGGCGGCGTCCCTGCCGATCAAGGCGGCGAGAAGGGGCGACGGGTCCAGCACCAGATCGTCGGACAGGCGCCAGCCATCGTCGAGAACACGCGGCCGCGTCACCAGCGATTCCAGGCGCATGGGCGCCTCGCCCTCGTAACGGGCTTCCAGGGCGATCCCCAGCAGGGCGCTCGCGGCGTCGAACAGGCGGCCGCAGGCGGTGGAAATCGGCACATGCCCGGCTTCCAGCAGAGCGAGGATGGCGGCGACGTCGCGACCGGGAAACAGCCGGGCGATGGAGCACCCGCCCATGCCCAGGCCGTGACAGACGGCCACGCCCAGACGCCAGGGCTGGCGCGCCGCCGCTTCGCCTCCCGGCTGGGGCAGGGGGGCCAGATGGCCGAGGCGGCGAAAAGCGGCGCCGTCCACCCGCAGCATTTCGCCGCCCCAGGATTCGCCCCCCGGTCCCATGCCGTAGCCGTCGAGCGCCAGCCCCAGGGCCGGCGCCTCCACCCCATGTTCGGCCAGAGCCGCCGCCACATGGGCGTGATGGTGCTGCACGGCGATGGCGGGCGCCCCCAGGGATTGGGCGTAGCGGGTGGACAGAAAATCGGGATGGAGATCGTGGGCGACCCGGTCGGGCGTCACTCCCAGGCGGTCGAGCAGGCGGGCGGCCTCATCGACCAAAGCCCCATAGGTGGCGGCATTGTCGAGATCGCCGATATGGGCGGAGACGAAGGCCTCGTCGCCGCGCGTGATGCAAAGGGTGGATTTCAGATGCCCGCCCACCGCCAGCACCGTGGGCACCGGCCGCGCCAGCCGAATCGGGTCGGGCACGAATCCCCGTCCCCGGCGGATGAAACGCGGCGCGCCGGCGATCATCCGCGTCACGCTGTCGTCGGCCCGCTGGCGGATGGCGCGGTCGTTTCCGGCCACCGCGTCGACGATGCCGTCCAGCCGCCCGATTCCGGCCTCGTCGATCACCAGGGGCTCGCCGCTCCGATTGGCGCTGGTCATCACCAGCACCAGGGATTGCGGCCGGTCCAGCCAATCGACCCCGGCGGGCCGGCCCGCCGCCTGATGGAACAGCAGATAATGGAGCGGCGTGTAGGGCAGCATCACGCCGATGGTCGCAAGAGCGGGCGCGATATCCGGGGACAAATCGGCGCCGGGGCGTGCCCGCAACAGGACGATCGGCCGTTCGCGACCCGACAAAAGGGCGGCCTCGGTGGCGTCGAAATCGGCGAAGGCGGCGGCGGAAGCGAGATTGGCGGCCATCACCGCCAGGGGCTTGCCGCCCCGTTCCTTGCGCCGGCGCAACCGCGCCACCGCCTCCCGGTCGCGGGCGTCGCAGACCAGATGAAACCCGCCCAACCCCTTGACGGCGACGATCTCGCCCCGGCCGATCCGGGCCAGGATTTCATCCACCCCCATGGTCAGTTTCGGGCCGCAGACCGGACAGGCCATGGTCTGGGCGTGAAAGCGGCGATCGGCGGGATTCCGGTATTCGGCAAGGCAATCGGGACACAGGGGGAAATCCACCATGGCGGTCCGCGCCCGATCGAAGGGCGGCGCGTCGGCGATGGTGTAGCGGGGACCGCAATCGGTGCAGGCGATGAAGGGATAAAGATGGCGCCGATCCGCAGGCTCGAACAATTCGCGCAGGCAATCGGGACAGGGCGCGACGTCGGCGGGCGGCAGGGTGGCCGGGCCGGAGACGACGCTGTCGAGAATGGCGAAACCGCCAGCGCCGACAGGCGCCATTTCCTCGATTTCGACGGCGCCGATGCGGGCCAAAGGCGGCGCCAGACGTTCGAGATCGGCGAGAAAGCCGTCGAGCCCGTCGCCCTCGGCCTCGATCACCACGCCCTGACCGTCATTCTTCACCCAGCCATCCAAGCCATGGCGATGCGCCAGTCCGTGGATGAAGGGTCGGAACCCCACCCCCTGGACCACGCCCCGCACCCGCGCCCGAACCCGGCGCGGCGCCATTTTCGCCGTCGCCCGCATCGCCTTCACATCGCCCGCCCCTTCGCGCCCAGATTTTCGGCCATGCGGCGGACGGCCTCCCGCTTGCGGTCGAGCGCCTCGATCCGCCGATCCAAAGCCGCCCGGCAGCCCCGGCGCAACCAATCGTACCATGCCTCCAGCCCCTCGCCGGTGGTCGCCGACAGCGGCAGGATTTCGATGTCGGGATTGACCCGGCGGGCGAAATCCAGACATTGGCCGAGGTCGAAATCGAGATGGGGCAGCAGATCGATCTTGGAGACCAGCATCAGGTCGGCGGCGGCGAACATGTCGGGATATTTGATCGGCTTGTCCTCGCCCTCGGTGACCGACAGGATGGCGACCTTGTGGGCCTCGCCCAGATCGAAGGCGGCCGGGCAGACCAGATTGCCGACATTCTCGATCATCAGCAGCCCGCCCCCGTCCAGCGGCAGGGACCCGGCGGCATGGCCCACCATATGAGCGTCGAGATGGCAGCCCTTGCCGGTATTGACCTGGATGGCCGGAGCGCCGGTGGCGCGGATGCGGTCGGCGTCGCGGCTGGTCCGCTGGTCGCCCTCGATGACCAGAACCGGCAGATCGCCGCCGAGATCGGTGATGGTGCGCACCAGCAGGGTGGTTTTGCCCGAACCGGGACTGGACACCAGATTGACGGCGAAAACGCCGTTCTCCGTGAACAGGCGGCGGTTCTCGGCGGCATAGGAATCGTTCTTCGACAGGATGTCGCGCTCGATCCGCACCATCCGGGCCTGGCTGAGCCCCGGCGCATGGGCGCCCGCCGGTCCCGCGCCGTAATCGTGATCGTGCCCGTGATCATGGTCATGGTCATGGTCATGATGGTGGTGGTCATGCCCGTGATCGTGATCGAAGTCGCCGGTGCCGCAGCCGCAGACGCTACACATCATTCCACCTCCAATTCGGTGATCCGCATTTCGTCGCCGCCGGTCACCTGGACCCGGTTGCTGCCGCACAGGGGACAGGGATCGAAACGCTGGCCAATCGAAACCTGACTGTCGCAGCCCAGGCACCAGCCCTGGCCGGCGGGCCGATCGATTTCCAGGCGGGCGCCGTCGGCCACGGTGCCGCGGATGACCGCGTCGAAACAGAAGCGCAGGGATTCGGCATCGACGGCCGCCAGGGCCCCCACTTCCAGATAGACCGCCAGCACCCGGCGCGCCCCTTCGCGGCGAGCCTGGTCCTCGACGATGTCGATCATGCTTTCGCACAGGGCCATTTCGTGCATGGTTCAGGCCCCCTCCACATTCACCCGGCAGCGGACGCAGGGGTCGCACGCCGCCACCAGCATTTCGGCGCCGCGACGGACCAGGGCCAGGCTGTCCGCCGCCACCTTGGTCAGGCCGTGCGCCAGCGCGCCCTGGGGATGAAAGGTCCATTCGGTGGGCGCCAGCACCCGCCAGTCGCCGACCTTGCCGTCGATGACGGCGGCGCGATGGACCAGTCGCCCGCGCGCCGCTTCGACCATGCCGATGCCGGCGCCCGCACCGGCCGCGGCCGGTGCGGCGCCGTCGGCCTCCGTCAGATGGGCGGCGTGATCTTGCAATTCGGCGGGCGCGGCGGCCAGATCGACCATATGGGCCGCCATGCGGGCGAGCAGGCCGGCGCCGTGGGCCACGATCGGCGCGGCCACCACCGGATGGGACAAGCGCCGGCACAGGGTTCCGGTTTCTCGCGCCTCGCCGTTCAGATCGGGGGCGGCGACGAAATCGGCCGCGTCCGCGCCCCCCAGACGGGGTTCGTACCAATCCCGGCCGAGATCGGGCAGCGCCTTCAGCGGCCCGGCGCCGAACCCGGCCAGCCCCTCATCCAACACCCGCCGCAATAAATGGGATGCCGGACCGGACCGGCCCAGCCAGGCGATGAAATCCTCGTCCGGCGCGGCGAGCCCGACCAAGGCCAACGCCGCCTCGGCCGCGTCGATGGCCGCCTTCACCGCGATCCGGTCGGGGGCCAGCCGTCCGCCGCCGACCCGTCGCCAATCCCCATCCGGAAACAGAAGGCGGTCGAGACCGCCCAGGGCCTTGATCACCGCCCGCACCGGTTCGGCCGCCGGCGCCTCGCCCCACAGGATCGGCCAATGGACCAGGATCAAGCGCGCTTCCTCCATCACCGCCTCGGCGCGGACCAGCAGGGCGCGCGCCGCCTGCTGCGCCGGCGCCGGCGCCACGCCCAGCGCCGCCTCGGCCGCTTTGATGCCGGCCACCGCCTGGGCGGTCCCGCAAACGGCGTACAGGCGCGGAATCAAGGCCAAGGCCTCGTCCACGGGACGGCCGGTCAGAATCGCGGTCGCCCCCAGAGTCCGGCGCGACCGGATGGTGACGCGCGCCACCCGCCCGCCGGAGACCATGAGATCGACGGCCATTTCGCCGCCGGCCGGCAGTGCGGCGCCGCCGGTCACGCTACCCCCTGCCGCCGCGCAGAAAGGCGCGACGATCCACCGGGCGCGGCGGTTCGGACAAAGCGGGATCGGGAGCCAGAAACGCGTCCAGGGCCGCGACCGCCATTTCGCGCGCCGCCGCCTGGGTGGCGAAATCGGCCATGGGCGAAAACAGGGAGCAAGTCTGCACCGCGCCCAAACCGTCGAGATGGGTGGTGATGAAATCGTAGCGGCCCGACGGAAAGCGCCATTCGCGCCGGCTGCCCGCCCCCCATCCGTCCCAGGCCCGCGCCATTGCCGGAACCAGAACCAGATTCATGAACCAGGGTGTGACGACGATGCCCAGCCATGCGTCCTCCCGGCGGTGGAAGCCGATCGCCTCGACCGTCAAGGCCCGATTGTACACCGGCAGATCGCGCATCGAAACAGACGCCGCTTCATAGGCCCGGACCAAAGCCGCCGATGGATCGCCCTCGGCCCGCCCGGTGCCAGGAGGCGGATGCGATAAGGTTGAATCGCCCTCCAGAGCGATGAAGCGCGCCTTTTCCGTATCGCAACGGGGACAACGCCAATGGGGGGGCAGATCCGCGAACGCCGTTCCCGGCGCGATCTGCCAGACCGGATCGCCCTCGGCCGGATCGTAGACGTGCCAGCAGACGCCGCATTCCCATCGGACGACGGACGCGCTCACAAATAGGCCTCCAGGATATCGGCCATGCGCCGGGCCGAATCCTCGAGATCCTCGGTCGCGGCGCGGACCGCCACCGGCACCCCGCCGATCTCCAGACTGTCCATCACCACCGCGTCGCGGGCATTCAGATATTGCACCGACCAGACGTGGCGATGGCCGGTGGCCGTCACCCGGCAGGTACCGTAACCCAGAGACGACAGGGCCACCGGGCCGGTGCCCAGCACCCGCTGCAACACGCTCATATCCACCGGCGACATGGGGAACAGGTCGAAGCTGATGACGTGATTGTCCATGCCCGGCCGCCAATCCTCCATGCGGGCGCCGATTTCGGTCAGCAGCGGCAGCACGTTCATGGCCCCCTCGGGCAGATTCCGTTCGGCCCCGGCCGGAATTGTCAGATCGGCGATGCCGGCCTCGGCGGCGATTCGCACCGCTGTCGGAATGTCGGCGATCTCGACGCGATCATGGTCGGCATCGGTCACCCGCCACAACCCCGCCATCACCGATTCGCGAATGCGGGTTTCGCCGGGGGCGAAGACGGTGCCGGTCACCTCGCCCTCGCCCAGAACCTCGCTCACCAGACGCAGATCGTCCCCGGACAGGCCGGCCAGGTCGAAAATGCGGGGCGGGCCGGCGATATCGTGGGTGGGAAGCGCGGCGGCGATCTCGCCCAGAAGCACGCAAGCGGCTTGCGCCCGGGCGATCCAGGCCTCCGCGTCCGGGCCGGCCAGACCGGGCCGGGCGACGGTCATCGGCGAGGACCCGGCGACCGGGATGGCGATGATATCGTCATCGGCCTCGAACGGCCGGGTGGGGTGGGGCGGAATCATGACGGCCTCCCTTCGGCGACCCGAATGGCGGCGGCGACATAGGCCGACCAGTCGGCCACCCGGGGAATCGCGGCGATGCAGACCCCGTCCCGCAAAAAGGCCAGGGCCGGCACCGTCAGAATGCCGTAACGGGCGCGCAAGGGTTCGTCGGCCGGCCCCCGGACCACCGCCGCCCGCACCCGCCCGGCGAGGGTCGCCAGCAATTCCGGCAGAATCACCGCCACGTCGTGGATTTCCGGCCGCCCGGCATCGTCGCCGGGAAAGAACAGGATGCCCGCCGCCGCGATATCGGCGGAAAGTTCCTTTTCGTCGGCGATCACCGGCAGACCATGCCGGGACGTCAGCCGGGCGACGGCAGCGCCATGTCCGTCATCGGTCGGTTGGTTCAGGGTTTCAGCCATGGATGCCCCCAGGGTCGGTGATCGTGAAGACGCGATTTGTCAGAAACAGCAACGATTGTGCCAAATGAGTCGGATGATTTTGGGCGATTTTTCCCCGCGAAGTGGAAAATCGAGTGTCGGACTGGAAACAATTCTTCCACTTTCGCGACCTTTTCATGACGTCTTGGTCATGATCGTCCGCCGGCCTTGAACGGGCCGGAACCGGGGTCTATATGTCCGGCGGTGGTCCGAACCCTATGAGAACTTGAAGTTTCTCCGAACCGTCACGCGGGGGGACAAGGACAAACCATGACCAATCAGACCCGCCCGATCAAAGACCGGCGCCGTCGGGCGCCTTTACGCAAAAGCCATTGTGGCGGCGACCGTCCGCCATTCGAGCGCATCGCCCTGGTCCTGCAGGGCGGCGGCGCGCTGGGCGCCTATCAGGGCGGGGTTTATCAGGGATTGGAGGAAGCCGGGCTTCATCCCGACTGGATCGCCGGTATTTCCATCGGCGCCATCAATGCCGCGCTGATCGCCGGCAATCCCCCCGACAAGCGGATCGAACGGCTGCGGGCCTTCTGGGAGGGCATCACTCCGCCCCACGCCGCCCACGCTTTATGGCCGGCGGGCGGCGACGACCATCTGACCCGCGGGTTGATAAGCCGGCTGAGTTCGGCCGGCGTGCTGATGACCGGGGTTCCCAATTTCTTTTCGCCGCGCCTGCCGTTGCCCTGGCTGCATCCGCCGGGCGGCGAGGGCGCCACCAGCTTCTACGACACCGCCCAGTTGAAATCGACCCTGGAGCGGCTGGTCGATTTCGACCGCATCAATCATGGCGGCGAAACCCGTCTCAGCCTGGGGGCGGTCAATGTCCGCACCGGCAATTTCGTTTATTTCGACACCGCCACCCATGTCATCGGCCCCGACCATGTGATGGCCAGCGGCGCGCTGCCCCCCGGCTTTCCCGCCGTCGAGATCGACGGCGAGCATTATTGGGACGGCGGCGTGGTGTCCAACACCCCGCTGGATTGGGTGGTCGAGGCCCGGCCCGCCGTCGATTCCCTGATCTTTCAGGTCGATCTGTGGAACGCCCACGGCAACTTCCCTCGCACCCTGGCCGAAGTCGCCACCCGGCAGAAGGAAATCCAATATTCCAGCCGCACCCGCCTGATCACCGACCGCTTCCATCGCTCCCAGACCTTATGCAACAGCCTGAAGTCGCTGATGGACAAATTGCCGCCGGAATTGATGAATTCACCGGAAATAGAAGCGTTGATGGAACATGCCAACGAGCGGCACTACAACATCATTCATTTGATATACCGGTCGCGGCAATATGAATGGGATTCCAAGGATTACGATTTTTCCCGCATGAGCATGGAGGATCATTGGCGCAGCGGCTACAACGATACCATCCGCACCTTGCGCCACCCGGAAGTCCTTGACCGCCATACCGGCGACCGGCGGGTTTTCATCTTCGATCTGGGCCGCGACAACCGCGAATAGCCAAATCGGGAGCGCCTTCCCCTTTCGACCAGGAGACACGGATGAAACGATCCGACGTTCTTGAACGCGCCTTCGCCATGCCGCTGACCAGCCCGGCCTATCCGCCCGGCCCCTATCGCTTCGTCGATCGCGAATACATGATCATCACCTACCGCACCGACCCCGAAGCGCTGCGGGCGCTGGTGCCCGAGCCGCTGCAACTGGCCGAGCCCTTGGTGCGCTACGAATTCATCCGCATGCCCGATTCCACCGGGTTCGGCGATTATTGCGAAAGCGGCCAGGTGATTCCGGTGACCTTCGAGGGCCGCAAGGGCGGCTATACCCATTGCATGTTCCTGGACGACCATCCGCCCATCGCCGGCGGCCGGGAATTGTGGGGCTTTCCCAAGAAGCTGGGCAAACCGACGCTGAAGGCCGAAAGCGACACCCTGGTCGGCACCCTCGATTACGGGCCGGTGCGGGTGGCCACCGGCACCATGGGCTACAAGCACCGCGAGGCCGACCGCGCCCAGGTCGCGGCGGCGCTGGCCGCGCCCAATTTCCTGCTGAAGATCATCCCCCATGTGGATGGCCGACCGCGCATCTGCGAGCTGGTGGAATTCGCGCTGGAGGATGTGCGGCTTCAAGGCGCCTGGACCGGCCCCGGCGCCCTGGCCCTGTTTCCCCACGCCCTGGCGCCGGTGGCCGAACTGCCGGTTTTGGAGGTGGTGTCGGCTCTGCACATCAAGGCCGATTTGACCTTGGGGTTGGGAAAAGTGGTTTTCGATTATCTCGCCTGAACCAGATCAGAGAAGGACCATCGCCATGCGTTTGCAGGACAAAGTCGCCGTCGTCACCGGCGCGGCCAGCGGTATCGGCAAGGAGATCGCCCGGACCTTCGCGCGCGAGGGCGCCAAGGTGGTCATCGCCGATCTCGATCCGGCGGCGGCCGAAGCGACGGCGGCCGAATTGGGCGAAATCGGCAAAACCACCCTGGGGGTGGCCATGAACGTCACCGACGAAGCCCAGGTCGATGCCGGCATCGACCGCGCCGCCGCGACGTTGGGCGGAATCGACGTGCTGGTCAGCAATGCCGGCATCCAGATCGTCGCCCCCCTCGACCAGTTCGAGTTCACCCGCTGGAAGACCCTGCTGGCGGTCCATCTGGACGGCGCCTTTCTCACTACCCGCGCGGCCCTGCGCCACATGTACCGCCAGGGGCGCGGCGGCAGCATCATCTATATGGGATCGGTCCATTCCAAGGAGGCGTCGGCGCTGAAGGCGCCCTACGTCACCGCCAAGCACGGATTGATCGGTCTGGCCAAGGTGGTGGCCAAGGAGGGCGCCGCCCACGGGGTCCGGGCCAACGTCATCTGTCCGGGCTATGTCCGCACGCCGCTGGTGGACAAGCAGATTCCCGACCAGGCCCGCAATCTGGGCATCTCGCCCGAGGATGTGATCAAGAAGGTGATGCTGAAGGACACGGTGGACGGCGAGTTCACCACCGTCGAAGACGTGGCGGAACTGGCCTTGTTCTTCGCCTCGTTCGGCTCCAACGCGCTCACCGGCCAGTCGCTGGTGGTCAGCCACGGCTGGTTCATGCAGTAATACCGTCGCTCACGGTCTACGACCGATCGCGAGCGGGTTTCGCTCAGGCGCCGCGCGGGCTTAGACCGTGATGCAGAAAATCTGCATCACGGTCTAAACACTTTATATTTGGCCCTCTGCATATTTGGCCCTCTGCCTAAGCGCGCGCGTCCGCGCGCTTGGCCGCTCGCTCAATGCTCGCCGGAGCGACGCGTCCAAGATTTAGCCAGACGTTTCAGATTTCAGGCGCGTCGCTCTAACCAAATCCCGATGAGTCACCCTCATCGGGATTTGGTATAACCCCCTATTCCCCTTCGCCCTCATCGCCGGCGGCCCATTCCTTGACCCGGGCCAGATGGAGCACCTCGGAATAGCGGGGCGCCATGTCGGGATGGGGCCGGGCCTCGTAGGGGGTTTCGGGATCGTCGAAGGCGGCCACCAGACCCACCAGGCCGGCCAGCGCCTCTTCGGCCAAAACGAGGGGGTCGTCACCGGCGGAACTTTCCTTGCCGCCGGTCTCGCCGCCCTTGAGCTGCCAGAACAGCAATTCGGTGACCGGCGCGGCCGGCGCCGGGGCGAAGCCGCCGGAAACGGCGATGATCGCCTCCAGGGGCAATTGCGGGGCGAAACCGGCGGCGATCTCGCGCGGTCTGGGCACGGCGCCGGTCTTGTAATCGATCAGGGCCAGGGTGCCGTCGGCCAGGATGTCCAGGCGGTCGGCGCGGGCGTGCAGGCGGAAGGGGCCGGCCGGCGCGGGAATTTCCAGCGCGCCGTCGATCTCGGTCAAGGTCCGCGCCACCCGGGGGCGGCGCTCGCCTTCGCGCGCCGCCACCCAGGCGGCGACCGCCTGGAAGCGCGGCCACCAGAAGGTCCGCACCGAGGGACGCACCAGCACGTCGGCGAACACCTCTTCGCCGATGGCCAGCAGCCGGGCCAGCGCCCGATTTGGATCGGGCGGGATTTCGCCGTTGAAGTAGCGTTCCAGCACCCGATGAACCAGAGAGCCGTAATCGGCGGGACCGGGTTCGGCGTCGATGGGGTTCAGCTCCCGCAGGCCCAGCACATGGCGGGCGTAAACGGCATAGGGATCGCGCATCCAGGTTTCGATCTCGGTGACCGACAGGCGACGCGGCCGCGCCGCCACCGGCGGGCGCGGCGCCGGGCGGCCGGGGGTGTCGCGGCCCGGCGCGACCGGCCGGTCCAGCGCCGCCGCCCAATCCAGCCAGGCCGGCGCCTGTTGTCCGGCGAAGGACAGGCCGGCGGCTTTCATCACCGCGTCGAGGCGCAGCAGCCAACGCGCCGGCACGGTGGGCGTGCCGTCGACGCGTACGGCGCGGGTCAGCACCACCACCGGCGCGGCGAAAGCCTGAACGAAATCATGGGCGGCCAGACCGATGCGCCGTTCCGGCGCCGTCAGGCCGAAATCGGCGCGCATGGGCCGGCTCATCCACGGGTCGGTTTCGGCCAGGGGCGGCCAGATTCCTTCATTGAGCCCGCCCAGCACCATCACGTCGGCCTGTTGCAGGCGCGCCTCCAGCGGTCCCCACAGGAACAGGCGGGGATGGCTGCCCCAGGCCGGTCGCACCGCCCGCCCCGTCAGCATGGCGTCGAACAGGGCCGGATAGCGGGCCGGCGCCACCGCGCCCAGGGCCGGCGCGGCGGCCAGCAATTCGGCGGCGAAATCGGCGAGTTCCTGTCCCGCCTCGCCCCGCCACAGGCGCGCCGCGCCCGGCAGGCCGTCGCCGGCGGCCAGGGCCTCGGCGCATTCCATATGGGCGCGCACCAGATCGGCGAAGGGCGCCGTGGCCGCCGCCATCAGGGCGGAAAAGGCGGCGGTGGCCCGATCCAACCCGTCCAGCCAGGTTTCCAGCCGGGGGTCGCCGGCCGCCGCCAGCCGCAAACCGGCCACCCCCGGCGCCGGCCGCGGTCCGCGCAACGCCGTCCGGTCGAGACGCCGGGCCGAGGCACGAAAGGTCGAGGCCCGCTCGCCGCCGGCGGCCAGAGGATGCTTGAGCAGGGCCAGGGTGGCGTGGGGGGCGAAATCCTCGGCCACCATCGCCGCCACCAGACGGATGAAGGCGCCCGGCTCCGTGGTGGCGAGCGGCGTGCCGGCGGAATCGTCGATGGCCAGCCCCCATCGTTCCAGTTCCGCCGCCACCCGCCGGGCCAGATCGCGGTCGGGGGTGACCAGGGCGGCGCGGCGGCCTTCGGTTTCCAGGGTCTGACGCAGGATCAGGGCGATGGCGGCGGCCTCTTCCCGCGGGCCGGGCGCGTCCAGCCGGCTGACCCCGGCCAGATCGGCGGCGGAAAAAGGCGGCAGATCGCGCCACGCCTCGCAGGTCTCGGCCGGACGCAGGGCTTCCGACAACAAACGGACGCGACCGCGGCGGGGATCGGCGGCGGCGCTGAACGGGCGCACCCGGGCGCGGGGAACATCCAGGCGCTCCAACAGGCGCTTCATGCCGTATTGGGGATGGCTGGCCTCGATCCTGGTCCAGGATTCCTCGTCGAGATCGCCATCAAGACCGGGCAGAACCACCCGTCCCCGCTCCAGCCCGGCCACCACCGCCAACAGGTCGGCGGTGGCCGGACGGGTGCCCGTGGACCCGGCGGCGATGACCGGATGATCGGGCGGTCGCCGCCGCCAGGCCGCGCTTTGGGCGTCGATCAGGCGATTGACGCGCTCCTGCGGATCGATCTGGCCGCGTTCCGCGAGGATATCCGGCCAATTTTTCGACAGAATGTCGAGAAACCGCACGGTTTCCTGCCAATGCCGGGCGAGATCGCCCTCGACCAGCGCCTCCAGCCGATCGAAGGACAGCCGTTCGATGGCCACCGCATCCAGCAAGGCGGCCAGATCCTCCGCCAGACGGACCGCCTGATCGGGCGTGGGCGGCAGGCCGCCGCGCCCGGCGCCCAGGGCCATGATCGTTCGCGCCAGCAACAGCCGCCGCTCCAGAGCCGGAATCGCCGGTGGAATCGACAGAAAATCGTCGTCCCCCGCCGTCAGCAGCAGATCTTCCTCGTCCACCGCCTCGATGGTGCGCATGCGCGGCAAAAGCAGGGGCCGGCCCTCGGACAGGCGCAGAAAGGCGTCCGACAGGGCGCGGCGGGCGCGGCGGTTGGGCAGCAGCACCTCGCAGGCGGCGAGAGCGAGCGGATCGCCGCCCGCCTCCGCCAGCAGCCCCGCCGCCAAGGTATCGGCGAAGGGCAGGCCGGCGGCGATGGTGAAAACGCCGCTCATGGCCGCCCGGGGTCAGGAGGCGAGCAGCGCCTCGACCTGGGGCAGGGCGTCGGGTGTGCCGACATGATACCAGCCTCCGTCATGAATGATCCCGGACAGCCGTTCCCGACCCAACGCCCGGTCATACAGCAGATTAAGGGAAAAGGCCCCCGACGGCGCGCCCGCGAACAGGCGGGGATGGAGGAGCTGCACGCCGGCGAAGACCAGGGGCGCCGTTTCCCCGTCCCGGCGCCGCGGACGGCCGGAAGGATCAAGATGAAAATCGCCCCGCCCCTCATAGCCGACGGCCGTTTCGACGGGCTGGAGCAGCAGCAGCGCGTCCATGGCCGCGTCGTCCCAGGCCTGCGCCAATCGGGTCAGGGCCGGCACCGCGCCATCGGTCCAGACGATGTCGCCATTGACCACGAAGAACGGCCGATCCCCCAACAGCGGCAGGGCGTTGGCGACGCCGCCGCCGGTTTCCAGCAATTCATCCTCCACCAGCACCGACAGGCCGGCGGGAAAATCATGGGGACGGGCGGCGAGATGATCCCGGACGCGGTCGGCCAGCCAATGGGCGTTGACCACGGCGCGGGACAGTCCGGCCGCGGCCAGATGATCCAGGGCGCGGTCGAGCATGCACCGTCCCGCCACCGGGATCAGGGGCTTGGGATTGGTCAGGGTCAGGGGACGCATGCGCAGGCCCAGCCCGGCGGCCAGGACCATGGCATGGGTGGGGGACGCGGTCACGGCGCCGGCGCCGTCCGCCGTTCGGCCGGGATTTCCGCATCCAGCCAGGCCGCCAGCGGCGCCAGGGCGGGATGGGCGCAGGCCGCCTCCAGCATCCGCCAGACCCGGGGAATATGGACCAGATAGGCGGATTTGCCGTCGCGCCGCCACAGACGGGTGAAGATGCCGATGACCTTGGCGTGGCGCTGGGCGGCCAGAACCGCCCACGAGGCGGCGAAGGCCTCGCGGTCGAGGTCGGGAAAACGGGCGAGATAACGCTCGCGCATCCGCTCCGCCAAAGCGGGATCGACGTCGCGCCGCGCGTCTTCCAGCAGGGACATGAGGTCGTAGGTGATGGGACCGCCCACCGCGTCCTGGAAATCGAGCAGCCCGCAGGCGGCCAGATCGGCCCGCGGCAACCGCATCAGGTTGTCCACATGGAAATCGCGCAGCACCAGCGAATTGGGCACGCCCCTGGCGGTGGGAAGCAGCGACCGCCACACACCGAGATAGCGCGCCTTGACCGCGGCGTCGGTTTCGCGGCCCAGGATCGCCGGCATGTACCAATCGGTCAGAAGCGCCGCCTCGCCCAGCATCTTGTCGTCGTCATAATCGGCCAGGCCCGCCGGTATCGCCTGGGACCGGCCGTGAAGGTCGGCCAGAAGATCGACGGCCAGACCGTAAAGGGACTCCTCGTCATGGCCGCCGGCCAACAGACGGGTAAAGGTATCGTCGCCCAGATCCTCCAGCAGCAGCAGGCCGGCTTCCATGTCCAGCGCCAGCAGACGGGGCGCCGAATAGCCCAGCCGCTCCAGATACAGCGCCATGCTGACGAAGGGACGGACGTTCTCGGCAGGCGGCGGGGCGTCCATCAGGATCGCCGTCTTGCCGTCCTTGACCAGACGCGAATAGCGCCGGAACGAGGCGTCACCGGCCAACGGGCGGCTTTCGGCCCCGGTAAATCCCGACCGGGCGAGCAAAGCGGTGGCGGCCCGGTCGCGATCGACGGGGGGCACCTTCAACGATGTCATGCAAAATCTCCCAAACGATCGTCCCATTGCCGGCGCGAGGTCAGCAACACCCGCCGGCGGGTCGCGCGGCGGCCCGGGCGGGACAGGGACGGGTCCAACGCCACGTCCAGGCGCTGGCGCGGCAGCAGCGGACCCAGCCGTTCCGGCCATTCCACCAGCAGGATGCCCTGGGCCAAGGCCTCGTCCCATCCCAATTCGTAGACTTCCTCCGGCTGGGTCAGACGGTACAGATCGAAATGCCAGACCGGCGCCACCGGCGTGTCATAGGTCTGAACCAGGGTGAAGGTGGGGCTGTTCACCTCTTCATCCTCGCCGAGCAACGCCTGGATGAAGCCGCGCGCCAGCAACGTCTTGCCGGCGCCGAGCGGCCCGTCCAGGGCCAACACGTCGCCGGGCCGGGCCAAAGCCGCCAGACGCGCGCCCAGGCGTAGCGTGGCCGCTTCATTGGCGAGATCGAGGGACAGCGTCGGGTTCATCCCTTCGCTTTTATCCCGCGGCCCGCCGATGCGCCAGCCAAATGCCGCGCACCCCTGTCATCTTTGCCAGGGGAATCGGGTGAACCCTTCCCTGCATTACCTGCATTATTTGTATCTCCCTCGCCGGGCGGTCGCGTCCGCGCCCTGGGCTATCCTCGCTTGCGCTCCGAGGCCCCGATGGGGCCTCTCCGCACGCTGCGGCGGCTAGTCGCTCCGCTCCAAGTCGCTTTCACCCGATTACCCGGCTCCGCGTGACTCCGTTCGAAGTCTGTTTTCAAGTCGGGTCTTATACCTGAATTTGTATTTGGCCGAGGGTTCCGTATGATGGGGTGAAAAGCGGGAGTCGGGAATAAAGCGCCGGAAACAAGGCGGGGCCCCGCCGAACCAACGCGATGGGGAGGAAACGGTGCTGCGACGTTTGACCGTGAGCAAACGGATATATCTGGGATTCGGGGCGGTTCTCGTTTTGTTGGTCCTGGTCGGTGTCGCCGGCACCCTGGCGTTGGCGCGGGTGCGCAGCGACGTCAAAACCTATGCGACCCTGTCCGCCAATTCGCTGCGCATGTCGCGAATCGTCGCCGATTTCGGCGATATCCGACGTTTGGCGGTCGAAGTGGAAGCCACCGGCAATACCCGCGCCCTGAAACGGGCCCAATACCTGACCCGGCGCCTGAGCGCCACCGGCAGGGCGTTGGCCGCTTCGGTGACTTCGCCCAAGGACCGGCGCAATGTCAGCCAATTGTCGCAATTGATGGATGTGTTCGGCGCCAGCCTGGAGGGTGCCGCCCAGGCCCACGCCCGGCGTATTCACGCCTTGGACGAAGTGCGGCCGCTGGCGGCCGGCGCGACCAGGGACCTGCAAAAAATCGTCGCGGCCACCGCCGCCAGCAACGACGCCGCCGGCATGGCCCTGGCCGAAACCGCGTTGCAGGCGTTGATGGATACCCGCTTGCAGATCGAAAAATACGTGGCGACCTCCGGCAATCGCGACGGCGCCCGCGCCCAGGCCATGGTCACGACCTTCGCCACCGACGCGGCCAATCTGGGCGTGGCCCTGTCCACCTCGCCCCAGGCGGCCAAGGTCAGGGCGGTGGCGGCGGCGGCCAAACAATTGCGCGCCGCCGTGGGCGCCCTGGTCAACGCCACCCGCATGTTCACCGCGCTGACCGCCGGCAGCATGCGCCAACAGGCCTTGGCCGCGTCGTTCGGCGGGGCCGGGCTCAACCGGGCCTTCGCCGCCCGTCTCAACGGGGTCGAGGCCAAGGCCATCGGCACCGCGGCCCAGGCCGGGCTGGTGGCGGGGGGCTTGACCCTGGCGGCGCTGGTGCTGGGCCTTCTGGTCGCCGCCCTCATCGCCCGCGGCATCAGCCGGCCGGTTTCCGCCATGACCGGGGCCATGCGCCGTCTGGCCGACGACGATCTCGACGCCGAGATTCCGGCGGCGCGCGGCCGCGACGAGATCGCCGCCATGGGTGAGGCCTTGGCCGTGTTCAAGGCCAACGCCATCGAACGTCACCGGCTGGAGGCGGCGGAAAAGGCCGATCTCGCCGACCGGCTGGCCCGTCAGGACAGCCTGGACCGCCTGACCGCCGATTTCGATTCCCGGGCCGGCGGGCTGCTCGACGTGGTGGCCCGTGCCGCCCAAACCCTGCACCATACCGCCGAAACCATGTCAGGCACCGCCGAAGAGGCCAGCCGTCAGGCGTCCGAGGTGGCCTCCGCCTCGGGGCAGGCCGCCGCCAACGTCGAAACCGTGGCCGCCGCCGCCGAGCAATTGGCCAGCTCGATTCGCGAAATCAGCCGTCAGGTCTCCCATTCCAGCGCCATCGCCGGACAGGCTGCCGACGAGGTTTCGCGCACCGACGAGTTGATCGCCGAATTGTCGGCCGCCGCCGGGCGGATCGGCGACGTGGTGGTGTTGATCAACGACATCGCCGGCCAGACCAATCTGCTGGCCTTGAACGCCACCATCGAGGCGGCCCGGGCCGGCGAGGCCGGAAAGGGCTTCGCGGTGGTGGCCGGCGAGGTCAAGAATCTCGCCAATCAGACCGCCAAGGCCACCGAGGAGATTTCGACCCTGGTCGGCGCCGTGCAGGACCATACCGGCAAGGTGGTTTCGGCCATCCATACCGTTTCGGGGATCATCGGCGAGATCGGCCAGGTGGAAACCAGCATCGCCGCCGCGGTCGAGGAACAAAGCGCGTCGACCGAGGAAATCGCCCGCAACGTCGAACAGGCGGCCAAGGGGACCGGCCAGGTGTCGGATATTATCGCCGGCGTTCTGAGGGCGGCCGGCGATACCGGCGCCGCCGCCGCCCAGGTGCTGGTGGCCTCCGAGGATCTGGGCGACCGCTCCGACGAATTGCGGCACGCGGTTTCGACCTTTCTCGACGGCGTGAAGGCGGCGTAACCCGCCCGGGTATAGTGGCAACCATGGACGACACGTCGCCCGCCGCCGGCGGCCCCCCGCTACCCTTCGTCGAACGGCCGCCTTTGCCCGGCGGGCCGGCCGGCTTCCGCCTGGTTTCGGACTATGAGCCGGCCGGCGACCAGCCCCAGGCCATCGCGGATCTGATCGACGGTTTGGATCGCGGCGAGCGCGATCAGGTGCTGCTGGGGGTGACCGGGTCGGGCAAGACCTTCACCATGGCCCATGTCATCGCCCGGATGGGCCGGCCGGCGGTGGTGATGGCGCCCAACAAGACCCTGGCCGCGCAGCTCTATGCCGAGATGAAAAGCTTCTTCCCGGACAATGCCGTGGAATATTTCGTCTCCTACTACGATTACTATCAGCCGGAAGCCTACATCCCGCGCACCGACACCTACATCGAGAAGGATTCGGCGATCAACGAACAGATCGACCGCATGCGCCACGCCGCCACCCGCGCCCTGCTGGAACGGCGCGACGTGATCATCGTCGCCTCGGTGTCGTGCATCTACGGCATCGGTTCGGTGGAAAGCTACGCGCGCATGACCATCCCCCTGGCGGCGGGCGACAGCATCGATCGCGGCGAGCTGTTGAAGCAATTGGTGACCCTGCAATATTCCCGCAACGACGCCGCCTTTCAGCGCGGCACCTTTCGGGTGCGGGGCGATTCCATCGAAATCTTCCCCGTCCATTACGAAGATCGCGCCTGGCGTCTGTCCCTGTTCGGCGACGAGATCGAAAGCATCAATGAATTCGATCCGCTGACCGGCGAAAAGACCTGCAGCCTGACCGGGATCACCGTCTATCCGTCCAGCCATTACGTCACGCCGCGCCCCACCATCACCCAGGCGATGAAGGGCATCCGCGCCGAATTGAAGGAACAGCTGGCGCGGTTCCAGGCCGAGGGCAAGCTGCTGGAGGCGCAACGGCTGGAACAGCGCACCACCTTCGATCTCGAAATGATGGAAACCACCGGCCATTGCAAATCCATCGAGAATTATTCCCGCTATCTGACCGGGCGCAATCCCGGCGAGCCGCCGCCCACCCTGTTCGAATATCTGCCCGAGGACGCGCTGCTCATCGTCGATGAAAGCCACGTCACCGTGCCCCAGATCGGCGGCATGTTCCGCGGCGACTGGAACCGCAAATCCTGTCTGGCGGAATACGGGTTCCGTCTGCCGTCCTGCGTCGACAACCGGCCGCTCAAATTCGAGGAATGGGACGCCATGCGTCCGGCCACCATCTTCGTGTCGGCGACGCCGGGCACCTGGGAAATGGAACGGACCGGAGGCGTCTTCGCCGAACAGGTGATCCGCCCCACCGGCCTGGTCGATCCGGTCTGCGTGGTCCGCCCGGTGGAACGCCAGGTGGACGACCTGCTGGGCGAGGTCAAGGCGGTGGCGGCCAAGGGATACCGGACCCTGGTGACCACGCTGACCAAACGCATGGCCGAGGATCTGACCGAATATCTGCATGATCACGGCGTGCGGGTGCGCTATCTCCATTCCGACATCGACACGCTGGAACGCATCGAGATCGTCCGCGATCTGCGGTTGGGGGCGTTCGACGTGCTGATCGGCATCAATCTGCTGCGTGAGGGGCTGGACATTCCCGAATGCGCCCTGGTGGCCATTCTCGACGCGGACAAGGAGGGGTTCCTGCGCTCGCGCACCTCGCTGATCCAGACCATCGGCCGCGCCGCCCGCAATCTTGAAGGCCGGGTGATCCTGTACGCCGACACCATCACCGACAGTCTCGATTACGCCCTCGGCGAGACCAACCGCCGCCGCGAAAAGCAGCAGGCCTACAACGCCGCCCACGGCATCACCCCGGCCAGCGTCAAAAAGGGCATCGCCGACGCCCTGGACAGCGTCTACGAGCAGGATTACGTCACCGTCTCGACGGCGATGGGGGGCAAGGCCGATACCGTCGGCAAGGACCTGGGGGCGGTCAAGGCCGAGCTGGAACGGCGCATGCGGGCGGCGGCGGGCGATCTCGAATTCGAGGAGGCCGCCCGGCTGCGCGACGAATTGCGCCGGCTGGAAGCGGTGGAACTGGGGCTGGCCGAAGGCGGCGGGCGCGGCGCGCCCCCGGCGCCGCCCAAAGCCCGCAAGCGCCGGCGGTGACGGAGGATCGGGTAAGCGCGGTTCCGGCCCGGATCGGCCGCTATCCGGTCGAGGGCCGGATCGCGGCGGGCACCTTCGCCCGGATATTCCGCGCCCGCGACGAGGCGCTGGGCCGATTGGTGGCCATCAAGCTGTATTCCCTGACCGACGCGGCGGTGGCGCAAATCTGCCTGGACCGGGCCGCCTGGCGGCGCCATTTCATCGTCGAGGCCCGGATCATGGCCCGAATCGATCACCCCCATGTGGTGCCGGTCTGGGATATGGGCGTGCATGACGGCGAGCCCTACATGGTGATGCCGTTCATGGTCGCCAATCTGCGCCGCGAGATCGGCCGCGACCACGATTCCCCCGATCTCGCGCCCCAGGAACGGCCCCGGCCGGTGCCGGTGGCCCGCGCCGTCCGCATCCTGGCCGATCTCGCCGCCGCCTTGACGGCGATCCATGCCGGCGGTCTGGTCCATCGCGACGTCAAGCCCGGCAATCTGCTGCTGACCAGACCCGAAGGCGGGACCGTCAAGCTGGGGGATTTCGGGATGGTGCGGGCTCCCAACCTGGCCGAGGCCGAAGGCGTCTGGTTCGGCAGTCCCGATTACATGAGCCCCGAACAGGGCCGGGACGCCAGGGCGGCCACCGACCGTTCCGACATGTATTCGGCCGGAAAGGTGGGCTGGCGCCTGTTGACCGGACGTCTGCTCCAGGACGGCCGCCCGCCGGCCGACGGCGTTCCCGCGCCGCTGGCGGCGTTGCTGAACGAATGTCTGGCGCCCGACCCCGCCCGCCGCCCATCGGCGGTGACCTTCCGCGAACGATTATTGGCGGCGGGGCAATCGATTGCCCCGCCCCCCAACCCTTGACCTACGGCACCCGGAGGAGCGTGAGCTCCGACTATGCGCGTTGAGCGCGCCGGAGCGACCCGAAGGGCGCGAGGATAAGCCAAGCGCGAGCGCCGGCGCTTGAGGCCAACCAACAAACCCGCCTACGCCTCC
>JAJZUL010000016.1 GCA_021848545.1 Pseudomonadota bacterium
GATTTGGCCAAAATTCTTCCTTTAGATCATGATGAAGTCAAGTTGACTTCATCATGATCTCTTTTAATGTTTAGCCCTCGCCGGGCGCGCGCGTCCGCGCGCTTGGCCGCTCGCTCAATGCTCGCTCAAAGCGTGATTCAACTTCGTTTCATCCCGCTCTAAGCCCTCAATTCCATCTGGATCGGTCCCTCGGCGCGGCCATGAATGAACTGATCCACATAGGGGTTGCCGGAATGCTCGATCTCGGAAGCGGGACCGATCCAGATCAGCTTGCCCCGATACAGCATGGCGATACGGTCGGCGATCTTGCGGGCGCTGGCCATGTCGTGGGTGATCGACAGGGTGGTGGCACCCAGTTCCTTGACGCACTTGACGATAAGGTTGTTGATGACGTCGGCCATGATCGGGTCCAGCCCGGTGGTGGGCTCGTCGAAAAAGATGATTTCGGGTTGGGTGGCGATGGCCCGGGCCAGGGCCACGCGCTTCTGCATGCCGCCCGACAATTCCGACGGCCACAGATCGCCGGCCGATTCCGCCAGACCCACCTGGGCCAGGGTGGCGGTGGCGACGCCGCGCGCTTCCGCCCGGCTCATCTTGCGTCCCTGTATCAGGCCGAAAGCCACGTTTTCCCAAACTTTCAGCGAATCGAACAGGGCGCCGCCCTGGAACAGCATGCCGAATTTTTCCATCACCCGGCCGCGGCTGCGGGACGACATATGGGTCACCTCCTCGCCGTCGATGGCGATGGAGCCGGATTCGGGGGAGAGCAGGCCCAGGATGCATTTCAGCATCACCGATTTGCCGGTGCCCGACCCGCCGATCACCACCACCGATTCGCCGCGGGCGACCGACAGGTCGACGCCGTCCAGCACCGTCTTGGGGCCGAAGGATTTGCACAGGCCGGAAATCTCGATTTTCGCCGGGGGGGGCATGGCGCTCACTTGCCGAAATAAAGGGCGGTGATGACGTAGTCGAACACCAGGATGAGGATGGCGGCCGAGACCACCGAATTGGTGGTGGCGGCGCCGACGCCCTGGGCGCCGCCCCTGGAATAATAGCCGTGATAGCAGCCCATCAACGTGATGAGGAAGCCGAAGACGGCGGCCTTCACCAGACCGGAAATGACGTCGGTCGGTTCCAGATACTGCCAGCTGCTGGAAAGATAGGTGGCGCCGTTCAGACCCAGCTTGGAGACGGCGACGATATAGCCGCCGAACACGCCGATGACGTCGGCCACCAGCACCAGCAGCGGCAGCATCAGCACGCCCGCCAGAAGCCGCGGCGAAATCAGGTATTTGAACGGGTCGGTGGACAGGGTGGACAGGGCGTCGATCTGTTCGGTCACCCGCATGGTGCCGATTTCGGCGGCCATGGAGGCGCCCATGCGCCCGGCCACCATCAGCCCGGCCAGCACCGGTCCCAATTCCCGGGTCATGGACAGCACGACCACGGTGGCGACGGCGCTTTCCGCCTGGAAGCGGGCGAAGCCGGAATAGCTTTGCAGCGCCAGCACCATCCCGGTGAAGATCGCCGTCAGCCCCACCACCGGCAGCGAGTAATAGCCGATATCGATCATCGCCCGGCCGACGATGCGCGGATAGAAGGGCGGCCGCACCATGTGGCCGATGGCGGTGGCGGTGAAGGCCGAAATCCGTCCCACATGGGACAGGAAGACGATGAAAATGCGGCCGACGGTACGCAGCAGTTCGATCACGCGGCCATATCCTCAGGTCGTGGCGGGGATGGAGCCGCCCACATAGCGGCGAAACGCGCGCCGGCCGGCATTGGTCAGGATTTCATAGCCGATGGTGCCGGCTTCCGCCGCCAGGGCATCGACATCGTGGTGAGGGCCGATCAGTTCCATCATCATTCCCGGGCGCACCGCGTCCGCCGGCAGGTGTCCGACATCGACGGTGATCAAATCCATGGAAACGCGACCAACCACCGGAACCAAATGCCCCCCGATGACGCCGTGGCCGCGATTGCCGAGGGATCGGAAATATCCGTCCGCGTAACCGGCCGCGACAGTGGCGATGCGGCTTTTGCCGACCACGCGATGGGTGGCACCATAGCCAACGGTCATGGGGGTGTCAACGTCCCGCACTTGCAGGATTTTTGCCTCCAGGCGGGCGATTCCGGCCATGGGATTGGGGCGGTGCGGGGTGGGATTGACGCCGTACAGGGCCGCGCCCGGCCGGACCAGGTCGAACTGGTAGTCGGGGCCCAGGAAAATGGTGGAGGACGCCCCCAGCGAACGCCGGCCCGGCAACAAGGCGGACAGGGTGGCGAAACGGTCGCGCTGGGCCGGGTTCATGGGCGATCCCTCTTCGTCGGCGCAGGCCATGTGCGACATCACCAGCCGCGTTTCGATGCCGGCGAGCAGGGTCTTGTCCTCGGCGATCCGGGCCACCTGACCGGCTTCCAGGCCCAGTCGGTTCATGCCGGTATCGATATGGATGGCGGCCGGGCGGGATTGGCCCCGGGCGCGGGCATGAGCCCGCCACCCGGCGATCTGGTCCAGGGTGTTGAGCACCGGAATCAGGCCGTGGGCGTCGAAAAGGGCTTCGGTGCCCGGCAGCAATCCGTTCAGCACGAACAGCTCCGCGCCGGGGATGTGGGGGCGCAGATCCAACGCCTCGTCGATGGTGGCGACGAAAAAGGTGGCGCAGCCGGCCGCCGCCAGGGCCGGCGCCACCCGCGTCGCCCCCATGCCGTAGGCGTCGGCCTTCACCACCGCGGCGCAGGCGGCGGGGCGCGCGCGGTCGCCCAGCAGGCGCCAATTGGCGACGATGGCGTCGAGATCGACGGTGAGGATCGACGTGGCGCGATCGGGGGCGGTGGTGGTGGCCAAGGGTATGGTTACCGGTCGGGGGCCTGGTAATGGTCGTCGGCGATATGATTGCCGAATTTGGTGAACTCGCCGTGGAATGACAAGCGCACCGATCCCACCGGGCCGTGACGCTGCTTGGCGACGATGACTTCGGCGGTGTTCCACACCTCCTCGCAGCGTTCCTTCCATTTGGCGTAGCGTTCGTTGAATTTGTCCTCGGCCTCTTCCGGGCGCCGGCCGGGTTCGGCCCGTTCCAGGTAATATTGCTCGCGGAAGACGAACATGACCACGTCGGCATCCTGTTCGATCGACCCGGATTCACGCAGATCGGAAAGCTGGGGACGCTTGTCCTCGCGGCTTTCCACGGCGCGCGACAATTGCGACAGGGCGATCACCGGCACGCCCAGCTCCTTGGCCAGGGCCTTCAGGCTGCGGGTGATCTCGGAAATCTCCTGCACCCGGTTTTCCGATGTGCTCGCCGAGCCCCGCAGCAATTGCAGGTAATCGACGACGATCAGGCCCAGCCCGTGCTGGCGTTTCAGCCGCCGAGCCCGGGTGCGGACGGCGGAGACCGACAAAGCCGGGGTATCGTCGATGAACAAAGGCAGGCGGTTGATCTCCTGGGCGGCCACCACCAGGCGATCGAATTCGGCGTGGGCCAGTTCGCCCTGGCGGATGCGGTGGCTGGCGATTTCCGCCTGTTCGGCCAGGATACGGGTGGCCAATTGCTCGGAACTCATTTCCAGGGAGAAGAAGGCGACCATGGCGCCGTCCTCGGCCTTTTCCTCGCCGGGACGGTAGGCGCGCGCCGCGTTGAAGGCGATGTTGGTGGCCAGCGCCGTCTTGCCCATGGAGGGGCGGCCGGCCAGAATGATCAAATCCGAGGCGTGCAGGCCGCCCAGCTTGCGGTCCAGATCGATCAGGCCGGTGGGCACCCCCGACAGCTTGCCCTGGCGCTTGTGGGCGGCCTCGGCCTGGCGGATGGATTCGGTCAGGACCGATGAGAAATCGCGGAACCCGCCTTCGATCTGGCCGAAGGTGGCCAGTTCGTAGAGCCGGGCCTCGGCGCCCTCGATCTGGGTCTGGGCGGGGTGGTCGAGGCCGGGATCGAAGGCCGTGTTGACCACGTCGGTCCCCAGTTCGATCAATTCCCGGCGCAAATGCAGGTCGAAGATCAGGCGGCCGTAATCCTCGGCATTGAGGATGGACACCACCGAATTGGCCAGGGCCGGCAGATAGGCGGCGCCGCCGACCTCCGCCAGGGATTCGTCCCGGTCGAAATAGGGCTTCAAGGTGACCGGATCGGCGATCTGGCCGCGGCCGATCAGGGTGGTCATGGCGGCAAAGATGCGGCCGTGAACCGGTTCGGCGAAATGCTCGGGCCGCAGGAATTCCGACACCTTTTCAAAAGCGCGGTTGTTCAGCAGGATCGCGCCCAGCAGGGCCTGTTCCGCATCCCGGTTATGGGGCGGCGCGCGAAAGGGCGTGCCATCGGTCGAAGTGACGGCGGCGCCGCGAGAATCCATGGGCGGCAGAGCGGACATCGGCCGATGTTAGCAGAGCCCGGTCGCCGCGCGCCATGACCTCCGGCCTGTGGATTGCGGGGATAGCGGGGGGAAGTGGGGTAGGTTCAGGCTTCCGCGCCCGCCTGATCGGTCCGCCGCATCAGACGGCGCTCATCGTCGAACATGTAATCGCGCGTCAGCGGCACGGCGGTCTGGTCTGCGGCCATCTGTATCTGAAACACCATCTGGCTCTGGTTGCGGAACGCCATTTCCGCCCCCAGCAGATAGAACTCCCACATCCGGCAGAAACGCTCGTCGTACAAGCGGCGGATCTCGTCGCGCCTGGCCTGGAACCGTTTGTGCCATTCCGTCAGGGTGCGGGCGTAATGCAGGCGCAGAATCTCGACGTCGGTGGTCCACAGCCGCGCCCGTTCGACCGCCGGCAGGACTTCCGACAAAGCCGGACAATAGCCGCCGGGAAAGATGTATTTGCGGACCCAGGCATTGGTGGTGCCCGGTCCGTCCATCCGCCCGATGGCATGGACCAGGGCGACGCCGCGCGGCGCCAGCATGTCGCGGATGCGGGAAAAAAACTGGCGGTAATGGCCGATGCCCACATGTTCGAACATGCCCACCGAGACGATCCGGTCGAACCGTCCCTGGACGCGGCGGAAATCCACCAGCTCGAATTTGACCCGGTCGGCCAGTCCCGCCTTTTCGGCGCGGCTCCGGGCCACCGCCAATTGCTCCTTGGACAAGGTGATGCCCAGCACGTCGACATCGGCGTAGCGGGCCAGACTGAGCGCCAGCCCGCCCCAACCCGACCCGATGTCAAGCACCCGTTGCCCCGGTTCCAGCAACAGCTTGGCGGCGATATGGCGTTTCTTGGCCTCCTGGGCCTCCTCCAGCGTCATATCGGGGCGGGCGAAATAGGCGCAGGAATATTGTCTGTCGGGGTCGAGAAAGCGGTCGTACAACCCGTCCGACAGATCGTAATGGTGGGCGACGTTGCTCTGGGCGCGGCCGACCGGATTGTATTGCTGGAACAAGCGCGCCAGGCGCCAGATCGGCGCCCGCCGGGGGTGGGCCTCGTCGTATTTCTCGATATTGCGCGTGGCCAGCTCCAGGAAATCGCGCAGGGTGCCCTGCTCGACCGTCAGCGTGCCGTCCATATACGCTTCGCCGGCCACCAGGCGGGGATTGATGGCCAGCCGCCGGTGCAGGGAGCGGTCGTGCAGCCGCACGGTGACGGGGGGGATTCCCGGAATTTTCGGACCGGCGAAACGGTGCGCCTTGCCGTTGGCGTCGATCAAGGTGAAATCGCCATGACGGAAAAGGCGGGCAAGCAAAACGCTCAATAACATCCATGCTCTCCCGTGATCTTGGGGTGGCGTGCTTGCATTCGAAGCACGTCACCTCGGCGAGCATTGAGCGGGCCGCCAAAATCGCGGAGGCGTCCGCCCGGCGAGGGAGATCTGTGACCTCTGGATCGCGGAGCGGATTTCTCCCTCGCAATCCAGCGATAAGCATAGACTTATAGTCCTCAACCGCAAGTCAAAATCAATAAATATAATAAAAACAAAAGGTTACAGGGGGGGCGAAACGCAAACGGGCGGGACCGTTTCCGGTCCCGCCCGCTTTGTCGCGGCCGTATCGGCGATTATTCGGCTTCGACGGCCTCGGCGGCGTCCGCGGCTTCCACGACCGCTTCGGCTTCCACCGCCGCGGCTTCCGCTTCCTGGCGGTTGGCCTCTTCCTCGGCCTCCACGGCGGCGGCGGCGGCGCGTTCCGCTTCTTCCTGCGACCGGGCCACGGTCACCGACACCGAAACGGTGACTTCCGGATGCAGGGCCACACGCACCGCATAGGTGCCGAGCGTCTTGATCGGGTTGTCGAGATTGACCTGACGGCGCTCGACGGTGAAACCCGCCCCCTTGATGGCGTCGGCGAGATCGCGGCCGGACACCGATCCGTAAAGCTGGCCGCTTTCGCCCGCCTGACGGACGATCAGGACGGTCAGTCCTTCCATCTTGGCGGCGACGGCCTGGGCTTCGTCGCGACGCTTCAGGTTGGCCGCTTCGAGCTGGGCGCGCTGATTTTCGAAATAGGCGAGATTGTTCTTGCTGGCACGCAGGGCCTTTTTCTGCGGCAGCAGGAAATTACGGGCGAAACCGGGCCGTACGATGACCACGTCCCCCATCTGCCCCAGCTTCTCGATCCGTTCGAGCAGAATGACTTCCATCTCAGTTCTCCTTGCCGCCGCCCGGCCGATAATGGGCGGCCCTCATCTTGACGAACATGACCAATCCCAGGATCGCGGCAAGCGCCAGCGCCCAGGCCAGGGCCAGAAACATGATGGCGTACAGGGCCACCAAACCCATTGCCGCCCCGGGCCGGCCGGCGATGGCGTGGTGAGCCGTCGCGACGCCCAGCAGAGCGAAAGGAAACAATGCCACCGCCACCAGATTGGAGGCGAGGTAGGCGACGGTTCCACCGC
Source organism: Pseudomonadota bacterium (assembly GCA_021848545.1). Taxonomy (GTDB): domain Bacteria; phylum Pseudomonadota; class Alphaproteobacteria; order Rhodospirillales; family Magnetospirillaceae; genus JAJZUL01. Next base: position 6,833 of record JAJZUL010000016.1, read on the forward strand.
CCAATCCCCAGGCCGCAAGCACCACCACCAACAGGGCCGCCAGCCAATCCGGCGGATTCAGTTCGGCGAGGGTGGGACTGGGCCGGCGGGCGTGACCGAACCGGACCAGCGTCACCTGGGCGAAGGCGGCATTGATCGCCGTCGTCACCAACCACATCAGCATCAACACGGCCGGCAGAATCCGGGTCAACATCCCGGCCATCTTCTGCCGTTCGGCCTCCGGCAAATTGCCGCCGATGACGGTGAGGGTGTGGTTGACCGATTGCCCGATCCATCCTTGCAACCCACCGGGATGGCCCATCCCGATCAACGTCACCAGCGCCAGCACCGCCAGCACCAAAACGACCAGCCAGCCGACCACTCGTCCGGCGGGATACCATTCGACCGTGCCGGCGGAATCCTGCCGCCACAACAAGGCTCGATTGGCCACCACCAGGACCGGCAACCCGGCCATCACCAGAAAAAACGTCACCAGCGCCGAACCGGTCACCGCGACCACGGCCACCGCGCCAACGGCGATGGCCAGGGCCGCCCCGATCTGCCCCAGGCTGAGCGCCACCACCATCAAAGGCAGGGGCGACAGCGTCCCGAGAATCCCGAACATCAGACTGCCGGGCTTCAGGGCCAGGGACAGGAACAGCAACGCCGCCAACAGCCCCGCCGCGACGGGCGGGGCCAACCGGCTCACCATCGGATGGTTCGGCGCTTCCCTCACTTCACCACGTAAGGCAGCAAGCCGAGAAAGCGGGCGCGCTTGATCGCCTGGGCGAGTTCGCGCTGCTTCTTGGCCGATACCGCGGTGATGCGCGACGGCACGATCTTGCCCCGTTCCGAAATGAAACGCTGGAGCAGCTTGATGTCCTTGTAATCGATCTTGGGCGCATTGGCGCCCGAGAACGGGCAGGTCTTACGCCGGCGGAAAAACGGCCGGCGGGCGCCGCCGCTCCGCGGACGCTCGGTCTTGCCGTCAGTCATGCTTCGCCTCCCTCACGGGGTTCGCGGCGCGGACGATCGCCGCGCTCCTCACGGTCGCCACGGAACCCGCCTTCGCGGAATTCACGACGCGGACGGTCGCCGCGATCGCCGCGATCGCCGCGGCCGTCACGGTCATCGCGCCCCGACTTGGCCTGCATCATCGCCGACGGACCCTCTTCCAGGGAGTCGACGCGGATGGTGAGATGGCGCAGCACGTCCTCGTTCAGGCCCATCAACCGCTCCATTTCCTTCACGGCGGAAGCGGGGGCGTCGATGTTCATCAGGACGTAATGGGCTTTCCGGTTCTTCTTGATCCGGTAGGTGAGGTTGCGCAGACCCCAATATTCCTTTTTGGCCACCGTGCCACCACCCTGGGTGATCACGCCGGTCATCTCGTCGGTCAGGGTGTCGACCTGGGGGCCGGACACTTCCTGGCGCGCGAGGATCACGCATTCATACAAAGGCATCGTCACTATACCCCTTACGGCTTTTCTCATCCCCGTCCCCCATGGAACGCGGCATAGCCGGCGCGGCGACCGCGTCGGCAAGGGTTTGGAAGCGCGGGACTATACACGAAAGCGACGCCGATGCAAGCGGGCGTGAGCGGGTGTTTAAAACCAACTCTTGACCTGCGGCACTGATCTCCTCTCGACCTACGGCACCCGGAGGCGGCGTAGCCGCCGACTATGCGCCCGAAGCGGAGCGGAGCATCAAGACCAGCGCGCCGGAGCGAGCGCAAGCGAGTGAGGATAAGCCAAGCGCGAGCGCCGGCGCCTGAGGCCGAACAAATAAATTGACACGGGCGCGCGACCCCTGTCCATTTCGGCCATTATTAATAAGACAAGGTGAACACAGCCGATGACGCGCGCTTTCGTCTTCCCCGGCCAGGGGTCGCAGGTGGTGGGTATGGGACGCGATCTGGCCGACGCGTTTCCCGCCGCCGCCCAGGTGTTCGAAGAAGTGGACGATGTCCTGGGCCAGTCGCTGTCCAAGCTCATGTTCGAAGGCCCCGAGGACACGCTGACCCTGACCGAGAACGCCCAGCCGGCGCTGATGGCGATGTCGATGGCGGTGCTGCGCGTGTTGGAATCGGAAGGTGGTTTCGATCTGGCCCGGGCGGGCCGGTTGGTGGCTGGGCATTCGCTGGGCGAATATTCGGCGCTGGCGGCGGCGGGAACCTTTTCCCTGGCCGACGCGGCGCGGCTTCTCCGGATTCGCGGCCGCGCCATGCAGCAGGCGATGCCGGCGGGTAGCGGGGCGATGGCGGCGCTGCTGGGCGCCGATTTCGAGCAGGCGGTGGCGATCGCCGCCGATGCCGCCCAGGGCGAGGTGTGCACGGCGGCCAACGACAACGCGCCGGGACAGGTGGTGGTGTCCGGCCATCGGGGCGCGGTGGAGCGGGCCGTGGCCCTGGCCGCCGAGCGGGGCGTCCGCCGCGCGGTGATGCTGCCGGTTTCGGCCCCGTTCCATTCGCCGCTGATGATTCCGGCCGCCGAAGCCATGGCCGAGGCCCTGGCGGGGACTTCGATGGCGCCGCCCTGCCTGCCGGTGGTGGCCAACGTCACCGCCATGCCGACCTCCGATCCGGCCGAGATCCGGGCTCTGCTGGTGCGCCAGGTGACCGGGACGGTGCGCTGGCGCGAAGGGGTGCTGAAGATGCGGGCCGAGGGAATCGACAGCCTGGTGGAGCTGGGGGCGGGGCAGGTTCTGACCGGACTGGCCCGGCGCATCGACAAGGATCTTGCGGCTGTCGCCGTGGGCAATCCGGCGGGGATCGAAGCTTTTCTGAAGATGCTGTAGGGGGGGAGACGATGTTCGATTTGACCGGAAAGACCGCTTTGGTGACCGGAGCGTCGGGCGGCATCGGCAAGGCCATCGCCCAGGCCCTGCACGCCCAAGGCGCCAAGGTGGCGCTGCACGGCACCCGCCGCGACGCGCTGGAGGCGTTGGCGGCGGAACTGGGCGGCGATACCCCGGTGGTTCCGGCCGATCTGTCCGATCCGGCGGCGGTCGAGGCTTTGGCGAAGGCGGCCGAGGCGGCCCTGGGCGGGGTGCCCGACATTCTGGTCAACAATGCCGGCATCACCCGCGACGGGCTGATCCTGCGCATGAAGGACGAGGATTGGGCGGCGGTGCTGGACGTCAATCTGACGGCGGCCTTCCGTCTGTGCCGCGCGGCGGCCAAGGGGATGATGAAGCGGCGTTCGGGCCGGATCGTCAACATCACCTCGGTGGTGGGCGTGACCGGCAATCCCGGTCAGGTCAATTACTGCGCCGCCAAGGCCGGGATGATCGGCATGAGCAAATCCCTGGCCCAGGAACTGGCGGCGCGCAACGTCACCGTCAATTGCGTGGCGCCGGGCTTCATCGTCTCGGCGATGACCGATGGGCTGACCGAGGACCAGAAGGGGCGTATCCTGAACGCCATTCCCCAGGGACGCATGGGAACGCCCGAGGAAATCGCCGCCGCGGTGGTCTATCTGGCCAGCGACGCGGCCGCCTATGTCACCGGCCAAACCCTGCATGTGAATGGCGGCATGGCGATGCCCTGACCCATGCTGGCCAAGCCCGAAAAAGTGTGTTAGGAACGGGCCGACTTATCACCGGAGGGGGTGCCGTCATCCGTGCGGCCCCTGGTTCCTCCATCAAGTCAGAGACTTCCAAGGGATTATCCAAATGAGCGATGTCGCCGAGCGTGTTAAGAAGATTGTGGTCGAGCACTTGGGTGTCGAGGAGTCCAAGGTGACCGACAACGCCAGCTTCATCGACGACCTGGGCGCCGACAGCCTCGATACCGTCGAATTGGTCATGGCCTTTGAAGAGGAATTCGGTTGCGAAATCCCCGATGACGCCGCTGAAAAAATTCTCACCGTCAAGGACGCCGTCGACTTCATCGAAGCCGCCGCGGCCTGAAGGTCGTTCGGAGCGCCGACCCGAGCGGGTTGGCGCCCATCGTCCAGTGCGTTGAGCGGACAAGCCTAATGAGACGTGTTGTCGTCACCGGCCTCGGCCTCGTGACTCCGCTGGGAAGCGGGGTGGGGGTCAATTGGCGTCGGCTGACCGAATCGCAATCCGGTTTGCGCCGGATCGAGCATTTCGACGTCAGCGAGATGCCGGCCAAGATCGGCGGATTGGTGCCGAAGGGAACCGGCGAAGGGGATTTCGATCCCGACCGGATTTGTTCAGCCAAGGATCGGCGGCGGATGGACGATTTCATCGTCTATGGCCTGGCCGCATCCGTGGAAGCCATCGCCGACGCCGGCTGGACGCCCGAAGACGAGGAAAGCCGGGAACGGACCGGCGTCATGATCGGGTCGGGCATCGGCGGTCTGCCGGGTCTGGCCGAAGGGGCGCTGACGTTGCGCGACGGCGGTCCCCGTAAGATCAGCCCGTTCTTCATCCCCGCCGCCCTGATCAATCTGGTGTCGGGCCATGTGTCCATCCGCTGGGGGTTCAAGGGACCGAACCATGCGGTGGTGACGGCCTGCGCCACCGGGGCGCACGCCATTGGCGACGCCGCCCGGCTGATCATGCTCGACGATGCCGACGTCATGGTCGCCGGTGGCGCCGAGGCGGCCATTTGCCCCCTGGGCATGGCCGGTTTCGCCGCCGCCCGCGCCCTGTCCACCGGTTTCAACGACGAGCCCACCCGGGCGTCGCGACCCTGGGACAAGGATCGGGACGGATTCGTCATGGGCGAGGGTGCCGGTATCGTCGTTCTTGAGGAATTGGAGCACGCCCGCAAGCGCGGCGCCCATATTTACGGCGAGATCATCGGCTACGGCATGTCCGGCGACGCCCACCATATCACCGCCCCGGCCGAGGACGGCAACGGCGCCTTCCGCGCCATGCGGGCGGCGTTGAAGCGGGCCGGTCTGGCGCCGGACGCGATCGATTACATCAATGCCCACGGCACTTCCACCCCGCTCGGCGACCAGATCGAGCTGGAGGCGGTCCAGCGGCTGTTCGGCGATCACGCGCAGCGTCTGGCCATGAGTTCGACCAAATCGGCCATCGGCCATTTGTTGGGCGCCGCCGGCGCGGTCGAGGCGATCTATTCGCTTCTGGCCATCAATAACGGCATTCTGCCGCCGACCTTGAATTTGGAAAACCCGTCCTCGGATATGGGAATCGATCTGGTGCCCCTGACGGCCAAGGAACGGCGGATCAAGGTCGCCATGTCCAATTCCTTCGGGTTCGGCGGGACCAACGCGTCCCTGATCTTTACCGCGGCGCCGTGACCCCGGGAGGGAGATGGCGGGCCGTTCTGGTGCCGACCGTCCTGGTGGCGTTGGCGGCTTTTGCGGTTTTGTCCGGGTTGACCGGCTGGCGGATGTGGCGCGGTCTGGACGTCCCCGGTCCCTTGAGCGCGCCCAAGACGATCGTCATTCATCGCGGCACCGGCCTGTTGGCGGTGGGGCGCGATTTGAAAGCCGCCGGCATCATCGACGATCCCGCCGCTTTCGCCCTTTACGCCCGTCTGTTCGGGCTCAGCCCCAAGGCGGGTCAATACCGCTTTCCGCCCGCGATCACGTCCAGGCGGGTTCTGGACGAACTGGTCGCCGGCCGGACCCTTGTCCATAAACTGACGGTGACCGAAGGGATGACGGTGCGTCAGGTGCTGGTTTTGCTCGACAAGGCCGATTACCTGACCGGATCGGTCGATCCCGTGCCGCCCGAAGGCTCGCTGCTGCCGCAGACCTGGTATTTGTCGTGGGGAGAAAGCCGTGAATCGGTGATCGGGCGCATGCAAAGGGCGATGAGGCGGGAAGTGGCGCGGTTGTGGGCGGCCCGCGCGCCCCATCTGCCCCTGGCCAATCCGGAACAGGCGGTGATCCTGGCCTCGATCGTCGAGCGCGAAACCGCGTTACCGGCCGAGCGGCCCCATATCGCTGCGGTTTTCGAGAATCGCCTGAAGAATGGCATGCGGCTGCAATCGGACCCGACGGTGATTTACGGCCTGTCGGGACGGTTGGGGGTTCTGGACCGGCCGTTGACCCTGGACGATCTGCAAACGCCCACCCGGTGGAATACCTACGTCATCGACGGTCTGCCGCCGACGCCGATCTGCAATCCCGGCAAGGCCAGTCTGAAAGCGGTGCTCCACCCCACCGACAGCCGCGACCTTTATTTCGTCGCCAACGGCAAAGGCGGGCATGCCTTCGCCCGGACCCTGCGCCAACAGGACGCCAATGTGGTGCGCTGGCGCCGCATCGAAGCCGAGCGCTCCCGGCCGGCGATTCCCGGGCGGTCGCCTCGGCCGCAGAAGCGGCCGTCTCTATAAAAGAGCGGGGCGCTTGCCGCCCCGCCCGGTCAGCCGCCCTCCAACTCTTTGAGCATGGTGTTGGTGATCAGGGTGATGCCTTTTTCGGTGCGGAAGAAACGCCGGGCATCCAGTTCCGGGTCCTCGCCGACCACCAGGCCCGGCGGCACCACGCAGCCCTGATCGACGATGCAGCGGCTGAGCCGGGAATGGCGGCCGATATCGGAATCGGGCAGGACAACCGTGTCCTCCACCACGCAATAGCTGTTGATCCGGACGTTGGAAAACAGCAGCGAGCGGCGCACCGCGGCCCCCGAAATGACGCAGCCCCCCGAAACCATGGAATCGACGGCCATGCCGCGGCGGCTATCGGAATCGAACACGAATTTGGCCGGCGGCAATTGGGCCTGGTAGGTCCAGATCGGCCAGTTCTGATCGTAGAGATTGAGGGCCGGGGTGACCGTGGTCAGGTCGATATTGGCTTCCCAATAGGCGTCGATGGTTCCGACGTCGCGCCAGTAATGTTCCCGCGCGCCTTCGTGCATCACGCAGGAATCCTGGAAATGGTGGGCGATCACCCGGTATTTGCCCACCAGTTCGGGAATGACGTCGTGGCCGAAATCGTGGGAGGTATGGTCGTCGGCGATGATGGCGTCGCGGGCCAGACGTTCATACAGGAACGCGGCATTGAAGATATAGATCCCCATGCTGGCCAGGGCGGTATCGGGTTTGCCCGGGACCGGTGTGGGATTGGCCGGCTTTTCGTCGAAGCGCAGCACGTTGTCATCCTCGTCCACCGCCATGACGCCGAAGGCGGTGGCATCAGTGAGGGGAACCTCCAGACAGGCGACGGTGACGTCGGCGTTGCGCGCCACATGCTGGGCCAGCATGCGACCGTAATCCATCTTGTAGACATGGTCGCCGGCAAGCACCAGGACGTATTCGGGCTTGTGGGCGCGGATGATGTCGAGGTTCTGGAACACGGCGTCGGCGGTGCCCCGGTACCAGTTGCTGCCGGTGGTCCGCTGCTGGGCCGGCAGCAATTCGATGAATTCGTTGAACTCGCCGCGCAGGAACCCCCAGCCGCGCTGGATGTGCTGGAGCAGGGAATGGGCCTTGTACTGGGTGGGGACGCCGATGCGGCGGATGCCGGAATTGATGCAGTTGGACAGGGCGAAATCGATGATGCGGAATTTGCCGGCGAAGGGGATGGCCGGTTTGGCGTGCCAGTCGGTCAGGTTCTTGAGGCGCGATCCGCGTCCGCCGGCCAGAACCAGGGCCAGGGTGCGGCGAAGGCGTTCGGTGACTTCGATATCCAGCAATCCCTTGCGTTCCACGGCGTCAAACATCGGTCACCTCTCGCGGGTGGTTAACGTCGGTATGGTGATCCGGCAACCGCGTAACGCGCGTCTCCGGGCTGCATATCGTCCCATAAACAAGCGATGCGCCCATCCCTCTTCGATGCCGGCGCGCGGTCAACGTTCCTGGACGCCCTGTCATTTTGCGATATTCGTGGCGGGATTGGCAAAGCCCAACCTTAAGACATTGCGGTGACAGGGCGTTTCCGTGTGACGGGCGGCCGCGTCCCCGATGCGGGGGCGGCGCCGGAACCATAACAAAGCGACCCTGCCATAACAGGAGGAGCGGAACAACGACGCTTTCGTGGTCGCGACGTCTTCCGCTGTCGTACAGCATAGGATACCTTGGCTTGGCGGGGCAGCAAACGTCGGGTGAGGTCCAATGCGCGTTCTTTTCGCGTCCTCCGAAGTATTTCCTTTGATCAAAACCGGCGGACTTGCGGATGTATCGGCGGCTTTGCCGGTGGCGCTGGCGGCGGCCGGCATGGATATGCGGATCCTGATGCCCGGTTATCCCGACGCACTGGCCCAGGCCGGGGAATTGCGGGAATTGGGCAATCTCGGCGATCCGCTGGGGGTGGGGCACGAATCCACCCTGGTCGAAGGCCGGTTGCCGGGTTCGGACGTGCCGGTGCTGATGATCGCCTGCCCCGCGCTGTACGACCGGCCGGACGGTCCCTATCACGATGGGGCCGGCCAGGATTACGCCGACAATGCCGTCCGCTTCGGGCTTTTGTCCCGCGTGGCGGCCCAGTGCGCCATGGATGGTTGTCCCGACGGGTGGCGGCCGGACGTGCTGCACGCCAATGACTGGCAGACCGGTCTGGCGCCGGCCTATCTGCACGCCTGGAACGCCAAGGATGCGGCGGCCACCCTGTTCACCATCCACAACATCGCCTATCAGGGGCGCTTCCCCAAGGAGGCGGTGCCGCAGCTGGGGTTCCCCTGGGAGATGTTCGTCATCGACGGGTTCGAATATTACGGGACCTTGTCGTTTCTCAAGGCGGGACTGTTTTACAGCGATACGCTGAGCACCGTCAGCCGCCGCTATGCCAAGGAAATCCAGACGGCGCCGTTCGGTGGCGGTCTGGAGGGGGTTCTGGCGAATCGGGCCGCCGATTTGACCGGCATCGTCAACGGCGCCGATTACGAGGTGTGGAATCCGGCCAACGACGGTTATCTGCCCCACCGCTACGGACCCAAGACCGTCGAGACGGGCAAGGCCGCCAACAAGGCGGCGCTTCAGGCGGAGATGGGGCTTACCGTCGATCCCGACGCGCCGCTGGTGATCATCGTCAGCCGCCTCAACGATATCAAGGGCATGGATCTGGTGCTGGGCGTGCTGCCGGCGCTGTTGCGCCTGGGCGGGCAATTGGCGGTGGTGGGGACCGGGGACAAAAGTCTGGAAGCGGGTTTTCTGGCCGCGTCGCGTCACAATCCCGGTCAGGTCGCGGTCTCCATCGGCTATTTCGAATCCCAGGCCCACCGGCTGTTGGCGGCCGGCGACATCCTGCTGATGCCCTCGCGCTACGAACCCTGCGGCCTCACCCAGCTTTACGCCTTGCGCTACGGGACCGTTCCCGTGGTCCACGCCACCGGCGGTCTGGCCGATACGGTGGTCGATACCACCTACGACACTCTGGTCAACCGCACCGCCACCGGGTTCGTGTTCGAGCACGCCAATGTCGGCGCCCTGCAATGGTCGATCGAGCGCGCCGTTTCCCTGTACCGGAACAAGCGTGACTGGCGGCGGGTCCAGACCAACGGGTTGGCCCGGGATTTCGGGTGGGGACGGTCGGCGGAGCAGTATATCGCCCTGTACCGGACTCTGGCGCCGCCGGTGGCGGATCAGAACGCATAGGCGGGGCGCGGGCCGCCGGGGGAGGACGAGGATGAACGAAGCGCCGGCCTTGATCGCCGATATCGGCGGAACCCACATCCGTTTCGCGCTGATACGCCCCGGCGCGGACCCGGCCGACGCGGTGACCTTGCGGTGCGGTGATTACAGCGGTCCGGCCGAGGCGGCCCGCGGCTATCTGGCCACCGTGCGGCCCGACGAAACGGTGACGCGGGCGGCGTTCGCCGTGGCGTCGCCCATACTGGGCGACGAGATCACCCTGACCAATTCCGCCTGGCGATTTTCCATCGCGGGCCTGCGCGACGAACTCGGACTCGAACGTCTGGACGTGGTCAACGATTTCACCGCGGTGGCGCTGTCGGTCCCGCGTCTGGCCGCGACCGACCTGATCAAACTGGGCGGCGATGCGCCGATGGCGGACCGCCCCATAGGCGTGCTCGGGCCGGGGACGGGACTGGGCGTGTCGGCGCTGGTGCCGGTCGCGGGCGGCGGCTGGCAACCGCTGACCACCGAAGGGGGGCACGTCACCATGGCCGCCACCGACGACGACGAGGCCGCGGTGCTGGACTGGCTTCGCCGCCGCCACGGCCACGTATCGGCCGAACGGGTGGTGTCGGGACAGGGTTTGGTCAATCTGTACGAAGCGCTGAACGGGGTTTCCGGTCGCAAGGGGATTTATAACTCGCCGGATATGATCACGCGGCGGGCCTTTGAGGACGGGTGTCCGCTGTGCCGCCGGGCGGTCGACATGTTTTTCGCCATGACCGGGGCCATGGCCGGCAATCTGGCCCTGACCCTGGGCGCCTTGGGGGGAATCTACGTCGCCGGCGGTATCCTGCCGCGCATGGTCGATGCCTTCGTCGCCTCGGCCTTTCGCGAGCGCTTCGAGGATAAGGGGCGCTTCCGGTCTTATCTCGCGCCGATACCGACATGGCTGGTGATTCACCCCCATCCCGCCTTCGCCGGGCTGGCCGGCTTGGCGACGGGGAAGGAATGATGGGTGAGGCTCGTTTAGAGAGAAATTATATTTTAATATTATATTGTTGGTAGCATTATGGCAAAATCTTGTCAGCCCGGCTCGGGCGCCGTACCATGCGGCGGCGGGTTGGAGCGGAGCGTGATCTGGTCGGCGATACCATGTCGTCGCGCTCTGGGGGAGCAATGATGGCTGGTTTGCGGAAGATCGAGGTATCCACCGGCATTTATTGGGTGGAGGCGCCGTCCGCCGACCGGCGCGTTTTATGCGGTTGTCCCGCCGATGCGGTGAAGCATCTGATGAAGCGGGGATTGGTGCTGCCGACCGAACGGGGCGGAGTCGCCTATGAGACGGGCCCCAACGCCATCCTGCTGTCGGATGTGATGATCCAGAACGGCGCTTTTTCCAACCTTGCCGAATTTCCCGTTCTTCAGATGCTGTATCGCCAGGGAATGATTCTTCCCGGCCATCCCGGCAATACGGGGCACAAGCCGGCCTTGATCGGCGCGCCGTCGCAATTGCGGGCGCAACTGGCCTATATCCACCGGGGCAATTACGGCCTGATCAGCGAGGACGAACTGATCGCGGCGGGGGTGGCGCCCGATACGGCGCGCGACATGATGCGCCTCAAGCTCAAATTCGCCTTTGGCGCCATCCGCGATCCCGGCGACCTGATCGACACCATTCCCGTCGAGACCGCGCCTGCGGATATCGGCGGCGGCCTCATGGTGCGCCGGCTGCGCTTCAACGTCTTCGAGTTCGTCATGGATGACGAGCGGGTGACGGTCGATCTCAACCTGCCGCCTTCGGAAACCTACGAATGTCCCTATCCGCTGGGGTTCCACTACATCCCGCGGGAATATTTCGCGGTGGTCCATTCGGGCGAGGGCGACGGTTGGGATGTCAACCGGCCCAGCATGGGGTCGATCCTGATGTTTCAGGGCCGCATCTATCTCATCGACGCCGGACCCAACATCATCGCGTCGCTGACCGCGCTGGGAATCGGCATCAACGAGATCGAGGGCATTTTCCACACCCATTCCCACGACGACCACTTCGCCGGCTTGACGGCTTTGTTCCGTTCGGACCACCGCATCAAATATTACGCGACGCCGATGGTCCAAGCGGCGGTGGCCAAGAAGATGGCGGCGCTGCTTTCCGTCCGCGAAGAGGTATTCGCCGAATATTTCGACGTTCGTCCCCTGGAGCTGGATAGCTGGAACGACGTGCACGGGCTGGACGTGCGGCCGATTTTTTCGCCCCATCCGGTCGAGACCTCCCTGTTCCTGTTCCGGGCGATGTGGGCCGACGGCTATCGGACCTATGCCCATTACGCCGATATCTGCCGGCTGTCGGTGCTCAAGGATTTCGTCACCGACGATCCGTCGGCCCCCGGCCTGTCCCGGGACTGGTACGAGCGGGTGGTCCGCAATTATTCCATCCCCGCCGACGTCAAGAAGATCGATATGGGCGGTGGCATGATCCACGGTGACGCCTATGATTTTCGCGACGATCAATCGGGCAAGATCATCCTGGCCCATACCGCGCAGAAGCTCACGGTGGCGCAGCGGGCCATCGGTTCGGGGGCGGCGTTCGGCACGGTCGACGCCCTGATCCCCTCCAATCACGATTTCATCTGGCGGGCGGCGTTCGAGGTTCTGACCTCGGCCTTTCCGGACGTGCCTCATCATCAGTTGCGCGTGCTGCTGAACAGCAAGATGGTGACCTTCAATCCCGGTACCATCCTGTTGAAGGAAAGGCAGAACACCAAGGAGATCTGGATCGTTCTGTCGGGCAGCGTCGAAGCGATCCATTCCGGCGGCAACGTACGCAGCGTGGTGTCGTCGGGCGCCATCGTCGGCGAATTGGCGGGCCTGTTCGGCATACCCGCCGCCGAAACCTACCGCGCCCAGGGCTTCGTCAAGGCCCTGCGGGTGGCATCCTCGCTCTATACCTCGTTCGTGCGCCGCAACCGCCTCCTGGACGATATCGCTGTGCAATTGGAGCGACGCGAATTCCTGCAGCGGACCTGGCTGTTCGGCGAGGTGGTCTCCACCAAGACCCTGAATACGGTGGTGCGCGAAAGCCGGGTGATCACCGTGCCCGAAGGCGAGGTGGTGGAGGTCGGTTCCAATTCCATGGGGCTGGTGCAGCGCGGCCGGCTGGCCCGGCGCGTCGATGACGGCACGGTGGGGATCATCGGTCCGGGTGGATTCTTCGGCGAGGAAGTGGCGGTGTTCGGCACCCCCAGCGCTTTTGAGCTGCGGGCGATGGAGCAGACCGACATCATGGTGGTGCCCGCCGATCTGGTGGCCAACGTGCCGTCGGTGCACTGGCGATTGTTCGAGGAATGGGGAAAGCGGTCCAGCCTGTTCAACGAGGCGTCGGGGCATCCGGACGACGCCATCAAATGGTCGGAGGAATGCCGGGTCGATGTGCTGGTGGTGGACAATCACCATCGCCGTCTGTTCGATCTGGCCAATGCCGCCATCGGTCTGGCCCGGACGGAGGCGCCATCGCAGCAAATCGTCGGCGCGCTGGCGGCGATGCTGGATTACGCCTGTTACCACTTCGCCGAGGAAGACGCGCTGCTGGATCGTTGCGGCTTCCCCGAGGTGGAAAGCAACCGCGCCTCTCACGCGGCGCTGGCGACCGAACTTGCCGAATTGCGCGATCTGGTCGGCGGCGCCCCGTTGGAGGCGGCGCGATTGGAGGCGTTCCTGACGTCCTGGCTCAAGCGCCATGTCTGCGAAGGGGACCGCCGGTTCGGTCCCTTCCTCAACGGCAAGGGCATTTATTGAGATGCCCCGTCGGATTCAATCGGTATAGGCGGGTGGCGCGCGTCGGCGCTTTTTTCACCGTGCCGATGCTCGCCCCGCGGATGGGCGACAGTCAATGATACGCGTTCCAGGAGGTTTTGCACTTCTGGACCGCGTATCCAGCGGCCATTGAGGCGCGCCCGGCGAGGGCCGGGTAAGTTCCGACCGGATGTCGGAACTTACCGGAAACAGTATGACATGCGGTCATGTCGGCTCTCCCTCCATCCACGCCTTCGATGCCGCCGCGGCCAGGGTCAATGACGCGAGAACACCGTCGGCTTCTCCCTTTTCGAAATCCCCCTCCGCCTGCGCCATGGTATTGGTGACGTGGGCGAAACAGGCCACCGGTCGGGCACAGGCGCGCGAGAAGGCGTAAAGGGCGGCGGCTTCCATTTCGACGGCGAGGATACCGGCCTCCCGGTGGGCGGCGATGGCCTCGGCCGTTTCCCGGTAGGGGGCGTCCGTGGTCCAGGTCGCTCCCCGGTATACGCCAGCTCCACTCAGCGGCGCCAGCCGGGCCAGAACCTCCGTATCCGCTTCGGCGAAGCGCGACGGTGTCAGGTAGTGGTGGCTGGTCCCTTCATCCCTGAGCGCGCGGTCGATAAGGATGAAATAGGGAGGCTCCCCCAAGGGGGCGATCTGCCCCGATGAACTGATGCTGACCAGGAACCGGCAACCGCTGGCGAACATCTGCTCGGCCACCAGCACCGCGAAGGGCGCGCCTACGGCGCAGCCGACGATGCCGAACTCTCTCCCATCCCAGAGGAATTTCCACATTTTGGTATGGTAGCAGGCCCAGTGCGCGACCTGCTCCGCATGGCCGGTCCGCCTAAGCCGGCGGACCATGTCGCCGTCGGGATCGAGAAGGCAGATCGCGGGGACCTCGCCGTGCTCCAGCCCCTTCTGCCGCCGGGCCTCGCGCAGCAGGTTGACGGGCTTGAACACGGAGGGGGCGGCGGCGTCTTTCAGGTCGAGGATCGGCGGGCGGGCGTCGGTCATAAGGTCATCCGGGTTTGTGCGCGGCGACGGCAAGGAATGCCGCGCCGAAAGTGGTCAGGCGGGACAAAGGACGGTCAAGGCGCGCCAGCGGAGGGGCGATCCAGCCCCAGGGGGGATAGTAGACGCCTCCCCGGACGCGATCCACGATCAACCCGGCTCTTTCAGCCAATTCCGCCAGCTCATTCGCGCTGAAAAACCGCGCCGACCGCCAAAACGTGTCGCCCGCCCATCCTCGCAGCCGGCGGGTCGCCGCCCACAGGCTGCTGCGGCCTAATTCGCCCAGAAGCAGCCGCCCGCCGGGCTTCAGCACCCGCCGGGCTTCGGCCAAAGCCTTGTCGGGTTCTCCGAGATGGCAAAGGACGGTGACCATCGCTCCGCAGTCGAAGGTCGCCTCGGGAAACGGCAAGGCTCGGGCGTCGCCTTGCAGTACCGTGCACAGGGGGACGTTAAGGATGGCGGCCTCAACCATCGCGGGGTCGGCGTCGATGCCGACCACCTCGGCACCCCGACGGGAAAACGCCTCCAGCAAACGGCCGTCGCCGCAGCCGATGTCGAGCATCGACAGGCCGCGCACCGGGCCGGCCATCTCCAGCAGCAGCCCGTGCTCCAGCCGGTCGGTGACTTCGCCCAGCCGGCTGGTCCGCCATGCTTGGTAACGGGACGGTGTGGCCGCCACAGCCATGGTCATGACACCGCCGTCATGCCTCGCATTCGTTCATGAATTCCGCATCCAGCGCTTCCAAGCGTTCCAAAAGATCGGGATGGTCGGTCATGAGCAGGCCGATTTTCGCGATTCCACGATGTATATCCTCGGGAGAGAGAAGAACTCCGTCGGCGGGGGAAATCGGCTGGCCGTCCACCAACATGGCGGGCGGCTGGAGGTCCGCCTGGGGTGCCGGGTGTAAAACCTCCACCTCGGCCCGGAAGCAGGCGGCCAGGGTCCGGGCGTAGCCAAGATACAGTGTGCAGCGCCCACCCGGGGGCGCCTTGGAAATCACGGTGATCCTCATCGCTCATCTCCCCAGGATTTGACGGAAAACGATATAGCTCGCCACCACCACCAGGAAGATCGCGAATAAGCGTTTCAGCGACGTGGCGGACAGGCGCTTTGATATCGCGGCGCCGACGAAGCTTCCGGCGATGGCGACGCCCGCGAATATCGCCATCAGATGGTAATCGATCGGGACTTTGCCGACATAACCCGCGAAGCCGGTCAACGTATTCGCGGTGACGATTGCCAGCGACGTTCCCACCGCCTCCTTCATCGTCAGGCCGGCCAGAAGCACAAGAGCCGGAACGATCATGAAGCCGCCGCCGACACCGACCACTCCCGCAAGCACGCCGACGCCGATACCCAGGGCGGCGACGCCGGTGGCGTGGCGGACATCAAGGCAGACCGTGGCGCCGCCGTTCTCTGCGCGGGAGAACGCGACCAGCGCTCCCGCCGTGGGCGTGGCCACGGGCGGCCTGATCATACGCCAGGCGGCGACATACATAACGGTTGCGAACAGGCTCAGTTGGACGACTTCCGGGGTGACCAGACCGATCCTGGTCCCGGCGAAAGTGCCGGCAACCCCAAACGCCCCGAAGATGATCGCCACGGGGATATCGATGTTACCCCGCCGCCAGTGGGTCAACGCGGCTATCGCCGCCGTCAGGCCGACAGTTCCGAGCGTTATGGCGACCGCGGATTTGGTGGGGACGTCGAGCAGGTAGACCAGCGCCGGAAGAATGACGATCGAGCCTCCGCTCCCTAAGAGGCCCAGCACAAGGCCGGTGGCAAGTCCCGCCAGAACGGAAAATGTCAGCATGATGCCCTTCCCGTTTATTAATCAATAAATTAATTGAATAATTGATAAATGGGGCGGTGTCAATGCCGAAGCGCGTGGACCAAATCCCGTGAGCGTGACACACGGGGATTTGGTCAAGCCCGCGCGGCGTTTGAGCGACGGTATTAGGGGCGGAACGCGGCCGGTTGACCGGGTTCGGCAAAGAGCCGTACTCTAAGAACCAATTGAATTCTGGAGACGCGTCGTGCCGGAGCCGATCAGCCCGAAGCAGTCGATGCTGGAGCAGTTCGCCGCCGTGGCGAAGGCGTTGGCAAGCGCTCCCCGCCTCGATCTGCTGGAGTTGCTGGCTCAAGGGGAGCGTGGTGTCGAAGGGGTGGCCGCCGCCGCCGGCTTGAGCGTCGCCAACGCCTCCCAGCATCTCCAGGTTCTGCGCCGGGTCGGTCTGGTGGTTTCGCGAAAAGCGGGGTTGCAGGTTCTGTATTCCCTGGCGGACGACGACGTCCTGGAATTGTTGGCCGCGCTGAGGCGCACCGCCGAGCGTCATGTCGCCGAGGTGGACCGCTTGGTGCGCGGCTATTTCCACGAGAAGGACGCGCTGGAGCCTGTGTCCCGTCAGGATTTGGTGCGGCGGATGCGGGACGGTCTGGTCACCGTGCTTGATGTCCGCCCGCCGGAGGAGTACGCCGCCGGTCATCTGCCCACCAGCGTCAATATCCCGCTCAAGGAGTTGCATCGTCGTCTGGACGAGGTGCCGGAAGGCGCCGATGTGGTGGCTTATTGCCGCGGCCCGTACTGCGTTTTGGCCTTCGAGGCGGTGGCCGCCCTGCGGCAAATGGGGCGTACGGCCCGCCGGCTGGAGGACGGCTTTCCGGAGTGGCGCGCGGCCGGGCTGCCGGTGGAGAAGGGGACGGGCGCCTGATCGTCCCGGTTCGCCGAAAAGCGGTCAAATCGGCGCCGGTGGAGATGATCCGGGTCAATCCAGCGGGGCGTCGCCGCCGGACGACGCTTGCTTCGGATACGACATGGCGCACCGACTCATTCAAAGGATACGGAGCCACCTTTTCCCCGTCATGCCCGTGCTTGAACGGGCATCCACGTGGTGGCCACCCACGTCGTTGTTTCCAATGACTTTTATGCGGAAGCACGGGGATGGCCGGATCAAGTCCGGCCATGACGAGGTGGGACGCATCATGAATCTTTCGTCCGTGTCAGTGCAATAGCGCTTATTCCCGCCGCGGTTAATGTGATGTTATATCGTTGCCGGGACCGTTGGGATTTGCCGACGCCCGTCGCCGGGGTTGCCGAGATGAAGCCGTTATCCGTACTGGCGGTCGCCATGGCCCTGCTGACCATACCGGCCGTGGCCAGGGCCGCCGGGCCGATCAACGTCGTTGCCGCCGAGAATTTCTATGGCGATGTCGCGCGGCGGATCGGAGGGGCCGACGTCAAGGTGACGAGCATTCTCAACAATCCGGATCAGGACCCGCACCTGTTCGAGGTCAGCCCGTCGGTGGCGCGGGCGATTTCCAGGGCGCGGATCGTCATTTACAACGGCATCGGCTATGACCCGTGGATGGCCCGCTTGCTGCGCGCCACGCATGGGGCCGGTCGCCGGACCATCGTGGTGGCGGACCTGGTCGGCGGGAAGGTCGGCGACAATCCCCACATCTGGTACGACCCCGAGACCATGGTGGCGGCCGCCAAGGCCCTGGCGGCCGATCTTGGCGACGCCGACCCGGCGCACCGCGCCGATTATCAGGCGAGGCTGGTCAAATTCGTGCGGTCGCTGCGCCCGGTCGAGGACAGGATCGCGGCGATGCGCCATCGCCTGGCCGGCACGCCGGTGACGGCGACGGAACCGATCTTCGGCTATATGTTCAAGGCGCTGGGGATGCGGGTGCGCAATCAGGCGTTCCAGCTTGCGGTGATGAACAACACCGAGCCCAGCGCTTCCGCCATCGCCGCCTTCGAGCGTGATCTCAAGACCGGCCGGGTCAAATTGATGGTTTACAACAGTCAGGTTTCGGACCCGACCGCCGACCGCATGGAGAAGATCGCCCGTGCGTCCCATGTGCCCGTCGTGGGCGCGACCGAGACCCAGCCGCCCGGAAAGTCCTACCAGGTCTGGATGCTGGATGAACTCAAGGCGATTGATCTCGCTTTGTCGGAATAGTGTCCCATGAACGCCATTGATCTGCGCGACGTCTCTATCGCGGTCGGCGATCGCGTCGTTTTCGACGGGATCGGTTTGAGCATCGCCCTGGGCGAATTCATCGGGGTGCTGGGGGCCAATGGCGCCGGCAAGACCACGCTGATGCGCGCGATCCTCGGGCTGTTGCCGCTCCGCCGGGGGGAAATCCGCGTGCTGGGCCGCAAGGCGACGCGGGGTAACGCCGCCATCGGCTACATGCCGCAAATCCGCAGCGCGCTCCCCGGCCCGCGGCTGAACGGCCGGGATTATCTCGCCGGGGTGGTGGATGGCCATCGGCTGGGCTTGCCGATGGCCGGCAAGGCCGGACGGATGGAAATCGACCGAGTCCTGGATCTGGTCGGCGGGCGCGATCTGGCCAACCGTCCGCTGGCGGAAATATCCGGCGGTGAACGTCAGCGCCTGTTGCTGGCGCAAGCCCTGATCGGGCGCCCCCGCGTGCTGCTGCTGGATGAGCCGCTGATCAGTCTCGATCCGCGCCACCAGGGGGACGTGGTCGAGCTGGTCAAGGCGGTTCAGGTGGAACTGAGCGCGACGGTGCTGTTCAGTGCCCATGAACTCAATCCGCTGCTGGGCGCCATCGACCGCGTGCTGTATCTGGGCAACGGCGACGTGGCCCTGGGGACGGTCGACGAAGTCATCACCGCGCCGGTGCTGTCGCGGTTGTACGGGGCCGAGATCGAGGTGGTGCGCCTGCGCGGGCGCATCTTCGTCATGTCCGGCGGCAGCGACGTCGAATGTTGCGCTCACCGGCACGACATCGGCGGGGGGTATCATACCGCGCCGCGCCGGGGGGAGACGCCCAATGCTTGACTACGATTTCATGCGCAATGCTTTCGCGGCGGCGATGGTGGTCGCCATCGTCTCGGGCATAGTCGGCTATTTCCTGGTGCTGCGCGGCCAGACCTTCGCCGGCCATGCCCTGGCCCATGTCGGCTTCACCGGCGCGACCGGCGCCGTCCTGATCGGAATCGCGCCGTTGTGGGGCATGGTGGCGGCGACCATGGTCGCCGGAATCGGCATGGGCATCATGGGCGAACGGTTGGCGCAACGGGACGTGGCCATCGGCCTGGTGCTGGCCCTGGCGCTGGGCCTGGGCCTGCTGTTTCTGCATTTCTATACGGCGTTCGCGGCTCAGGCGGCAACGTTGCTGTTCGGCAATGTGCTGGCGGTCGATGTCGGCACCATCCGGGCGTTGCTCGGTCTGGGCGTGGTCAGCCTCGCCCTGCTGGCGGTGATTTCGCGGCCGCTGCTGTTCGCCAGCCTACAGCCGGAAGTGGCCGAGGCCAAAGGGGTGTCGCCGCGGCTCTATTCCGTACTGTTTCTGGCCATAGTCGCCCTGGCGACGGCCGAATGCGCGCAGATCGTCGGGGTGCTGCTGGTGTTCGCCCTGATGGTGGGGCCGGCGGCGGCGGCCCAACGACTGACCGGCGCCGTGGCGACGGGCGTGCTGCTCTCGGCTCTGCTGGCGCTGGCCGAGGCGTGGCTGGGAATCACTCTGGCCTATTATACCGATTGGCCATGCAGCTTCTGGATCACCGCCCTCAGCGCAATCGTCTATCTGCTGACCGTATTGCCCCGGCCAACCGCGGCAGGCATCAGCCGATCCGCGACATGTCGCGGCCGATCGACATGAATTTCAGGGGATTGTGGGGGATTCCGTCAATCCGGACTTCATACAGCAGATGGGGGCCGGTACTGCGGCCGGAGGTTCCCAACAATCCGATGACGGTGGCGGGAGTCACCCGCTCTCCGACATGGGACAGAATCCGAAACAGATGGGAATAACGGGTGGTGAAGCCATTGCCGTTATCGACGATCACGATTCGGCCATACCCTTCCATCCATCCGGCATAGATCACCCGGCCGGGAGCGGTGGGGTAAACCCTGAGGCCCAGCGGCGCGGCCATGTCAATTCCGGGGTGAAAGGCTGGGCGATGGTTGAAGGGATCGAGGCGTTCGCCAAAGGGGCTGCTCAGGCGCCACCGCGCCCGGAGCGGGTCGCCAAGCGGCAAGGTCTTCACCGCCCCCACAAGACGGCGCCACTGCTCGATCCGTCCCAGAAGGCGGGCGAGCGCGGCGCTGTTGCGGGAAGCCGTTTGTACTTCCGCCGACGGAATGAACCGTCCGGCCGGTCTGGCCCTGGCCACCAGCCGTTTGGCGTTGATGCCCAGGCGATCGATGAGCCCCTCTTCCGCCGCGATATGCTGCTTGACGATGTGGGCGGTCTTGCGGGCCACCGCGGCGTAAGCCCTTTGCAGGCCGTCGATCGAATGCTGTAACCGGTGCAACCTGTCGCGGGTCGCGTCCAGTTCGTGGTCGCCGGGTCGGCCCCGCATTCCGTTCGCCATCGTGGCGATCTCCCCGGCGACGGCGGGAACGGGACGCGCATGCGGGGCGGGCGGTCTTCCGCGGGAGCCGGGCAGGGTCGCGGTGGACATCGCCAGGGCCGCCAAGCGCACATGAACCGTGCGCACTTCCCGGGTCATCGCGTCAACCGCCTTTCCGGTCCGGTTCAGCCGGCGGACGGCGGCGTGAAAGGCGGCGGTCTGCATGTCGAGTTTCTGTCTGTAACGTCCCAGAACCGGCGGCTGGCGAAATACGATCAGGGTCGATCCCGCCGCCCAGGTCAGCGTCAGCGCGAAAACCAGTAGAAGAACCGCCCGCAGGCGGCGGCTGACGACGAAATAATGCGCACGGCCATCCGCTCGGCGAATCAAAACCTGCCAGTCCGGCAGAAAGGGGGCCATGGCCCGTCCGAAGGGACGCTTTTCGCCCCGGGTCCGCGCGTCCTGTCGTTCTTTCATCACAACCCTATGCAGGCCGGTTTTTTCAAAGGCGCACCGCCCCAAAACGATAAGTGCGGTTTGGCGTGAGCGGCCCGTCCCTTCTTTTCCGCCGGAACGATAGTCCGATTCCGACCCCGCCGGAAGGCGGAATGGCGAGGACGCAGGGGAATCGGGTGAACCCGCTTCCCCTGCATTATGTATATTTCCCTCAATCGCCGGGCGGTCGCGTCCGCGCCCTTGGCTATCCTCGCTTGCGCTCCGAGGCCCCGATGGAGCCTCTCCGCACGCTGCGGCGGCCTCAACGGCCTAGTCGCTCCGCTCCAACGCGCCTTCACCCGATTACCCTGGCGAGGACGTTCGAACCACGCCGAAGGGGCGGGAACTCATGGCGTTGGAGTCCGGCGGCCATGGGCCGAGACCCTATTCCAGCAGGGCGTCGTCGTCGCCGGTGAAGAACCGATAGCCATTGCGGCTGGAATGCTTGATCCGGTACATGGCGGCGTCCGCCGCCTTGCTGACCTCGTCGATGGTCAGCCCGTCATCGGGAAATACCGCGACCCCGATCGACGCGCTGATGGTGCATTCGGTCTTGCCCACGGCGATCGGGGCGGTCAGCACGTCGACGATCTTGCGGGCCACCCGCGCCGCTTCGCCGGGCCGGGCGATTTCCTCGATCACCAGCACGAATTCGTCGCCGCCGACCCGGGCCACCGTATCCGACGACCGGACGCAGTCGGTCAGGCGAGCCGCGACCTCCTTCAGAACCATGTCCCCGGCCATATGGCCGAGCGTGTCGTTGATCGGCTTGAAGTGGTCCAGGTCCACATACAGCACCGCCATGCGTCCGCCATGGCGCCGCGCCCGGGCCAAGGCGTGATTCATGCGGTCGTTCAGCAGGTTGCGGTTGGGCAGGCCGGTCAGGTGATCGTGGTGGGCCAGACGGCGAATGCGCTCTTCGTTTTCCTTGCGTTCGGAGATGTCGCGAAGAACGGCGGTGAACAGGCGCTGGCGACCCTGGCGCAATTCGCTGACGGCGATTTCCATGGGAAAGACGCCGCCGTCCCGGCGCCGTCCCAGGCGTTCGACGGGGCGCGCCAACGATCCGCCACCCTGTCCCGCCAGGCATGACGACAACGGGTCGTCCCCGCTTTCGCCGTCGCCACCGCCGAACAGGCTGTCGCAGGGGACCCCGATCATTTCGCCCGGGCCGAACCCGAACATGCGTTCGGCGGCCGGATTGGCCGATTCGACGCCGCCATGTTCCGACAGGGCGATGATCCCTTCGGCCACCGATCGCAGGATGCCGTGCAGGCGTTCCTCGCGTTCACGCAGGGCTTCGGCCGATTTCACGAATTTGGAAATATCGCGGACTTCGATCATGAAGCCCCCCCGATCCCGGTTCAGGGCGCGGACCCGCAATTCCGCATCGAATACGGACGCATCGGCCCGCTTCATTTTCAGGGGCAGAAACTCTTCCGCCGCCAGCAATTCCCACCCGCCCTCGGTCAGAAACCGGTAATCCTCGACCACGAACGTCTCGAATGGAATTCCAATGACGTCTTCCCGGCTTTCCAGTTCAAACATCTGCTGACCCGACTTATTGATAAAGGTGATCAAACCTTCTTCAATCAGGCAGACCAGTGATGAAATGAGTTCAAGAAACTCGTGATCCATAATTTGCCGGGTTTTTCAATGCGCTGAGGTCGATATCCGTTGTCTCGAAAGGCGATTCCGTTGTGGAAAAATCGGTGAAGTCGATTTTCAGTAACCGTAAATCCAGTTTCTCGTAAAGTTTCGCCGATTGCCATCCTTCTTTCACGGCCAAGGCCGCGCGCCGTCATCGGCCGTCTTGGGCGGCCTTGGCCGCCTTGGCGATTTTGCGGAACACCTCGATGTTGGCTCGCGCCTGGGCCGGCGGCAAATCGGCGCGGGCCAGCCGCGCCGCGGCCCCGGCGTCGCCGTCGAGAGCCATCAGAAGCGCCAGATTCTGCCGCACCTGGATGTTGGCCGAGGGCTGGTCGTCGGCGCGGTGCAAGGTGGCGATGGCCGCGTTCAGTTGCCCGGCCAGCGCCTGGGACAGAGCGAAATTGTTGAGGATTTGCGGGTTGTCGGGCGACAGGGCCAATGCCTGATCGTAGGCGGCGGCGGCTTTGACCGGCTCGTGACGCATGTCGTAGCACACACCCAGCGCCGATGGCACGTCCCAGCGCTTGGGGGCCAACGCGTGCGCCTTTTTCAAGGTCTTGATCGCCAGTCCCAACCGGTCGGCGGTCAAGTAATCCTTGCCCAGTTCAGCCATGTAATCGGCATCGTCGCCATGGCGGACCAGTTCCACCTGCATGACGTTCGACGCCCGCCGCCCCTGTCCGGCCAGACGCAGATCGCGTGCCAGGGACAGGGCGATTCCCTTGTTGTCGGGGCTGCGCCGGTACAGGGTGTCCCAATCCTGGGCGGCGGCGGCATATTCGTGGCGGGCTTCGGCGGAAATGGCGGCGGCCCGCAGCGCCGGGTCGACCGCCTTGGCGACTTGCGCCGGCGTCATGGTGGTGGCGCAGCCCGACGCGAACAGACAGAGGACGGATGCAAGGCCGAGTCCGGCGATCCGGCCGAATCCGGTCCACAACGCGGCGGCGTGGCGATGGACGGTCATCGAGCATTCTCCCGCAAATGCATAAAAAACAAGATAATTGCGAATAGATACTTCATCAAGCCTGAATAATACAGATGTTGCCTTTCTTGTTCTATGGGCGGTATCATGATTCGGCTTTTTTCTTTTTATGGTGGGTGGTGGAATGCTGGGTGGTGGATCAAAAGGGGTGATTTTCCGCGACCGGCGGGGGAGTGGCCCGACACGTTTGTGGCGGCGCGCCGTGTGGGCGGCGGCGCTGTTGCTGGCGGTCGTGGCTTTGCCGGCGACGGCCGCCGCCGGGACCATCCGTGTGGGGCAGGGCGACTCGGTGGTGCTGCATTTGCGCCTGCCGGCGCATCATGTGGTGGTCGGCGATCCCGCGGTGGCGAACGTGGTCATGGAAAACGCCAAGACCATGTCGATTTTCGGGCGCGAGCCGGGGGGCACCACGCTGACGGTGATGGATGGGGCCGGCCGCACTCTGATAGACGCCCAGTTGATGGTCCAGCCGGCCGCTTCCGACGGCGTGGCGGTGACGCTGGGGACGGGGCGGAATGTCGCGACCGGGGGGACCGTTCTTTCCTATGTCTGCGACGCCACGTCCTGCGTTGAGAAAAGCGGGAAGGGATTGGCGGGCAAATAGGGCGGGGTTTTTGTCGGGTTCGGCCGGGGCGGGGGCGAAGTCTTGGCGCGACGGGCGTGACGGAGGGACGGTTTGATCCGGGGCCGGCAACGTATACGAGGTTTCATCGGCCGCCTTGCCGGGGATCGCGGCGGGGCGGTGGCCATCATTTTCGCCCTGGCGCTGACCGCCCTGATCGGCGCGGTGGCGCTGGGCGTCGAAACCGGCCTGTGGTATTCCGCCAAACGGTCGTTGCAGACCGCCGCCGACGCCGCCGCCTTGTCGGGGGCCTACGAAATCCATGACGGACAGACCGATTACGCCTCGGCGGCGGCCATCGATGCCGGCAGGAACGGTTACAGCACCGCCAACGGCACCACCATCACCGTCAACAACCCGCCAGCCTCCGGCTCTTACACCACCGATAACAACGCGGTCGAGGTGATCCTCAGCCAGCCGCAATCCCTGCTTCTGGCGCGGGTCATTTCCGGCGGCGCCTCGACCCTGACCGTCACCGCGCGGGCGGTGGCGACCCAGGCCACCACCGCCAGCGGCCCCTATTGCGTCCTGGGGCTGGACCAGTCCGCCGCCGATACCGTGGAATTGTCGCAGAACGCCACGGCGCCCAATTCCCAATGCGGCATCGCTTCGAACTCGACATCGCCCACCGGATTGCAATTGCTGAACAACGCCGCCATCGCCGGGCCGGTCGCGGTGGCGGGAAGCCAATACGCCCTGTCCAACAATGCGACGCTGGGCGGCAATGTCAGCGAGGGGTCGGTCACCGTCGATCCCTATGCGTCGGTCCAGCCCACGCCCCCCACCACCTGCGAGACCGGTCAGACCACCTCGGCGATGAATCAGGTCACGGTGAATTTGACTCCGGGACGGTTCTGCAGCGGCCTCGATTTCATGAACGGGGCGACGGTCAACATGGCGCCGGGAACCTATTACATCGATAGCCAATTCACGTTCATGAACAATGCCGTTCTTAATGCGACCGGGGGCGTGACCATCGTTTTCGACAGCGATTTCGCCATGAATGTCGGCAACAACGCCGTGCTCAACATCACCGCTCCGACGTCCGGATCGTTGACGGGAATCGCCATGATGGGGCCGCGCAACGGTTCCACCAGCACCAATCAGGTGTTCAGCAACAACGCCGTGCTGAACGTCGATGGAGCCCTTTATTTTCCGAGCCAGACGGTCACGATAGAAAATAACGGTTCCACCAGCAGTTCGGCCTGTACCCAGGTGATCGGCGACATGGTTTCGCTCAGCAACAACGTCAACCTGCCCAGCAATTGCAGCGCGTCGGGCTACCCGCAGATCAATCAGGTCCTCAAGGTCCAACTGGTGGAATAGGGGGGATGGCGATGATCCGGGTCCGCTTTCGTCGTTCAGACCGCGATGCGGGCAATCCGCGTCACGGTCTAAACGTTGCGACTTCGCCCTCGCCGGGCGGGCGCGTCCGCGCCCTTGGCCGCTCGCTCAAAGCTCGCCCGGAGCGTCGCGCTTCGGATTTAAGGCGCGACGCTCTGATCGCCAACCGGCAGGGGGTTGCCGCGGTCGAGTTCGCTCTGGTGGCGCCCGTCCTGATCTTGTTGTTCGTCGGCTTGGCCGATTTCGGCTTGGCGACGGCCGAGAAGATGCGGCTGATCGATTCCGCCCGGGCCGGCGCCCAATATGCCGCCAGCAATCCCACCGATACGGCCGGAACCACCGCGGCGGTGAAAAACGCCACGTCGGGCCTGACCGGAACCGGTCTCAGCGTGGCGCTGACCCAATCGTGCGGCTGCAATGACGGATCGACGGTCACCTGCGGCTCGGGTTGCGCCAGTGGCAGCGAATGGACCTATGTGACCGTGGCGGTCAGCGAAAACTATCCCTTGCTGATCAATTTTCCGTGGCCCGGCGTCAGTAACGGCGTTCTGACGCTGACCGCCGACGCCACCTTGCGGACGGGGTGAGACAATGGACTGGATGATCGATCGTTTTCGTCATATCCGCCGGCGCCCGACCGACCGCGGCTCGGTGGCGGTGGAATTCGCATTGCTTTCGCCGGTGCTGCTGGTGCTGGTGCTGGGCGTTTTCGACCTGTCCCGCGCGTTCTGGATACGGTCGGCCCTGCAATATGCGGTTCAGGATGCGGCCCGTTACGGCATGGTCCACAGCGCCGCGACGTCATCGTCGGTCACCGCCGACGCCCAGAGTTCGTTGATCGGGGTCAGCCCCACCGACCCCAATCTGTCGATCTCGTCCACCGTGACCTCGTCCCAGGTCACGGTGGATGCGAGCTATGACTTCCAGTTCGTAGCCCCGAAATTGCTGACCATGATCGGCGGCAATACGCTGGGTCCGCTTACCCTGGTCGCCAAGGCGCAAATGCCCAGGACCGGTTCCGGGGCGTCGGGTTCCGGCTCGGGGTCAGGCTCCGGCTCCGGCTCCGGCTCCGGGTCGGGCAATGGTTCCGGCTCCGGCGGGTGCCAGCCGGGGAATTCCGGGCATGATCATTGAGGGGGCGGCCGCGCCGCATCCGGCCTTATTGCGGCCGGTTCGGATGTCCGTAATGGATGAAGTCGGTCCAGGTGCGCTCCAGACTCTGCATCACGGACAGCGCCCCTTCCAGGGCCGCGCCGGCATCGTCGCCGACGGCCAGGGCCAGATTGTCCTGCAGCTTGCGAACCGCGGCGCAGAGATTTTGCCCTTTTTCGGTCAGGCGCAGCCGCACCGAACGGCGATCATGGGGTGAGCGTTCCTGCGTCAGATACCCGGCTTCGGTCAGGGACTTGATGTTATAGGAGACGTTCGACCCCTGGTAATATCCGCGATCCTTTAGGTCGCGGATGACAACTTCGTTATCGCCGATGTTGTAAAGGAGAAGAGTCTGGACGGCATTGACGTCCTCGATGTTTAGATTCCGAAGCTCGGTTCTCAACACATCGAGGAAGTGCCGGTGAAGGCGTTCGATCAGACGAACGATATCGAAGTATGCTTTGCTCACGATGCGGGATTATAGGGGGCATCCCATCACCACACAACCACGTTTTCTTTCGCGGTCGGTGCGCAATTCCCCGGGTTGTCAGTCTGGGGAATCGCCCCTGGCGACCATCGCCGCCTCGGCCTCATGCAGTTTTCCGCTGCGTTCCAGGGCTCGCAATTTGCGCCGTTGGGCCAGATAGCCATACAGGCCGATGGCGACGGCCAAGGCGACAAAACCCAGCAATACATACCATCGGTTGCTGCCGAACCAATGTTGCAGCGCCTGTCCCACGAAATAGCCGCCCCAGGCGAAACTGTGCGCCCAGATCTGCGCGGCGATGAAATTGAGAAGGATGAAACGCAGCCGCGGCACCCGGACGATGCCGATGACGAAAGGCGCGATGTTGCGCACACCGTAAATGAAGCGAAAGGACAGCACGAACAGGGTCGGCCGGTCCCGCACCAGGCGAAACGCCCAATCGACCTTTTTGCCCAGGGTGGGCCAGCGACTGAGCAGGGGGGTGCCGTATTTGCGGCCCAGATGGTAATAAAGCTGGTCGCCGATGAAGCTGCCGGCAAAGGCGAACAGCGCCAGTAATTCGACGTTGATGCCAAGGTCGTGGGCGGCGGTGCCGCACAGGATGACGATGCTTTCGCCTTCGATGAAAGTCGCGACCAGCACCAGCAGATAGGTGAACTGGTGGTACTCGGTGATCAGCTTGTAAACGTAATGTTCCAAGAGTGGTCCGTCCAATGTCAGCCGGCCAATATCACCGAAGCGCCGGCATTCCGTTAGGTTTAGCCGGTTTTGGGCGCCAGCCGGGTGACATGGCCCATTTTTCGGCCGGGGCGGGCTTCGGCTTTTCCATACAGATGCAGCTTGGCGCCGGGGTCGCGCAGTATGTCGAGCCAGCCGGCGACGTCGTCGCCGATCAGATTGGTCATCACCGCGTCCGAATGACGCTCGGGGCTGCCGAGCGGCAGGCCGCAGACGGCGCGGACGAATTGCTCGAACTGGTCGGTGACGCAGGCATCGATGGTCCAATGACCGGAATTGTGCGGTCGGGGCGCCATTTCGTTGGCTAAAAGGCGGCCATCGCGGGTCAGGAACATCTCCACCGCCAGAATGCCCACCAGATCCAGGGAATCGGCCACGCGCCGCGCCATGGCCATGGCCTCTTCGATCTGCGCCGGAGTCAAAGGGGCGGGGACGGTGCTGGTGTCGAGGATATGGTTGGTGTGGACGTTCCAGACCGGGTCGAACACCGCCATCGATCCGTCCAGGCCGCGCGCGACGATCACCGACGCTTCGCCGGCGAAATCGACGAAACCTTCGAGCACCGCCGGAACGTAATCGGCGGCCGGCGCCGCGCCGGCGATTTCGGCCCAGGCGGTCGCGGGGTCGGTATCGGGTCCGATCCGCACCTGGCCCTTGCCGTCATAGCCGAAACGGGTGGTCTTGAGGATCGCCGGGCGGCCGATGGCGTCCAGGGCCTCGACCAGGGCTTTCGCGTCGGTGACCGGTCGCCACGGGGCGGTGCCGATGCCGTTATCGTTGAAGAATTGCTTTTCCCCGATGCGATCCTGGGCCACTTCCAGCACGCGCCAGGATGGGCGCACCGGCACCAGCGCCGACAGCAGGCGCACGCTGTCGGCGGGAATGTTCTCGAATTCGAAGGTGACGACATCGACTTGGGCGGCGAAGGCGGTCAGGCTGGCGGCATCGTCATAGGTCGCCACCGTTCGCGCCGCCGCCACCTGGGCCGCCGGGCTATCGGGTTCGGGGCAATAAATGTGGGTGCGATAGCCAAGGCGCGCGGCCGCCAGCGCGGCCATGCGTCCCAGTTGTCCGCCGCCGATGATGCCGATGGTGCCGCCGGGCGGAACCGGGGAGACGGAGGTGACGGTCACGATGCCGGACCGGGGGGATTGCCGTCGGGGGCGTCGGCGACCGCTTCGGTTTGGCGCTTCCGCCATTGATCCAGCCGCGCCGCCAGATCGTCATCGCCCAGCGCCAGCACCGCGGCGGCCAGCAGGGCGGCGTTGGTGGCGCCGGCCTTGCCGATGGCCAAGGTTCCCACCGGAATCCCGGCCGGCATCTGCACGATCGAATACAGGGAATCCACGCCCTTGAGGGTGCGGCTTTCCACCGGCACGCCGAACACCGGCAAAGGCGTGAGCGCCGCCGTCATGCCGGGCAGGTGAGCGGCGCCGCCGGCGCCGGCGATGATCACCCGAAGGCCGCGCGTCTTGGCGTCGCCGGCATAGCGGTACAGGCGGTCGGGGGTCCGGTGGGCCGACACGATGCGGGTTTCGAAGGGAATGGCCAATGCCGCGAGGGTATCGGCGGCATGGCGCATGGTGTCCCAGTCCGACTGGCTGCCCATGATGATGCCGACCAACGGGCGGTCGGTGCGGGGCGTGTCCATGTCGTCGTTCACTCTCCGGACGGAAAACCGACGGCGCATCGGCCATCCCGATCCGCCATGATGTAAAGCGGGTATGGGCCGCCCAATTCAAGAAGGCCCACTGGGAAAACGGCGATTATAGGAATGGCGGAGACCGGCGCAAGTTTTTGGTGGAATTTTAACACGATTTTGACCTGCGGCGCCTGGAGGCGCCGACCATGCGCGCCCGCCGGCGCCAAGCATCAAGACGGCACGAAGCGGATTTGGGAGCCGTCGCTGGCGGTGAATTGCACGCGCACCAATCGGCCGGCGCGGTTGTACCACAGGTCGCGATCGAGGGCGCCGCTGATGTGATAGTGATAGGCCGTGACGCGTTCTCCGTTGACCCGGATGGTGTCGGTGCCGCGATTGGACACGGTGATCGGCAGGGCGTCGCCGTCGGTGGTGTCAAGCAGGGTATTGTGGCGCAGCACGGCCATGTTCCACAGGCTGGCGGGAATGATCGACGGGGGCGCCGCGCGCCGCTTGCCGTCGGCATCGACCATCAATTCGTCGCCCTGGTCGGTGACGGCCACATGGTGATGGGTGCCGTCATCGTCGGTATGGGCGCGCATGGCCACCAGACGCCCGTCCCGCCAAGTTTCATCGACGGTCTGCGTGAAGCGGTAGACCGGAATGAACGCCACCCGGTAGACGATGTCGATTTTGGACGTCACCTTTTCGGTACTGCCGTTCTTCTTGAAACGCAGCCGCTCCTGTCCGATCTGGTCGCCATTTCTCAGAATACGGAAACCCAATTGCGTCGACGGCCGGATCGAGGCATCGGCCGGTTGCGTCGTCGCAAGCAGGGGCAGGGCCAGGAGGGCGGCCAGGATGGGCATGAATCTGCGGCCGGGTCCGGCCATCGTTTCACTCCAGCAACGGTGGGGTTTCGGGAAATATAGCGAGGAAATTTTTGATGAAAAGTGTCATATGATAAAATAGTTGAATTCGCCGCGTTCGCCACGGCTGTTTTTCCGGCGGTTCGCCACCGGGTGGTGACGCGGCCCCTGTCTTGGCCCGCGCGGCGTTTGAGCGAAAACCGTTCGCGATCGGCCGCAGACCGCGAGCGAGGGTTTAGAGGGGTGTCATGTCCGACGACTATCGGGCCGAACCGGCCCTGGGTTTGCCCAGTGTGACGGAACATCCGCAGCGCGATTTGCCGCGGCGGCGGAGGTATGACGCCTATTCCTCCCACGCGAAGCGGGAGCCGCCGCTCAAACATTCCTTTCACGACGTGGCGTCGGTGCTGGGGGCCCCGGCCGATTCGCTGCCAGCCCCGGTGATGGAGGCGGCCTTGCGACTTCTGGGCGAGATCGAGCGGCTGCGGTGGCAAGTGGAACAGGACGGCCATCACATCGCCCACCTCGAACAATTGGCCGACGCCGATCCCGTGCTGCCTTGCCTCAACCGGCGGGCCTTTCTGCGCGATCTCGACGCCTTTCTGGAGGATAAGGGCGGCGGCGCCGATCCCATGGGGACGGTCGCGGCGGTTCATGTCGGCGGCATCGAACGGTTGAGCCTGACCCGCGGGTTGGCCGCCGCCGAAGCCGCCTTGCGGTACGCCGCCGCCATTCTTCAGGGCGGGGTGCGGGCCAGCGATCTGACGGCGCATCTGGATGGCGGCGATTTCGCCATGCTGTTTACCGTGGCCGATCGCGCCGGCGCCGAGGAACGGCTGGCGGCCATTCGCGCCCGTCTCAATTTTCCCGCTTTTATTTGGGATGGTGAAGAGGCGGACTTGCCGCTACGGGCCGGGTTCCATCTTCTCGTGCCCGGCGAGGATGCCGAGACGGCCCTGGCCGCGGCCGACCGCGACCGTCACGGCAGGGATTGACCGCAGGCCCGTTTGCCGTCCGGTATGGGCGCGGTCAGGCGATGATGTCGGGAATAAGCTGGTTTTCCAGGCGATTGATGTCGTCCCGGATCGCCAGCTTGCGTTTTTTCAGCCGTTGCAGGCGCAATTGATCCACCGCCGGATCGCCCGCCATCCGCGTGATCACGTCGTCGAGATCGCGATGCTCGGTCTTGAGTTCCAGGAGAAGACGGCGCAGATCGTCGGGAGTGTCGTCGGTCATATGCTCGAAGTGATGGTGGAATTCGCCATAACAAAAACCGGACCGCGGCAGGACAAGGCGGCGATCGCGACGTCACGGCGTTGACACTAGCAGAAACAGGCGGGAAGCGGTATGGCTTAGAACGGCGCCCTTAGAGCCCGACCCGAAACGCGCCGCTCCGGCGAGGGCCAATTAAAAAACGCTGGAGCGTGACGCGTGCTTTTTGGGCGGCGCGCTCCAGGCGGAGAGGGAATGGAGGCGGACGATGGCGGAAAAGCGGATCGGCATCCTTACCAGCGGCGGCGATTGCGCCGGCCTCAACGCCGCGCTTCGGGCGGTGGTGCAGCGCGCCATCCACGGGTATGGCTGGCGCGTTTTCGGCATCCGCGAAGGCAGTCTGGGCCTGATGGCGCGTCCCGTGGACGCTGTGGAATTCGATCTGTCGCTGGTCACCGGCGACATGCTGCGGCAGGGCGGGACCATTTTGGGGACCATCAACAAGGGCGATCCTTTCGCCTATCCCATGCCCGACGGCACCAAGGTGGACCGGTCGGGGGAATTCGTCGAAGGGTTCCGGGAGCTGGCGCTTGACGCCCTGGTGGTCATCGGCGGCGACGGGTCGATGCGCATTCTGGCGCAGCTCTGCCGTCAGGGCGGCATCCCCATGGTCGGCATACCCAAAACCATCGACAATGACGTGGCCCGGACCGATTACGCCATCGGTCACTCCACCGCGCTCAACGTCGCCTGCGAGGCTCTCGACCGCCTGGCGCCCACCGCGGCCAGCCATCACCGGGTGATGATTTTGGAGGTGATGGGACGCGATGTCGGACATATCGCCCTGTCGGCGGGGATCGCCGGCGGCGCCGACGTCATCCTGATCCCGGAATTGCCGTACAATCTGGATGCGATCGTCGCCCGCATCAACCAGGTTCGAGCCGAGGGACGCAACCATGCCCTGGTGGTGGTGGCCGAAGGCTGCAAGACCGAGACAGGCCAAGCGGTGACTTTGAGGCACGTCGATGGCGAGGCCCGCTATGGCGGCATCGGTCATTATCTGGCCGACCATCTGTCGGACAGGGTGGGGGCCGAAACCAGGGTCACGGTCCTGGGGCATGTTCAGCGCGGCGGCATGCCGTCCATGCGCGATCGCCTGATCGCTTCGGCCTTCGGCGTCCATGCGGTCGATCTTCTGGCCCAGGGCGGCATCGACCGGGTGGTGGTGTGGCAGCACGGTCATGTGACCGACGTGCCCCTGTCCGAGGTCGCCGGCATCACCCGCGCCGTCGATCCCTTCGGTACTCTGGCCAATACCGCCCGCGGGTTGGGCATCTATATCGGCGAATCCTGAGAAACGCGGGGGAAACGCGTGATGCCGGTCTGCAAATGGCGGTTTCCTGCGCTTCCGCTCCTCACGTACCTGTAGGTACGCTCCGTGCGGTTCTCGGAAACCGCCATGGGAAACGCGCCATGCCGGTCTGCAAATGGCGGTTTCCTGCGCTTCCGCTCCTCACGTACCTATAGGTACGCTCCGGTGCGGTTCTCGGAAACCGTCATTTTCGACTCGGCCTGACGCGTTTCCTGCGATTGGACTTTAAGCCTCGTCGCCGCCCCAGCGGCGGACGGTGCCGCTGTCGAGGCCGAACAAATCCAATACCCGGCCCACCGTATGGGCGACCATGTCGGCTAGGCTTTCAGGGCGGGCGTAAAAGGCCGGCACCGGCGGCGCGATCACCGCGCCCATGTCGGTGAGTTGGGCCATGGTGCGAAGATGGCCCCCGTGAAGCGGCGTTTCGCGCACCATCAGCACCAGCCGCCGCCGTTCCTTGAGGGTGACGTCGGCGGCGCGGGTGAGCAGGGACGAGGTGACCCCGGTGGCGATCTCGCTCATGGTGCGGATGGAGCAGGGGGCGACCACCATGCCCAGGGTCGGAAACGATCCCGAGGCCGGCGCGGCGCCGATATCGGCCGATGCGTACCAGTGATCGGCCCGGTCGCGCAGCGCCGCCAGGGTCATGCCGGTTTCGTAGGCCAGGGTGCGCGCCGCGGCATCGCTGACGATCAGATGGGATTCGACGCCCACCCGGCGCAAACCATCCAGCATTTCAATGCCGTAGACGGCACCCGACGCGCCGCTGATCCCCACCACCAGGCGGGGGCGTTTTTCCGTTTTGCCTGCTGACAAGCTCACCAGCGCGGGCATACACTTGGTCTCCTGTATGTGATCTGCAAGGGAGGTCCATATGAGCCTTCAAGACCGTGTTTCGTCTCTGAAAGCCAAGCATGCCGATCTTGAAACAGCTATCGAAAGCGAAGTACGGCGACCGTTTCCCGACGATACAAGGATCCTGGTGATGAAGCGACAGAAGTTGCGCATCAAGGACGAGCTGGCGGGCCTCGCCGGCGATTATATCCACTGAACATAATGAGACGGGCCGGCCCCATCCGGCCCTTTTGGCGGTTCTCTCCGCTTCAGCGGAAAGGATAGGCGCCAAGGTATCCGCCCGGTCGCTCCAGCGGCCGGGCGGTCGCGTTCCGACGGAACGCGTATTCAGCATCGTTGAGGCCGCGGCCAGGCGCCCGGCGAGGGCCGGCAGGTTCCGACCGGAGGCCGGAACCTGCCGGAAACAGGATCGGATCGGGTTGGTGCACCGGCTCATTCAAAGGATACGGGGCCACCTTTTCCCCGTCATGCCCGTGCTTGACACGGGCATCCACGTGGCAGCCACCCACGTCATTGTTTCCAATGACTTTTATGCGGAAGCACGGGGATGGCCGGATCAAGTCCGGCCATGACGAGGTGGGGCGCATCAGGAATCTTTCGTCCGTGTCAGTGTGTTAGCCTCTGCAGGGCCTGGGCCACCAGGTGGCGTTGGACGGCAGCGAATCTTCAAGCCACGGTTTGCCGGACGGCTTGACCTGCGTCGCCTCGACCAACGACTTGATCCACTGGTTTCCGCCCTCGTGGTTGTCCACCTTTTTGCAACTGCAGAAATCTCCGTGGCTTTCGGTGGCGGTGCATTGGTGGGCGGGGTAGCCTCCCGCCTCGGCCGGGCGGTCGGCTAGAGCCGCGATGGTGAGAACGGCGAACGCTCCCGCGAGAAAAAGTTTGGCAATCATGTCGAATCCCCTCTGGAAGTTCGTGTGACAACAACTACAAGATGATTATATGTCATAACAAAGCTCGTAAAAAGAGCATTTTTGGGGCGACGGCCGGCGCGCCGCGTGTGGGGCGTGTTTCCGGTATGGAGCGAAGCCCGTCTTTGGGCTAAACCGACCGCATGATTCTCACGCCCATCGATCACGAGACGCTGCCGCCCCTGCTGGAGGCGCTCACCCTGGCCCTGGCGCCCCATCCGCGGGCCGCCCGCGCTTTGGCCCGCATCGCCGCGGTCATACCCGCCGGCGATCTGATGGAACTCAGCACCGAGGCCAGCCATCATGCCCATGCGGTGGCCCTGTGCCGGGCCTTCGGGCTGGAGGTGGTGGATATGAGCCCGGCCGACGGTCTGACCTGGGACGGCCGACGGGTGGCCGGGCGGATGGAGCCCAGCGTGCTGATCCACGAGGTCGCCCATTTTCAATGCGCGTCATTGGAGCGGCGCTCCCTGCCCGATTTCGGGTTGGGGGCCGGTCCGGAAAGCGGCTGGAAGGAGGTGGGCGATCGGGCGCGACGTCTTCCCCAGGTGGAGGCCGATGTCGAGGAGGCGCTGTCCTCGTTGCTGGGAATCCTGTGGGAGGCCGAATTCGGGCAGCCGGCGATCCTGGCCTTCGCCGAACAGAATTGGCTGGAGGGCGGGGCCGCGTCCCACAATGTCGCTCATCTCATTCGCATGACCGACATGCTCGCCGATCTGGGGCTGATCGACGACGAGGCCCGGCCCCGTTACGCGCTGCGCGAGCAGACGGACGATGTTCTGTTCGCCCCCTGGCGTTCGCCATGAGCGTGCTGCTGATCGGCATCGGCCATCGCTTTCGCCGCGATGACGGGGTCGGTCCTTTTGTCGCCGATCATGTGCGCGCCCGCGGACTTTCCGGAATTCGCGTGGAATGTCATCACGGCGAGGGCACCGGCCTGATGGCGCTGTGGCGGGGGGCGGAACGGGTGGTGGCGGTGGATGCCATGGCGTCGGGGGCGCCGCCGGGCACCGTTCGCGATTGGGACGTGGCGGCCGAAGCCGTGCCGGCGGCGCTGTTTCCCAAATCCAGCCACACCTTCGGTCTGGCGGAAGGGATCGCCATGGCGCGGCTGTTGGGCGGCTTGCCGCCGCATTTCACCGTGATCGGCGTCGAGGGACGCGATTTTTCCGCCGGAGAGGGATTGACGCCGGCGGTGGAGCGGGCGGCCGTCCAGGTCGCCGAGGATCTTTGCCGGCGCTTGCCATAATACCGTCGCCGCCGACAAGCTCGTCGGAATCGATCAATCCACCCATGGTGTCGCCATGACCAGAGAGCCCGAGCTGCATTCGGAAATCACCTGTCCCCATTGCGGTCATCGCAAAATGGAGGAGATGCCGACCGATTCCTGCCAGTTCTTTTATGAATGCGAGGGGTGCGGCGCGCTGCTGCGCCCGAAACCGGGGGATTGCTGCGTCTTTTGTTCCTACGGGACGGTCCCCTGTCCGCCGATCCAGGCGCAACGCCGGGGCGACAAGTCCGGCTGCTGTTCGTAGGCGGCGTCAGAGCCCGCCCCGAAAGTCGCCATGGCGGCCTGCAAATGGCGGTTTTCTGCGCTTCCGCTGCTCACGTACATAAAGTACGCTCCGCTGTGGTTCTCGAAAACCGCCATTTTCGGCTCACCCTGCCGACTTTCGGGTCGGGCTCTCAGGAATGGTGGGGAAAAATGGCGTCGTAGGCCAACGCCGCCATGGTCACCACCAGACAGACCACGCCGCCGTCGCTGCGCAACAGGCCCGCGGCGACCTGACCCCATGCGGTCGGCGGTGGTTGTAACGCGGGCAGACCCAGCGAAGCCAGGACCTCGCCGACGGTCAAGGCATTCCATATGCCGGACTGACTCCAATCCACAAATGGGATGCCCCACAGAACAAGTGTGGCGGCAAGGAATATCTGCCAGATGCGTATCATGCGTGTACTGTAAACCAGTGGCGCGATTTCCACACCAAAATTATTACGTGGCGGTTTTGTATTGTTTTTCGATCAAATGAATTGGAAACAACGTAAATAACATATTTCATTTTAGGAAAATGGCCGGTGGATGGAATCGCGGCGCGGGACGGAAGGGCCGTGCGCCGCGCCGCGAAACCATTGCCGGCGAGGGTGGGATCAGCCGGTGCTTTCGCTTTCCCCCAGGGCGCGGGCGAGGTCGCAAACCCGGCGCCGCAGGCGCGGATCGGCGATGCGGTAATAGGCTTTTACCAGCGACAGGGTTTCGGCCGTCGACAGATGTTCCGCCGACGAGGATGGGGGCGACGTCGCCGCTTCCACGGTGGGGCTCGGCGCGCGCGCCAGAAGATCGACGGGCATGTCCTCGAAAAAGAAGCTTTCGGGAACGCCCAGTACGGTGGCCATGTCATGCAGGCGGCTGGCGCTGACGCGGTTGATGCCGCGCTCGTATTTCTGTACTTGCTGAAAGGTCAGGCCCAGAGCCTCGGCCAGTTGAACCTGGGTCAGGCCGAGAAGACGACGACGTAAACGAACCCGCGCGCCCACATGGGCGTCCACGGGATTGCCGCTACGGGCGGCAACGGGGCGAGGAATCGGATTAGACACAGGTCCGGTCCTTTGAATGTTTCAGGGGGGCTGCGAACGCTTGCGGCTGGCGCGGACGCCAAAGTGCTTCGGTCGGACACTCTGTTCCAACCATGCCAGGACAATAGACTATTTCTAACTTATGGCGAAAGTATGTGCAACAAAAATGCCGTAGACGGATTTGTCCTGTCGGGATGGTTGCGTTAATCGCCACGCCCTCACCCGCCCGGCCGCCGCTGCTCCTTATTGTTGCCGCATGGTTAAGGAAGCGGATCAGACATAGCCTTTCCCGCCCCACAGCAAGGATTGGTTGGGCAGCGGGAAAAAGCTGCGGACGTCGGTCGAGGGCTTGCCGAACAGATAGCCCTGGGCGAAATCGCAACCGCAGTCGCGGACGAAGTCCAGGGTCTTGGGCGTATCGACCATTTCGGCGACCGTAAACACTTTGAGCCGTCGGCACAAATCGGTCAGGGACGACAGGAAGGCCCGCCCCTTGGGCGCTTTTTGCGCGTTCTTGACGGCGCTGCCATCCAGCTTGACCACGTCGACGTCGAGCACCGACAGATATTGAAAACTGGCGGCGCCGGCGCCGAAATCATCAAGGCAGACTTCGAATCCCCGCTTGCGGATGCCCTGGATGAAGTCGTCGGCGCCTTCCAGATCGGTCATCCGCGACGATTCGGTGACCTCGAAAATCAACCGGTTTTCCAGCCAGTCGTTGAGGTCGAGCAACCGGTTCAGTCCCTCGACATAGGCGGGTTGGCCGATGGAATAGCCCGATACGTTGACCGCCGCCCGGAACGAGGCGTTGTTGCGCGGCTGGCGCGACAGCCATTCGATGACCTTGGCGGCCATGGTCAAATCGAATTGATGGATCAGTCCGGTTTCTTCGGCAAAGGTGATGACCTTGAAGGGCGATGCGTCCCTGTTGCCGTGAAACCGGCACAAAGCCTCGAAATGATGAATCTTGCCGTCGCGCAGGCCGACGATGGGGTGGAGGGCCACGTCGAAATGCCGATGGGTGACCAGGGAACGGAACGCCGATATCTGCGACACCGTCTGGTCGATCAGCGATGTCATGTTGCGCGACATTTCCTGCAGGGCGCCGCCGCCGGAATTCTGGACCGCCTGCAAAGTGTACATCAGGCCCTTCGTCAACGAATCCTCGTCGATCTCGCGGACGTCGCCGATCGTCATTTTGGCGCCGGTGACGGCAACTTCGTGGTTGGGCACCATGGTCGCCACCAGATCGGCGACCTCGCGTTCCAGCGCGCCGGTATCGTGGTCGGGTTCGGCGAGAAAACCGTATTTGCCGTCCGAAAGCGCGGCGGCGCTGTCCCCGTCGATGGAATTGGCCTTGATCAGGGCGCCGATGGCCGCCATCAAGGTCTCGCTTTCGTCCGGGGGCAGGTTTTTGCAGATGCGTTCCAGCCCCGCGATGTCCACGACCGCGAGATCGGCGGTATTGCCTGATTCGGCCATTTCCCGCAGCCGGCTCGCCGCCAGTTCATGAAATTTCTCGCCGGCGTAAAGGCCGCTTTGATCGTCGTGGGGCCAGACGGTGTCGTCGCCCGGCATGCGCAGATCGCTGCGTATGGCCAAAAACAGGTGGCCGTTACTGCCCAAGGCGTGGCCGCACAGCCGCGCCGGAAGCCGGCGGCCGTCGGTGGACCGCAATTGAACGTCCACCTCGTCGACCCGGCCATGGCGCCGGAGCAAGACGCCCACTTTTTCAATCAGGACCCGGTTGCCGGGTACGAATATGTCGGTAAGGGCGCGGCCCGTCAGGGAATCGGAATCGTAGCCCAGCAACGCCTTCACCGCGCCTTCGGCAAGGACGATCCGCCCATCCGCCGATTCAAGGATGATATCGGCCCACGAAAAAACGAAGGCGAGCGCTTGTTCGCGCGAAGGAAGCGCCATGATCGTGCCCCGTGCTGGCTATGATCGCAATGTGTGGGGGTTGAAAACATAAGCCCGGCGATTCGGTCGCCGACGGGGTGTCGTCGCCGAGAGTCCGCGGAGAATCGCGGGACCCCCATCTCGCGACGACCGCTTTTCAGGACTTCCTGTCCCGGATATATCCTGTATCGATTGTATGTATAAAAAAACATTTTCTGTAAAGACAAATAACAGGTTGACGCGTGGCGGATTTTGCAAGGTCACAACCCTTGGTGTGGCGCCTTTTTTGCACGTTGGCTTCGACTTTTCAGCCAATTTGTTGTAAAATTATTGATTGTATACCCACTATACGTTTGTATAGTGCGTTCGTATGAGGATCGAATATATTGCGCACATTTGTATTTACTCCAATTTGGTGCGATCCGGGTATCTCCGTGATACGGCGGAGGAATCTGTTTTCGGGTCCCCATCGTGGCGCCTGAGGACGTGGCGGATCCGGTCGGGGTGCGGCGGCGCATTCTGGGCCGCAATCCGTTGTTGGGCGCCTTGCCCGGCGAGGATCTGGACCGTCTGGCGATGGTGGCGCGGCTGCACGCCGTGGACCATTCGACCATGCTGTTTCGCAAGGGTGATCCCGGCGACGTCCTGTATCTCGTCGTCGATGGCGCGGTTCGGATCGGGACGGTATCCGCCGACGGGCGCGAAACGGTGCTCAATCTGATCGGCCCCAACCAGATCTTCGGCGAGGTCGCCACCTTCGATGGCGGCGGCCGCATCGCCGACGCCGTCACCATCGGGCCGGCCGCGTTGCTGTTGATGGAGCGTCGCGACGTGATCGCCGTGTTCGAGCGCAATCCGCAATGCTTCATGGCGCTGCTGGCCGCCTGCGCGGCCAGGGCGCGATGGATCAATGAATTGCTGGAAGACGCGCAGTTTCTGGAGTTGCCGGCCCGTCTGGCCAAGCGATTGCTGTGTCTGGCCGATACCTTCGGCAAAGACAATGGCGACGGGGTGTTGATCGACCTGCGGTTGTCTCAACAGGAGCTGGCCCACCATATGAACGTCAGCCGGGAAAGCGTCAACAAGTTGCTGGTCGTCTGGCAGGACAGGGGGTGGGTCGGTCGCGATCGCGGCCTGCTGGTGTTGCGCGACCCGGGGGCGTTGACGCGTTTGCTTATCGATGGCCGGTCGTGCCGGGGCGGGGCGGGCGGGCTGTAATTTTCGCCGATTGTGAGAGATCTCACATCGAACTGCCAAAGGGAACGGCATCATGTGTGCGTTTCGGCGAGGGGGCTGCGGCCGGAAAAGCGAGGTGACGGCTGGGATCGCGAGCGACGAAATGAGCGACAACGTGGTGACGACTGACAACGTGGTGGTTTTCCCCGAAAAAAGCGGCGATGACGCCGGGGCCGTTCGAGGGACGAAATACGGGGACGAGCGTCCGTCCGACACCGAACATCAGGGCAAGGGTAATGGCCGCGGCAAGAAAGCCGGCCGCTTGCAGCAGGCTTTGACGGGGACCCGACCGGCCCATCTGGTGACGGCGCTGCACTATCTGGCGCGCGAAGCCGAAGAGGCCGGTTTCGTTCTCGCCGCCCATCTGGTCGCCACCGCCGCCCGATCGGTGCGTGAAGAGGCTGTCGCGCGGCAAATTCCATCCATTTCTCCGAAAACACCATCCCCGATCGATTCCTCCGGCGACGAGCCTGGGTGACGGGCGGGCCGCCGGCGGTTATGGTGGCGTCGCCCGATCGGGGGCGGTTTGTCGGGGGCGATGATGGCCGTGTCGCCTGTGGATTTCGCGCCGGGCTTTTCCGGCGGCTGCCGGGCGCATCCGGAACCGGGCGCCGTGGATGTGTGGTGGAGTGACGCCGAGCCCGAGGCGGCGCCGTCGGACGCCCCGCTCGACGACGAGGAGCGGCGCCGCGCCGACCGTTTTATCAACCCCCTTCACCGCCGCCGTTTCATTCAGGCCCATACGGTTTTGCGCCGGGTTCTTGCGGCCTATGGCGCCGGTGCGCCCGAATCCCTGGTTTTCGTTCGCGATGAGGACGGCAAGCCGCGTCTGACCGGCGCCGGTCCCCGCTTCAACCTGTCCCATTCCGGCGACGGGGTGGCGGTGGCGGTGGCGGATTTCGACGTCGGCGTCGATGTCGAGCAGGTCCGCCCGCTCGCCGACCGCGACCATCTGGTCGCCCGTTTCTTCTCACCCGCCGAAAATGCCGCCTATGAGGCCCTGTCCCCGGATCGCCGGCAGTTGGCCTTTTTCCGCCTATGGACCCGCAAGGAGGCTTATCTCAAGGCGCTGGGAACGGGATTGCGCGTTTCGCTGGACAGTTTTTCGGTCTCGAACGGCACGGAAGCGGAATTGATCGATCCGGCCGGGTCGGACTGGCGCCTGGCCGATCTCGATCTCGGCGCCGATTGGGCGGGCGCGGTGGCTGGAAACACCGCCGGGCCGCTTGCGGTCCGCGTCCTCCGCTACCGATCCGTTTGAGCGGTCACCCGCCGCGCAGGCGCTGGAAGCCGTCTTTCAGATCGTCCAGAAGGTCCTCGGCCGCATCCAGTCCGGCATGGAAGCGCAGGCTCGGCCCTTCCGGCGTCCAGGCGCTGGCGGTGCGCTGGATGGAGCCGGTGGTGGGAATGACCAGACTTTCGAATCCGCCCCAGGAATAGCCCAGCTTGAAATGGCGGTAGCCGTCGAGCATGCGATCCACCGCCGCCTTTTCCGCCGGTTTCAGAACGACGCCGAACAGGCCGCAGGCGCCGGAGAAATCGCGCTTCCACAGGGCATGGCCGGGATCGGAGGGGAGCGGGGGATAGAGAACCCGGGCCACCTCGTCGCGCTCCTCCAGCCAGGTGGCCAGGGCCATCGCCGTTTCGGCGTGACGGGCCAGACGCAGGGATAGGGTGCGCAGGCCGCGCAGGCCCAGATATAATTCCTCGCTGCCCGGCGAATGGCCGACGGTCGCCACCGAGGATTTGACGTGGTGCCACAAATCCTCGCGCACCGTGATGGCGCCGAGCATGGCGTCGGCGTGGCCGACCACGTATTTGGTGCAGGCCTGGATCGAGACGTCGATTCCATGTTCGAAGGGCTGAAACGACAGCACGCCCCAGGTGTTGTCCATCAGCACCACGGCGCCGGCGGCGTGGGCGGCTTCCGCGATGGCCGGAACGTCCTGGATTTCGAAGGTCAGGGAGCCGGGGCTTTCAAGGAATACCACTTTGGTTTCCGGGCGGATCAGATCCTTGATTCCGGCGCCGATCAGCGGGTCGAAATATTCGACGGCGACTCCGAAGCCGGCCAGCACCCGGTCGCAGAATTTGCGGGTGGGGAAATAGACCGTGTCCGACACCAGCAGGTGGTCGCCGGCCTTGAGAAAGGCTGTCAGCGCCCCGGTGATGGCGGCCAGACCCGACGAGGTGGCGATGGCCCGGCCGCCGCCTTCGAGTTCGGCCATGGCCTCTTCGAAGGCGAAGGTGGTCGGCGTGCCGAACCGGCCGTAGCGCACCCCCTCGAAGGGCTTATGGCCGCTGGCCTCCATTTCCGCCACCGAGGGGTGAAGGATGGTCGAAGCGCGATAGACGGGGGGATTGACGGCGCCATCGAACCGTTCGGGATGACGGCCGGCGTGAAGAAGACGGCTTTCCTTTTTCATAACATCCGGCGGCACTGTGAAAGCAGGGGCCGATGGTGACATCGGGTCGGGGTCGAGGCCAGGGAAAAGCGTTGCAATGCCGGGGAAAGCGGCTAGAAGTCAGGAAGGGCTGCCGGAACGAAACCTGCGGCACCGGCGAAAAGGAAGGTTCCCATGCTCGATTACACCCTGCCGCTCGCCCTCCACGTCCTGGCCGCAATCATTTGGGTCGGCGGCATGTTTTTCGCCCATATGGCGGTGCGCCCATCGGTTCTCGCCCTGGCCCCGCCGGAACGCCTGCCGTTGATGCGGGCGATCATGGGGCGGTTCTTCGCCTGGGTGTGGGTGGCGATCATCACCCTGCTGGCCACGGGCTACGGCGTTCTGCTGCTGGGCTATCGCGGCGGGTTCGGCGGCGGCGGTCCCTATGTCGATGCCATGCAGGGCATCGGCGGGGTGATGATGGCGCTGTTCCTGTATCTGTTCTTCGCGCCCTGGCAATCCTTCAAGAATGCGGTCGCCGCCGAAAACTTTCCCAAGGCCGCCGGCCATATGGCCCGCATCCGCTGGATCATCGGCGTCAATCTGGTGCTGGGCCTGATCACCGCCGCCATCGGCGCCATCGGCGCCTTCGTGGTCGGCTGATCCGCGCCCTATTCACTCACCAGGGCGCTGGCCACCCGGATGGTGCCGGTCAGCGTCCGGTGGACCGGGCAGCGGTCGGCGATTTCCAGCAGGCGCCGGCGCTGCTCATCGTCGAGATCGCCCTCCAGCAGGATGTCGCGGGTGATCCTGTCCACCACCACGTCCTTGTCCGGGCAATCGGCGCAATCCTTGGCGTGGACCCGGTCGTGGCGCAGACGCACTTCGATCCGGTCGAGCTTCCATTGTTTGCGGGTGGCGTACATGCGCAGCGTCATCGAAGTGCATGTGCCCAGGGCGGCCAGCAGCAGCCGGTAGGGGTCCGGTCCCAGATCCTCGCCCCCGGCCGATAGCGGCTCGTCGGCCAGGAAATCATGGGTTTCGGTATGGACGATCTGCGCGTAGCCGCCGGCGGGGCTTTCGGTGACGACGACCGCGCCGTGGGGGACGGCGAACATATCGGACATGGCGGGCTCCGAAGGGGTGGAGGGGGATGCTTGATTCGTGATGCGGAAATTCGGCGTCGCGGTCCAGCGGTTTTTGCCGCTACCATCCGGCGCCCATCGGGTTTTGTGAGGGAGTCGAACAGTGGCCACATTCGGCAAGGACGATACCGACATCGTCGCCAGGGACACGGTGTATCAGGGCTATTACCGTGTCGATCGCTATCGTCTGCGCCACCGCTCCTTTGCCGGCGGCTGGGTCGGGCCGATGGACCGCGAGGTGTTCGAACGCGGTCATGCGGTGGGGGTGCTGCTGTACGATCCGGTCCGCGACACGGTGGCCCTGATCGAGCAATTCCGCGTCGGCGCCCTGGCCGCCGGCCGGTCGCCCTGGCTGATCGAAATCGTCGCCGGCATCGTCGAGGAGGGCGAAAGTCCCGAGGAGGTGGCGCGGCGCGAAGCGCTGGAGGAAGCCGGGTGTCAGGTGGAGGATTTGGTGGAAATCGCCGATTTCCTGGTCACCCCCGGCGCCTCGTCGGAAACCGTGCGCCTGTATTGCGGCCGGGTCGATAGCGGCGCGATCGGCGGCGTTCACGGTCTGGCCGAGGAAAGCGAGGACATCCGGGTCTTCGTCGTCGATGTGAACGAGGCCCTGGACTGGGTGGGCAACGGGCG
The DNA here is from genome assembly GCA_021848545.1 of Pseudomonadota bacterium. Lineage (GTDB taxonomy): Bacteria > Pseudomonadota > Alphaproteobacteria > Rhodospirillales > Magnetospirillaceae > JAJZUL01. Next base: position 51,621 of record JAJZUL010000016.1, read on the forward strand.
CATCGCCAATGCGGCGGGGATGCTGGCCCTGTTGTGGCTGGCCCGCGAGCGGGAAAATCTGCGGCGACGCTGGCGGTAAGCGGCAGTATGACGTGACTCGCTGATTTCACATGGCGAAAAACTTGAAGGCGGGATGGCCTCCCCTTACCTTCGTTTCAAGATGTATATCTTGATGAAAGCACATCGCCATGACGGACGTTCGCGACGGTTTTATCGCCACCATCGGTGATACCCCCTTGATCAGGCTGCGCGCCGCCTCGGAGATGACGGGGTGCGAGATCTACGGCAAGGCCGAGTTCCTTAATCCCGGCGGATCGATCAAGGATCGCGCGGCGCTGGCCATCGTCACCGATGCCGAGGAAAAGGGGCTGATCCGGCGAGGGGGGCTGATCGTCGAGGGAACGGCCGGCAATACCGGCATCGGCCTGGCATTGGTGGCCAATGCCAGGGGCTATCGCACCATCATCGTCATGCCCGAGACCCAAAGCCGGGAAAAAAAGGACATGCTGCGGCTGGTGGGGGCCGATCTGCGGCTGGTGCCGGCCCTGCCTTACGCCAATCCCGGCAATTACGTCCGTTACTCACAGGCCTTGGCGGCGGAACTGGCGGATGGCGAGCCCAACGGCGTCATCTGGGCCAACCAGTTCGACAATACCGCCAACCGCGCCGGCCATTACCGCACTACCGGCCAGGAAATCTGGAAACAGACGGGGGGACGGATCGACGCCTTCACCTGCGCCGTCGGCACCGGCGGCACCCTGGCCGGGGTGGGAATGGCGTTGAAGGAGCATGATCCCTCGGTCCGCATCGTTCTGGCCGATCCCATGGGATCGGCCCTGTACAATTACTACGCCCACGGCACCTTGAAGGCCGAGGGCAGCTCGATCACCGAAGGGATCGGCCAGGGGCGCATCACCGCCAATCTCGAGGGCGCTCCCATCGACGGGCAGGTGCGGGTGACGGACAACGAGGCTTTGCCCGCGATTTTCGATCTGGTGCGCCACGAGGGGCTGGTCCTGGGGGGCTCGTCCGGAATCAATGTGGTGGCGGCCATCAAGGTCGCGCGGGACCTGGGACCCGGTCATGTGGTGGTGACAGTGCTGTGCGATTATGGTACCCGCTATCAGAGCAAGCTGTTCAATCCGGATTTTCTGCGCGAAAAGGGTTTGCCGGTGCCGGACTGGCTGGCTTGACGGCGGCCGCGGGCCGTCTCCCTTGTCGATAATTGCCGGATACGACCCTTGGACTATGCCAATCCCGACGCCTTGGTGACCACCGACTGGCTGGCCGACCATTTGGACGCCCCCGACGTGCGGGTGGTGGATGCCAGCTATTATCTGCCGGTTCAGAACCGCGAGGCGCGCCAGGAATACGAGGAGGAACACATTCCCGGCGCGGTGTTTTTCGATATCGACGATATCGCCGCCGACAATACCGATCTGCCGCACATGCTGCCCCCGCCGGAGAAATTCGCCAGCCGGGTGCGCAAGCTGGGTCTGGGCAACGGCAACCGGGTGGTGGTTTATGACGGCACCGGCTTCGGCAGCGCGGCGGCGCGGGTCTGGTGGATGTTCCGCTGTTTCGGTCATCGCGACGTGGCGGTGCTCGATGGCGGCTTTCCCAAGTGGCTGCGCGAGCAGCGGGCGGTCGAGGATCTGCCGCCGGTGCGGCGCGACCGCCATTTCATTCCCCGGGTCGATCCCGGCCTGGTGCGCAGCTTCGACCAGATGCAGGCCAACATCGCCAGCGGCCGCGAACTGGTGCTGGACGCCCGCGCCCACGGGCGCTTTACCGGTGCCGATCCGGAATTGTGGCCGGTCAAGCGGGGCGGCCATATTCCCGGCAGCGTCAATCTGCCCTTTCTCGATCTGATCGACGACAGGACCCGCACCATGCGGTCCGCCGATCATCTGGCCGACCGGTTCGCCAAGGCCGGGGTCGAGCCGGGACGGACGGTGGTGGCGACCTGCGGGTCGGGCGTGACCGCCTGCGTCCTGCATCTGGCCCTGCATCTGATCGGCCACGAACAGGCGGCGGTCTATGACGGGTCCTGGGCCGAATGGGGCAACCGCGACGACGTCATGGTCGAGATGGGGTGAGAGTTTGTGAAAGAATGCCCATCCGGCGTGAAATCGACGGAAAAACGCCAGCGTTTCCAATGGGCGTTCTTTTGCAAGTTCGACTGATTTACAAGCTCTGAGCCCTAATACCAAATCCCGATGAGAGTGACTCATCGGGATTTGGTTCAAGCCCGCGCGGCCCCATGAATAGATCGGGCTAAATCGCCAGCATGATGGCCAGATGGGCCGAACCGGTGCGATCGGTCATTTCCCGTCGCCGACGATGTGACGGTGCAAATCCTCGCTCAAGCTCTGGATGCGCTGGCTCAGCCGGTTGGTGGTTTCGGTCAGCTGGGTGTTCTGCTCCAGCAGCTGCATCAATTTTTCGTTCTGTTCCGCGAATTCGCGCTGGCGCTGTTCGGAGGCGGAGGCCAGGGCTTCGCGGTGCTGGGCGTCGGCTTCGGCCAGGGCCTTGTCGCGATCGGCCTGACGGGTCTGGGCCAGCAGAATCAGCGGCGCCGCATAGGCGGCCTGAAGACTGAAGGCGAGGTTGAGGAGAATGAAGGGGTAGACGTCGAAATGGGTCAACCCGCTCATGTTCAGGCCGATCCACACCGCGACGATGACAGTTTGGCTGATGAGGAATTGCGGCGTGCCGAAATAACGGGCGAAGCTTTCCGCCTTCTGCCCGAACCAGTCGCTGCCGAAAGCGGAATGGAGATGTTGGGTGGTCTGGATGAAACGCGTCGCGTTCCTGGTCTTCGTCTGCATCTCTCCGTTCTCCCAGCCAAGCCTGAGAGCCCGACCCGAAAACCGCCATTTGCAGGCCGCCATGGCGATTTTCGGGTCGGGCTCTCAGGGCCGGGGCGGCCGCGAACGACGAACCTGCGGGCGGTGGTGGATGCGATCCTGTACATGGCGTGGACCGGCTGCCAATGGTCCATGGCGATCATAAAAACAAAAGGCGTTCTCATTAAACACCACAAAACTTTTGTTATTTTAGAATGGTTATAGTCGAGCCGCTGGCGTATCATCCCGCTCTCCGTAAGCCGGGCGGGAGCTGTGCAACGGAATGGGCTGTCGTGGCGGAGGCCGGGATGTCTGCTGACCAGGTATTTACGAAAGCGGGCGGTGGCGCGAAAAGTTTCGTCGGCGCCAATGGGGTGGCTGAGCATTTCACCGTTATCGTCGCGCCCGAAGCGGACAATATCGCCAGTCAGATCGATTACGTCTCGCGCCAATACGAAGCGTGGGCGCGAAAGCTTGACCTGGCGCCGGGGACGGCGGTGTTCCGGCGCCTGTTCCTGTCGGACGCCATCAATCAGATCGACCATCTGTATGCCAGCCCGCTGCTGGCCGAGGACCCCGACGATCCGGTGGCGGTGTCGCTGGTTCAGCAGCCGCCGCTGCCGGCCGCAAGGGTGGGGCTGCTGGCCTATCACATCGACGGCGCCGGGCCGTTGCGCAAACGGCGCCTGTCCCCGCATCACATGATGGTCGAAATGGGGGGGCTCGGCCATTTGTGGAGCACCCGTCTGTGTTGCGGCCAGCGCGCGGCCACCTCGCCGGAGGAAGTGCAGACCGCCGACATTTTCGCCAATCTGATCGACGCCCTGGAAGGCCAGGGCGCGAATCTGGCCGACAATTGCGTGCGGACCTGGCTTTACATGAAGGATGTGGACGTGTTCTATCGCGGCATGGTCAACAGCCGCCGGAACCTGTTCCGGCGCCACGGCCTGACCGAGGACACCCATTACATCGCCAGCACCGGCATCCAGGGATGTTGCGAACATCAGTTCGATCTGGTGTCGATGGATGCCTACTCCATCGTCGGGATGCGGCCGCAGCAGATGTCCTACCTGAACGATTTCGAGCGGCTTTGCGCCACCAAGGACTACAGCGTCACGTTCGAGCGCGGCACCCGCATCGCCTTTGCCGACCGGGCGCACCATTATATTTCCGGGACCGCCAGCATCGACAAGTTCGGCAACACGGTTCATCTGGGCGATGTCATGGCCCAGCTGGATCTGGCCCTGGTCAATGTCGATGCCCTGCTGGCTTCGGGCGGCGCCGCTTTGACCGATCTCATGTATCTGATCGTCTATTTGCGCGATGCTCACGATCAGTCCAAGATTCGTCGCGAACTGGAACGGCGTCTGCCCGGTCTGCCCTTCATCATCGTCGAAGGGCCGGTCTGCCGGCCGGAATGGCTGATCGAGATCGAAGGCGTGGCGGTGGCGCCCCATGCCGACGCCGCCTTGCCCCCGTTTGGCAGCCATTGACAAGGAAAGGCAAAAGGTCATGTCGGAGGTCGAAGCCCCTTTCAATTATCTCGACGAGGCGGCCATCGCCGCCGCGGATCTGAAAAGCGAACCCTATGAATACGCCTTCGTGCCGGCGGCCATTCCCAACCGTTTTCTGGACGAGGTGCTGGCGGATGCGCCGGCCATTCCCGATCGCGGCAGTTACGGTCTGCCCAACCTCAAGCGCGGCCCCCGATTCGAAGCGGTGATTCAGGACCTGCTCAGCGACCGCTTCCGCCGGTTGGTGGAAGCCAAGATGGGAATGGATCTGAGCAACAATCCGCCGGTGGTCCTGATGATGGGCAACACCACCGGCCATTATAACGAGGGCTTCGCCCATCCCGATTCGCGGCACAAGATCGTGACCGTCGTCGTCGGCTTCACCCGCTCCTGGCCCTATGAGCGCGGGCGGCTGCGGGTGCTGAACGGTCCCGACCGCAACGATTACGCTTTCGAATTCGCGCCCGAATTCGGCAGCATGTTGATGTTCAAGGTCAGCGATAAATCCTGGCACGGCTTTCTGCCGCAAAAGGGGCCGCGCATGAGCCTGCAATTGTGTTATTGCGATTCGGAATCCTATGTGCGCAGCGAGTATTTCCGCCACGGCATCAGCGCTTTCGCCAAATCCATTCCCGCGCTGCGCTGGCTGATCGGCATGATGCCGCGTCACAACCCCGCCGCCGGGTCCGAAAGGATCTGAGTCATGAGCATATTCGACCTTCCCGCGCCCGAGGCGGTATCCGCCCGCATGGTCGCCGCCCTGGCGGAGGCGACCATCGACGATTGGCCCTATCGTCACTGGACTCTGTCGGATGTCTTTCCCGAAGAGGTCGCGGTCAACATCCTGTTGATGCCCATCCGGCCGCCCTTGATCGACGAATGCGGCGGTGTGCGCGATCTGGACGATAACAACAACAAGCGCAGCTTCTTCACGCCGGATTTGTGCGCCGGCTATCCGGTGGCCGCCTGTCTGGCGGAAGGCATGCAGGCTCCCGCCACCGCCCGGGCGCTGGCGCGAAGCCTGGATGTCGATCTGGAAGGGGCGTATCTGCGCATGGAATACATCCAGGACACCGACGGCGCCTGGCTGGAACCCCACCGGGACATCCATGAAAAGCTGTTCTCGATGGTGATCTATCTGTGCACCGGTCCTAATTCCGCCGAATGGGGCACGGACATCTACGATGCCGACCGCAAATGGGTGGGGCGGTCCAAGGCGACCTTCAATTCGGCGGTGATCTTCGTGCCCGGCCCGGCCACCTGGCACGGATTCGACAAGCGCCCGATCATCGGCGTGCGCCGGCTGATGGAAATCAATTACGTTCGCCCCACCTGGCGCGACCGCGACCAGCTGACCTTCCCCGACCGGCCGGTCCGGCTGGAAGGATAAGAGGACGGTTATTACGTGCCGTCACTCTGACGATGGCATTTGAGCACGCCATGGACGTCGTCCATGGCGTTGAAGAACGCGTCGATGCAACGGGGATCGAAAAAGGTTCCGCTATTGTCGCGCAAATAGGCGCACGCGTCGTCCAGCGGCCAGGGCTCCTTGTAGGGGCGGCGGCTGGTCAGCGCGTCGAAGACGTCGGAAACGATCACGATCCGCCCGACCAGCGGTATCGCCTGCCCGGCAACGCCCCTGGGGTAGCCGGTGCCGTCCCATTTTTCGTGGTGATAAAGGGCGATGTCGCCGGCCACCTGAAGAAGGCGGGCTTTGCTGTCGGCCAGAATGTCCCAGCCGATCTGGGGGTGCCGCTCGATGATTCGGCGCTCGTCGTCGGTCAGGGGGCCGGGCTTCAAAAGGACGTGGTCGGGAATGCCGAGCTTGCCGATGTCGTGCATCGGCGCGGCCGCCTGGATGATGTCGATCTCGTCGGCGGGCAGCCCCAGCCGCTCGGCGATGAAACGGCAGTAGCGCGACATCCTGAGAAGGTGCAGGCCGGTTTCGTTGTCCCGGTATTCGGCGGCGCGCGATAGGACCAGGATGGTTTCCTGCTCGCGATCGACGATATCCCGGGTGGCGCGCCGCACGTCTTCGGCCAGGTGGACGGCATAGTCGGCGGTCTGCTGGTGATGGCGGCTCAGAGTGAACAGATTGCGGATACGGGTGACGAACTCGATCCGGTCGACCGGCTTTTGCAGGAAATCGGTGGCGCCCAGTTGCAGCGCCTGATAGCGGACGTCCCGGTCGTCCGAGGTGGTGACCATGACCAGCGGGACGTTGACGCGGCTGGGCAGGGCCCGGATTTTCTCGATGAATTGCAGGCCGTCGATATCCGGCATGACGTAATCGACGATGATGACGTCGATATCGTGGCCGCCGCACCATTTCAGCGCCGCCACCGGATCGGTGAATGGAATGGCGGTGTCGGTTCCGAACATGGCGGTGACCAGCTCCGCCATATAGGTCAGAGCGCTGATGCTGTCGTCCACGATGGCGATGCGCGCATTCTGGTTCACGATGCTCCCTTTCGCTCTCGCCGGTTGGTCGAAGACAGCATACGCCAGGTGCGACCGCTGGTACGAATCTGCAACGGGATGAATCGGTGAGCGAAGGGTCAAATCCTAATGGATAGGTTTGGTGGCGGGCGGCATCCTGATGCGGATAGATCGGTCTTATATCGCCCGGCTTATGACGGGAGATTCCGGAACCGTTTCCTGCCGGACGCCGAAACGCGCTACTGACGTCCGCCGCTCGCGCCCTTGGCGCTCAGGTGCTCAGGCCGCCGCGCATTCCGTCGCCAGTTGCTTCATGGCCATCGTGACAACCTTCGGCACCAAAAGGGTTCCGTCTTCGTAATAGCCGATGGTACGACGGCTGATATCCAGGATTGCGGCCAAGTGCTCCTGAGTCATGTTCAGTTTCTGCCGGGCCTCGCGGAAATCCGCAGGCTTTTGGGCCTTGTTCTCCTGCCATGCGGCCAGCTTATAAAGCTCGGGAGCGCTGTATTCCTGATCCCCAGGCCTAAGAACCATCGTGTACCCGTCATCTTCCAGATCGGCTTGAAGAGCCATGGGCATATCGGGAAGGTGAAGGGTGCAGGTAAAGCCATCGGTCCATCGAAGCAGGAGCCTCCCAGGATTCTGGAGAAGCGCCTGGGTAAGGCGGGGGGCGGTCCTGGTCATGATGATCTCCACAAGTTCATGAGTTCATCCTGGTGGTCGGCGATAAACCGGCGGGCCATATCGATGGCTTCGGCCGGCGCATGTCCTTCGATGACCGATCCGTCGGAAATGGCGATCACAACGTCATGATCGGGAGAAATCAGGTGGATATGCGGTGTGCCATGCTCGCGGAAATAGAGCTTGAGTTTGAAACTTTCAAAGCTGAACAACGTGGGCATATGGCTGCTCCCGATGCCCAAACCATAGTGCAGTTGTTGCACATACGCAAGGGAAAAGCGCATTCATTGCACATTTTTCGATCTTGCCGCGGCCAGCGGACGAAAGTGGCGTGCCGATCAGATGAAAACAGACGGGGATGCGCCTGCCCTATTGTAGGGCGCGGCCCGTCGTTGTTTCGCGCAGACCTTCGGCAATTTACCGACAATCTTCGCGTATGGCATTGTAAGTGATTGATTTTGATGGCGGTAGATGGTGGGCGATGTAGGGATTGAACCTACGACCCCACCCGTGTGAAGGGTGTGCTCTCCCGCTGAGCTAATCGCCCATCTACCATCAAGGCCGCCGGTAGCGGCGGCGAAGAGCGGCAATCTTTAAGGCCGCCGGGCGGCCTTTGTCAACCGGCTTTCTCAGGCGGTATCGCGGGCGATGACCCGGACCATTTCGGGGGGCTGATAAGCCTGGAAACGGTCCAGCAACGTGTCGGCGTCGTTCTCCACCGCCACCATGGCGCGGTGACGGTCGCGCAGGAAGCCTTCGGACGTGGCGTAATCGAGAAAAGCGTGCAGATGGTCGTAGTAACCGGCCACGTCGAGAAAGCCCAGCGGCTTGGGATGCAGGCCCAACTGGCCCCAGGTCCAGACCTCGAACAATTCCTCCATGGTGCCGATGCCGCCGGGCAGGGCGATGAAGGCGTCCGACAGGTCGGCCATCAGCGCCTTGCGTTCGTGCATCGAGCCGACCACGCGCAATTCGGTCAGATCGAGATGACCCACCTCCAGCTTCATCAGTGCTTCGGGGATCACGCCGATGACCTCGCCGCCGGCCTTCAGCGCGGCGTCGGCGACGATGCCCATCAGGCCGACATTGCCGCCGCCGTAAACCAGCCCCAGGCCGCGGCCGGCGATCAGGGCGCCCAGCTTCGCCGCCGCTTCGGCATAGACCGGGCGGTTGCCCATGGACGAACCGCAAAAGACACAGATGCGACGCATGCGCTCATCCCTCCCGCAACAGGCGGTCGAACAGGCGGACCGCCGCCGCCGGCCCCATCGGATAATTCCACACGCCGCCCGAAACCGCGATGAAATCGGCGCCGGCCTCCACCAGCGGGCGGGCGTTGGCCAGGGTGATGCCGCCGATGGCCACCGACGGGATGGTGAACAGCTTGCTCCACCATTCCAGCAGATCGATATCGGCGTGATGGCGGGTTTCCTTGGTGTCGGACGGGTAGAAGGCGCCGAAGGCGACGTAATCGGCGCCCTGCTCGCCGGCGACCATGGCCAGATGGCGGGAATCGTGGCAGGTGACCCCCAACATGGCGTCGGGGCCGATGGCCTCGCGGGCCTGGCGGCAGGTGCCGTCCTCCTGGCCGATATGGACGCCGTCGCAGCCGCTTTCGAAGGCCAGATCGGGGCGGTCGTTCAAAATCACCGCCACGCCGCGCCGCTGGGCCGGCGGACGCAGCACGTCGATGGCGCGCATCAGCGTGTCGTCGTCCAGGCCCTTCAGGCGGATTTGCAGGCAGGCGATATCGCCGGCATCCAGGGTGGCCTCCAGCGTTTCGACCCATTCATAGGGATTGTCGATGCGGGGCGGCGTGATCAGATACAGGCCGGTTCTGTCGGGCGGAACGGTCACGAAATCTCTCTGGCGTTGGATGGGGGGAAGGGGTGGGGGCGTGCCGTTCCTGTTGAACCACGAGCGGACGGGTCGGCGCAATCGAGAACCGCGCCGGTTCGGGCGGCGATATCGGCCAGTTTCGCCAGGGTTTGGTCGTTTGCCGTTACGCGCAGGGCCTTCACCCCGGCGCGCAAGGCGGCCAGGGCCAGACCCGGCTGGTCGCCGCAATCGAGAACGGCATCGAAGGCGGTTCCGGGAAATTCGGCCTCCAGACGCGCGATCAGGTGTTGCCACCAGCCGATGCCCTGCCAGCCGGCCGCGCCCACCGGGCTGTCCAGGATCACCGTCTCGCCCGTCCGATGCGCTTCGGCCAGGACGCCCCGGGCCTGGTCCATGCTGTGAACGACGATATGGCGGGGCGGAGTGGCGACCAACAACCCAACTTTCGACCGATGGTGCCCAGAGGCGCCGTCAGGGGCCGACTGGCGCGTTGAGCGCGCCTGAGCTGAGCGCTAACCAACAAACGCTTACCCTACCCTACATTGACTCGCTCTGTCATCGGCCCTACCCTGACGGCCCAGGGTAATCGGGTGAAGGCGCGTTGGAGCGGAGCGACTAGGCCGTTGAGGCCGCCGCAGCGTGCGGAGAGGCTCCATCGGGGCCTCGGAGCGCAAGCGAGGATAGCCAAGGGCGCGGACGCGCC
>JAJZUL010000017.1 GCA_021848545.1 Pseudomonadota bacterium
CGAGAACCGCAGCGGAACGTACTTCGTGTACGTGAGCAGCGGAAGCGCAGAAAACCCCCATTTGCAGGCCGCCATGGCGACTTTCGGGTCGGGCTCTAAAACATCCCCGCCAACACCCGATCGGGGGGATTGTGGCCGTCGGCGTAGGTCTTGATGTTGATGATGACCTTTTCGCCCATATCGATGCGGCCCTCCAAGGTGGCCGAGCCCAGATGGGGCAGCAGCACCACGTTGTCCAGTTCCAGAAGCTTGGGATTGACCGCCGGTTCGTGTTCGAACACGTCCAGACCGGCACCGGCCAGTTCACCCTTGATCAGCATCCGGGTCAGCGCGTTTTCGTCGACGATCTCACCCCGCGACGTGTTGATCAGATAGGCGTGGGGCCGCATCAGCCGGATGCGGCGCGCCGACAACAGATGAAAAGTGGCCGGCGTGTGCGGGCAATGGATGGTGACCACGTCCATCCGCGCCAGCATCTGGTCGAGGCTTTCCCAATAGGTCGCCTCCAATTCCGTTTCGATGTCGGGGTGCAGGCGTTTGCGATTGTTGTAATGGATCGACATGCCGAACGCCTTGGCCCGGCGGGCCACCGCCTGGCCGATGCGTCCCATGCCGATGATGCCCAGACGCTTGCCCCAGATGCGGTGCCCCAGCATGAAGGTGGGGCTCCAGCCGTGCCATTCGCCGCCGCGCATCAGCCGTTCGCCCTCGGCCAGCCGACGCGGCACCGCCAGGATCAGGGCCATGGTCATGTCGGCGGTGTCCTCGGTCAGGACATTGGGGGTGTTGGTCACGGCGATGCCCCGGCGTTTGGTCTCGGCCAGATCGATATGATCGACGCCGGTGCCGAAATTGGCGATCAGCCCCAGATTGGGTCCGGCCTGGGCCAGGATTTCACCATCCACCCGATCGGTGATGGTGGGCACCAACACGTCGGCCTCGGCCACCGCCGCCATCAATTCGGCCTTGGTCATGGCGTGATCGTCCAGGTTGAGCCTGGCGTCGAACAGCTCCATCATTCGGGTTTCGATGGGATCGGGAAGCTTACGCGTCACGACCACCAGGGGCTTTTTCTGCGGCATCCGTGTATTCCTCCGAGCCCCGGACAACCCCGCGCGCCGAGTGAAACCGGAACGGCCGGGCCAGACGGGTTCCGCTCTAGCAAGATGGGGCATGCTTGTCCAGAGACGTATTGTACCGTTTCCGGTAAGTTCCGACCTCCGGTCGGAACTTACCGGCCCTCGCCAGGCGCTTGGCCGCAGCCGCAATGATGGGCTGGATACGCGTTCCAGACGTCAAAACATCCTGGAACGCGTATAAGCCGGCATACCCGGAAGGCGCCACCTTGACCCCTCCCCGTGGCGCTCGCCTATAATGCGCCGCGGATGCGCGCTTGCCTGCGGGACGATCACACGAATGAAACGGCGGTTTTTGGGTTTTCTGCTGGGAATGGCCTGCCTTGCGCTCCTTATTCCGGCCGGAGCGGCGTGGGGATTCACCATCGGCCAAACCACCGGCCTGCCTTTGCCGCGCTTCGTGTCGCTACGCGCCGACGAAGTCAATCTGCGCACCGGTCCCGGCCTGCGCTTTCCCATCGAATGGGTCTATACCCGCAAGAATCTACCGGTGGAGATCATCGCCGAATACAACGTCTGGCGAAAGGTCCGCGACTGGCAGGGCACCGAAGGCTGGGTTTATGAAAGCATGCTGTCCAGCCGGCGCATGATGGTGGTCATGGACAAGCCGCGCAAATTGCTGGCCTCCGACAACGGCCACGCCCGAACGGTGGCGATCATCGATCCGGGGGTGATCGGCCGGCTGGTGCACTGCCCGGGCGGCGACCCCTATTGCCAGGTCGATATCGACGGAATCCAGGGCTGGCTGCCCCGCGGCCAGATCTGGGGCGTCCTGCCGGGCGAACGGGTCGGATAATCAAAAAGCATCAGCGCGGGGCTTTTTCACCAGCGCCCGATCACGGTCCCAGATGCACGCCGCGCCTGGCCAGAATCCGGGCCAGCAGAACGGTTCCCACATAACCCAGCCACGATCCCGCCACCACGTCGCTGAGATAATGGACGGTGATGAACACCCGGCTTGCCGCCACCAGAACGGCGACGGCCAACCACGCCAGATCATAGCGCGGCGCCAGGATCACCAGAGCCGACATCGCCGCCCAGATCGCCTGGCTGTGCCCCGAGGGGAAGGAATTCATCGCCCAATGGAAATTGAAGGGATGGAATCCGTACAGGCCCTTCTGGAACAGAAGCCGCGGCCGATAACGGCCGATGCAGAATTTGAGGATGAGCTCGACGATCCCCGAGCTGGCCATGGAGAGGGTCAGAAAGCCCGTTTTCCACGCCTTTCGCCGCCAGCGCGCGGCGCCGTCCGGATGGATCGTGCCCTGGGATTCGAGCCAGAAGAACAGGGTCAGCAGCGCGGCCGGCACCAGATAGAACCCGGCGCGGCCAAGATTGGTCACGGTCTGGAAGAAGCCGTTCCAATCGCCCGTCACCCCGCTTTTCAACAGCAGGGCCAGGGGCCGGTCGATGAAAGCCATCGAGAACAGGCTGAACGCCACCACGTAAGCGGTGCCCCAGGACAAGGGAAACCGGCGGGTGCGCGCGACCTGGGCGCCCCATTGACGGGCCGTCACCCGCCGCACCGGCGCCAGCCCCGACCAGATCGCGGCCAGCCGCAACCCGGTCTCTTCCGCCCATAGCCGGAAACGGTCGAGCCGGCTCACGACGGGGTCCGCCCGTACAGGGTCAGCAGCACCGGTCGCCCGTTGGAATAATCGAATCCCTTGATTTTCCCCAGGGGCCGCACCGTCAGCCTGCTTCTGTGGATGCCCGCCATGAAACTCTTGGTATCGGGGGCGTTGATTGCGGCCACCCGGTGGGGATGGGCGGCAAGATAGGCCGCCGCCCCCCCGCCGCCGGTCAAAAGCGTGCGGGTCCCCAGCATCACCACAACGCTGGGCTCGCTATAGCCCGCCACCGCCACCGGCCGGGTCACCCCCAGATCCTTGACCTCGCGCGCCAGCGAACGGGCGACCCAAAGCTGGTCGAGCCGGGGCATGACCTGGGAGAACACGCCCGGATAGGTGGCCGCCGCGGTCAAGGTCAGCGCCACGGTCGCCACGATCGGCCGCCCGGTCATGGCCAGAACCATGGGCAGCAGGGTGGCGAGCACGATTCCCACCGCCACCGGCACCAGCGCCGGATCGAAGCCGTGGCCGAAACGGATGGGCAGCGCGATCACCGCCGCCGCCAGGAACAGGCCGACGATCGTCCACACGCCGTAGAAGACACGCGCCCCCCGGCGCCGGAACACCTCGGCGCCTTCGGCCACCAGCGCCCCGGCCATCAGGGCGATGGCGGGGTAAAGCGGCAGCACGTAATGGGGCAGTTTGGTCGGCACCAGTTCGAACATGATCCAACTGGGCACCGCCCAGGCCAGCAGAAAGCGGAACGCCAGACGGTGACGCTGCGACCACACCCGGGTCATGGCCGGCCAGATCAGCAGCGAGCCCGGCCAGAAGGTGGCCAGACTGAGCAGAAGGTAATAGCCCGGCCATCCGCCGTGGGAATCCTGGACGCCGATAATTTTGGGCAACAGGTCGCTCTTGATGGCGTCGCCGACGAAAGCGCCGTCCGTGACCTGCGAGATCGCCACGAACCAGGGCCCGGCCACCGCCGCGGTGACCAGAAGGCCCAGCACAGGCCGCATCGGCCGGAACCAGCGCAACGACCGGTCGGCGCGCCACAGGGCGAGAATGGTCAGCAGGCTGACCGCCGGCACGATCGGCCCCTTGATCAGGATCGCCGCCCCCTGGGCCAGCCAGAACAGCAGCGCGGAGCCGATGCCGGGATTGCCGCCGGTCTTGAGACCCGGCCCCGTCTCATTGCCCCGATCCCCGGCATTGCCGGCCAGATAGAATCGCCCCAGCATTCCCTGGGCCAGAACCGCGCTGGCCAACAGCAAGGCGTCGGTCTTGGCCTGATGGGCCTCGGAAACCAGGATGACGCACCCGCCCAGCATGATCGCCGCCAGAAAGGCGGCGCGACGCCCCACCATCGATCGGCCGAAGGCGAAGGTCATCAGCGTGGCCGCCCAGGCCGCCAGCGCGCCCGGCAGGCGGTACGGCCACATGGCATGGGAGTCGGGCGACGAAAACAGGGACACCGACGCCGCCTGGAGCCAATAGGCGCCGGCGGGCTTCTTGGCCCGCATATGGTGCTGGAAGCGGATGCGGATGAAATCGTCGGTCTGCAACATCTGGCGGGTGGCCTGGACGAACCGGGATTCATCCCGGTCGAGCGGCGGCACCGACGACATTCCCGGCGCGTACAGGATCAGGCACAGAAGCGACAGCAACAGATAGGGGCGCAGGCCGAAAGTCAACTTGTCCAAGATCGTTTCCCGCGAATATGCCGGCCGAATACCGAACACCCGCTATACACCATGAAGAAAGCCTCGGATCAAGGACGGGAGACGTCCTTTTTCCCCTCGGCCACCAGGCGGTCGGTGGCGGCCTCGATTTGGGTTTCCAACTCGGCCATGAAGCGCTTGCGATTAAGGCCGGGGGCGATGGGCGGCAATATTTCGATGATCACCCGCCCCGCCCGTTTGACGAAGCTCCGCCGACCCCAATACAGGCCGGAATTGAGCGCGATCGGCACCACCGGCAGATCGAGGCCCCCGTACAGCATGGCGATGCCGGTATGATAGGGCCGGCGCTCGCCCGGCGGCGTGCGCGTGCCTTCGGGAAACACGATGATGCTCCGCCCCGCGGCCGCCGCCTGGCCGGCGCCGCGCAGCATCGCCTTCAAAGCCGCCGCCCCGGCGCCGCGATCGATGGCGATCACGCCGGTCTTGGCCAGATACCAGCCGAAAAAGGGAATCCATTGCAATTCCCGTTTCAGCACGAAGGCCGGGTCGGGAATCACCAGGGGCAGGGCGAAGGTTTCGAACGCCGATTGGTGCTTGGCCGCCACCAGGGCCGGACCGGCCGGCAGATTTTCGGCCCCGCGCACCTCGTAGGACAGCCCCACGGTCATCCGCATGATCGCCATCACGCCCCTGAGCCAGAACCGCGCCAAGGGCGGCATGACCCGGCGCGGCAGGACCAGGGCCGGCAGATAAAGCAGGGCCAGCGCCAAAGTCCAAAGCTGGAAGGCCAGGGCGTAGAGAAGGGAAGCTACGACGATCACGGCGGAACGGCCTTGGGACTGGTGGGCGGCCCTAAATCAGGGACAGCCCGTGACGGAGAATGGCGGCAAGGTACTTTGAATATTCCGAGACGAAAAGCGCCGCCGTTCCCGGCCACATCCACCAATGCCTGATCTTCACGGCGGGGGGGAACACCGGATTGGGAATGATGCGGATGCCGGGCATCGCGGTATGGAACTCCCACAGGCTGCGCGGCATGTGATAGGCGGCGGTGACCAGACGCAGCGAATGGATATCCCGGCCGAAAATCCAGGCGGCGGTCTCGGCCGCGTTGCCGCGGGTATCGTCGGCCGAATGGCCGAGCACCACTTCGTCGGCCAATCCCCGGCCCGCGGCATGGGCGAGGCGTAGGATTTCGGCCTTGTCCACCCCGCGATGAACGCCGGAAATGAACAGACGCCTGGACAAGCCCTTCTCCAACAGCGTCATGCCCGTCGCCAGCCGCTCGCTGCCGCCGGTCAAGACCACGATGGCGTCGGTATGGGTGGTGGTGTTCACCACCCGCTCGGGCACCATGCTGGCGAACCAGAGCAGCCCGATGACCCACAGGACGATGACGGTACAGCCCCCCGCCGTCAGCCAGGTCACGCGATTCCAGGGCCGGGCGGTCACGGCAGACGCGCCAGGGTGCCGCGGACGGTGGCGCGCGCCGCGATCATCGCCAGCAGGGCGGCCGCAACCGGCAGCAGCGCCACCGCCAGATAGCCGATGAGCGGAAGCGTCAGCCGGGGGATGAATCCCCCCTGGGCGCCGTGAGCCAGCCAGGCGATGACCGACATGGCCGGCACCGTCAGGGCCAGACCGATCAAACCACCGCCGAAGCCCAAAGAAAAAGCGCGGTCGGCGAACTGGCGGGCGATGTAGTCATCCGTGGCGCCGACCAGATGCAGTACTTCGATGACATCGCCATGCACGGCGAGATTGCTGCGGGTGGCGTAAACCACGGTGGACGCGGTCACCATTCCCACCAGAACGACGATGCCCAGGGCCAGCGCCTCCAGACTGCGCGATACGGTGATCAGACGGGCCAGCCACCGACGGTGGTCGTCGAGGGTGGCGCCGGGCACCGATTGCTTCAGGCTGATGCCGACCCGAACCAGATCGCCGACCGCGTCGGGATTGATGGTGACGTCGATCAGACGGGGCAACGGCAGGTCGCGGATCACCGTGCTCGACCCCAGCCAGGGGGTGAGCAGCGCCACCATCTTGTCCCGGCTCATCGGCTTGACCGAAACCACCCCCGGAACCCCGCGCATGAAGGCGACCGCCTGCTGGACGCGGCGGTCGGTACCGGCCTTGTCGCCGGCCGGCACCACCTGCACGGTCACGGTCCCCGAAACATCGCGATTCCAGGATTCCACCACGCCGTTCAGGACGAAGACGGCCACCAGCGACACCGCCGCCAGAAACACCATCAGCGCCACCAGCCAGGGCAGATAGCGGCTGGTGACGTCGCCTTTCAGGGGAAGATCGGAACGGCCGCCAAACATGGTCACCACACTTTCTGAACCAGGCCGTTTTCAAGATGCAACCGGGGATAATGGGTGAACCGCTCCACCAGCGTCTCGTTATGGGTGGCCACCAGCACCGTCGCGCCCAGCCGGTTCAATTCCTCGAAAAGATACAAAAGGCGCATGCCGATCTGGTCGTCGACGTTGCCCGTGGGTTCGTCCGCCAGCAACAGATCGGGGCGGCCGACCACCGCCCGGGCGATGGCCACCCGCTGCTTCTGCCCCCCCGACAGGGTCGGCGGACGGGCGCGCAGATGATCGGCAAGCCCGACCCAACTGAGAAGTTCGGGAACATGCTTGCGAATTTCCGATTCCTTGACCCCCCGCACCCTGAGAGGCAACGCCACGTTGTCCAGGGCCGACAGATGGTCGAGCAGGCGAAAATCCTGGAAGACCACGCCGATGCGGCGGCGCAGCGCCGGCAAATCGGCGCGCCGGGTCTGGGCAGTGTCATGATTGAACAGCATGACCCGCCCGCGAGTCGGCCGCAGCCCCAGAAACATCATGCGGAGCAACGACGATTTGCCCGCCCCGGATGCTCCGGTCAGGAAATGAAACGATCCGGTAGGCAAGGCCATATGGACATCCTGCAACACTTCAGGTCCAGGGCCATAGCGCAGGCCGATGCCTTCCAGACGTACGATATCTTCAGCTTTTGTCCGCTGGCGCACGGCCGCACCTCCCGACGGGGGCGAAGGATGCCATGGTGGCGCGGCCCCCGTCCAGCGCGCTTGTGTTGCCCCCGCTATCAGCCTATAACCTTTGTCATCACAGGCAGATAGCGTGCCGATGCTGATCAGCTGTCCCGAATGCGCGACGACCTTCTCCGTACCCGATGGTGCCATTGGCGCCAAGGGGCGGACTTTGAAATGCGCGAAATGCGGCCATAAATGGCACTACTCGCCGGAAACGGGCGGCAGCTTCGGCTTGAGCGAATCCTCGCTGCCCCCACCCCCGGAACATCCCCCGGTCCCTGATTTCGGCGCCGATGTCGGCGGGCATGATTTCGACCGGGGACCGTCATACGGCGGCGACCAGGCGGTCGCGGAATACGCATCCGCCGATCACGATCCGAACGATTTCGACGGCGCGCCGGCGGCCGCGGCGCGCGCGGCGGCGGCCTTCGATTTGAGCGGGGATCTGGACGAGGCCGACGACGGTCACGGCGTCGGCGACATGCGGACGACCCGCTCCCATGAACCGATCCCGAAGATGTTTTCCGGTCCGACCACCACCCGCCGCAAAAGCGGGACCGCCGGCCTGTGGCTGCTGGTGGTCCTGATCCTGCTGGCGGGCGCCGGTGGCGCGGCCTATTACATGCAGGACAAGGTGGTGGCCCTGTGGCCGCCGGCGGAAACCATTTTCACCCGATTGGGCGTGCGGACGTTGAAACCGGGCGCCGCCCTGCAATTGCGCCAGGCGGGCGTGCCGGAACGGGTGGTGGTGGATAATGTCGACGTTCTGCTGGTGCGCGGCGTGATCGCCAACCCCACCGCCAAACCGCAACCGGTGCCGCCGATGAGCCTGGAATTGCTCAACAAGGCTAAAAAGGTGGTCCAGAAAAAGGTCGAACTGCCGCCGGTCGCCACCTTGGCCCCGGGCGGAAGCGCCGGTTTCAAGATCGAGCTGAAACACCCCGATCCCGATGCCGAAAGCATCCAGCTGACCTTCATCGATCCCAGCAAGCTTCCCAAAGCGGGCCAGTAAGACCAAATCCCGTCAGAATTGCCGGAGCAGGCGATCCAGGTAGTCGCGCTCGGCCTGGGGCCTTTGCCAATCGCCGGCGCGGCGACGCAGTTCACGCAATATCTTGCCGGCCTCGCGCAGGGTGGCGTGATCGGGAATGGGAATATCGTTTCCGCCGCCGTAAAAACCGGGCAGGGGCCGGCCCAGGGGATCGCTGGGCACCGTATTGGCGGCGTGCGCCTGCAATCGCCGGATCGTCGCGTTCAGGGAGCGAAGCGCGCGCGCCTGATGGGGCGCGGCATCCTGCCAATCATCGGCCGACAGCGCCTTCGTCGCCCGCCCCATGGATCGGGCGGCGGCGCGCAGGGAACGCGCCGCGCCGGCACCGGCCCGCGGCAAATCCCGCAACAAAGCCCGGCGCAGCGCCGCCTGGGCTTTTGCATCGCCGCCACCGTTTCCCCGGCCGCGGTGCAAAGAGGGAGCGGGCGGGCGCGGCGCGAAAAACGGCATCTGCTGCCTGGGCGCCACCGGAGTCACGCCTTGTTCGTTGCGGCGGAACGAACGATCCAGCAGCGCCTGCTGGCGGCGGGCCAGATCGCGCAGGGCCCGCATGGTCCTGGCCGATGGTCCCGGCGCTTGCGGAGCAACCGACAAATGGGCCATCAGGCGTGACAGATCCTGGACCATGCGGCGCAAGGCCGCCGTCGAACCGCTTTCAGCCAGGGCGCGCATGCGATCGATCATATGGGCGAGGGCACCGGCGTCGATCACCCGTCCGCCGCTTTCCACGGTCGGCGACGCGTCGGCGCCCTTCCGGTCCCGCCGCGCCACCTCGCGCGCCAGCCGATCCAGCGCTGCGCGAACCCGATCCAGCAGGGACAGAATCCGCGCCGTTGATGCGCCGCTATCGATCGCCTGTTGCAGGGCCCGGCTCGCCGTTTGCAGATTTTGTTTGGCCAGACCCGCGCGCCCATCCTCGATCCGCAGCGCCGCCTGCCACATCAGCGACTGCACCTCGGCCAGATCGAAATCGGGGGTGGCGAGATCGCGGCGGGCCAGACGCATGTCGAGAAAAGTCGCAAGATCGCGCTTGAACAGGCGGGGGTCCTTGGAAATGGCGTCAAGCACCCGGATCGCGCCCGGCGCGTTGGCCCGGTCGCGGATGACGCGGCGGCGTTGCCGGACGATGGCCCGCGCCGCCGGATCGGTGAAGCGCCGCCGGGGCAGAACCACCGTCACCGGCAGACCGCCCGCCACCTGGCCATCGGTATCCTTGACCATCGGCCTGACGGTGACCGGCAGTCCGGCCCAGGGCCAGGCGGTCAGGTCGCGCCAGACGGAAATGGTCACCTGCCGCGGATGATCGGCGGAAACCGGCAGCGCGACCCGCCGGGTTTCGCCGGACGGGCCCAGGCCGTTCCTGTGGATGGTCACCCAGGCGGCCGCCACCCCGTAATCGTCGGAAGCGTGGACGGCCAGATGCAGCAAGCCGCCCGCGCCCCCGGCCACCGGCGCGGTGAAGGCGATGGAGGGCAGGGCGTCGACCGCCACCCGGATCGGCCAGGATGCCACCGTCTGGAAGGCCTGGCGGACGGCGATCCGATCCCCGTGAACCGTCACATGGCCGACGCGCTGGCTGTCGTTGCCCTGTGGCCGGAACGGATGGTCACGTCCGCCGATCACCAGATCGGCGCGTCCCCATCCCCCCGACAGGATCGCCGTCACCCGCGAGCCGGCGGGGACGATCACCTGGCCCTGGTTCGACCCCAGCACCATCGGCGGCAGCTTGGTATAAGCGGGCGGCGTGATCCAGACCTTGACCCGGCCCGTCAGCCCCAAGGATTCGATATGGGGCGACAGCGCCGCCGCCAGCCGGGCCGGCCCCCGGGAACCGGCGGTAACGGCGGCCACCACCAACAGCAACGGCACCACCGCGCGCAACCCCCAGGGGTCCAACGCCGCCATGCCCGGATGGGGCAGGCCCAGGCGGAGCCGGCCGGCCAATGCCGCCATGCGCCGGCGATGAATGTCCCATAACACCCGGCCCATGGGATCGGAGCCGTCGCTTCCCAGCCGGTCGGTCATCGCCGCCAGCGGCCGATGCGCCAGCCCGGAATCACGTTCCAAACGCCGGGCCGCCTCTTCCGGGCCGGGCCAGACGACCCGGCGCACGGCCCGCCAGCTCAATGCCGCGAACCCGGCGGCCAGACCGATCAGCGCCAGCAGATGCAGCCAACCCGGCAGCCACGCGAACACGCCGAACAGGGCCAGGGCCAGGGCGAACCCGGCCAGACTCAGCGGCAGCACCAGCCCCGGCCACAATCGTTCCCAAACCAGAACCCAGCGCGCCAGACGCATCCACCGGCCGAGACCGGCGGGCTGGCCGGTCCCGGAGACGGCGGTCCGGGATCGCGGGCGGGTCAGGTCAGCCAATCGGGCACGGTCTCCGCAGCCAGCATCTCCTCGTAGGTGGGGCGTCGCCGCACCACCGCGAAATGGGCGCCCTTGACCAGAATTTCGGGCACCAGCAAACGGCTGTTATAGGTGGACGCCATCGAGGCGCCATAGGCGCCGGCGGTGCGCAACACCAGGAGATCGCCCGCCGCCAGGGGTGGCAACGACCGCTGGCGGGCAAAGGTATCCCCCGTCTCGCAGATCGGCCCCACCACATCCATCGGCCGGCGTGGGGCGTCGGCGGGCGCCTGGGCCACCGGCACGATGGCGTGATGGGCGTCGTACAAAGCGGGGCGCAGCAAATCGTTCATCGCCGCATCGACGATGGCGAAGGTCCTGGTCGCGCCCTCCTTCATCCGGACCACGCGGGTGATCAGGATTCCGGCATTGCCCACCAGCAGACGGCCCGGTTCCACCACCAGGCGGCAACCGAGGTCGCCCAGGGTCGCGGCCATCGCCCGGGCGTAATCGGCGGGGCTGGGCGGGGTTTCACCTTCATAGGGGACGCCGAGCCCGCCGCCGAGATCCAGACGGCGAATGGTGAAGCCGTCGGCGCGCAAGACCGCCACCAGATCGCGAATTCTGAGAAAGGCTTCGCGGAACGGCGCGATGTCGGTCAATTGCGAGCCGATGTGACAGGCCACGCCCACCACGTCGATTCCCGGAAGATCGCGGGCCTGGCGGTAGATTTCGCGCGCCCGCGCCCATTCGATGCCGAACTTGTTTTCCTTGCGTCCGGTGGTGATCTTTTCATGGGTTCCCGCATCCACATCGGGATTGACCCGAAGCGCCACCGGCGCCCGCATCCCCCGCGCCACCGCGATTTCGGACAACAGCGCCAGTTCGGGTTCCGATTCCACGTTGATCTGGTGGATGCCGGATTCCAGAGCGAAAGCCAGTTCCTCAGCGGTCTTGCCCACGCCGGAAAAGACGATGCGATCAGCCGGCACCCCGGCCGCCAGGGCGCGGCGCAACTCGCCTTCGCTGACCACGTCGGCGCCGGCCCCCAGCGCCGCCAGGGTGCGGATGACGGCGATATTGGAATTGGCCTTGACCGCGTAGCAGATGCCCGCATCCAGCCCGGCCCCGCTCAAGGCGTCGGCCAGAACCCCGTAATGGCGGGCCAGGGTGGCGGTGGAATAGCAATAGGCGGGCGTGCCCACCGCTTCGGCGATGGCGGCCACCGGCACATCCTCGGCGAACAACCATCCGTCGCGATACTCGAAATGATCCATAACGTCTTCATCCTCATCCCGGGCGCCGCCCGGACAAAGCCGCGATCACGGCTTCTCCAAATCGCGGAATGTAGGGATCTCGGGCTGCGGCGGCAACGGCGGCGGCGGAATCACCGCGCCAGCGGCCTTGCCGTTGTTACCGGCCGCGGCCGTCCCGGGGTGACCCGCCGCCGTCTCCGGTTGGGCCGGAGGCGGCACGCCCGCCTCGGCCGCCCTGCCGTTGTTGCCGGCCGTAGCCGTCTCCGGTTGGGTCGGAGCGGGCTGGGAAGGCATGACGATGTCCGGGTACCGGCGGGGAAAATCGCCATCCGGATTTGCCGGCGCGTTGCGGCGGCCGCATCCGGCCAAGGCCAGCGCCGCCGCCAGCGCCAGGACGGACATCAGCGCCCCGGCCGTCGCCCGCGTCATCGCGCCGTCTCCGCCAGCCAGCGATCCCGCGCCGCCGCCACGGCGGCCCGCACCCGTTCGGGCGCGGTGCCGCCGAACGAGGTGCGGCTGGCCACGGAGCTGGCCACGGCCAGAACGGCGCGGGCGTCCTCGGTCAGGCGCGGCTCGACGGTTCGCATGTCGGCCAGGGACAGATGGTCCAGACCGCATCCCCGATCCTCGGCCAGGCGCACCAGGCGGCCGGCGACGTGATGGGCCTGGCGGAACGGCATGTCGAGCGCCCGCACGCACCAATCGGCGATGTCGGTGGCGGTGGTGAAACCGGCGCCCGCCGCCCGCGCCATGGTCTCGGTTTCCACGCTCATGTCGCGGACCATGCCGGTCATCGCGGCGATGGCCAGTTCCATGGTATCAGTGGCCTCGAACACCGGCTCCTTGTCTTCCTGCATGTCCTTGGAATAGGCCAGCGGCAGCCCCTTCATCGCCACCAGAAGCGACGTCAGGTCGCCGATCACCCGCCCGGTCTTGGCCCGCACCAGTTCGGCGGCGTCGGGATTGCGCTTTTGCGGCATGATCGACGAGCCGGTGGTGAAACCGTCGGACAGGCGCACGAAACGGAACTGGGCGCTGGTCCACACCACCAGTTCCTCGGCCAACCGGGACAGATGCACCGCGCTGATCGCCGCCGCCGACAGGAATTCCAGGGCGAAATCGCGGTCCGACACCGAATCCAGGGAATTGGCGGTGGGGCGGTCGAATGCCAGATCGGCGGCGGTGGCAAAGCGATCGATGGCAAAGGAGGTTCCCGCCAGCGCCGCCGCCCCCAACGGACATTCGTTGAGACGGCGCCGGGCATCGACCAGCCGCCCCCGGTCGCGGCCGATCATCTCCACATAGGCCAGCAAATGATGGCCGAAGGTCACCGGCTGGGCCGCCTGGAGATGGGTGAAGCCCGGCATCACCGTGGCGGCATGTTCCTCGGCCCGGTCGATCAACACCGCCTGCAGCGCCGCCAGCGCCGCCTCCATGCCGTCGATGGCGTCGCGCACCCACAGGCGGAAATCGGTGGCCACCTGATCGTTGCGCGACCGCGCCGTATGCAGCCGTCCGGCGGCGTCGCCGATCAGCTCGGCCAGCCGGGCCTCGACATTCATGTGGATGTCTTCCAGTTCCTCGCGGAAGGGGAAGTCGCCCCGTTCGATTTCGTCCCTGATCCGCGCCAGACCGTCCAGAATGGCGCGCCCGTCCTCGGCGCCGATGATCTTTTGGCGCACCAGCATCCGGCAATGGGCTTCGGAACCCCGGATATCCTGGGCGTAAAGACGGCGGTCGAAGCCGATCGAGGCGTTGATCCGTTGCATGATCGCCGCCGGCCCGCCGGCGAACCGCCCGCCCCACATGCTGGATGCCGCCGCGTCATTGGAAAGAAGAGGCCCCCCGCTGGAGCCGTTTTTCTGGTCGCTCATGAACACCGATCGGAACGGAATGACTGGACCGGCCCGACCCTGGCGGGGTTCACCGCCATCGCCGCGGCGGCAATGTCCGCCGCCCTGCCGATTTCGGACCGGACGACAAAATACACGGGTTCGTTCCCGAACCCAAGCATCGGCGCCGGGTCGGCACCCCCATGGGCGCGGCCGCACCTGAACGGCGCCGAGCGGCGTCCGAAGCGCCCCTTGTCATCCCCCCAAAAACGCCGAAACCGTGATGCGGCCACCGCATCACGGTTTCGAAGACGGCACCAACCGGATCGGAAGACCGGTTGGTGAAAGAACGACTGGGTCAGCCGTCCACGCGGACGATGACTTCCACCCGGCTGATCCGCAGCCCGTCCGGCGCGTCGGGGATCTTGGTCACGCCGACCGTATCGCCCGGAATGTCGCTGAGCTTGCCGGTTCTTTCGAAAAAGAAATGGTGATGCTCGGTGGTGTTGGTGTCGAAATAGGACCGCCCGGCATCGACCACGATCTCTCGCAGCAGGCCGGCATCGGTGAACTGGTGCAACGTGTTGTAAACCGTCGCCAGCGACACCCGGATGTTGCTGGCCACCGCCAGGGTATGAAGCTGTTCGGCGGTGATGTGGCGGTCGCAACCGTCGAAAAGCAGGCGTCCCAGCGCCAGACGCTGACGGGTGGGACGAAGGCCGGCGGCGCGCAGGCGATCGAGCGCCTGGCTGAACGGACGAATGGTTACCATGGTCATGAGAGGGTTCCCGAAATCATGATAAAAAGAATTCGTTCTCTAAGGTAGCACACATGCCCTTGAAAACAAAGAAATGTGCGCACCCCTGGGTCGCGAATAGGAGAGTTGTAACAGGTCCAGTCCGGGTCGGCATTGATCTGGCGTAAAGGGGGACGCGAAGGCGTTTATTCGCCGGTGGCGATCCGCGCGACCAGTTCCCCCACCGTCGGGATGAATCCGCCGGCGTAATAGGGGTCCTCGCCAAACCGATAGGCGTTGTGGCCGGCGAACATCAGCTCGTTATCCACGTCGCCGCCGTGACCGATGTTCTGGAGCGTTTTCTGGATGCAGAAGCTGCGCGGGTCCGACTTCTTGCCGGTGGTTCCGGCCTCGTTCTGCGCCCAGTTGGAAAAGGTGCATTGGGACAGGCATCCCATGCAATCGGTCTGATCGCGGCGAATGGTTTCGGCTTCGTCGGGCGCGACGAAAATCACCGTGGAATCCGGCGTCCGCAAGGCTTCGGTCCGCCCCTCGGCGATCCAGCCCTGGGCGCGTTCCTTGTCATGGGGCGCGACCCAGACGATACGGCCCCTGGCGCCGATGGGCAGATCCGCCACATGCTCGCCCACCGGCTCGCTGGAATAGGCGATCTGATGCTCGGCCCGGCGCACCAGGCCGGCGATGAACGCGTTCTTGACCGCCGACGAGTAAAATCCGGTCGGGCTGAAGCGATGCAGAAGCACGTCGCCGGCGCGCAACGTCAAAAGCCGGTGCTTCCAGGCGTCGGAAATCGGACTTTCCCGCGTCAGCAACGGCCGGGTCCCGAACTGGAAGGCGATGGGTCCCAGATCGGGATTGCCGATCCAATCCTCCCATTCCTTCAGCCACCAGACACCGCCGGCCATGAAGATGGGCACCCGGTCCAACCCGTATTCGCGCATCAGCGACCGCAATTCGCGCACGCGGTTGAAGGGCGGTTCCGGATGGTTCGGGTCTTCGGAATTGGACAGGCCGTTATGGCCGCCGGCCAACCACGGATCTTCGTAGACCACCCCGCCCAACAAATCGGGGAACCGCGAGTAGGAGCGTTTCCACAAAGCGCGAAAGGCCCGGGCCGACGACACGATGGGGTAATAGTACACGCCGTAGCTGGCGGCGATTTCCGCGACCCGATAGGGCATGCCGGCGCCGCAGGTGATCCCGTGGATCAACCCCTTGGCCCCATCGAGAACGCCATTGAGGATTTCCTCGGCCCCGCCCATTTCCCACAGCACGTTCATGTGCAGCCGGCCCTTGCCCCCGGCCAGATCGTGGGCGATGCGGGCCTGGGCGATACCGCCCTTGATACCGTAGGCGACCAGTTCCCGGTGACGATCGGACCGGGTCTTGCCGTGATAGACCACCGGAATCGGCCGGCCGTTTTCGTCATAGGTATCGGCGTTGACCCCGGAAAAAGTGCCGACCCCACCGGCTGCCGCCCAAGCTCCGGAACTTTCGCCGTTGGATACGGCAATGCCCTTGCCGCCTTCCACGATGGGCAGGACCTCGCGTCCGGAGATCATCATGGGTTCAAGCGTTTTCACGGCACTCCGTTCCTTACTCTGACGACCGCTGTCGCGCCGGCGGCACGACCGCGTCTGATGCACATATATCGAGCGACGGCGCGATTGACCACTCCCGCCCCCCTTTTTTTAATTCCAGAGACAATCGGTGAAAACAGACACCACCCCCTGGGACCACAAAATTTCAGCCCGCGCCCTATCGGCGATTGTATAGGCCAGAACCGCGTACCCCGCGCCGCGAATCCCGGCCACCGCTTCCACCTCCAGCGCCGCCGCATCGACATGCACAGCGGCGCATCCCGAAATCTCCGCCCGGCGGCGCCAATCCTTGGGCACCACCTCCACCAGCAACCCCCGCGGCCAGTCCGGCGCCCGCTCGGCCGCCACGGCCAAGGCCGTGTCGTCGAAGCTCGATATCAGCGGCGGCGGAAGGTCCGCCGGCCAGCTCGCCTTTGCCACCGCGATCGCCGGCCCGGCGGTTTCCCCTCCGCCCTTGACCTCGATATTGACGCCAAGACCGAGAGCGGCGCACGCGCTCAGAGCCTCGCCCAGGGTCGGAATCCGCTCGCCGGCGAAAGCCGGCGCGAACCACGCCCCCGCATCCAACCGCCGCAACGCCGCCACCGTCCGGGCGGCCACCGGCCCGGTCCCGTCGGTGGTGCGCGCCAGATCATCGTCATGGATGACGACCGGCACCCCATCGGCCGACAGCCGGACGTCGAATTCGACCATCCGGCACCCCGACGCCGCCGCCCGGCGGAACCCCGCCAGGGTGTTTTCCGGGGCAAGCCCCGCGGCGCCGCGATGACCGATGACCGGAGGCAACCAGGACAAATCCCGGCCACCCCCGGCAGGCACCGTTTTACCGATCGCCGTCACCCTTGCGGTCGCGGCGGTCGCGGCGCTCGGCCTTTTCCGCCTCGACCTGGGCGGTGATGTCCTCGCCGGTCTCCTGATCGACGCACCGCATCGACAATTTGATCTTGTTGCGATCATCGAAGCCCAGGACCTTCACCTTCACCGCATCGCCGACCTTGAGCAGATCGGCCACCTTGGCCACCCGCTCGCGGGACAGTTCGGAGATGTGGACCAGACCGTCGCGGCTGCCCAGGAAGTTCACGAAGGCGCCGAAATCGACGACCTTCACCACTTTGCCGGTGTAGATGACGCCCACTTCCGGCTCGGCGATGATGCCGCGAATCCAGTCGGTGGCGCGCTGACCCGCTTCCGGGTCCGACGCCGCGACCTTGATGGTGCCGTCATCCTCGATATCGACCTTGGCGCCGGTGGTCTCGCAAATCTCGCGGATGACCTTGCCGCCGGTGCCGATCACGTCGCGGATCTTTTCCTTCGGAATCGAGAAGGTGGTGATGCGCGGCGCGTTGGACGACACGCTGTCGCGCGCCGAATCGATGGCCTTGGCCATTTCGCCCAGGATATGCAGACGCCCGTCCTTGGCCTGGGCCAGGGCGATCTTCATGATCTCCTCGGTGATCGAGGTGATCTTGATGTCCATCTGCAGGGCGGTGACGCCGGAATCGGTGCCTGCCACCTTGAAATCCATGTCGCCGAGATGATCCTCGTCGCCCAGGATGTCGGTCAGCACGGCGAAATCCGACTCTTCCTTGATCAGGCCCATGGCGATGCCGGCCACGGGGCGGGCCAGCGGCACGCCCGCATCCATCATCGCCAGCGACGAACCGCAAACGGTCGCCATCGAGGACGAGCCGTTGGATTCGGTGATTTCGCTGACCACGCGGACCGTATAGGGGAAGCTGTCCTTGCCCGGCAGCATCGGATGCATCGCCCGCCAGGCCAGCTTGCCATGGCCGATCTCACGCCGGCCGGGGCTGCCCATGCGGCCGGCTTCACCCACCGAATAGGGGGGGAAGTTGTAATGCAGCATGAAGGGTTCGCGGTATTCGCCTTCCAGCGAATCGATGATCTGCTCGTCCTGGCCGGTGCCCAGCGTCGCCACCACCAGGGCCTGGGTCTCGCCGCGGGTGAACAGGGCCGAACCGTGGGCGCGGGGCAGAATGCCGACATCGACCTCGATCGCGCGCACCGTCTTGGTGTCGCGGCCGTCGATGCGCTTGCCGGTCTTCAGGATATTGCCGCGCACCACGTCGGATTCGAGATGCTTGAACACTTCCCCGGCCACCGCCAGCTCGGCCTCGTCGGAAAGCAGGGCCATGGCCTTGGCCTTGACCTCCGCCACCTTGGCGTAGCGCTCCTGCTTGGCGACGATGGAATAGGCCTGGGCCAGATCGTCCTTGATGCCGGCGCCGGTCATGGTGTCGTTCACCCGGGCCACCTCGGGCGGCGGCTCCGGCAGGTCCCACGGCTCCTTGGCGCAAAGCTCCGCCAATTCGACGATGGCGTCGATCACCGGCTGGAATTCGCGGTGGCCGAAGGTCACGGCGCCCAGCATGATTTCTTCGGTCAGCTCCTTGGCTTCCGATTCCACCATCAGAACGCCGTCCCTGGTGCCGGCCACCACCAGCTCGAGCCGGGACTTCTTGACGTCGGCCATGGGCGGGTTGAGCACGTACTTGCCGTCGATATAGGCGACGCGGGCCGCGCCCACCGGACCCATGAAGGGCACACCGGAGAGGGTCAAGGCCGCCGAGGTGCCGACCATGGAAACGATGTCGGGATCGTTTTCCAGATCATGGGACAGAACCGTGCAGATGACCTGGGTTTCGTTGCGGAACCCGTCGGCGAACAGCGGCCGGATCGGCCGGTCGATCAGGCGCGAAACCAGGGTTTCCTTTTCCGTGGGCCGCCCCTCGCGCTTGAAGAAGCCGCCCGGAATCTTGCCGGCGGCGAACGTCTTTTCCTGGTAATGGACGGTCAACGGGAAGAAATCGATCCCCGGACGTTGCGTCTTCAGCGCGACCACCGTGCACAGCACCGTGGTATCGCCGTAGGTGATCATGACGGCCCCATCGGCCTGGCGGGCGACCTTGCCGGTTTCCATAACCAGCTTGCGCCCACCCCACATGATCTCCTTGCGATAGGTTTTGAACATCGACATTTCAGTCACTTCCCTTTCCATACGGCATGCCGCCGGATTGCGGCAGCCTGGGGCATCGGTTCCATGGGATAAAAAGCAAAGCGCCGCCCGGCCTCGGCCCGCCCTTGATGGCGGTCCTCGGCGAAGCGGCGATGCGGATCGGTTGAAATCGTCGCGGGCGATGGCGGCGGAACGGGCCACGGCCCCCCGGCGCCATTGCCGGCTTCGGGCGTCGCGCCCTTATTTGCGCAGGCCAAGACGGCCGATCAACGTCTCATAGCGGGAAACGTTCTTCTTCTTGAGATAGTCGAGCATGCGTCGACGCTGACCGACCATGATCAGCAGGCCGCGACGGGAATGGAAATCCTTCTTATGCTCTTTAAGGTGCTCGGTCAGATTGCGGATGCGCTCCGACAGAATGGCCACCTGCACCTCCGGCGAACCGGTGTCGCCCTGGGTGGTGGCGTATTCAACGACGAGCTCCTGCTTGCGCTCGGGCGTAATCGACATCGCTCACTCCTGTGAATCGTCGGTTTGTTCCAGTATGACGCGAACCGGGCGAACACTGCCGTCCTCGATCCGCGCCAACGCCGCCACCCGTCCCTCAGTCATCGCCCGGACGATCGTGTCCTGGGGGAATTGCGCGGGGGAAACACGGGCGTCCAGCCGCATCAACGGCAAAGCCTGCCCGCTTTGGAGGCGCCGGGCTTCCGTTTCGGTCAATACCAGGGCCGGGATGTCGTCCAGCGCGGTTTCGACCGGAAGCAGGGAGCTCCGAAGGGCGGGACCTTGCCCGACCTCGGCCAGAGTTTCAAGGGAAATCGCCGTGCCCTCGGAAAATGGCCCGCAGGTCACCCGGCGCAACCGCGAGACATGGCCGACCGTGCCCAAAGCCCGGGCGATGTCGCGGGCCAACGACCGGATATAGGTGCCCTTGCCCGATACCGTTTCGAAATCGGCGTGATCGGGATCGGGCATCGCCAACAGGGCCAGCCGGTCGATGCGGACCCGGCGCGGCGCCAGATCCACCGCCTCGCCGGACCGGGCCATGGCATAGGATCGCCGGCCCTCCACCTTCACCGCCGAAAAGGCCGGCGGCACCTGATCGATCTCGCCGGTGAAGGCGGGCAAAATCGCCTCGATCGCCGCCCGGGTGGGACGGATGGCGGAGGTGGCCACCACCTCGCCCTCGCCATCGTCGGTGTTGCGCGCCTCGCCCCAGCAAACCTGCCAGTGATAGGTCTTGGCGCCGTTCATGACATATTGAACGGTCTTGGTGGCCTCGCCCAAGGCGATCGGCAGAACGCCGCTGGCCAGGGGGTCCAGGGTGCCGCCATGGCCGATCTTGGCGGCGCCGGTCAACCGGCGCACCGCCGCCACGGCCTGCGCCGAACTCATCCCCAGCGGCTTGTCGAGCGCCAGCCAGCCGTCGATACGGCGACCGCGTTTAGTCCGCCCCATGGTCGGAACCGGCGTCGCCATCATCGTCGGCATCGAGATCGCGCTGGACCTCGGGCAAGCGCAACAGGGCGTCGATGCGCCCGGCCTCGTCGAAGCTGGTATCGGCGAGGAAATGCAGATCGGGGATCAGACGCAATTGAATCATGCGGCCCAGTTCGTGGCGCAGATACGGCGTGGCGCGCCCCAGCCCGGCCAGAACCGGACCGCAATCGCCGCCGCCCAGGGGCATGATGAAGATCGTGGCGTTGCGCAGATCGGGGCTGACCCGCACCTCGGTCACGGTGATGGCGCGGCCCTGCAGAT
Organism: Pseudomonadota bacterium; assembly: GCA_021848545.1. Taxonomy (GTDB): domain Bacteria; phylum Pseudomonadota; class Alphaproteobacteria; order Rhodospirillales; family Magnetospirillaceae; genus JAJZUL01. Next base: position 21,029 of record JAJZUL010000017.1, read on the forward strand.
CGGGATCGCGGAACTCGCCGCGCTCGATCATATGGGCGATGGCGTGGCGGAGCTCTTCGCCCACCCGCAATTGCCGCTGGCCCGGCGTCCTGGCGGACGCCGGCATTTTCCGTGCCTTGCTCATCACCACCTCCAAAAAAATGGACGCCCCCGCCTATAGGGTGACGGCCACCTCCTCGAGGTCGAAACATTCGATCACGTCGCCCACGCGGATATCGTCGTAATTGGCGAACGACATGCCGCATTCGTAGCCTTCGCGTACCTCGCGGACATCCTCCTTAAAGCGCTTGAGCTGGCTCAGATCGCCGGTATGGATGACCACGTTGTCGCGCAACAGACGGACCTTGGCACCGCGCTTGACGATGCCTTCGGTGACCATGCAACCGGCGACCTTGCCCACCTTGGTGATGGAGAAGACCTGACGGATATCGGCATAGCCCAGGAACCGCTCCCGCAGGGTCGGCGCCAGCATGCCCGACAGCATCTTTTTCAGATCGTCGGTGACGTCGTAGATGATCGAGTAATAGCGGATATCGACGCCGTCGCGGCGGGCCATGTCGCGCGCCTGGGGATTGGCGCGGACGTTGAAGCCGATCACCAGACCGCCCGAAGCCTTGGCCAGGGTGATGTCGGATTCGTTGACCGCGCCGACCGCCGCGTGCAGGACCCGGACCTTGATGTCCTCGTTGCCCAGCTTTTCCACGGTCGCGGTGATGGCTTCGATCGAGCCCTGGACGTCGCCCTTGATGACGACCGGCAATTCCTGCGCCTCGCCCGCCTGGATGGCGGTGAACATCTGTTCCAGGGTGCCGCGCTGGGCGAGCTTGGCCTTGGCCTCGCGATCGACCCGCTGACGATACCCGGCGATCTCGCGGGCCCGGCTTTCATCCTCGACCACAACGAAATCGTCGCCCGCCGCCGGCACGCCGTCGAGCCCCAGAACCTCGACCGGGCTTGACGGTCCGGCCGTTTCCACCCGGTTGCCGTGATCGTCGAGCAGCGCGCGAACCTTGCCCCACTCGGAACCGGCGACAAAGGTGTCGCCGACCTTGAGCGTGCCCTTTTGGACCAGCATGGTGGCGACCGGGCCGCGGCCCTTTTCCATCTTGGCCTCGACCACCGTACCCGACGCGACGCGTTCGGGATTGGCCTTGAGGTCGAGGATTTCCGCCTGCAGCAGAATCGCCTCTTCCAGCCGGTCGAGATTCAACCGCTGCTTGGCCGACACCTCGATGGCGAGAACGTCGCCGCCCATATCCTCGGTCACCAGTTCGTGGGACAGCAGTTCCTGGCGCACCCGGTCGGGATTGGCGTCGGGTTTGTCGATCTTGTTGATGGCGACGATGATCGGCACCTGCGCCGCCTTGGCGTGGCGAATGGCTTCGATCGTCTGCGGCATGATGCCGTCATCGGCGGCCACCACCAGCACCACGATGTCGGTGACCCGGGCGCCGCGGGCGCGCATGGCGGTGAACGCCTCGTGGCCGGGGGTGTCGATGAAGGTGATGCGGCCGCCCGAGCGCATGGTCACCTGATAGGCGCCGATATGCTGGGTGATGCCGCCGGCCTCGCCGGACACCACGTCGGTTTCGCGCAGGGCGTCCAGCAGCGAGGTCTTGCCGTGATCGACATGGCCCATGACCGTCACCACCGGCGGACGGGCCACCAGCTGGGCGTCGGCATCGACCTCGCCTTCCAGACCCAGAAGCACGTCGGCTTCCGACACCCGCTTGGAATGATGGCCGAACTCGCTGACCACCAGTTCGGCGGTATCGGCGTCGATCGACTGATTGATGGTGGCCATCACCCCCATGCGCATCAGCGTCTTGATGACGTCGGCGCCGCGTTCCGCCATGCGGTTGGCCAATTCCTGAACGGTCAGGGTTTCGGGGATGATCACCTCGCGGATGACCTTTTCCGGGCCCTTTTGGGAATGGCGCAGGCGTTCGCGGGCCCGCGCCCGGCGGACCGCCGCCAACGAGCGTCCACGCTCGCCGCGATCGTCATCGTCGAGCGCCGCGGTGATGGTCAGCTTGCCGCGCCGACGCGGCTCGGTGCGCTTCACCGGCGGCGGCTTATGGGCGGCCGCGCGCTTACGCGCCCGCTCCTCTTCCTCTTCGTCTTCCTCGGCCACGGTCTTGGCGCGCGGCGCTCCGGGCGCGGCGGCCGGTGTCGCCGACGGAGCCGGCGCGGCGGCGGCCGGCTCGGCGGGAGCGGCGGGCGCCGGCTCCACGGTCTCCGGGGTCTCGACAGCGGCCGGCGCTTCCGCCTCGGCCGCCGCAGCGGCGGCGGCGGCCTCGCGGGCCTCCGCTTCCGCCCTGGCCTGGGCCTCTTCCTCCAGCACCCGGAGGCGCTCGGCCTCCTTGCGCGCTTCCGCCTCGGCCTCGGCATCCTCCTCGGCGCGGATGCGGGCCTCTTCCTCGGCCTTCAAAGCCCCCTGAAGGGCACGGGCGCGGGCCTGCTTTTCATGAGAGGTCAGGTCGTGCACCGACGCCGCCTTCTGCGCCGCCTCGACATTGGCGACGGCCTGGGCCAGCTCGGCCTCGGCGCCCACCGCCGCCTCGCGCACCTCGTGCATGGCGCCGCCGGCGCCGGGGGTGAAGGTGCGCTTCTTGCGAACCTCGACGGTCACCACCTTGGAGCGGCCGTGGGAGAAGCTTTGGCGGACCTGACCGGTCTCCACCGTCTTCTTCAACTCCAGCTTGCCGGGCTGAGCCAGCTTGAGGGGGGCCTTACGCTCTTGATCGTGTTCGCTCATCTACCGTTTCGTCTTTCTCGCCCGGGATATACCCGTTCCATAACGCCAGCAGGCGGCCGGGCCGCCCTCGATCACTTGGTCACGCGGTCGTCACGTCCGCGCCGCGCGGCCGGACACCTCGTCGGGCGCATCTTTTCCGGCGACGCCCTCGCCGATACTACCCTCGCCCGTCACCAGGGCGCCGGTCCTGATGCCCGCCAACAAACGGGCATCCCGCCACAACATCGCCGCCAACCGGCCCGGCGCCATGGCCACATGCACGGCCCGGTCACGGCCGAATACCGGACCCAATTCCGCCGCGTCCAGCACCTGAACCACCGGCACCCCGGTCGCCAGGGCCCGCATGCGATCCCCATCCGTCCCGCCGTCGCGCGCTTCGACCAGAAGCGCCGAACGATGGGCTTTGAATTCGGCCCGCACCTTCTCGAAACCACAAACTGCCCGGCCGGCCCGGCGGGCCAAACCGATTGCTTCGAGACAGCGCCGGATCAGCAGCACTTCAATCCGGTCGGCAAGATCGGCGGGAGCAATGGCCGGCCGACGGGCCGCCCTGGCGAAAGTCCGTTTCGCTACGGCCGTATTTACCACATCCCGCCGCGCGCACAACCAGATTCCCCGACCGGGCAATCTGCCGGCGATGTCGGCGACCACCGTTCCATCCGGCGCCACCACGAACCGCAGCAGCTCGTCCTTGGGTCGAATCTCGCCGGTAACGGCGCAACGACGATGCGGCCCCGAGACCGGTTCCTCCTCCAGGGCCGCCTCCATCGCCTGCTCTTACTTCCCTTCGTCTTCGAACCAATGGGCGCGGGCGGCCATGATGACGGTGTTGGCCTCTTCCTCGCTCAATTGATCCTTGCCGACGATCTCGATCAACTCGTCGCTGGCCAGATCGCCGAGATCGTCCAGGGTCTTCACGTCCTTTTCGCCCAGCTTGACCAGCATCAGAGGCGCCAGCCCCTCAAGGGCCGCCAATTCGTCGCTGACGCCCAATTCGCGGCGGCGGCTGTCGTGACGCTCGTCCATCTCGGCCAGATAAACGCGCGCCCGCCTCTGCAATTCCTCGGCGAGGCCTTCGTCGAAGCCCTCGATGTCGGTCAAATCCTCCAGGGGAACGAAGGCGACCTCCTCGACCGACGAAAAACCTTCGGTCACCAGCAGATGGGCAATGACCTCGTCCACGTCCAGGGCATCGATGAACATCTTCGAACGCGACCGGAATTCCTCGTTGCGGCGCTCCGATTCCTCGGCCTCGGTCATGATGTCGATGCTCCAGCCGGTCAATTGGCTGGCCAGGCGCACATTCTGACCGCGCCGCCCGATGGCGAGCGACAATTGGTCGTCGGGAACCACCACCTCCATGGTGTGCTTCTCGTCGTCCAGCACCACCTTGGTCACCTCGGCCGGGGCCAGGGCGTTGACCACGAAGGTCGCCGGCTCGCCGGACCAGGGGATGATGTCGATCTTTTCGCCCTGAAGCTCGGCGACCACCGCCTGCACGCGCGAACCGCGCATGCCGACGCAGGCGCCCACCGGGTCGATGGACGAATCATGGGACAGAACGGCGATCTTGGCGCGCGATCCGGGATCGCGGGCCACCGCCTTGATCTCGATGATGCCGTCGTAGATCTCGGGCACTTCCTGGCTGAACAGCTTGGCCATGAACTGGGGATGGGTGCGCGACAGGAAAATCTGCGGCCCGCGCTGCTCGGCGCGAACATCGTAAACGAAGGCCCGCACCCGGTCGCCGGTACGGAAGGTTTCGCGCGGGATCAGCTCGTCACGGCGCAGCAGCGCCTCGGCCCGGCCGAGATCGACCACCACATTGCCGAATTCCACCCGCTTCACCAGACCGTTGGCGATATCGCCGACCCGGTCCTTATATTCGTCGAACTGGCGCTGGCGCTCGGCGTCGCGCACCTTCTGCACGATCACCTGCTTGGCGGTCTGGGCGGCGATGCGGCCGAAATCGATGGGCGGCAGCGGATCGATCAGGAATTCGCCGACGGTGATGCCGGGATTCTTCTTCAGCGCCCGGGCCAGGGGAATCTGGGTGGCTTCGTTCTCCACCTCATCGACCACTTCCAGATAGCGGGCCAGCATGATTTCGCCGCTTTTGCGGTCCACATGGGCGCGGATATCGTGTTCATGTCCGTATTTGGAGCGCCCGGCCTTTTGTATGGCCTGCTCCATGGCTTCCAGCACCTCGTCGCGGTCGATGCCCTTGTCGCGGGCGACGGCGTCCGCCACCTGAAGCAATTCGGGTCGGGGAAGTGCGGCAATGCGTTCCATCTCGATCATCTGTCCCTGGTCGTTGTCCGACGGTCAGTTTTCCTAAGCGTTGGGCGAATCCGCCCCACCATCACGGGCCGAATCTTCCGGCGCCGCATCTTCGTCCCGCGTCCGCCCTCCGCCCGCCTCGCGGGCGACGGCGGCGATCAAATCGTCGGTCAGCACCAATTTGGCGCTCTTGACCGCCTCCAACGGCAAATGAACCTCGCCGGCGTCGGTGGAAAGGGCGACGAGCACCTCCGTGTCCAACCCCAACAGGCGTCCCTTGAACCGCTTGCGCCCATCATCCATGGGGCGATCGGTTTCCACCCGCGCGTCGAACCCGCTCCACCGGCTGAAATCCTTGGGCCGGGTCAGGGGGCGGTCGATGCCCGGAGAGCTGACCTCAAGCACATAGGCGCCCTGGATCGGGTCCTCGACATCCAGCAACGCCGACAGGGCACGGCTGACGGCGGCGCAATCCTCGACACCCATGGCGCGACCGTCCAAAGGCTCGGCCATCACCTGCAACGTAAGGCGATTCTGACCCTGCAGCATCACCCGCACCAGATCGTATCCCATCGAGACGAGAGTCGGCGCGATCAAGGCTTCCAATCGCCGCTGCAGATCCATACACGTCCCCCGCCCGAAAGCGCTGTCCTCGCGTCCACCCGTCGACGCGGGCCGACGAGTTTCCGACGCATCCCCGCCAGCCAAACCGGCGACAGGGGCGTATTGTCGCGAATAATAGCGACGCCCATCCCGACACGAACACCTGGTATCGGCTTGAACCGCCGAGCGCCACCCCATCCCGGAAGCCGCCGGGCTCACCGTTTCCCGGGATCATCAGGCCCCAAAAACAAAAAAAGCGGGCCAATGGCCCACCCTTACAACCCCGTCCAGCGGACAGCAAGAATGTGTCTTTTGCCACTATATTCATTTTCCCACGGGAAACAAGCGTCTTAATCGACACCCCCCACGGCCGGCCGACCCACCCCCCTTCACCTTGATCGGGGGGTTGTGTCCGCGCATAATCCACCTAGATTTTTGCTTAACTGCAAAAAATAACCCCGCTTCCGGCGAGGAATAGCCCTAAGACCCTATGCGCCGCCCGAGTCTTCAGGTAATGATAGAGGTTCAGGCTGACCTTGGCAGAACCGGCCCGGGCGGACATTCCGTATCGCGCGCGAATTCAGAAAGCGTGCGCGGAACAAACATGTATTCCTATTGTGACGAGACGCAAACATGGCATGGAACCGAGATAATCATGGTGGTCGCTCCCGGGATCGGGGTCGGCGGGACGAATTCGGCGATGTCGGCTTCGAGCCGCGTCCCCCCCGCAGCGCCGGCCCCGGCGCTAGTGCCGGCGGCGATTTCGGCCGCCAGCAGCAGGTCACCCAGGCCAACGTGACCGCAACCGTCAAATGGTTCAATGCCACCAAGGGATTCGGCTTCGTCGCTCCCTCGGACGGTTCGCCCGACGCCTTTCTGCACATTTCCGCTCTGGAACGGGCCGGAATGACCCAGATCAACGAGGGCGCCACCATCACCTGCGACCTGGGTCAGGGCCAGCGCGGCCCGCAGGTGGTCTGGGTGCATGACGTGGACAATTCCACCGCCATGGCCGCTCCGGCCGCCGCCACCGCCGCCCGGCGGGTCGATCGCGGCCCCAGCCAGACCGTCGAAGGGGTGGTGAAGTTCTTCTCCGCGGAAAAGGGCTTCGGCTTCGTCGCCGTGGACGAGGGCGGCAAGGACGTGTTCGTTCATGCCAAGGCCCTGGAGCGTTCCGGCATCAAGACCCTGGAAACCGGTCAGCGGGTACGGGTCACCACGACCCTGGGGCAAAAGGGTCCCCAGGCCGATACGGTGGACATCATCTAAAACCCGCGTTGCGGGTTGTGGAAAACGGCCCGGCTCCGGGGCGCTGTTCAGCGCCCCGGAGCCGGGTTTTTCGTGTTGACCGTCAACCGACGCAGCGCGAGCAGCCGCCGGGCATGCAGGTCGGCGCCGCCGGTTCGGGCGCCGAGGCGGCGACGCGCGGCGCCATGATCGCCTTGGTCACGTCGGTTCCGCCGCATTCCGGACAAACCAAGCCGCCTTCGGTCTTGCGGGTGTCGTATTCGCCGCTGTTGGAAAACCATTCGTCGAAGGTGTGACCTTCGGCGCATTGCAGGCTGTACAGGATCATCGCGTTATCCCTTGGATATGGCCGATCCCCGACCGGCCCCTCGTATCAGTGTTTTCTTATATCGGCCGCTCCGATGAAAAGTCAAAGCGGCCTCATCCCTCATCCTCGCCGGCTTCCCGGTCCCGCCGGGCCAGGGGATGATGGTCGCGCACCAGCCGCACCCGCTGGGCGTCGAGAACATGGGTATAGATTTCCGTGGTGGCGATGTCGGCATGCCCCAGCATTTGCTGAACGGCGCGCAAATCGGCCCCGTGGGCCAGCAGATGGCTGGCGAAGGAATGGCGCAGGACGTGGGGCGACAGATGCGACGGGTCCAAGCCCGCCGCCGCCGCCACCCGCTCCAGCAGCTTGGCGAAGCCGGTACGGGTGAAATGGCCCTCGCGGCTGCGCGACGGAAACAGCCATTTCGTCCGCCGATCGGGGACGCGGACGGCGCCCAGCCGCTCCTTGCGGACCTCGATCCAGGCGGCGACGGCGTCGCGGGCCGGCTCGGACAAAGGCACCATCCGTTCCTTGGCGCCTTTGCCGCGCACCACCAGTACCCGGGGTTCGCGGGCCATGGCCGATAGCGGCAGACCGACCAGTTCCGATACCCTCAATCCCGTGGCGTACAGCAATTCCAGCAAAGCGGTAGCCAGCACGCCCTCGTCCCCCGGCAAGGCGCGAGCCGCGGCCAGCAGGGCATCGACATCGGCCTCGCTCAGATATTTGGGCAGCGGCCGCCCCAGGCGCGGCGCATCCAGCACCTGGGAGGGATCATCGCTCCGCGCCCCTTCGGCGAACAGAAAAGCGAAATACTGGCGCAGACAGGACAGGCGCCGCGCCTGGGTGCGGGCCGCCATGCCCGCCTGCGCCTGGGAATCGAGATAGGCGCGCAGATCCGGGGTCGCGGCTTTGTCCAGCGCCACCCCCCGCGGGGCGAGAAAACCGGCGCAATCGGCCAGATCGCGACGATAGGCATCCAGAGTGTTGCGGGCGGCCGCCCGTTCGGCCGCCATCATTTCGAGGAACTGTTCGGTCCGGGCCGCCATCACGACCCAAAGGCCAGAACCGCCTCGGTGGCCAACATCCTGGCGTCCGTATCCAGACCGATCGTCTTCAATGCGGCCACGACCCGCGACAGGGTCAGCGGATCGGCCCGATCGAGCCGCGGGTCGGAAAAACTGGCCAAGGACGCCAGCACCACGCCGCCGACGCTGCCGCGACGCGTCTCCAGCCGCAGCAATTCCGCCGTCGCCGGCATGATCCTGGTTGGCTGCGGCTTGTCGCGCAAAGCGGCCAGGGCGGAATCGGGCACGGGCTGTCCCAGGGCCGACAACAGGCCGAGAACCAGCACCGCCTGACGCGGCTTGGCGCCCGCCGCCCGCCAATCCGCGTAGGACTTGGCGGTTTCCGCCAGGGTCGGCGCGGTGCCGCTCATGGCCCAGATGCGGGCCAACGGCCAGACCTTGGCCAACGCCGCCGGATCGTTCCGAATCAGCGCCATCCAGCCGGCGGCGGCCTTGACCCGCCCGGCCGCCAGCAGCACCGTGATGGCGACGGGCGCCCGGGCGGCCAAATGGGGATCGGGCGTCAGCGCGGTCACCAGCGGCGCCAACACGCGACAAACCGCATCCGTGCGCCCGCGCGCCGCCGCCTGATCCAAAGCCTTGGCGATCAGATCAAGCTGCCGGCCGGGATCCTTCGCCGCCATCGCCGCCCGGACCAAACCCGCCAATGCCGCCGGGCCGCCTTTCGCGGGATGCTTGGCCGCCGCGCTTATCGCCGCCCGATAGGCGGCACCGTCGATCACGCCCTGGGCCGCCGCCCGCTCGGCCGCCACCAGCCGGCGGGCCGGCGGCAACGCGTCGCTGGTCGCCAACATGGCCAGCACCGGCGGCGGCGCCGTCTCCTCGGTGCGGAAGGGAAAGGTCAATTTGGCGGCCCGAACCGCCAGGGCGGCGCCCAGTGTCCGCACCGGGCCCAGACGCGTCCGGCCCAAAGGCAGGCCCGAGACCACTTCGGCGGCATGGATGAAGGCGGTGTCGCGCGGCTTGGCGTGGCGCAGCAGGTCGAGGCCGAGATTGGCCTTGAGATGCTCCCCGGCCCGGAATTGGCACAAGACGCGCGTTTCCGCGCCTTCGACGCCGCCGGTTCCCTCGGGCAGGAGGGGCATCAGCCGACAGGCTTGGCCGGTATGGCCGGACAGCATCAGAGCCGTGATTTCGGTCCGCACCAAATCGTTGTCGGTGGCCCCCGCCGGCGCCAGGGCCGCCAGGGCGGCGGCGCCGTCATCGTCGCCCAGCGCCAGCAGCGCGCCCACCCGCAAAGCCAGAAACGACGGTTTGGCACCGGCGCCGTCGCCGGCCGGTCCCCGCCCGGCGCTTTTCAACAGGCGCCAGGCCAGCCGCCGCAAGGTGGGCGAGTCCAGATCCATGGGCAAGGCCGGCAGCAGGGCGCGGACCGTCGCCGCCGACACGCCGCGCCACAGGGTTTTCGGCAATCCTCCGCTTTTGGCGTCCAACAGGCCCACCGCTTCGGCGGGCGGCGGCGACAAGGTCGCCTGGCCGACGGTGACGCGGCGCATATCCTTCGCCGCCGGAGGGGGAGGCGGCGCCGCCGGTCCCAAGGGAATGGGCTGCCCGGCATGGGCGATCCCGGCATGGGCGGCCATCACCGTCAAAATCGCCAGAACGGAAGCGGCGGGACGGAGGCGGAAACGACGGTCAGTTCGGGAAACGGGCATCCGGTAAAACCTTCACGATCTTGGCCGAGGGCGGCGGTATGGTGAAGGTGGCAAGATAGACCCCTCCCCCGGCGATGAGTATCAGCACCAGGACGACCAGCATTCCGATAAGCTTGCTCATGGGTTCTCTTCTTGCAACGACCGTCTGGACAGGCGCAAACCGGGACGGATAATAACCCGGTCCCGACACGGGCGCGAGACAGCGCGAAACAGGTGGGTGTCGCCCCCCGCCATCGCGGCGTCGCTTGTTCTTAACCGTCACGACGTCGCCTAATCCATAAAGAATGCTAGGAACCGACCATGGCGAATGTGAGGCAGCTTAACGGGGTCCCCCACGCCGTTCAACGGTGGGAACCGGAGGCGGCATGAGCGATCACACCTCCCGGCCGCCCTTTCATCTCGACCGGCCACTGGTGCTGGTGGGATTGATGGGTGCCGGCAAATCCTGCGTCGGCCGCCGTCTGGCGGCGCGGCTGGATGTGCCGTTTCACGACAGCGACGCCGAATTCGAGGCGGCCGCCGGCTGCTCCATCAGCGATTATTTCGCCGCCCATGGCGAAGCCGGTTTCCGCATCGGCGAGCGCCGGGTGATCGCTCGCCTGCTGGAAGATCCGCCGTCGATCCTGGCTACCGGCGGCGGCGCCTTTTGCGACGACGACACCAGACGGCGCATCAAGGAAAGCGCCATATCGGTGTGGCTGCGCGCCGATCTCGACCTTCTGGTCAAGCGCACCGCCGGACGCGACCACCGGCCGCTTCTGCGCGAAGGCGATCCCCGCGAAACCCTGGCCCGGCTGATGGAGGTGCGCCATCCCTTCTATGCCAAGGCCGATCTGGTGGTAGACACGCAGGATTCCCCGCCGGAAACCACCGTCACCGCGGTGTTGAACGCCGTCGCCGACCTGTATGAGAGTCGAAAAGGAAGCGATCATGGCGTTTGAGGATTTGACCCTCGATCTGGGCCCGCGCAGCTACACCATTCGCATCGGTTCCGATCTGATCGACGGCGCCGGCGCCATGATGGCGCCGGTGATGACCGGGAAGCGCGCCTTCATCATCACCGACGACCATGTGGCGCCGCTCTATCTCGGCCGTTTGGCCGCCTCGCTGGACGAAGCCGGCATCGCCCACCAGTCGCTGGTCCTGCCGGCCGGCGAGGGAACCAAGGATTTCGCCCATCTGCAACAGGTGCTGGGCGCCATGCTGGATGCGCGCTGCGAACGCTCGACCATGGTGGTGGCGCTGGGCGGCGGCGTCATCGGCGATCTGGCGGGCTTCGCCGCCGCCATCTGCCTGCGCGGGCTGGATTTCGTCCAGATTCCCACCACCCTGCTGGCCCAGGTGGACAGTTCGGTGGGCGGCAAGACCGGCATCAACACGCCCCAAGGCAAGAATCTGGTGGGCGCCTTCCATCAGCCGCGCCTGGTTCTGGCCGACATCGCCGTCCTCGACACCCTGGAACCCCGCCAGGTGCTGGCCGGCTACGCCGAAATCGTCAAATACGGCTGCATCGACGATCCCGATTTCTTCGTCTGGCTGGAGGAAAACGGCGTTCGGCTGGCGGCGGGCGACGGAAAAGCCCGCGCCCATGCCGTGGCCACCAGCTGCCGGGCCAAGGCCCGCATCGTCGCCGCCGACGAACGCGAAGGCGGCGTCCGCGCCCTGCTCAATCTCGGCCATACCTTCGGCCATGCCCTGGAAGCGGAAACCGGCTTTTCCGACGAAATTCTCCATGGCGAGGCGGTCGCCATCGGCATGGTCATGGCCTTCGGCCTTTCGGCGCGCCTGGGCCTGTGCCCGCCCGCCGACGCGGCCCGGCTGATCCGCCACATGGAAAATGTGGGATTGCCCACCCGGCTGCCCGGCAACCGGCGCTGGGACGCCGGGCGCCTGCTCCACCACATGGCCGGCGACAAGAAGGTCAAGGACGGCAAGGTCACCTTCGTCCTGACCCGCGGCATCGGCCGAAGCTTTCTCACCCGCGATGTTCCCGCCGCGGCGCTGAGCGATTTCCTGACCGATTTCATCCGGGAGAACACGGGATAATAGCCATGGCCCACGCCACGATCCTGTTCGTCGGCGCCATCGCCGCGCTGCTGACGCTGTTGGCGCTGTTCAACGTGGCCGAGACCGCGCTGACCGTCGCGTCGAAACCGTTGATGCACACCCTGGAAGCCGAGGGCGACCGCCGCGCCCATTTGGTCAACCGCCTGTATCAGCGCAAGGAACGGCTGCTGGGCTCGATCCTGCTGGGCAACACCCTGGTCAATATTCTGGCCACGTCGCTGGCGACCATGGTGGCCATCAATTGGGCCGGCGAGGCCGGCATCGCCTACGCCACGGCGATCATGACGGTGGTGGTGCTGATCTTCGCCGAGATCATGCCCAAGACCTTCGCCATCCGCCACGCCAACAATGTCGCCCGCGCCATCGCGCCGGTCATGGGCCCAATGGTGGCGGTGCTGGGACCGGCCAGCCATGCCGTCAACGTGGTGGTCAACGCCACCTTGCGGCTGCTGGGAGCGTCGGCGGCGGCCGAAACCGATATCGGTGCCGCCATGGCCGAATTGCGCGGCGCCATCGAAGTCCACGCCTCCCCCGACGAGGTCCGCGAGGAAAAGCGCATGCTGCGCTCGATTCTCGATCTCGGCGATGTCGAAGTGGCCGAGGTGATGATCCATCGCCGCAACGTCGCCGCCCTGGATGCCGATCTGCCGCCTGCGCAACTGGTGGCCGACATTCTGGCCAGCCCCTATACCCGCCTGCCTTTGTGGCGCGGCAATACCGACAATGTCATCGGCGTGATCCACGCCAAGGACGTCCTGCGCGCGCTGCATGCCGAGCACGGCGCCGCCGACGCCCTGGACGTGGCCGGTCTCGCCTCCGACCCCTGGTTCATTCCCGAATCGACCACGCTTCTGGAACAGTTGCAGGCGTTCCGCCAGCGCCGCGAGCATTTCGCCCTGGTGGTGGATGAATACGGCACCCTGATGGGGGTGGTGACGCTTGAGGATATCCTGGAAGAAATCGTCGGCCAGATCGACGACGAACACGACGTGCCCCTGCCCGGCACCCGCCAATTGCCGGACGGATCGTTCGTGGTGGCGGGAACGGTGACGCTTCGCGACCTTAACCGCGAATTCGAATGGAAGCTGCCCGACGACGAGGCGACCACCATCGCCGGCCTGATCCTGCACGAAGCCCGCCAGATCCCCAGCGTCGGCCAAGTGTTCCTGTTCCACGGATTCCGCTTCGAAATCCTAAGGCGCCATCGCAACCAGATCACCTCGATCCGGGTCACGCCGGATCAGACCGCCTGATCAGGATGCCGTTTCGTCCGGGGTTTTGGTCGCCAGCGACAAGGCGTGAACCGGACCGGCCAGTTCCTCGGCCAGCAAAGCGTTGACCATGCGGTGGCGCTCGACGCGGGATTTGCCGACGAAAGCGGCCGAGACGATCTCCACATGAAAATGGGATTCGCCGTTGCGGTCATGGCCGGCATGGCCGGCATGACGATGGGATTCGTCGGTCACCGCCAGTCGGGTCGGAGCCAGACCCTGAGTGAGTTTTTGTTCGATGCTGCCCTTGACCGTCACGTCGCCATACTCCCAATGTTCCGAGGGGAAAGTGGGGGCTGGGGTACCCGCCGTCAAGAGTTCCGGTCACCTTGCCAGCGCCAACCTTTGTCCCCATTATGACCGGACATGAAAGTCTCGCGAAACCACCGGTCCTGGCGCCTCGACGAGGATAACAAGACGCAACGCCAGTGCGATCATCCCGGCTGCTCCCAGGGAGGGGAATACCGCGCGCCGCGCGCGCGCGACCGCCTGACCGACTATTACTGGTTTTGTCTGGATCATGTGCGCGCGTACAACGCCAGCTGGGATTATTACGCGGGGATGAGCGCCGACGACATCGAGCGCGAAACCCGCAACGCCACCACCTGGCAGCGCCCGACCTGGCCGATGGGCTGCAAGACCGGCCAACGCCGCCATGCCTTCGCGTTCGAGGACCCGCTCGGCGTGTTCGAGGGGGAGGAGGACGAGGAATCCTCCCGCGCCCGAGCCCAGGCGGCCGCGGACACGCCGGAACGGGCCGCCATGCGCATTCTGGAGTTGGACAACCCGCTGACCCTGGTCCGTCTCAAGGCCCGCTACAAGGAGCTGGTCAAGCGCCACCACCCGGACGCCAATGGCGGCGACAAGGCGGCGGAGGAAAAATTCAAGCAAATCAGCATCGCCTACACCACATTACTCCAAAGTCTCACCGCCTGACCCGGGCCAACGCCCGGCCGTTTCGTCTCAAGGACCCGATCATGACCGCCAATGCCTCTTCCCCCGCCGCGCCCTCCCTCGGCCCGGCGCTTCCCGATATCGAAGTCAGCGTCCGCGACGTCTTCGGTCTCGACACCGATATGCGGGTGCCCGCCTTTTCCCGGGGCGACGAGCATGTGCCCGACATCGATCCGGCTTATCGTTTCGATCGCGATACGACGCTGGCGATTCTGGCCGGTTTCGCCTTCAACCGCCGGGTCATGGTCCAGGGCTATCACGGCACCGGCAAATCCACCCATATCGAACAGGTCGCGGCCCGGCTCAATTGGCCGTGCATCCGCGTCAATCTGGACAGCCATGTCAGCCGGATCGATCTGATCGGCAAGGACGCCATCGTGCTGAAGGACGGCCAGCAGATCACCGAATTCCGCGAAGGCATCCTGCCCTGGGCCTTGCAGCATGCCTGCGCGCTGGTGTTCGACGAATACGATGCCGGCCGCCCCGACGTGATGTTCGTCATCCAGCGGGTGCTGGAGGTGGAGGGCCGGCTTACCCTGCTGGACCAGAACCGGGTCATCCGGCCGCATCCGGCCTTTCGCCTGTTCGCCACCGCCAACACGGTCGGGCTGGGCGACACCACCGGCCTGTATCACGGCACCCAGCAGATCAATCAGGGCCAGATGGACCGCTGGAACATCGTCGCCACCCTGAATTACCTGGAGCACGATTCGGAAGTGAACATCGTGGCGGCCAAATTGCCGCAATGGGACAACGAGGCGGATCGCAAGATCGTCGGCCAGATGGTGTCCCTGGCCGATCTCAGCCGCCAGGGCTTCATGAACGGCGACATTTCGACGGTGATGAGTCCGCGCACGGTGATCACCTGGGCGGAAAACGCCAAGATTTTCGGCGACGTCGCCTTCGCCTTCCGCCTCACCTTCCTCAACAAATGCGACGAGGTCGAACGCCCGGTGATCGCCGAATATTACCAGCGCTGCTTCGGCGTCGATCTTCCCGAAAGCCCGGCGCGGGTGGTGATGTGAGATGGCGGGCAATGGCGGAGACGCCGCCGCTTCCTTCGGTCACGCGGCCGACGAAAGCCAGGCCGACATCCTGAAACGGGCCACCGCCTCCACCTTGCGGGCCATCGCCGGCCAGGCGGATGTGGAAGTGGGATTCTCGGTGGGCGCGTCGGTGCACGGCAAGGGCGTGCGCCTGCCCATGCCCCAGCGGGAAATGACCCAAGAGGATCTGGTGCGCCTGCGCGGCACCGCCGACGCGGTGGCGTTGCGCCTGCGCTATCACGACGACCGCGCTCACGAAGGACGCCAGCCCTCGGACCCCGAGGCGCGCCGGGTCTACGACGCGGTCGAGCAGGCCCGCATCGAAGCGTTGGGCTCCCGTCACATGGCCGGGGTGGCCGCCAATATCGGCGCAGTCCTGGAACAACGCTGCCGGGCCGAAGGGCTGGACACCGCCGTGATGCGCGAAGAGGTGCCGCTGCCGGAAGTCATGCGGCTGATCGCGCGCGAAGTGTTCACCGGCTCGCCCCCGCCCGAAAGCGCGCGGTCCGCGGTCGATTTGTGGCGGGCCGATATCGAGGAACGGTGCGGCGACACCCTGTCGCGGCTCAACCTTTTGCTGGGCGACGAGGTCAATTTCGCCCGGTCCTTACGCGCATTGCTCACCGACCTGGGCCTGACCGCGGCCAACGAGCTGGACAATTCCGACAAGGAGGAAAAAGCCGACGAGGATGGCGAAGAGGGCGAACAATCGGCGCCGACCGGCGAGGGCCGCGAGCGCGCCGCCCAGGGCCAGAAACGGGAAGGCGAATCCGAGCGCGACGAGCGGGCGAAGCCGGCGCCGGGCAGTTCCGAGGCCCAGTCCGCGGGCGAAGGCGGCGACGTCGGCAAACAGATGGGTGGAGTGGGCAGCGGTTCCGATGAGCCGGGCGGCCCGTCGCAGCGCCAGCCGATCCCGCCGCGCAATCAGGCCGTCGACCAGTCCTACCGCCCCTATACCACCGAATTCGACCAGATCCTGCCGGCCGAGGCCCTGTGCGACGGCGAGGAGCTGGGCCGGTTGCGCGGCCAGCTCGACCAGCAATTGTCCCATCTCGAAGGCGTGGTGGCGCGTCTGGCCAATCGCCTGCAACGCAAGCTGATGGCCCAGCAGACCCGCGATTGGGATTTCGACCTGGAAGAGGGCATGCTCGACACCAGCCGGCTGGCCCGGATCGTCGCCAATCCCACCCATTCGCTGTCCTTCAAGATCGAAAAGGAAACCGATTTTCGCGACACGGTGGTCACGCTGCTGATCGACAATTCGGGATCGATGCGCGGGCGCCCCATCTCGGTGGCGGCGATGAGCGCCGACATCCTGGCCCGCACCCTGGAACGGTGCGGGGTCAAGGTCGAGGTTCTGGGTTTCACCACCCGCGCCTGGAAGGGCGGCGCATCGCGCGACAAGTGGCTGGCCGACGGCAAACCGCTCCGGCCCGGCCGCCTCAACGATCTGCGCCACATCATCTACAAATCCGCCGACACCCCCTGGCGGCGGGCGCGGCGCAATCTGGGATTGATGCTGCGCGAGGGCATCCTTAAGGAGAATATCGACGGCGAGGCCCTGCTGTGGGCCCACGAACGGCTGATCGCCAGAACCGAACAGCGGCGCATCCTGATGGTTATTTCCGACGGGGCGCCGGTGGACGATTCGACCCTGTCGGCCAATCCCGGCAATACGTTGGAAAAGCATCTGCGCGAAGTCATCGCCTGGATCGAGACCCGTTCGCCGGTGGAATTGATCGCCATCGGCATCGGTCACGACGTCACCCGCTATTACCGCCGCGCCGTCACCATCATGGATGCCGAGGATCTGGGCGGCACCATGTTGCAGCAGCTGACCGCCCTGTTCGACGAACAGGATGGCTCGCGCCCGGCCCGCGGCCGGCGGGCTTCCGCCTGACCGGCGGTCATGGAGATCACCGCCGACGGCATAAGGATGGATCTCGGGGGGCGGGAAATCGACGTCGCCCTGCGGCGCTCGACCCGCGCCCGGCGCATCGGTCTCAGGATCGATCCGGTTTCCGGACCGGTTCTGGTCCTGCCCAGCCGCGCCCGGATCGAGGAGGCCGGACGGTTTCTGGCCGCCCATCGCCAATGGCTGGCCGAACGCCTGGCCCATTTGCCGCCCCGGATTCCGCTGACCCCCGGCGCCCGGATACCGGTGCTGGGCCGGCTGCGCGAAATCCGCCATCTGCCCGAGGCGCGGCGCGGCATGTGGCTGGAAGACGGATTGCTGTGCATTTCGGGCGCGGCCGAACATGTACCGCGGCGGACGCTGGATTTTCTGAAAGCCGAAGCCCGCCGCCAGATCCGCCCGCTGGCCCTGGCTTTGGCCGAGCGCCTGGGTCGCGCTCCCGGCCGGGTGAGTTTACGCGACACACGGTCGCGCTGGGGCAGTTGCTCGGCCCACGGTCATCTGTCCTTTTCCTGGCGGTTGGTGATGGCGCCGGAAACGGTGCTGACCTATGTGGTCGCCCACGAAGTCGCCCATCTGGTGGAAATGAACCATCGGGCCGGTTTCTGGCGGCTGGTCGCCACCCTGGCCGACGATGTCGAGCCGGCCCGCCATTGGCTGAAGACCAACGGAACCAGGCTGCACCTGTATGGCTGACCAACCCGCGCCCCCCACACCGCCCCGCCATACCCTGATCCTGCTGACCGTGCTGGTGGCCTATGGGCCGGTTTCCACCGACCTTTATCTGGCCGCCATGCCCGACATCGCCCACGCCTTCGGCGCATCGGTGGCCACCACCCAGCTCACCCTGTCGGTCTTTCTGGTGGGTTTCGCCCTGGCCATGCCCCTTTACGGCCCCCTGTCCGACCGCTTCGGCCGGCGCCCGGTGCTGATCGGCGGCACCCTTCTGTATCTTGCCGCCAGCCTGTTCTGCGTGGTCGCCCCGTCCATCTCCACCCTTATCGCCGGCCGCTTCGTCCAGGCGCTGGGCGCCTGTTGCGGTCCGGTGGTGGCCCGCGCCGTGGTCCGCGACGTCTATCCCCGGGAGCAGGGGGCGCGGGTGATGTCGCTGATGGCCTCGGCCATGGCCACCGCGCCGCTGCTGTCCCCCATGGCCGGCGGTTGGCTGGACGCGCGCTTCGGCTGGCGGGCCGATTTCATCGTCCTGGTTCTGTTCGGCGCCGGGGTGCTGGTCGCCCTGTGGCTGGGCCAGGCCGAAACCAACCGCCAGCCCGACCATACGGCCCTGGCGCCCGCCGCCATGCTCGACAATTACGGCCGATTGCTGAAAAGCCCCCGGGTGATGAGCTATGTGGCGGCCGTCGCCTTGATTTTCAGCGCCATGTTCTCGTTCATTTCGGCATCGTCATTTATTTTGATCGACGTGCTGAGGCTGTCGCCCGATCGTTTCGGTTTTGGCTTCGCCATGGCGATCCTGGGTTACATGATCGGCACCCAGGGCGCGGCCCGCCTGACCCATCGCTTCGGGCTCGACCGCATGATCGGCTGGGGCCTTGGCGGGGCGGTCCTGGCCGGCGCCGCGCTGGGCGTTCTGGTCTGGTCGGGCCACGCCACCCTGGCCACCATCATGGGACCGATGGCCGCCTTCTTTTTTTCCTCCGGCCTGGTGCTGCCCAACGCCACCGCTGGCGCCATCATGCCTTTTCCGCGCATGGCCGGCACCGCTTCGGCCCTGGTCGGCTTCATCCAGATGGTGGCCGGCGCCCTGGCCGGCTGGACGGTGGCATTGTATTACGACGGCACCGCCCGGTCCCTGGCGACGCAATTGCCGCTGCTGGCCCTGGCCGGCTGGCTCGCCTTCCGCCTGCTGAGCCGGAGCGAAGAGCGGACCTATTTACCGAACAGGCTGTGAAGAAGATTGTCGAGGGCGTCGCCGATGCCATGGACGGCGCTGCCGGCGGTGTCCGCAGCCTGCCCCGCCGCATTGCCGATGGCCGCCGCCACGCCGGTTGACGCGGACGGCACCACCAGCGGCCGGGGCGGCAGCCCGCGTTCGGCCGCCGTCATGACCTGTTTCCACACCCGCGCCGGCAAGGTGCCGCCGACCACCCCGCGCATGGTGTGGTGCGGGTCGTCGTTGCCCATCCACACGGCGGTGACGTAATCGGCGGTGAAACCGACGAACCAGGCGTCGCGGTAGTCCTGGGTGGTGCCGGTCTTGCCGGCGGCGGGCCGGTCGAGGCGGGCGGCGCGGCCGGTCCCATCCTGAACCACGGCGCTCATCAAATCGTCCATCTCGGCCAGGGCGGCCGGGGGAATCACCTGGCCGAACCCGCCGCCGTGGCGGCGATAAAGGACATGGCCGCTGCTATCGTCGATCTCGGTGATGCCATAGGCGGCGACCCCGGTTCCGCCGTTGGCGAAGGCCGCGTAAGCCGTGGCCATGTCGAGCGGCGTGACCTCGCTGGTGCCCAGCGCCAGCGAGGCGTCGTCCCGCAGCGGCGTGGTGATGCCCAGGCGGTGGGCGGTGGCGATGACGTTGCGCACACCCACCGCCCGGATCACCCGGACCGCGACCGTGTTGATCGATTGGGCGAAGGCTTTGCGCAGGGTCACCGGTCCCTGATAGGTGTTTTCGTAATTGTGCGGCGACCAATCGCCCACGCGGATCGGCGCATCGTCCATGATGCTGTCGGGCGTGTATCCGTCCTCCATGGCGGTCAGATAGACGAACGCCTTGAACGACGATCCCGGCTGCCGCAAACCCTGGGTGGCCCGGTCGAACTGGCTTTGATCGTAATCCTTGCCGCCGACCAGGGCGCGGACCGCGCCATCGGGGCTGAGCACCACCACCGCGCCCTGATGGACCCGGTCATGACGCCCGGGGCCGTCGAGCATTCTTTTCAAATCCCGTCGCGCGGCCCGCTGCAGATGCAGATCCAGCGTGGTCTTGACGACGATGTCCTTGCCCTTGACCTGGTCCATGGCGGCCAGACGGGTCCGAAGCCAGTCGGCGAAATAGCGTCCCGCCGGCGGCGGACGCTGAACCAGTTCCGCCGCGCCGGTCAAGGCCG
Source organism: Pseudomonadota bacterium (assembly GCA_021848545.1). GTDB lineage: Bacteria > Pseudomonadota > Alphaproteobacteria > Rhodospirillales > Magnetospirillaceae > JAJZUL01. Next base: position 41,298 of record JAJZUL010000017.1, read on the forward strand.
CCAGATCCGCCTGTTTCTGGGTGATGTCGCCGGCGTTGACCATGTTCTGCAACACGATGTCGGTGCGCCGCCGGCTGGCATGGGGGTGAACCAGGGGGTTGTAGGCGCTGGGCGCCTGGAGCAGGCCGGCGATCAGCGCCGATTGATAAAGATCGAGCTTGGAGGCCGGCTCGTTGAAATAACGCCGCGCGGCGGCATCGACGCCAAAGGCCCCCGCCCCCAGATAGACCCGGTTCAGATACAGGGTAAGAATCTGGTCCTTGGTGAAACGCTGCTCCAGCCACAGGGCCAGCAGCACTTCCTGGACCTTGCGGCGGATGGTGCGCGCCGGCGTGAGAAACAGGTTCTTGGCCAATTGCTGGGTGATGGTGGACCCGCCCTCGACCACGTGGCCCGCCATGATATCGGCCACCAAAGCGCGGCCCATGCCGATCAAATCGATACCGAAATGACTATAGAAGCGGCGATCCTCGGTATCGATCACCGCCTTGGCCACATAGGGCGAAATCTGCTTCAGGGTCACCGGCTGACCGTAAAGATCGCCGAAAGTGGCGAAAGTGGTGCCGTCGGCGGCCTTCATCACGATGCTGGGCTGGTGCGCCTGGACGGTAATGTGGTCGATGCTGGGCAAATCGATGGCGTAATAAGCGACAACGCCACCGCCCAGAATCACCATCCAGACGAAAGCGGTCGCCGCCCAGGTCAGGATGCGGCGCCAGGACCAGCGCCGGCGGGAACCGCCCCCACCCGACTTCTTGCCGCCGCCGCGTCCCGCGCCGTTGCGCCGCCCCCCATTGCCGCCGCCATTGCCGCGACGGCGACCGCCGGACGCGCGTTCGGCGCATGCGATGAAAGGCCCGAAACCGTCGACGGGAAAGGATGCGCTGACCATGACCGTCTCTACCACGCCCGCCCGCGCCGCGAAACCCCCGGAGGACGGCGGGAAAACTGGCGTCCGGGTGACAATGACGCTAGACTTGGTCCCTGTCCGACATGGGATGGGCTATCCCCGGCTTGGGGAGGGAGATGGGTCACCGCGCTATGAACACCTTGACGGTTACGGTTTCCGACGATCTTCGCCAGCGGCTCGACGCCTTGGCCGAGCGGACCGGCAAAACCATAGACGAATGCCTTTTGACCGCCGTCGAGGAATTCGCCGACACCTGGGAACGTCATTTGGACGACGTCCACCAGATCGACGAACACGAAGCCCGCGCCGTACTCAAGGCCGTCGCCAACGATTGATGCCGTGGGTGCGCTTCCGTCCATGGCGGGACGGTGCCCGTCGATTGTGGCGAAAATAGCGCGTCTTCGACCATCCGCAGCCCGCTATAACGTGGCGATCATCGGCCGATAGGTTTCGTTTTCCGGGCCGCCGCGCTGATTGGACAGAATGCGCGTTCCCCCCACCGGATAATCGCAATCCCAATGGGTATGGCCATGGACCCATAGGGCCGGGCCGTCGGACTGGATCAAGGGTTCGAGACTGGTGACCGAGGCCGTCGTCGGCACATGGTCGGGACGGCGGTGCTTGAGGCTTTGAGCCGAGGGCGCATGATGGGTCACCACCATGGTCGGACCGTCATGGGAAACGGCCAGCCGGTCGGCCAGAAAATCCACCGAAGCCCGGTTCCAGTCGCGCACCTGGCGCACCGTCAACCGATTGCCGTCCGATCCGTTGCCGTTGCGGTAGTCGGGCATGGTCCGCTCGGCCACTTCCATCGCCCCTTCGCTGTCGCCTTCCAAAGCGTAATCGCTCCATAAGGTGGCGCCCAGAACCCTGAGCGCGCGTCCCTTGATGGTGAAGATGATTTCGTCATCCTGCAGGAAATGGAGATTGGGCACCGAAGCCGCCGCCCGGCGCAGGGCGCCCCGCGGATCGGCGCCGGGAGGATGGCGCCAATGTTCGCGATTGCCGGCGATATAAACCGCCGGCTTGTCGGCCAGATGACCGGCCAGGGCGCTGGCCGCCCAGCCGACCCCCTCTTCGCCCCAACCGATATCGCCGGCCAGCACCACCAGATCGGCATCGATCGGCGGCGGCTGCCAGGGCGCTTTTTCCACGTGAATGTCACTGAGAATGGCGATGCGCATCATGCTTCGTTCAGTAGAGTCGTCTCATATACGAATAATATCAAATCGCGGGGGACGTGGGGCCGGAAAATTCGGTCATCGCGCACGACGCCGCACCATCGCCTTGATTTCCGACAGGCGGGCCGCCCCCAGCACATGGGCGAAAGCGGCGAAGGTGACCCCGCCCACCCCGATCAGCAAAAGCACCAGCAACAGCCGGCCCAGGGGCAGCGCCGCCACCGGCGCCAGAAGATGGCGGCTGGCCAGCAGGGCGGCGGCCATGATCGCGGCGGCCAAGACGATGCGCGGCACCCGGCGGCGCAAACGGGCGTCCATGGTGAAAAACCCCCGCCGCCGCAGCACCACCGCCAGCACGGTGACATTGAACCACGACGCCAGCGCCGTCGCCAACGCCAGACCGACATGGGCCAGGGGCGCGATCAGGACGAGGTTGAGGGCCAGATTGACCAGCATCGCCGCCGCGGCGATCTTGACCGGGGTCGCGGTGTCCTCGCGGGCGAAAAAAGCGGGAGCCAGCACCTTGACCAGAACGTAGGCCGGCAGGCCGCTGGCGAAAGCCACCAGGGCCGGCGCCGTCGCCGCCGTGTCGGCGGCGGTGAACGAACCGCGCTGGAACAAGAGCGTGATCACCGGCTGGGCGATGGTCATCAGCGCCGCCGCCGCCGGCAGGGTCAGCAGCAGAGCCACCTCCATGGCGCGGTTCTGGCTGTCGAGCGCCGCCGCCGTTTCGCCGGCCCTGATCTGGCGCGATAAAAGCGGCAGCAGCGCCGTGCCGATGGCGATCCCCACCACCCCCAGGGGGAGCTGGTTGACCCGGTCGGCGTAATTGAGGTAGCTGACCGCGCCGTTGGCCACCATCGAGGCGATCACCGTGTTGATCACCAGATTGACCTGATAGACGCCGGCGCCGATGGCGCCGGGCAGCACCCGGCGCGCCAGCAGCCGCACCTCGGGGGTCAGGCGCGGGCGCACGGGCCTCAGCCGTATCCCCGCCCGGCGCAGGCTGTAGACCAGCCAGGAGAATTGCAACACCCCCGCCCCGAACACGCCCCAGGCCAAAGCGTGGCCGGGGGTCGGGGTATAGGGCGACAGCGCCCACAGCCCGGCCATGGCGGTGAGGTTGAGCAGAATCGGCGTCGCCGCCGCGGCGGCGAAGCGGCCGAGCGAATTGAGAATGCCCGCCTGAAGCGAGGTCAGCGAAATGAACAGCAGATAGGGAAAGCAGATCCGCGACAATTCGACCGCCAGCGCCATCTTGCCCGGCACCTCGTCGAAACCCGGCGCCAAACCCAGCATCGCCACCGGCATCGCCAATTCGACCAGGACGACGAACAGGGTCAGGGTCAGGGCCAGCACCGCCATGGCCTGCTCGGCGAAGCGCAGCGCGGCGTCCCGGCCCCCGGCGGTCATGCTGCCGGTGAACAGGGGAACGAAGGCGGCGTTGAACGCGCCCTCGGCGAACAGGGAACGAAACAGGTTGGGAAAGCGGAACGCCACGAAAAACGCGTCCGCCACGGTCCCCGCGCCGAGATAGCGGGCGATCATCATTTCGCGCAGCAACCCGGTGATCCGGGACAGGAGCGTGAAGCTGCCGACGGTGGCGATGGAGCGGGCAAGGGACATGGAGACGCCGAACAAAGGGCCGATCGTGACCCGGCCCTTCTTACACGGGGCCGGGAATCCGCGCATCAACGAACTGAACACGACCGGATTCACCGGCACCCATCCGCTGCTGTCCGGCGGAACGGCGTATGGAGGTCGAGGCCCGCTCAACCACACCCCTTCGCGTTACGTCCGCGAAGGCGATCCACGCGTGGAAGCGATTCGACTGATCGGCGAGCAGCCGGACATTTCGATCCTGGTGCCGGGGACGCCCGGCGACAAACAGATCAACGCCATCACCCGAGCGGGCCGGCAGGGGAATCGGGTGACCCCGCTTCCCCTGCATTATGTATATTTCCCTCAATCGCCGGGCGGGCGCGTCCGCGCCCTGGGCTATCCTCGCTTACGCTCCGAGGCCCCGATGGAGCCTCTCCGCACGCTGCGGCGGCCTCAACGGCCTAGTCGCTCCGCTCCAACGCGCCTTCACCCGATTACCCTGAGCGGGCCGGCCGCTCGTCTTGACACGCGCGCGGCGCCGATCCATGTAGATCATGACGCGGCTTCGGTGGCGCACGATCCGACTTCACGCCCGAAAACGCCCGGCCTTTTGCAGGTTGAGGGCGATACGGGCTCGGGCGTGCGAGGCGACCGATTCGTATTTCCCCTTTCCCACAGGTTCCAAGGACACGCCATGTTCATCCAGACCGAGCCCACCCCCAATCCCGCCACCCTCAAATTCCTGCCCGGCCGCGACGTGATGGGCACCGGTACCGCCGATTTCCCGAGCCCGTCGACCGCCGCCAATTCGCCCCTGGCCACGCGCCTGTTCGCCGTGCCCGGCGTCGCCAGCGTGTTTCTGGGAGCCGATTTCGTCACCGTGGGCAAGGCCGGGAACGCCGATTGGGCGGCTTTGAAGCCGCAGGTGCTGGCCGCCATCGTCGCCCATTACGAATCCAACGACCCGGCCATCAAAGGCGGCGTCGCCCCCGTGACCTACGAGGATGACGAGGACAACAGCGAGGTCGTGGTCAAGATCCGCGAACTGATCGAAACCCGCGTCCGCCCCGCCGTGGCCCAGGATGGCGGCGACATCATCTTCCGCCGCTATGAAAACGGCATCGTCTATCTGCGCATGCAGGGATCGTGCTCGGGCTGCCCCAGCTCGGCCGCCACCCTGAAAAACGGCATTGAAAACATGCTGCGCTATTACGTGCCGGAAATCCTCGGCGTCCAGCAGGTGGAGTAGAAAAAAACAAGCCCTATGGGTAGGGTGTACCTACCTTAGCGGCCCAAACTCTTGCTTTTGGGCGATGGCCGCCGTATATGGATACCCCATGTACAACCATCGCTCCCCTCTCATCCGAACCGTGGGCGTCGTTTTGTCGTCAGCGGTTCTGGTTCAGATCGGGCTCGTGGCCTGGGGCCGGCATCACGCCCCCGCCCCGGCGTCACAGGTGGCCGTAGCGGCCGGCCCGGTTTTGCCGGCCCGCGACACCAAGAGTGCCACCCGGCTGGGGCCGGCCATGACGCGGATCGGCTATAAGCTCAACGCCGTGGCCGACGGCGCCGAAGTGCCGCGCCTGCTGCTCCATTCCATGCCGTCGAACATGGCGGACGTCACCAACCTGTCCCGGCGCAAGGCCGTATTCCTGCGGGTGATGCTGCCGCTGGTGCTGAAGGTGGACGAGGCCGTGGCCGCCAAGCGCGCCCGTCTGAAGGACATCGCATCCGCCATACGGACCGGCGAACCGCTGTCGAACGAGGATATGGGATGGCTGGGCACCCTTGCCGAGAATTACAACGTGCCTTGGAACGGGACCGCGAATATGCAGGTGGTCCGGCGCCTTCTGTACCGGGTGGACGTGGTGCCGCCGTCCCTGGCCCTGGCCCAGGCGGCCATGGAAACCGGATGGGGCACGTCGCTCCGCGCCCGCGTCTATCACAACGTGTTCGGCCTGACCTTCGCCGCCGATAACGGCAAGGAAGCCGTTCTGGCCTCGTTCCCGAATCTGCTGGCGGCGGTGCGTTTCTACGTCCACACGCTGAACACCCACCCGGCCTATGCGGCGTTCCGGCGCATCCGCGCCGAGGCGCGCGCGCGCGGCGGTCATCTCAACGGCGAACGGCTGGCGTTGGCCCTGGAGGCTTATTCGGAAATCGGGCGGACCTACGTCCACGATATCCGGACCTTGATCCGTCAGAACGATCTGACCCGGTTCGAGCACGCCCAGCTCAGCAAGCCCGACGACGAAACGGCGGGCGGGCAGATTTAGAGCGGCGTGCCTTAACGCCGCTCTTGCGCCCATTGAGGGCGCGGCCAAGCGCGCGGACGCGCGCACTTAGGCAGAGGGAAAAACAAAACGGGTTAGAGTGTGATGCCCATTTAGGGCATCAAACTCTAACCTGCCCCCCGTATCCGCTTTCCTTATTTTCCCGGCTTTCCCGCCGGCAGGGACCGGTTGCGCAGCATCGCCGCCACCAGCAGCGGCACGTTGTGGCGGAACATGGCGGTATAGGCGGGCGCGATGCCGCCGACTTCGGCGTAGGCCGCGGACGCCAGCGCCAAAATCAGACGCGGCATCACACCCCAGGCCAGGAGCGAAACAGCCGGTTCGTTGCGATATTCGGCATCAACCATTCCGGCCTCCCTGGAGCCCGGCTGAATAACGCAGGGCGTGACCGGAACCCTGAAATAACGTCAAGGACGGGAAAAGGCGGAACGGGGTTTTCCCGTTCCGCCTCTGGCCTCAATGCAATGTTTCGCCATGCAGCGCCATGTCCAGGCCCTCGATTTCGACCTGGGGCGAGACCCGCAAGCCGATGACGAGATCGACGATTTTCAGCAGAACGAAGGTCATCACCGCGGTAAAGACGATGGTCATGCCCACCCCTTCGGCCTGTACCACCATCTGATGGACGTTGCCTTCCAGAAGACCCGGCGTACCGCCGATGATCTTCACGGCGAACACGCCGGTCAGCAACGTGCCGGCCATGCCGCCGATGCCATGGACGCCGAACGCGTCCAGCGCGTCGTCATATTTCAGGGCGTGCTTCAGGCTGGTCGAGCCCCAATAACACAGGAACCCGGCGATCAGACCGATGATCAGCGCGCCGCCGGGCGACACATAGCCCGAGGCCGGGGTGATGGCCACCAGACCGGCGACCGCCCCCGACAGAATGCCCAGAACCGAAGGCTTGCCGCCCTTCATCCATTCGGCGGCCATCCAGGCCATGCCGGCGGCGGCGGCGGCGATCTGGGTGGCCAGCACCGCCATGCCGGTATGGCCGTCGGCGGCGGCGGCCGAACCCGAATTGAAGCCGATCCAGCCGACCCACAGCATCGACGCGCCCACCAAGGTCAGCATCAGATTGTGGGGCGCCATATTGTCGTGGCCGAATCCCTTGCGCGGTCCCAGAAACAAGGCGGCGGTCAGGCCGGCGACGCCGGAATTGATCTCGACCACCGTACCGCCGGCGAAATCCAGAAGACCCCGCTTGGCCAGGAAACCCACCGGGGCGCCGGTGACGGGATTGGCCGCCCAGGCCCAATGGGCGACCGGACAATAGACCGCCAGCAGCCACAGACCGCTGAACAGCAGCAGAGCCGAAAATTTCATCCGGTCGGCGAAGGCGCCGGTGATGACCGCCGGCGTGATGATGGCGAAGGTCATCTGAAAGAACATGAACACCGATTCCGGGATATGCCCGACCATGGACCCGTCGGTCATGCCCCGGCCCATGACGCGGGAAAAGCCGCCGATCCACTCGTTCTTACCGGTAAAGGCCAGGCTGTAGCCCACCACGATCCATAACAGGGTCACCAGACAGGTGATGGCGAAGCTCTGATTGGCGATGGCGAGCGCGTTCTTTTTGCGGACCATGCCGCCATAGAACAGGGCCAGGCCGGGGATGGTCATGAACAGCACCAAAACGCCCGAAAGCAGAACCCAGGCGGTGGCGCCGCTGTCGGCCACCGGCGCGGCGGCGGTCTGGGCGAAAGCGGGACTGGCGGTAGCGACCGAAAAGATGGCGGCCGCAAGGCCGGCCGTACGGATGGACATGGCAACCTCAGACTGATCTCGATGGTTGCGGCGTGGGTTGGGAACGGTGGCAATGGCGAAAGCCGTGACCGGCTGCCCGAAAGGCGTCGACGATCACAACGGGACGGTAGCGAATTCCAATGGAATCCGGCTTCGACACCGCCAGCGGGGTTGCGATGATCGGGCGCCGCGCCCGATCATCGCAACCGCCGACATCAGATTCCGTCAGGCCACCAGACTGCGCAACACCGCGCGCAGGATGCCGCCGTGACGGTAATAATCCACTTCGTCGAGGGTATCGATACGGCACAGAACCGAGACCGCGCTCTTGGACCCGTCCTTGCGGGTGATGGTCACACTCAGATCCTGGCGGGGCGTCAGTCCGGCGGACAGCCCGGCGATATCGAAGATCTCGGTACCGTCCAGTTTCAAGGATTTGCGGTCGGTGCCGTCCTTGAACTGCAACGGCAAAATACCCATTCCCACCAGATTGGAGCGGTGGATACGTTCGAAGCTTTCGGCGATCACCGCCCGCACACCCAGAAGAGCGGGGCCCTTCGCCGCCCAATCGCGGGACGAGCCGGTGCCGTATTCCTTGCCGGCGATCACCACCAGGGGCACGTTTTCGGCCCGATAGCGCTCGGCGGCGTCGAAAATGGTGATCGCCTCGCCTTCGCCCCGGTAGCGGGTCATGCCGCCCTCGGTGCCCGGCGCCATTTCGTTGCGCAGGCGCACATTGGCGAAGGTGCCCCGCGCCATCACGTCGTCATTGCCGCGGCGCGAGCCGTAGGAATTGAAATCCTCGACGGCGACGCCGTGCTCGCTCAGATAGTGGCCGGCGGGGCTGGCCGCCTTGATGGCGCCGGCCGGGCTGATATGGTCGGTGGTGATGGAATCGCCCAGAATGGCCAGGGGCCGCGCGCCCTTGATGTCGGCCAGCGCCGCCGGCGCCGTCTTTTCCATCCCGGTGAAGTAAGGCGGGTTCTTGATATAGGTCGAGGCGGCGTCCCAGCCGTAGGTGTCGCCGCCGGTGGTGGTTACCGCCTGCCAGGCCTTGGGGCCCTTGAACACATCGGCATAGCGGCGCCGATAGGAGTCCGCCGACAGCGCGCGGCCGATGGCCCCGTCGATTTCGGCCTTGGTCGGCCAGATGTCCTTGAGGAACACCGGCTTGCCGTCCGACCCGCTGCCCAGCGGTTCGGTGGCCAGATCGATATTCATGGTTCCGGCGATGGCATAGGCGACCACCAGAGGCGGCGAGGCCAGGTAATTGGCCTTCACCAGCGGGCTGATGCGGCCCTCGAAATTGCGGTTGCCGGACAGGACCGCCGCCACCACGAGGTTGCTGTCCTCGATGGCGTGCGCCACCGGCTCGTCAAGGGGACCGGAATTGCCGATGCAGGTGGTGCACCCATAGCCGGCCAGGGCGAAACCCAGCGCATCCAGCGCCGGCGTCAGGCCGGCGGCATCCAGATAGTCGGACACCACCTGCGACCCCGGCGCCAGCGAGGTCTTTACCCACGGCTTGGCGGCAAGCCCCCGGGCCACCGCCTTTTCGGCCAGCAGGCCGGCGGCGACCATGACGTTGGGGTTGGAGGTATTGGTGCACGACGTGATGGCGGCGATCACCACATCGCCATGGCCCAGGCTACCCCGCCCATCGGACAAAGCCACCTTGGTCGCCGGATCGGCGCCGGCCTGAAGCGTCGGCAGGGCCGCCGCGAAAGCGGTCCTGACGCCGGCCAACGGCACCCGGTCCTGAGGCCGTTTCGGCCCCGCCAGCGACGGTTCGACGGCGCCGAGATCAAGCTCCATGCTGTCGGAGAAGAGCGGCTCGGGGGTGGTGGAATCGCGCCACATGCCCTGTTCCCGGGCATAGGCTTCGACCAGGGCCACCTGATTTTCGTCGCGGCCGGTGAATCGCAGGAAGCGGACGGTTTCCTCGTCCACCGGAAAAAAGCCGCAGGTGGCTCCGTATTCGGGCGCCATGTTGGCGATGGTCAGACGGTCCGACAAGGCCAGCCCATCCAGGCCGGGACCGAAGAATTCGACGAATTTGCCGACCACGCCCTTCTTGCGCAGCATCTCGGTGACGGTCAGCACGACATCGGTGGCGGTCACGCCTTCGCGCATGGCGCCGCTGACGCGCACGCCCACCACTTCCGGCACAAGCATGGAAATGGGCTGGCCCAACATCGCCGCCTCGGCCTCGATGCCGCCCACGCCCCACCCCAGGACCGCCATGCCGTTGACCATGGTGGTGTGGCTGTCGGTGCCCACCAGGGTGTCGGGATAGGCCAATTCGCGCCCGCCGTCGGACACGGTCCACACCACGCGGGCCAGATATTCGCAATTGACCTGGTGGCAGATGCCGGTGCCCGGGGGTACCACCCGGAAATTGGCGAAGGCCGACTGGCCCCAGCGTAAAAAAGCGTAGCGCTCGCCGTTGCGGCGGAATTCCATCGCCATGTTGCGATCGAGCGCGTCCTTGGTGCCGTAATGGTCGACCATCACCGAATGGTCGATGACCAGATCGACCGGCGACAGCGGGTTGATCCGCTGGGGATCGCCGCCCAGGGCGGCCACGGCATCGCGCATGGCGGCCAGATCGACCACGGCGGGCACGCCGGTGAAATCCTGCATCAGCACCCGGGCGGGACGATAGGCGATCTCGCGCCCGGCCCGACCCCGATCCTGGGTCCAGGCGGCAACCGCCCGCAAATCATCAACGGTTACCGACCGCCCGTCCTCGAAGCGCAGCAGATTTTCCAGCAGCACCTTGAGCGAAACCGGCAGGCGCGACAGGTCGCCCAATTCCGCCGCCGCGGCGCCAAGGCTGAAATAATCGACCGCCCGGCCGCCGACGGTCAGGGTGCGACGGGTCTTCAGGGTGTCATGGCCAATGGCGGACATGGGGACCTTTCCCGGTGATGGGGTGGGACGTCGGCGCGACGACGCTATCATGCGGGGCTTACACCATAAATTTCGAGCCCTGTCCAGGGGGCCACGACCATGCGCCTGGACAGGGTATATAGAGTGGATATCACATATGACGATCGTATTGTGTGCGGCGCACCCACAAAATCGCCATATTCGGGTGTTCAATTATTCGTCATTACGGTCCCAAGCATGTTGTCCCCCGTTATCGGACCCCTCCGGTGGACAATCTGGGACCTAGACGGCCGGCGCACCCCCCTGCGCCGGCCGTTTCGTTTGTTGATCGGGCCTCAGGCGCCGGCGCTCGCATCCGCTCGCTTGGCTGTCCTCGCGCCCTGCGGGCGCTGCGGCGCGCGAGTCTTGGTGCTCCGCTCCGCTTCGGGCGCATAGTCGTCGCTCACGCTCCTCCAGGTGCCGGTGGTCGAAAGCGGGGGCCTGCGCCATTGCTCCGGCGAGCGGCTTCTGCCATGTTTCCGCCATGAGCAGCGCTTCCTCCGGGTCGTCCCCTTCCGTCGCCTTCACCGGTAGCAATCTGATTTGCGTCCGGGGCGGTCGCGTCATCTTCACCGGCCTCAATTTCAGCATCGCCCCAGGCGAAGCCCTGGTGCTGCTGGGTCCCAACGGCTCGGGCAAATCAAGCCTGCTGCGGGTGATGGCGGGTCTGTTGCGGCCCTTCTCCGGCTCCATCGCCTGGAGCGGCGAGGTTCTGGCCAACGACCCGGAAAGCCATGCGGCGCGTCTTCATTATGTCGGCCATCACGATGCCATCAAAGCGGTGCTGTCGGTGGCCGAAAATCTGCGCTTCTGGGCGCGGCTGCACCGACCCGACGATCAGGCGGACGAGGCCGTCGCCGCCGCGATGGAGGCGTTCGGCCTGACCCGGCTGGCCGGCGTCCCCGGCCGCATGCTTTCGGCCGGCCAGAAACGGCGGGCCAATCTGGCGCGGCTGTTGGCCGCGCCCGCGCCTTTGTGGCTGCTCGACGAACCGACCACCGCCCTGGACCGCCATTCGGTCGGGGTCACGGAAAAATTGCTGCAGCGCCATTGCGCCGAAGGCGGCATGGCGGTGCTGTCCACCCATACCGACATCGATCTGCCCGGTCATCGGGTTTTACAGCTCGATTCCTTTGCGCCCTCGCCCGAATTGTCGGAGATTTTGCTGTGACGCCGGACACCAGCACCCACGGATTTTTCCACCGGCGGCGCCCATGATCCGCTTCCTCGATATCGTCCGGCGCGATCTCCGTCTGGCGCTGCGCCAGGGGTCGGACAGCGTCATGGTCGTGACCTTCTTCATCCTGACCGTGGTGTTGTTTCCCTTCGGCATCGGCCCGGAAGCGTCGGTATTGGAACGGGTCGCTCCCGGCGTTCTATGGGTGACCGCGCTGCTGGCGGCGATGCTGTCCCTGGATCGCCTGTTTCAGGCCGATTACGAGGACGGGTCCCTGGAACTGCTGGTGCTGACCCCGACCCCGTTGGAACTGGTGGTCGCCGCCAAGGTCACCGCCCATTGGCTGACCACCGGTCTGCCGCTACTGGCGGCGGCGCCGCTATTGGCCATCTTCCTGCATCTCAACGCGGCCGGGTTCGGCGCCCTGCTGCTGACCATGCTGGTGGGCACGCCGATCCTCTCGCTGCTGGGGGGCGTCGGCGCCGCCCTGGTGCTGGGCGCCCGGCGCGGCGGAGTGCTGCTGTCTCTGTTGATTTTGCCGCTGACCATTCCGGTGCTGGTGTTTGGAGTGGGCGCCATCGACGCCGCCATCCTGGGCATGCCGATCGGCTCCTACCTCGCGATTTTGGGCGGTATGTTGTTCGCCGCCCTGGCGCTGGCACCCTGGGCCACCGCCGCCGCGTTGCGGCAGGCGACGGAATAATCGCCACGCGCCGCGGCCAGAGCCGTGGCTCCCCTTATTTCCGCATGGTTTTTGCCCGAACAGGGTGGAACCACACGATACGAGATTTGGAGCAAGGGCGACCCTGCTCCAAATCTTTTACGAGGGAAAGTAGCGGAGGGCCTTGTCACGCCACCCGCAACCGTAAGCACGGGTAGAGACGCGAACACCGGATCGACCGCCCGCCGGGGCGCCGATCCGGTGTCTTGGCGCTTTACGGCAGCGCTTTCAGCTCCTTGGTGATCTCGGCCCGCGCCGTCGCCGAATTGGGCGGCAGGTTGGCCAGGAGCCGGGTCCACAATACCTTGGTTTTTTCGGGATGACCGTCCTGAGCCTCGGCCAGACCGACGAAATAGAGCGCGTTGACGCTTTTGGGATCAATGGCCAGCACCTGGCGCATGACCCGAACGAATTCGGGCGGCAGCGGAGCGCTGGGCGACAAATCCTCCATCAGCAGTTCGGCGTATTCCATCCGCACCTGCTCGTCTCCCGGCAACAGCGGCAGCGCCTTGCGATAAGCGGCGCGCGCCGCCCGGGGGCGGCCCAGCACCCTGAGGCTGCGTCCCAGCATGGCCCAGCCATGCCCATCCTTGGGATCCTTTTTCAGATGGTCCGTCAGATGCTGCACCATCTGCTCGACGCGATCGATCTGGCTTTGGATCGCCTTGATCTTGCCCACCCGGTCGGCATAGGGCTGATCGGGTAGATTGGGGGAGCCCAACCGGGAATACATCCCAAAGGTCAAAGCCGGTACGCCGATGACCACAAACACCGCCGCCACCATGGTCCATCGCCGGGCGATGACATTGCTGGCGGCCGATTTGGCCTCCTTGCCCTGTTCGGCCGCGGCGAGAATCCGGCGCTGAATTTCGATGCGGGCCGCTTCGGCCTGAGTGGAATCGAGCACACCGCGCTCGATATCGCGGTCGAGTTCGGCCAATTGATCCTGAAAGACGATCAAATCATAGGCGGCGCGCGACGGCATGGCGGCGGAACGCGCCCGCACCAGCGGCACCACCAGGGCAATCAGAACCACCGCCACCATGGCGGAAAAAATCACCCAAATCATCAGGCGCCCCCTTGCCGCATCACACCGTCCAAACGTCGTTTTTCCTCAGCCGTCAATGGGGTGGGTGGCGTGGGCGACCGGGATCGGCGGCGCAGATACCCCCCCGCTCCGAGCAACCCGACCAGCAACAGGGCGAAGGGCCCCAGCCACAACACCAGGGTCCGATCCTGGAAAGGCGGGTCGAGCAAAATGAAATCACCGTAACGGGACACCAGATAGCGTTTGATCTGGGCGTTGGTCTCGCCCTCCATGATGCGCTGGCGCACGATCACCCGGATATCCTTGGCCAGACCGGCGTTGGATTGCTCGATGGATTCGCCCTGACAGACCAGACAACGCAGACCGTCACCCAGACGTTCCGCCCGCAATTCCAAGGCCGGGTTTTTCAGCTTTTCATCGGGGTCCACCGCCCAGGCGGGTGTAACGAAATGAAACAGCAGAAGAACGGCAAGCAATAAAATCCGTTTCATTGCTGCAACTCCCGAACGATCGGCAACATGGTGTGAAGCCAGATATCCGGCGTGATCGGGCCGATCCGCTTGTACCGAATGATGCCATGGCGATCGATGATGAAGGATTCGGGCGCTCCGGTTACCCCCCAGGCAACCACGGTCCGGGCCGGTGACGGGTCCATGCCGATGCGGGCGTAAGGATTGCCATGGCGCTTCAGCCAGGCGATCGCATCGGCCGGTTTGTCGGCCCAATCGATGCCGTAGATCGGCACCACGTCGGTCTTGGAAATGGCGACCAGGGTCGGGTGTTCCTCGGCGCAGGCGAAGCACCATGACCCGAACACGTCCACCACCGACACATGCCCCATGAGATCGGCGGTTTTCAGACCCTTATGCCCCGGCAGACCGGGCAGATCCGTCGGCGGCGCCGGCTTGTTGACCAGAACCGGCGGGATGATGCTCGGATTGATGTGCAGGCCGCGGTAGAAGAACGCCGCCATGCCCAGCACGATGATGACCGGCAACAGATAGACGAGGCGTCGCACGTCCGTCACGCTCCAGCCGGATGAGCCGCCGTGGCCGCCGCGCGGGCGCGCTTCGGCGCGCCCACCCGATGGCGACGGTCGCTGAGCGACGCGAATCCGCCCAGGGCCAACATGCCCGCGCCGACCCACATCCATGGCATCAACGGATTGAAATAGATGCGGGTCACCCAGGAATCCGGACCGGCCGGACCGCCGAGAACGGCATAAACGTCGCCGAAGACGGTTCCCTGGATGGCGGCGTCGGTGGTGGGAACCGGCGGCATGACGAAGTGACGCTGCTGCGGATGCAGCACCGCCACCTGCCGGCCGTCCTGGGTCACCACGAACGTCGCCTGCTGGGCGCTGTAATTGGGCCCTTTGACGTTACGGATCCCTTTCAGGGTAAAGCCGTAGCCGCCCACGGTGACCGTCTGGCCGATCTTCTGATTCTGGACCGATTGCGATTGCCAGGCGGTCGATCCGAACATGGCGGCGACCACCAGGGCCAGCCCGCCATGGGCCAGGCTCATGCCCCAGGCCGAACGCGGCAAACGGATGGCCCGGCGCCATGATTCCGCCAAGGGCGCCCGGAACAGACGCAGCCTTTCGGCCAGCTCCAGAAAACTCGCTATCGCCAGCCACGCGGCCAGACCCATACCGCCGGCCGCCCACCACAGGCGTAGCGAACCGCCCTGCGCAAACCAGGTGATGATGACGGTGGCGATCGCGATCACGGCGGCCAGCTTGACCCGGCCCAACGCGGCACCGAGATCGGCCCGTTTCCAGGACAGGAGCGGCCCCACACCCAATACCAGCAGCATGGGCATCATCAGCGGCACGAACACCGAATCGAAGAAGGGCGGTCCTACCGAAATCTTACCGCCGCCCACCGCCTGCACGATCAGCGGATACAGGGTGCCGAGCATGACGGTGGCGGCGCCGGTGGCCATCAGCACGTTATTGAGCAGCAGCCCGCCTTCGCGCGAGATCGGCGAAAACAGGCCGTTGCCCAGCCGCAGCGACGGCGCGCGGATGCCGTACAAGGCGAAAGCGCCGCCCAGATAGGCCACCAGCAGCCCCAGGATATAGACGCCGCGCTTGGGATCGACGGCGAAGGAATGGACGCTGGTCAACACGCCCGAGCGCACCAGGAAGGTTCCCAACAGCGAGAAACCGAAGGCGATGATGGCCAGCAGAACGGTCCATCCCTTCATGGAATCACGCTTCTCGACCACGATCGCCGAATGAAGCAGTGCGGTGGCGATCAGCCATGGCATGAAGGAGGCGTTTTCGGTCGGGTCCCAGAACCACCAACCGCCCCAGCCCAGGGTGTAATAGGCCCACCAGGCGCCGCCGGCGATGCCGATGGTCAGAAAGGTCCAGGCCGCCAGGGTCCAGGGGCGCACCCAGCGTGCCCAGGCCGCGTCCACCTTGCCCTCGATCAGGGCGGCGACGGCGAACGAGAACGCCACCGACAGGCCGACATAGCCCAGATAGAGGAAGGGCGGATGGAAAGCCAGACCCGGGTCCTGGAGCAGCGGGTTGAGGCCGTCGCCGTTGATCGGCGCCGGGTTGACCCGCAGGAAGGGATTGGAGGCCAGCAGGCAGAAGGTCAGAAAACCGACGCCCACCATCGCCTGCACCGAAAGGGTGCGCGCCTTCAGCCCCGGCGGCAGATTGCGGCCGAACACGGCCACCGCCATCCCGAACAGGGACAGGATGGTGACCCACAGCAGCAGCGATCCTTCGTGAGATCCCCACACGCCGGTGATGCGGTACAGCATCGGCTTGTGGGTATGGGAATTCTGGACGACGTTGAGGACTGAGAAATCAAGAGTGACCTGGGCGTGCATCAAGGCCAGGAAGGCGATGAAGATCAAGAGGAACTGGACGGTGGCGGCGGTGCCGCCCACCCGCATCCAGGCGACGTCGCCGCGGCTGGCGCCGATCAGGGGAACGATGGCCTGCACCACGGCGACCGCCAGTGCAAGGATCAGGGCAAAATGGCCGATTTCCGTAATCATTTGACCTCAACCTCCCTTCCACTCGCCATGCTTCTTCAGCTCTTCAACAACTTGAGGCGGCATATATTTCTGGTCGTGCTTGGCCAAAATCTCGGTGGCGTGGAACACGCCATCGGGTTCCATGCGTCCCTCGGCCACCACCCCCTGACCTTCGCGGAACAGGTCAGGCAGAATGCCGGTGTAAGTGACCGGTACGGAATTGGTGTGATCGGTTACGCGGAACGTCACCGTCTTGCCGTCCTTGACCAAGGTCCCGCGCTGGACCAATCCGCCGATGCGAAACCGTTCGCCCAGGGGGATGTGCTTGGTCAGAAGCTGGGTCGGACTGTAGAAGAAGACGATGTCGGAGCTGATGGCATTAAGGACCAGTCCGACCGACGTGCCCAGCGCCAACATGCCGACAATGACGAAATAAAGCCGACGACGCTTTCGGGTCATTCATCCTCCTGTCCGGCGGCGGTATTGGCGCGACCATTTTGGTCGCGCCGACTGGAACGAAGCCGATCCAATTCGGCCTCGCGGCGATGCGCCCCCCGTAACGACGAAATGAGAAGCCCCACCACCACCACCGCGAACAGGGCGTAGGACGGCCATACGTACACAGCGTAACCGCCCATGGCGAGATAGATTTTTACCGCGTCCATCTCCTACTCCCCTCCGCCGGCGGCATGGACCTGGGCCATGCGGATGGTGCGAATCTTGGCCGAAGCGATTTCGGCCCGCGCTCTTAAGATCAGCACCATGAAGTAGTAGGTCTGGCACGCCAGCGCCATCAGCCCCAGCGGCAGCAACATGCTGGGGGCGATATCGGAATGCTTGGCGGCAAACAGGCTGAAGCTGGAGGGTTGGTGCAGGGTATGCCACCAATCCACCGAAAACTTGATGATCGGAATGTTGACGAACCCGGCCACCGCCAGGATCGCCGCCGCCTTCTGGCCGCGGATCGGATCGTCGAAGGCGTTGGCCAGAGCCATATAGCCGAGATACAGGAAGAACAGGATCAGCATGCTGGTCAGGCGCGCATCCCACACCCAATAGGCGCCCCACATGGGCTTGCCCCACAAGGATCCGCTGACCAGGCAGACGAAGGTGAAGCCCGCACCGATGGGCGCGGTGGCCCGCGCCAGAAGATCGGCCAGGGGATGCTTCCAGATCAGCGCCATGGCGCTGAACACCGCCATCGCGGTGTAGCAGAACATCCCCATCCAGGCCGACGGCACATGAATGTACATGATGCGGACCGAATCGCCCTGCTGGTAATCGGGGGGCGAATCGAACAGGGCGAACCACAGGCCGGCGGCCATCAGCAGGAAGGTCGCGGCGACCAGCCAGGGATAGACGGCATTGGCGATGCGGAGGAAACGGGCGGGATTTGCGAAACGATGCATGCGTACAGGTCTGTAAGGATATCGCGACGTGTCGGCTTTACCAGTGAACTCGGCGGCCAGCTTCTTGAGACCGGCTGGCAATGGCTGAGGACCGGATAGAGCGGCCATCCCGGAGGACGACCGGTCCGTATAAGACGCCCCTGCGGCGCCAGAATCAAGCCTGTGGAACGGGAAGCCCGCCATACGCCGCCGTGCGTTACGGACAAGGCGTTGTTCCGCCGTCGTTTCCCGGCCTCTTCAATATTGTTTCCAGCCCGCCCGGGAACCCGCCCGCCATCCCGTTTTCAGCGTATTTCCGGGCCTGAACGCCCCCGGGCCGTTCTCGCGGGACACGAAGTCCGACCGGCGCCCCACCGTCACGACCATAAAATGACCATAAAATAACGAGGGATTTCGACGACCACGCCCGGACCGCGACGCGCTGGTGTCGCAGCATGGGCCGGTGACAGGGGCAAAGGGAGAATGCGGGGGGAAGTGGCGCGCCCGAAGAGATTCGAACTCCTAACCCTCAGATCCGTAGTCTGATGCTCTATCCAATTGAGCTACGGGCGCCACGGGCCGGACGGTGTCCCGTCCGGCGAGGGAGGGAAGTTACACAAAGCCGGGGCGCATCGCAAGGCATATTGCGCGCCCTTTCAAAATACGCCCGTACCCGGCTTTTTTTGGGCGTCCGGCGGCGTCCGGACGATAAAAGTGAACGGTTTTCCGGCAATGAATGATACGGTGCCGCCCTGGGGGATTACGAAAGCTGCTTGTGAGACATCAACGGTTTGCGTAAAATCCGCCAACGATTGGCGGGGGGCAAATTCCTGTTTTTTCCGAAGTGTTGCGGTTTGCTGTCCCGACGGGTCTGATCCGTACTGGCGAGTAAAGGTAGACGGTCCCAATGGCCTTGAGAACGATGCATGCCGCGGTGTTAAGCGCGGTCTTTCTGGTGGGCGGCTGTTCATTCGCTCAGAATTCGCTGTTTCCATCATCGGAGACGGCTGGAAAGACCGTCGCTACAAGCAGCGCTTCGGCCACGCCCGCTCCGACGACCGCGAAACTGACGCCGCCGCCGGTCAGCGACGGGGCTCCGACCGGAACCTTCGTGGGGAAAAAGGTCATCGGCCTGCGCCACGATTTGCGCCGGCTGCGACTGACCTTGCGTCAGCAGGCGCACGAATTGCAGGCGATCCGCGATGAGACCATGCGGGATTCCGAGAAGTATCACGGGACCATCGCCGCCATCAGCGCCCGCCTTCAGGTGGGGACGACGCGCGGCAATCCCATTCTCGTCCGGCAGTGGAACACGGCGCAGAGCCAGTTGAACGCCATCGGCGACGACGTTCTCAAAATGAGCCGCCTGTCCAACTCGGTCACGTCGTCTTCGGCCCTGGCCGCCTATCTGCTGGATTCCATTCACGCCGCCGATCAATTGTCGGGCGCGGTGGATGCGGACCACCGGCAGCTTCAGGCCCTGGCCGACGATACCAATCGGACCACCGTCTTCATCGAGCGCCTGCTGAGCGAGCTCAACACGGACATCACCCGCCAGCAGCAATACATCGCCGCCGAGCACCAGAACCTCAACACCCTGGCCATCGCCATCAAGAACGGCCAGCTGTTCGACGGGTCGCTGGTTGGGTCCGGCGGGTATTCGCCGGCCGCCTATATGACGTCCCAGCCCCTGCCCCCGGCGGCCACCGACACGCCCCTGGTCACCATCCGGTTCGACCGCCCTTTCGTCAATTATGAGGGACCGCTTTACGCGGCCGTCAAAAGCGCCTTGAACCGGCGTCCGAACGCCTCGTTCGGGATCGTCGCGGTTTCGCCGGTCGGCAGCACCCCCGGCCAGCAGGCGCTGGACGCCGCCACCGCCCGGCGCGATGCCGACCGCGTCGTCCAGACCCTGCGGTCCATGGGCCTGCCCGCCGGCCGCATTCGTCGGTCGGCCAGCACCAGCGAGACCGCCCAGAGCAACGAAGTCCGCATTTTCGTTCGCTGAATCGCCGCCGGGCGTCTGACCGGGACCCGCTTGACCAGCCTGAAATCTGAAACGTCTGGCTAAATCTTGGACGCGTCGCTCCGCGAACATTGAGCGAGCGGCCAAGCGCGCGGACGCGCGCGCTTAGAGCCCGACCCGAAAATCGTCAGGGTGAGCCGAAAATGGCGGTTTTCGAGACCCGCAGCGGAGCGTACTTCATGTACGTGAGCAGCGGATGCGCAGAAAACCGCCATTTGCAGGCCGCCATGGCGA
>JAJZUL010000018.1 GCA_021848545.1 Pseudomonadota bacterium
TCGAGACCCGCAGCGGAGCGTACTTCATGTACGTGAGCAGCGGATGCGCAGAAAACCGCCATTTGCAGGCCGCCATGGCGATTTTCGGGTCGGGCTCTTATGCCATACCCCCATTTGACCGACTGGAAGGCGTCCCCTATAACTAGCGGCGCATTTCCTGGGGGGACGCCGACGCCGATGGTGCCGGGACCTGCGGGTCCCGTGCGAGGCCGTTTGTTAGGAGGATTTATGGCTCTGCCGCTCATGCCCAAGGCGACTGCCGTCTGGCTCGTCGAGAACACCGCTTTGACATTCGAACAGATCGCGGATTTTTGCGGCCTGCACCCGTTGGAGGTCCAGGCCATCGCCGATGGCGAAGTGGCGACCGGCATCGTCGGGCTGGACCCGGTGGCCAACGGCCAGATTCCGCGTGGGGAAATCGAAGCCTGCGAAGCCGATCCCGACCGCCGCCTGAAGATCAACATCACCGACTATCCGCAGCCGCGCGCCAAACCCAAAGGCGCGCGCTATACCCCGGTGTCGAAGCGCCAGGATCGCCCCGACGCCATCGCCTGGATTCTCAAGCACCACCCGGAATTGTCCGACGCCCAGATCTGCAAGCTGATCGGCACCACCAAGCCGACCATCCAGTCGGTCCGCGACAAGACCCATTGGAACGCCGCCAACATCAAGCCGCGCAATCCGGTGACCCTGGGCCTGTGCTCCGAAGCCGACATCGAAAAGGCCATCACCCTGGCCCGGCCCCGCAGCGGTCTGGTCGCTCCGGTCGAGGATATCGCCGAGACGACCGACACCGTCGAACCGTCGGATCAGTCGGAAACGGTCGAATAAATCATTTTGCCGATGGCGGAGCGGCGTCTTCGGATTCCGGTTTGAACGGCGCCGGCTTTTCCGGCTTGGCCACTGGGGCCAGGCCGGTATTGAAAATGGAAAATATCTGCCGCAGGAAACCGGGCGTCAGCGCCGATAGCGGATTGACGTCGATATCGGGATGGGCGGTCGATCCGCTCATGCTGAAATTGAAGGCGACGATGCCGCCGCCTTTTTGCCCGCCGGTGACCAACCACCCCAAAAGCGGGACCCGCCCCAGCAAACTGTTGATCGCGTAAACCGGAACGATGGTCCCGTTCAGGGCCATCTGCCCGGACGCGGTATCGATCTGGCCGTCGGCGGTCAGACCCAGCGCCGTCCCGAAGGCCCGCGCGTTGGTCACGGTCAGCCGCGCCCCGTCGAAGGTGAAGGGGATGGTCAGGGTGGAAAAGGCGATCCCCTTTCCCTGCAACAGATTGCCGATCCCCGTCAGCGCGGCGACCGACAACAGCCGGGCCAGAACCGGCGTGTGAACCACGCTGTAATCATGAATATGGACTTCGCCCTTCATCCCCTGCCCGGTGGCGTCGTTCAGGATTCCATCGACCGCCAGGCGGCCGCCGATCATGTCGTCGTAAAGATCGAAGGCGCGCAGGACTCCACCGGCATCGTCCGACTCCATGTGCAGGGCGCGGTGTCCGTCGGCATCCCGCTGCAACACCGCCGACAGGCTTTTGCCGCTCACCAGCTTGCCGTCGAAGCGTCCGCTCACCCACTTGTCGCCCTCGCGCCGGGCGTCCAGGGTGACATCGTCGACATGCCCCTTGCCTGACAGCCAGACTTTGCCGAAGGCGGCGGTCACACGCAGCGACCGCGCCGTCGCGTCGTCTTTCGACGACGATGACGATGACGATGCGGCCAGCATCGGCTGGGCGTCGAAACTTTTACCCGACGCCGAAATATCGAGCTGCCCCGACGGCGCCACCCCGATGGTGGCGTTCAAATCGCTGCGACCATAGGCCAGCTTTCGCAATCGAACGGTGCGGACCTTGTCGGCGCCGTCGAACGCCACCGATCCCGACGCGGTCAGATCGCCGGCGGTGACGTCGAAACGGGGGATGGCGACCACATGATCGTTTTTCAGGGCGACGGCGATGCGGGCCGTGCCGGTGGTCCGCGTTTCCTTGTGCCACCCCAGACCCGGCAAATCCATGCGGGCCGGCGACAGATCGAGCACCAGATCGGCCGTCCCGCGCCCCCTTTGCGTCTGAATGACGGCCTTGACCCCGATCAGCCCCACCAGCCAGGGCGCATCGAAAGGCGGTCCGTCCAATCCCAGCATCCGGCGCTGGGCACCATCCACCTGCTTCATTTCGATCACATAGCGATTGCGGGACGGCTGGTCGCCCGCGCTGAATTGATCGGTCCAGGTCAAACGCGTGGGAATGGTGCCCAAATTCATGGTGCCGGCGACCGTCATCGCCTTGCCGTTGATGTCGGCGACAAGGGCGCCATGAGTCATATCGAGCCCCAAAGCGGCGCGAGTCAGGCTGGCATCGGCCAGAACCACATGGGCGCCCACCCCCATGTCGACCGCCTTCAGGCTTTTGATCAGGGGAAAGGTCAGATGCAGCCGGGTATCGACCATCCCGCCAGCCTTGCCCTTCAACGCCAGCGCCGACGCATAATGCAGCGGCGGATGATCGATCAGCGCCAAAGCGTCGGACACGGGTCCCGCGATATCCAGATCGATTGCGGCGTCCTGGTCGGGGCCGTCCAGACCCGACAGGACCACGGTCCCGCCGGTCACCTTGAGACCGCAGCATTGCCCCGCCGAAAACAGGATGCGCATGGCATGGGCGTCGAAGGTCGCGGTGGCCGCGACCTTGGTGGCCGGCGGCATGGGACGCAAATAATCGACGGTCATGCCGTCGGCTTTCATGTGTCCCTCGACCTTGTCGAGATGGATGTCGGCGATATGGCCGGTCGCCGAGCTGGCGGCCACCGTCACCTTCGCCTCCTGCAAGGTGCCGTCACGCATATTGTCGGCGACCCAGGCCCGTGGATCGGGGGCCAGGGATTGCGGCCACAGGCCCATCAGGGTGGCGACCGGCATATTGGTGACGTCGGTGTCGGCATTGACGGTGGTGGGACCGCCAAGACCGTCGATGACGGCGTCAAGCCGCAATATCGGTCCGCCGAAATCCACGGTCAGATCGTCGATGCGCGCGCGTTTCATGCCGTGATTGATGGAGCCGCGCATCATGATGCCGGCAATGTGCCGGGTCACCGCCAACGGCTCGGGCAGCCGCAACCAGCCGGCATCGCCGGCGAGATCGACATGGACCGCAGACAAACCGCCGGCAACGGAGCCTTCGGCGCGGATCGTGCCCGATACCGGCACGTCGAGCGCGGAGAGCGCCGCCACCGATTGGTCCCAGCGTCCCAGCGTCGCCAGCCGGATATGGGTGAGATTGGCGGTTCCGTCCAAAATCTGCCCGTCACGCCGATAGCGGGCCTTGACCGCCACGGACCCGGCATGGCCATCCAGTTCCACGGCGGCGCGGATGGTGGCGTCCAACCCGCCCGCCACCCGTTCCAGACGGATATCGGCGTCGGGAATCCGCCAGACCGTCCCCGCCTTTTTGTCGTCGATGGCGATATCGGCCTTCACGATCGACAGACGTTGCAGCCGGCGTACCGACGTCGATGGAACGGGCGGACCGGCGATGGCCGCGAACAGGATCGCCGCCGCCTTTCTGTCAAAGGTCTGGTCGCGGGCGCCGCCCAGTTCGAAACGGCCGTCGGCGGCGCGCACCAGCCGGACCTTGAGACCCTGAAGCTCCAGGAATTTCGGCTCCACCACCCCCAACAGCAGATCGCGGCCGTTCAAGGTCAGCGCGACCCGGGGCAGGGTGGCGACCGGCTGATCGCCGCCGGCATAGACCCGGACCCCGACCGCCCGGATGTCGAGCAGACGGCCGGCGTCGCCCAGGGCCAGTTGCGTGCCGTCGATCTTGGTCCGATAGGTGCCGTCCTCGGCCGACAGCGCCGCTTCCACATAGGGGGTCAGGCTGTTCAGGGCGATCGGCCCCAGCGACAGGCGCCACACCAACCCCGCCAAAAGGATCAGGGCGGTCAGAACAAGAGCGCCGAGGAGCTGAAAAAAACTTCGGACCGTGCCGTGGACCACCCGACGCTCCCTGTCGCGCCCGTCTGCCTGCGCCCCTCATCCGCTCTTCGAAACGGAACATCGGGACGTAAACGGTTATGATAGCTGAAAATCGATAACCGCCGATATCGGACGATCGTCTCTGACGATCGTCTCTTTAGCGGAGGCAAGCATAGCGAAGCGCCATGAACAAGCCAAAGTTTCAAAGGGAAACATCCATGCCCCGGCCCGGCGACGCCGCCCAGCGCGATTTGGGGCGGGAACGCTGGCTGGAAAGCGCCGCCGCCTGCGCCGATCCCGGCCTTGCCGCCTATATGCGCGGCGCGCTCGACGGCCCCGCCGCGCCCCTGCTCGACGCCGCCTTCGGCAACTCGCCGTTCCTGACCGCTTGCCTGGTGCGGGAGCCGGAAATCGTCCGCGACGCGATGGAGATGGGCTTCGATGCCGTCTTCAGCCGCCTGATCGCCGATATGGGCCGGGATTTGGGGGGCGAAACCGACCGCGCCGGAACCATGAGGATATTGCGCGTCGCCCGGCGGCGGGTGGCGCTGCTGGTGGCGCTGGCCGATCTCGGGCGCACATGGTCCCTGGACCGGGTCACCGGCGCCCTGTCCGCCTTTGCCGACCGCGCCGTCTCGCTGGCGCTGGCGGGGTTGCTGCGGAACCTTTACCAATCGGGCGACCTGATCGCCGCCCACGCCGACGATCCCGAACGCGATTGCGGGGTGGTGGTGCTGGCCATGGGCAAGCTGGGCGCCCGGGAGCTCAATTATTCCAGCGACATCGATCTTATCGTTCTGTACGACCACGAAAAGATGGTCTATCGCGGGCGCCGCTCCCTGCCGGAATGCATGGTGGCGCTGACCCGCGATCTGATGGGCCTGCTGGAACAGCCCACCGGCGACGGCTATGTGTTCCGCACCGATCTGCGCCTGCGCCCCGATCCCGGCTCGACGCCGGCGGCCATCTCCATCGTCGCGGCCGAAACCTATTACGAAGGATTCGGCCAGAATTGGGAGCGGGCGGCGATGATCAAGGCCCGCCAGATCGCCGGCGACCGGACCGTCGGCGCGGAATTCCTGGCGTTTCTGTCCCCTTTCATCTGGCGCAAACACCTGGATTTCGCCGCCATCGCCGACATCCATTCCATCAAGCGGCAGATCGACGCCACCCATGGCGGCGGCGCGGTTTCCGTCGCCGGACACAACATCAAGCTGGGCCGCGGCGGCATTCGCGAGATCGAATTCTTCACCCAGACCCAGCAACTGGTCTGGGGCGGCCGCGATCCCCATATGCGCCCGCCCGGCACACTGGCCGCGCTGACCGCCCTGGCCGAGGCCGGCCATATCGATCGGACGGCCAGGGACGATCTGACGGCGGCCTATGTCTATCTGCGCGATCTCGAACATCGTCTGCAAATGATCGACGACCGCCAGACCCAGACCATGCCCACCGACGCCGCCGGCCTTGGCCTTGTCGCCGCCTTTCTCGGCCACGACGGCGCGGACGAGTTGGAGCGGGTCCTGACCGGCCATTTGCGGGCGGTCGAGCGCCATTACGCCCGCCTGTTCGAACATACGCCGGACCTGGCGCCGTCGGGCGATCTGGTCTTCACCGGCACCGAGAACGACCCCGCCACCCTGGCCACCCTGACGGCGATGGGATTCGCCCGGCCCGATTCGGTCGCCTCCACCATCCGCGGCTGGCATCACGGCCGCATCCGGGCCACCCGTTCGATCCGCGCCCGCGAGCTTCTGACCGAACTCACCCCCACCCTGCTCGGCGCCTTCGCCCGCACCGTGCGCCCCGACGAGGCGTTTCTGCATTTCGACGATTTTCTCGGCCGCCTGCCGGCGGGGGTGCCGCTGTTCTCGCTGTTCGCCGCCAACCCCTCCCTGCTCGATTTGCTGGCCGAAATCATGGGCGACGCGCCGGCCTTGGCCGATTATCTGGCCCTGCATCCGGCCCTGCTCGATTTCGTCCTGGAGCCGCGCTTTTTCGCGCCGGTCCCGTCTTCCAAGGTGCTGACCGCCGAATTGACGGCGGCGCTGGTGGACGAAAACGACATCGCCGACCGGCTGGATATCGCCCGGCGCTGGGCCAACGACCGCAAGTTCCAGGTCGGCGTCCAGAGTCTCAAAGAGCTGCTGCCCTGGAACGGCGCGCAGGCGGCCTTCACCGCCATCGCCGACGCGGTGCTGGCCGTCATGGCCGAGCGGGTGGCCGCCGATTTCACCGCCGCCCACGGGCGGGTCGCCGGCGGCTCGTGGTGTCTGCTGGCCCTGGGCAAGATGGGCGGGCGGGAAATGACCGCCACCTCGGATCTCGATCTGATCCTGATTTACGACGCCCCGGCCGAGATCGACGCGGCCGACGGCCCCGATGGTCTGGCCGTCACCACCTGGTACGCGCGCCTGACCCAACGCATTTTGACCGCGCTGTCCGCCGGCACCGCCGAAGGCATCCTGTACGCCGTGGATATGCGCCTGCGCCCCACCGGCAGCGCCGGCCCCATCGCCACCAGCTTCGACGCCTTCCGCCGTTATCACGACGAACAGGCCTGGACATGGGAACATATGGCGCTGACCCGCGCCCGTCCGGTGGCCGGCGATTCCGGTCTGGCGGGCCGGGTGACGGATACCATCCGCACCGTGCTGACCCGGCGCCGCGACCCCGCCACGCTCACCCGCGACATCGCCGACATGCGGCGCCGCATCGCCGCCGAGCACAAGGCCACGTCGCCCTGGCAGGTGAAATACCGGCCGGGCGGATTGGTGGATATCGAATTCGTCGCCCAATACCTGCAATTGGCCCACGCCCACGACCACCCCGCCATCCTGGCCACCAATACCGGCGTCGTTCTGGAGACCGCCGCCGCCGAGGGCCTGCTGAAGGCCGCCGACCATCATGTGCTGGTCGCCGCCTGGACCCTGTGGTCGGCGATCCTGGTGCTGCTGCGCCAGACCGTCATCGGCGACTTCGACCCGGAGGAAGCGCCGGCGGGATTGAAGACTTTTCTCGCCCACGCCACCGGCAGCGAGGATTTCGATCGGCTGCTCGTTCGAATGGACAGCCTGTCGGAACGGGCACGGGAGGTTTTCGAGCGCTTGATTGAGAAGCAATCGCAATAAAGTCGCGACGCGCTAGTAATTTCGCTTGCCCTCGCCCGTTGGCTTCGGACAAATACCCGGAGACGATCCCGTATGCGAGGCGGCAAAAATGAGCGTCAATGTCGGCCAACCGGCACCCACCTTTACCCTGCCCACCGAAGACGGCCAAGTTTCCCTGGACGATTACCTGGGCAAGCGGCTCGTCCTTTATTTCTATCCCAAGGACGACACCTCGGGCTGCACCAGCGAAGCCATCGCCTTTCGCGACCGCCTGACCGAATTCCAGGAACTGGGCACCGACATTCTGGGCATATCCCGCGATTCCGTCGCCAGCCACGCCAAATTCCGGGCCAAATACAGCCTGCCCTTCCCCCTTGCCGCCGACACCGAGGGAACCGTCTGCGAGGCCTACGGCGTGTGGAAGGAAAAGTCGATGTACGGAAAAACCTATATGGGCATCGAACGGACCACGGTTCTGATCGACCATACCGGCACAATCCGCGAGCTGTGGCGCAAGGTGAAGGTCACCGGCCATTGCGACGCAGTGCTGGCGGCGATCAAGGCGCTGTAACCCCCCCGACGCCTGGAGCCGGATAGGCAGGTTTGCGCCCAAGTGGGTCATTCAGGAGGCCCACGACCCGCGCGGCCGGGAAGCTGTTCCTCATGCGGCGCCCTTGAACTATAGAACCAAGTCCTACATATTGGCATTGCGAGGCAGGCACGAGGGGCGGCCG
This sequence comes from Pseudomonadota bacterium, assembly GCA_021848545.1. Classification (GTDB taxonomy): domain Bacteria; phylum Pseudomonadota; class Alphaproteobacteria; order Rhodospirillales; family Magnetospirillaceae; genus JAJZUL01. Next base: position 7,827 of record JAJZUL010000018.1, read on the forward strand.
GCGTTGAGAATCTACAAGAGCAAGTGGTTTATCCGCTTCGCCAAGAAAGAGCGCATCCCTGACACCAAACTGCGCGAAGCCGTCGAGAACGCCGAGAAGGGCCTGATCGACGCCGATTACGGTGATGGTTTAATAAAGCAGCGCATCGCCAGACCGGGCGAGGGCAAGTCGGGCGGATATCGGTCGATCATCCTGTTCCGGAAAGGCGACCGTTCCTTTTTCGTTTATGGCTTCGCCAAGAGCGACCAGGACAACATCGACAAAAGTGACGAACGCGATTTCAAGGAATTGGCCTTCGTCCTCCTGAATGCCTCGGACGAGCAGTTGGCCGATTTGGTGGAGCGCGGGGCGTATCAGGAGGTTCAGTGCGATGGCCAGAACTAAGGCATACAAGAGCGACGTGAAGGCCGCGATCCACGAGACGGCGCTGGATCTGCACGAAGCCGGGCTCATCGACAAACACACGATGCGCCGGTTCGACCAATCCTGCCTGACGCCAGTCCGGACGTTCTCGGCCACGGAGATCCGCGCCCTGCGCGAGCGTGAACAAGTCAGCCAGACCGTGTTCGCCATGTACCTCAATGTCACCAAGGATTCGGTAAGCCAGTGGGAACGGGGCGACAAGCGGCCCGCCGGCCCGGCCTGTAAGCTGTTGTCAATCGTTGCCGAGAAGGGCCTGTCGGCGATCGCCTGACCCCCAATGAAGGCATTGAAGACAGTCTCCCGGACAGCGCCCAGGGGGGACATGGGGCACAATGGTCGATAGCCCCCAAAGCGGACGTCGAAACGCTACTGGAAATAAAAATTAAGCGGGCTGCCGCCCGCACCCGCTCGGGGCCTCGGCCCCGAACCCCCACTGTTCTTCAGCGGGCGGAGAAAGGTAAACTGTCGCCGTAATTCTGAAGTTGCGCTTCGTACGGCCATGTCTGTCAGATTACTCTATCATAACCCGAAATGCATCGCTCTGGCCGACGATCTGATTCGTGCGCTTGTTCAGGACGAACGCCTCGGCCAAGTGCACACCTCGGTATTTCAACTCCTCCCAGCGGCGGTTATCACTTTCCGGCTCCTCGATTTGGCCACGCAAGCAGTTCACGGCCGCAGCCGCTTCGTCGGTATTCGTAATGCGCCAATGGATTGTGTAGGCTGCGGGATCGAGCGGCAAGCCATTGTTCGCCACAGCCTTGAAGTGCAGCCAGTACCCCGGTTGCAGCGGCTCGAGCGAATTGACCGTGCGTAACTGACTACCAAATTTGCTCCGGTGCAGATCGGCACGGACTGAAACAGAGATTTGCTGACTTGCCGGCGCTCGTTTCCACTTCGGCGCCTCCATGTAGGATTTCCTGTTGAAGTTAGCCGGCAAGATGCACCGACCGAACCGCTTAACCGCATCCACGAGATCCCCAGCAAACTGGGAAGCCTCAATCGACTGCCCCCGCACGTTGCCAACCAGCGCCTCGCTGACGGATTTTCCTTCGTTGAGCACAAAGCTGCGCGCGAAATCTTCGCCGAACACGCGCCGCCACTTGGCGATGCTCTCGGACCGGTCCTGCTCGTCGTAAGCATCATCGATCCATTCACGGTACGTATGGATCTTGTCTCGGAAGTTTGAATACTGATCATCGGTCCAGGCGTCGGCGAAGTTCTCGCTTGACAGGAATGGGTTCGTTACAGACGGTTTTTTGAAATTCATCTGTAGCCAATCATCCAGTCTGCCGAATATCGTCTTGAGTGAAGTCGGTGTATCTGAAAAATATTCGCTTCCTTTGTCTTTTTCTTCGATTAGACAACCTAAAATGGTCGTGAGTAACACGGATGAACAGGTAAAACGAGTCTTGATGTCGCGCAGATACTTTATAAGACGCGTGCATTTTCGGAAGCTGTTACTTCCGGAACAGCTATTCTGCTCGACAAGCCAGTCGGTGTACTGTCGTGGCTCGGAGCGTTCGAATTGATTGCTATCGCGATTGCAAACTTCATAGCGGACGAAGCCATCACGGTTCACCAGACAGGGGGCAACATCGATCTTCTTGTCGTTTGCATATGTGATCGTCACGCAGTGGGACCATCGTTTGACCATATCCCGATACGTAGAATTGGCTCGGAAAGCTTTGTAGAGCGTTTCGATATAGTTCTGCGCGCCCCAACCCCCAACTGGTTTCACGAATACGATCAGATCGGCGTCGAACTCGCCGCGATCGACCGGCTTGATGATCGTTTTATGAGCCCAGGAGCCTTGCTCCATCCAGCCGTGCAGATGCGGCTCCCAATCGGATTCACGCACGGCGTTCTTGATTGCTTTGATGCTCGTTTCGAGATCGGCGACACGGGTGGCATTGAGGTTGACGGTATCTTTGAGGAAATCGTTAAAGAGATCGACGCACTTCATTGCCTGCTCTCCCGATCGTAGGCGCGGTCGTTCTGGTAGTCATTCCAGCGCTGATCGAGGTGCTTGCGCCGCGCCTGATAGACGAACGGCACGATCTCAGGCGCCCCCTCGATCGCCGCGTTGTAGTCGGTCATCGCGAGCAGCACGTCTGACATCGGATAGCCGGCGCGGTCTGCGGTCATAAGCCGCTGACGGATCTTCTCAATATCCTTCGCCGCTGAGAGATGCGCCTGCCATGCACCCAACACATCGGACGAGAGCACGAATACAAGCGCCGCGAGAAAGATACGGGCTATAATGAAAGCAGTATCTCGCGTGATATAAGGGGTCGTTACGATTGCGATAGCCAGCGCAACAACAGTAAATATGATTATGATTCCAAACATAACCATCGCGCTTAGGCGGTGGAGTTCGTGACTGTAGAGCGCAGATTCTTCCAACATCTCCGCGAGGCGGGCCGCGCCAGGCACTTCTTTGCTCGCGTAGTAATTGAAATCGTCGTACTTCTTCGCCTGTTCGGAGCTAACAGTAAACCGCTCGCGGAGGCTTTGGATTTCGCTTGTTGAAAGCTGGTCTGGCAATCCGCCGAGCAAGAGCGCACCCCGGCGGGCTGCGTTTGCCGCTGATCGTGTGCGGAGGTAGAAGTAGTTTATCGTACACCATGCGATAAGCAGCGCGCCGGCCAAAACAGCGAGCGAATAGATCAGAACTTCCTCGGTTTCTGGAACAACGATCGAAATAGCGGCGGGCAGAGCAGCGGACAATTGCGTACCGAACAACCAGTTTCGCAGCCGCGCTGATTTTTTAAATTCGGCTCGCATATAACCGATGAGATTTTCGGAAGTGAGGCTCATGCCCCGGCCTCTCAAACGCCGTTTTTCCCCTTATTGTGGGGGGTAATGAGCCATCGCTGCAACCGTTAATTCGTCATTCTCCGACCATCACACGGCATCCTGCTCTGCGACGCAGCATATTGGGGCAGTCCGATTGTCGTATCCAGCCACGCACCCCCTTAACCCCCGGGGTTCGGGGCCCAAGGCCCCGAGCGGGTCCGGGCGGCAGCCCGATTGGTTTTTGCCTCCCTTACGGCTCCGCGATCATGCCGATGAAGCCGCACGGGCATTCGGCGGCGCACAGGCCGCAGCCTTTGCAATAATCGTAATCGAAGACGTAATGGCTGCCGTCCGAGGCGGTTTCCACGGTCTTGATGACGGCGCTGTCGGGACACAGCGTCCAGCAATTGTCGCAGGCCAGGCAATTGCCGCAGGACAGGCAGCGCCCGGCCTCGGCCAGGGCGTCGCCGGCCGACGGGCCGCCTTCGATTTCGGCGGAATCGTTGCGCTGGTCCAGCGGCAGGACCGGCAGGCGCAGGCGGGGCGCCGATTCGTAGTAGTGCAGGTTGAGGGTTTCGAAGGGGATGTCGGGGCGGCTTTCCAGCCTGGGCGTCAACCGTTGAAAGGCGGCGTCGATGCCCTCGGCCGCCCGGCGCCCGTCGCCGATGGCCGCCGAAACGGTGCCGCCGGGAAAATCCCGGGTCCAGTCGCGGGCATCGCCGCCGACGAAAACCCGCTCATGGTCGGCGATGCGGCCCCAGGGATCGGCGGTGAAATAATCGTGGGTTCCCAGCAGGGCTTCCACGCCGTCGGGATCGACCACCTCGCCGATGGCCGGGATCACCATATCCACATGCAGCACCGTCTCTGTGCCTTCGAAGGCGATGCGGGATTTGCGGCCCTTGGCGTTGGGCAGCTTCTTCAGCCGCACCATTTCGACCCCCACCACCTTGGAGCCGCGCATGATCAGGCGCTGGATGGTGCGATGGGGATGGAACACCACCCCTTCCTCCATCGCCTGCTCCAATTCGCGGGGCACGACGTTGAGCACGTCGTCGGGATCGGTATCGGGACCGGGCAGTCCGGAGGCGGTGATCACATGAACCTCGGCGACCCCCGCCCGTTTCATCACCCGGGCGAGATCGACGGCGGTGTTGCCGCCGCCATGAATGACCACGGCGTTGGGGGTGGGCACGGCGCCCACCGCCAGCCATTCGCGCAGCAGGCCCAGCCCTTCGCGCAGATCGGCGGGCACGGCGCCGTCCACGTCCCAATGGCGGCTGCGGCCGGCGCCGATTCCGAGAAACACCGCGTCGAAATCGCGGCTCAGCTCCTCCAGAACCACGTCGCGGCCCAGGGCGACGCGCGGACGGAAATCGATGCCGGTGGCGAGGATGCGTTCGATTTCGCGGTCGAGCACGTCGCGGGGCAAACGGGTCGGCGGAATGGCCGACCGCAGCAGGCCGCCGGCTTCGGGCTGGGAATCGAACAGGGTGACCTTGTAGCGGCGCCGCCGCAGGTGATAGGCCGCCGACAGACCGGCCGGCCCGGCGCCCACCACCGCCACATGACCGGGACGCATCGGCCCTTTTTCCACGGGATAGGCCCAGTTCTGGCGGATCGCCTCGTCGCCCAGCCAGCGTTCCAGACCGTGGATGGCGATGGCCTCGTCGTAATGGCCCCGGTTGCAGGCGCTTTCGCAGGGGTGCGGACAGACGCGGCCGCTGACCGCCGGCATGGGGTTCATCATAACCAGCCGCGCCCACGCCTCGGCCGGATGGTTTTCCTGGAGCTTGGCCAGCCACGCCTGCTGGTCCTCGCCGGCCGGACAGACCTTGTGACAGGGGGCGGTGGCGTGCTTGTGGACCGGCCGCTCCGAGCGCCAGGTGCCGGTCTTGAAATCGAGCGAGGTTCCGGGACGGGCGAAGGCGCCCTCTGTCATGATGACGGGCATCGGTTTTCCCCCTCTCGTCAGATGCGCGCGGACCCGCCGCGGCGCACCGTGTCGGCGCCGTCGGTGTCGTAAGGGTCAGTGCCCTCGCCGGCCAGCCCGTAGCGTTCGATATTGTAATCGGCCAGGGCCTGGAGATGTTCGCGCTCCTCGCGGGCGCGCGGATCGCCTTCGACGAACAGATGGGCGAACCGTCCCTGGCCTTTCAGGTAATCGGCCACCGGCACCGCCTTGCGGACCGGCATCACCGAAGCCACTTCGCCCCGTTCCAGTTCCACCAGCGGGAACAGGCCGCTTTGCACCGCCAGCCGGGCGATGGCGATGGTGTGCGAACCGTCATGGCCCCAGCCCAGCGGACAGGGGGAATGAACCAGCAGGAAGGTGGGGCCTTCGATTTCCATGGCCCGGCGCACCTTGCGGCGCAGATCCTGGGGATAGGCGACGCTGGCGCTGGCGGCATAGGGAATGTGGTGGGCGGCGATGATCGACAGCAGATCCTTTTTGAGGTGGCGCTTGCCCATGCGCTCGCGGCCCGGCGGCGAAGTGGTGGTGCGCGCCGCGTGCGGGGTCGAAGAGGATCGCTGGATGCCCGTGTTCATATAGGCTTCGTTGTCGTAGCAGACGTAAAGCACGTTGTGCATGCGCTCCAGCATGCCCGACAGCGCCTGGAACCCGATATCGAAGGTGCCGCCGTCGCCGCCCTGGGCGATGACCTTGGTGCGCCGCCCCTGCGCCTTCAACGCCGATTCGACGCCGCTGGCCACGGCGGCGGCATTGGCGAACACCGAATGGATCCACGGCACCCGCCATGCCGATTGCGGCCAGGCGGTGCTGAACACCTCCAGGCAGCCGGTGGCGTTGGCCAGGATGACGTCGGGGCCGGCGGCCTCGGTCACCAGCCGGGCGCCCAGCGCCTCGCCGCAGCCCTGGCAGGCGCGATGCCCGGCCTCCAGGCCGCTGAAGCGGGGCTGGCGGGCGCGCAAATCATGGACGGAGTCAGTCATCGCGCGAGCCTTTCTCACAAATCGGCGGGATCGAGCTTGGCCGGGTCGAGATCGAGAATATGGAACGGTTCCGGCGCGTCCTTGGCCAGGGCCACCAGACGGGTCCAGGCTTCCATCGGCACGTCGCGGCCGCCCAGCCCCAACGCCACCGCGTGGATTTTCGGCATCTTCGGCCCGTCGGCCAGCGCCGCCTTGACCTCGGTGGCCAGAATCCCCCCCAGACCGGGCGACAGGGAGCGGTCGACCACCACCAGATGGCGCAATCCCGCGCAGGCGTCGATCAGCGCCTGGGCGGGAAAGGGCCGGAAGGTGCGCAGATTGATCAGCTTGGCCTTTTTGCCGCCCGGCAGGGTTTCCATGGCTTCGCGGAAGGTGGACACCACCGAGCCCATGGCCAGAACGCCGATTTTGGCGTCGGGATCGCCGTCCACGGTGAGCAGCCCGCCCGAGGCCCGCCCGGTCAGCGCCTGCCAATCGCGGTCGGCGGCGGCGATGACGTCCAGGGCGCGGCAACTGGCCCGATGCTGGACGTGACGGATTTCGGTGAAATAGTCCGGCCCCACCAGGGTCCCCATGGACAGGGGATTGGCCGAATCCAGCCGGCGGGCGAAGGCGGGTTCGGGCAGATAGCGGTCCACCGTCTCCTGGTCGGGCATGTCCAGGGTTTCCAGGGTGTGGGTCAGCACGAAACCGTCGACGCAGACCATCACCGGCAGGTCCAGATCCTGGGCGATGCGAAAGGCCTGGATGGTGGTATCGACCGCCTGCTGATTGTCGGTGCAATGAATCTGGATCCAGCCGGAATCGCGCACCGCCATGGAATCCTGATGGTCGTTCCAGATGTTGATGGGCGCGGACACGGCGCGGTTGGCGCAGGTCATCACCACCGGCAGACGCATGCCGGCGATGTCATAGACCACCTCGGCCATCAACAGGATGCCCTGGGACGACGAAGCGGTATAGGCGCGCGAACCGGCCGCCGCCGCGCCCAGAACCACCGAGGCGGCGGAAAATTCGCTCTCGACGCTGACCAGTTCGCAATGGAGCGCGCCGTCGGCCACCAGTTTCGAGATGTTCTCGACGATATGGGTCTGGGGGGTGATGGGATAGGCGGCGACCACGCCGGGGCGGCACATGCCGACGGCCCGCGCGATCGCCTGGGAGCCTTCGAGCGCGTCACGCATGGGCCATCCCCCCCCAGGAGGCGGCGGGCACCATCGCCGTCACCGTCTCCACCAGTTTGATGTTGCGGGCGAGGATATCGCCCTTGAAGCGGCGTTTGAGCGCGCCCACCAGGGATTCGGCCGGCAACAGGCCGGTGATCGCCAGGAACGCCGACAGCAACGCGACATTGGGCACGGGTTTGCCCAGAATGTCGGCGGCGAGCTGGCTGGCCGGCAGAGCCAGGACCGGATGGCCGGTCTCGCCCTCGATCTCGGCCGAGGCGCGGGGCGAGTTGACGACGATGCCCCCCTTGGGCTTCAACCCGTCGATGGTGGCCGGGATCGCCAGCAGCCCCGCGTCCTGCACCACCAGAAAGGCCGGCTCCGCCACCTGGCAGCGCCGCCCGATGGGGCGATCGGCGATGCGCACGAAGGCCGTCACCGGAGCGCCGCGGCGTTCGGCGCCGAAACTGGGAAAGGCCTGACAATTCCGGCCGGTCTCGAAGGCGGCGGTGGCGAGCAGATAGGCGGCCACCACGTTGCCCTGACCGCCGCGACCGTGGATTCGGACCTCGATCATGGCGCCCCCTCCCCTGGAATCCGGCGTGACGATGGCGCGGAAGCGAATGGCCCGACCACCTTCGATCGAGTGTACGCCCGATCGTTCTCCCCTGCATCCCTGTTTACGAATATGTATATTTCCCTCAATCGCCGGGCGCGCGCGTCCGCGCGCTTGGCTATCCTCGCTTGCGCTGCGGCGGCCTAGGGGACGAAAGATTCATGATGCTTCCCCCCTCGTCATGGCCGGACTTGATCCGGCCATCCACGTGCTTCCGCATAAAAGTCATTGGAAACACGACGTGGGTGGCTGCCACCTGGATGCCCGTGTCAAGCACGGGCATGACGGGGAAAAGGCGGCTCTGTATCCTTTGAATGAGTCGGTTGAATGAGTCGGTGCGCTAGTCGCTCCGCCCCAAGTCGCCTTCACCCGATTACCCTGCGGAATCGTCTGTCGGCAACCAAAAGAATGTTTTTCATCAGGACGGGGCGTGCCACCGCATCGGACAGGCGCTGGCGGCGGGATTGCGCCAATCGGTGACCACCACCCCCTGCAGACGGTTGACGAAATGACCGTGTTCATCCCGCACCACCCGCCGGGCGTAATAATCGAGGACGGGGAACTGGTCGGTATCGAAGGTGAACGGCCCGCGGGCCGACTGAATGGTGATGGTGCGCAGGACCCGGCGCACGTCCCGCGGCGGAACCGTTTTGGGCGGAAGCACGTCGAGGGCGGCATTCAGCAATTGGTAGGCGTCGAACCCTTGCGCCGCCCAGGTGGTGGCCCGGCGGCCGTAAACGCTTTTGAACCGTTTGATCAAAAGCTGATTGGCGGGATTGTCGAGGTCGAAGGCCCAATTTCCCACGGTGACCACCCCCAGCGAGGCCTCGCCCATCGCGGCCAGATAGACGGGATCGAATCCCATCCACGGCGCGTACAGGGGCACCCGGGATCGCAGCCCGCCGGGTCTCCCCCAGGCCCGGACGAATTCGACTCCGGTCCCGCCGGTCAGCAGCGTGTAGATGCCCCCCACGTCAAGGGCGGCGATCCGTTCCAGCACCCGGTCGTAGGTCATGGCGCCGCGGCGCGTGGTCAGGATTTCGGCGATTTCGCCCGGATAGGTCGCCTTCAGGGCGGAAATCGCCGCATGGGTCGTATGGACGTCGGGGGGGGCCACCACCGCCAGCCGGCGCACCCGGTCCGTCCCCAGACGGATGCCCGCCGCCTGATGAAGACCGTCGCTTTGCCCCGCCAGATCGAACAGCCAGGGGGAGCAGCCGCTCCCGGCCATGGCCACGGGCACCGGCGCCAGGCTGAGCACGAAGGACCCGGCCTCGGCGAAGACCGGCAGGATCGCCGCCAGCGAGTCCGGTCCCACCGCGGCCAGGACGAAATCCGTCCGTCCCCGTTGCACCAGATGACGGGCCAGCGACAACGCCCGGTCGGGCGAGCCCTGATCGTCGAAAATGGCGGTCTTGACCTCGCGAATGCCGAGATGGCGGACCTTGCCCTTCAGGCCGAGAAAAAAACCGTCCACCGCATCGACCGGCCCCAGCGCGTCCGGTCCGGTCAAAGTGGCGATGATGATGACGGTGATCGGCGGCACGCTGGGTCCGGCCAGACGCGGCCGGGCCGGCGCCGCCGCCAGCCCCCTGGGCGCCGCGACCGCGGCGGCCATCAACCCGGCGAGCACCTGACGGCGGCGCATCATCCTTATCCCTTGCGCGCGGCGCGGGCGAAGGCGTCGGCCATCGCCCCACCGGCCGGCGCCGGCGGCGTCCGCTCCTTGCCGCCTTTGCCGCGCGGCGCCTCGCGTCCCTTATCCCACGACGCGTCTCGTTTGGGCGGCGCGTCGGCGGCGCGCGGCGGACGAGCCCCATCCTTGCGCATGCTCAGCGCGATGCGCTTGCGTTTGATATCGACTTCCATCACCCGCACCGTCACCACATCGCCGGGCTTGACCACCGTATGGGGGTCCTTGACGAAGCGGTCGGCCAGGGCCGAGACATGCACCAGCCCGTCCTGATGGACGCCGATATCGACGAAGGCGCCGAAATTGGTGACGTTGGTCACCACCCCTTCCAGAACCATGCCGGGCTTCAGGTCGGCCAGGGTCTCGATTCCGTCCTTGAAGGTGGCGGTCTTGAAATCGCCGCGGGGATCGCGACCGGGCTTTTCCAATTCCTTGAGAATGTCGCGCACCGTGGGTTCGCCGAACCGTTCGTCGGTGAACTGGGCGGGATCGAGGGAGCGCAGGAACGCCCCGTCGCCGATCAGTTCGGCCACCGGCCGGCCGGTGGCCGCCTTGATGCGTTCGACCACCGGATAGGCTTCGGGATGGACGGCCGAGGAATCCAACGGATTCTCACCATCGTGGATGCGCAGGAATCCGGCAGCCTGTTCGAACGCCTTCGGCCCCAGCCGCTCCACCTGTTTCAACGCCTCGCGGGAGCGGAACCGGCCGTTGCGGTCGCGGAAGGCGACGATGTTGCGGGCCACCATCGGCGTCAGTCCGGCCACCCGCGCCAACAGCGCCACCGACGCGGTATTGACCTCGACCCCCACCGCGTTCACGCAATCCTCGACCACGCCGTCCAGGCCGCGCCCCAGCTTGGCCTGATCGACATCGTGCTGGTACTGGCCGACGCCGATGGATTTGGGATCGATCTTGACCAGCTCGGCCAGCGGGTCCTGCAGGCGCCGGGCGATGGAAGCGGCGCCGCGCAGGGTCACGTCGATATCGGGAAATTCGTCGGCGGCCAGTTGCGAGGCCGAATAGACCGAGGCGCCGGCCTCGTTGACCACCACCCGCTCCAGGCCGAGATCGGGATGGCGGCGGGTGAGATCGGCGACCAGCCGCTCGGTCTCGCGGCCGGCGGTGCCGTTGCCGATGGCCGCCAGCCGGGCCTGATGGCGCCGGGCCAGGCGGTCGAGAACGCTCAGGGACCCCTCCACGTCATGGGCGGGGGCGAAGGGATGGATGGTGGCGGTGTCCACCAGTTTGCCGGTCTCGTCCACCACCGCCACCTTGACGCCGGTGCGGATGCCGGGGTCCAGGCCGATGGTGGTGCGCTGGCCCGCCGGCGCCTGCAACAACAGCGCCTTGAGATTGAGGGCGAAGACGCGGATCGCCTCTTCCTCCGCCGCCTCGCGCAGGCGCCCGATCAGATCGGTTTCGAGATGGGGCAGGATCTTGACCCGCCACGCCCAGCGCGCCGTTTCCATCAGCCAGACCTCGCCGGGCCGGCCGCCCTCGCCGATCCCGAACCGGGCCGCCACCCGCGATTCCGGCGCACCCGCCGGCCCCGCCCGGCCATCCTCCTCGGCCGGAACCAGTTTCAGCGACAACACGCCTTCGTTGCGGCCGCGCAGCATGGCCAGCGCCCGGTGGGAGGGCACGGCATGGATCGGTTCGCGCGCGTCGAAATAATCGGCGAATTTGGCGCCCTTTTCGGCCTGACCGTCGATCAGGGTCGAAACCAGGACGCCCCGATCCCACAAATCGGCGCGCAAGGCCCCCAGCAGGGCGGCATCCTCGGCGAACATCTCCATCAGGATCTGGCGGGCGCCGTCCAGGGCCGCCGCGGCGTCGGCGATGCCCCGCTCGGCATCGACATAGGCGCCGGCAGCCTCCACGGGAACCAGGGCGGGATCGGCCAGCAGCGCCTCGGCCAGGGGACCCAGCCCCTGTTCGCGGGCGATCTGGGCCTTGGTCCGCCGCCGCGGCCGATAGGGCAGATACAAATCTTCGAGATGGGCCTTGGTGTCGGCCGCCTCGATCTCGGCCTTCAAGGCGTCGGTCAGCTTGCCCTGCCCGTCGATGGAAGCCAGCACCGCGGCGCGGCGTTCCTCCAGCTCGCGGCGATAGACCAGACGCTCCTCCAGCCGGCGCAGGGCGGTATCGTCCAGACCCTCGGTCGCCTCCTTGCGGTAGCGGGCGACGAAGGGCACGGTGTTGCCCTCGTCGAGCAGGCGGATCGCGGCGGCGACCTGGGGAGCGCGGGCGCCGATCTCGTCGGCGATGCGGGCGATAAGGGCGGCGGAAGCGGTCTGGGTCATGGCGCCTGACGAAAGAGGACGAAGCCCATGGGGTGTACCGCAAACGCCCCCGGCGACGGAAGCCCCCATGAACGTCCCCGCGCCCCCGCCCCGCACCCTCTCGACCACCGGCACCCGGAGGAGCGCAGCGACGACTATGCGCCCGAAGCGGAGCGGAGCACCAAGACCAGCGCGCCGGAGCGAGCGCGAGCCGAGCGAGGATAAGCCAAGCGCGAGCGCCGGCGTTTGAGATAAACAAAAAATCAAGCGGCGCGCCGGCGCTTGAGGCCCACCAACAACCCACGATAAGCTGCCCTCCATGATCGCGCCCCCGCCAGCCCCGCCTTTTTCGCCGCAGCCATGACCCGCCGTGGCGCGGCGGCGCGTCTCGCCCTTTATTTCGCCGCCTTGTTCGGCGCCATCGGCATCCAGATGCCGTTCTGGCCGCTCTGGCTGGCCTCGCGCGGGCTCACCCCCGCCCAGATCGGTTTGGCGGCGGCGGCGATCTATCTGGGCCGCATGATGTTCAGCCCGCTGATCGGCACTGTGGCCGACCGGCGCGGCGACCGGAAGCGGCCGCTGATCGTCCTTTCCATGGCCGCCGCCCTGGCCTACCTGCTGTTCGCGGCCACCCACTCCCTGCTCGCCATCCTGGCGGTGTCGGTGCTGACCGCCGGCCTGTGGGGCGGGCTGATCCCGGTCGGGGATTCCCTGGCGTTGACGGCCTGTTCGCGCTGGCACCTCGATTACGGACGGGTGCGGCTGTGGGGGTCGGCCGCCTTCATCGCCATGGCCACGCTGACCGGCCGCCTGCTGGGCGCGTGGGGGCCGTCCGCCCTGGTGTGGATGATCGCCGGCGCCTTCGCCGTCACCGCCGCCGCCTGCCTGCCCCTGCCCGATCTCAAAACGGCGACGGAACGGGCCCGGCGCCTTCCCCTGCGCCCGCTGCTGACCAACCGCCTGTTCCTGACGTTCCTGGCCTGGGCCGCGCTCAATCAGGCCGCTCACGCCTTGTATTACGCCTTCGCCACCCTGCATTGGCACCGGGCCGGCCTGTCGGACGACACCATCGGCCTGTTATGGTCCGAAGGGGTGGTGGCGGAAATCCTGCTGTTCTCGGTTTCCGGTCCGGTGGTCCGGCGTCTCGGCCCGGCGGGATTGCTGATGGCGGCCGGATTGGGCGGCGCGGTGCGCTGGACGCTGCTGGGCCTGACCACCGACCTGCCGGTGCTGATCGTCGCCCAATTGCTGCACGCCGCCACCTTCGGCTGCGCCCATCTGGGGGCCATGCATTTCCTGCAACGGGGGGCGCCGGCCGAGATCAACGCCCGCGCCCAAAGCGTCTATGCGGCGGTCGCGTCGGGCGCCGCCCCGGCCCTGATGAGTCCCGTCGGCGGCTGGCTTTATCAGCGCCTGGGGGGCTCCGCCTTTCTGATCATGGCCCTGGTGAGCCTGGGGGCGATGGCGATGGCCTATCGTCTCAAACGCCATTGGGGCGGCGGGATCATTATTGAAGGGTAAACCCTATCCCAGCGCCAGTTTCAGCACCAGTCCGGTGGCCGCCGCCGCCGTCAGCACCGGAATCATGCCCAGGCGGAAACGCATCATGGCCACCATCGCGAAGACGGCCAGCATGGCGGCCAGCGGATCGAAGCCGGACCAGTCGGGCCAGGGCAGGTTCAGCGGCCCGTAGCGGAGCGCGCCCACATGGGCGAACATCACATGCAGGGCGAACCACAGGGCCAGATTGAGCATCACCCCCACCACGGCGGCGGTGATCGCCGCCAGGGCGCCGGACAGAACGGCGTCGCGGCGCAGGACTTCGGCATAAGGCGCGCCCACGAACACCCACAGAAAGGTGGGAGCGAAGGTCGCCCACACCGTCACCACCGCCCCCGCAATTCCACCCAGCCAGGGCGACAGGGCGCCGGGATCGCGATAGCCGGCCAGAAAGCCGACGAACTGGTTGACCAGGACCAGCGGTCCCGGCGTGGTCTCGGCCAGCCCCAGCCCGTTCAACATTTCGCCCGGTGCCAGCCAATGGTGGACACTCACCGCCTGCTGGGCGACATAAGCCAGCATCGCATAGGCGCCGCCGAAGCCGACCACCGCCAATTTCGAAAAGAACAGGGCGATTTCGCCGTAGGCGCCACCGGCCAGTTGCAGCAGGGCCACCGGCACCAGCCACAGGGCCAGCCACGGCGCCGCCACCGCCACGCCGCGCCACAGCGACGGCGGTCCCGCGGGCTCGTCCCCCCCGGTTCCGGCCGGCGCCGGACTTTGCGCGAACCGGCTGACGCCGTAGCCCAGCAGGCCGGCGGCAAGCATGATCGCCGGAAAAGGCAGGCCGAAAAAGAAAATGCCGATCAGGGCGGCGACGGCGATGGCCACCAGATAGGGCCGGGACAGCGCCCGGCGGCCGATCCGCGCCAAGGCGGCCACCACTACGGCCAGGACCGCCGGTTTCAGGCCGTAGAACAGGGCATCGACCGTCGGCAGATGGCGATAGCCCACATAAAGACCGGCCATGCCCATCATGAACACGAAACCCGGCACGACGAACATCAGGCCGGCGACCAGTCCGCCGCGGGTACGATGCAACAGCCACCCCAGATAGGTGGCCAGTTGCTGGGCCTCCGGCCCGGGCAGCAGCATGCAGAAATTGAGAGCGTGGAGGAAACGCGATTCCTCCACCCATTTATGCTTTTCCACCAACAGACGATGCATGGTGGCGATCTGCCCGGCCGATCCGCCGAAAGACCACAGGCCGACCAGCACCCAGACCTTCGCCGCCTGGGCGAAGGTGGGACGTTCCCGTTCCGATTCGGTCATCCGGCGTTCGAATCCCGATCCATGACCAGTCCGTGCCAGGCGCCTTCCGGCATTCCCAGCCCGACGGCGCGACCGCGCAGGGCGTCGAGAAAGGCTTTGGGCCCGGCGGCATAGACGTCGGATACGGCGATGTCGCCGCAGGCGGCGGCCACCCGGTCGGCGACCGCGCCGGCGCCGCCCTCGGCCGACAGCACGGTGTATTCCAGGGTGTCGTAGGCGTCGGCCCAGGACCGGCACTGATTGTCGCGATAAAGCCCAACCTCGTCGGCGACCCGCAGCAGACGCATGGGCTGGCCCTCGTCCAGGGACAGGGCATGCTGCACCAGACTGCCGATGGGCGCGAAGCCGTCATCCCAGGCGACGAACACCAGCTTGCGGCCCAGGACCGAATCGTAAACGACGTCGCCCCCCGGCCCGTCGATGGTCACGTCCTCGTTATGCCCGAGGTCCGCGAACACCCGACGGGCGAAGGGATCGTTGGTCCGCCGCACATGCACCGTCACCTGACGCCCGTCGCAGGGGCACGACGCGACGTAATAGCGTCCCGACACCCCGCCGGCATCCAGGGTGACCGTCTGTCCGGCCAGGAAACGCAGACGCTGGCTGCGGGGCGTGGTCAGATGCAGGGCGGCGACATCCTCGCCCAGATGCTCCACCGCGCGGACCCGGGTGGGAATGATCTGGCGGGGGATGTCGGACACCCCCATGGTGCCGGCCTCGATCACCAGATCGGTGACCGCCGTGTAGGAACACATGAGAAAGGCGCCGTCGGCCTTATCGGTGGCGGACAAGGCGAAATCATGGGGATGGACCTTGCGAACCTCGCCCGATACCAGCCGCGCCCGGCACGCCCCGCAATTGCCGTTGCTGCACCCGTATTCCAGGGGAATGCCGGCGCCCAGCGCCGCTTCCAGCACCGTGTCGTTGCCCTCGACGAAAAAGTCCCGGCCGTCCGGTTCCAGACGCACCCGCGCCGATATCACTTCCATCATGCCTTCCCCTGCCAGCACCGCCTCGATGCGGTCCGATTCCTTGGCCCCATCCAGTTGTTCGTGACGCAGCCAATCCCTGAGATCGGCGGCGACCGCCGCTTCGGCCCCCCCTTCGGCGGCCATCGCCCCCAGGCGTTCCTCCAGCCAGCGCAGACGCAGGGCGAACCGTTCGGCCCGCCGCTCGGCGGCGGCGTATTTGCGGCTCAGGCGATACAGCCGCTCGGCCAGAACATGCTTATCGGGAAGGACAAGTTCAACCAAGCGCCGTCCGAACGCCCGGTTTTTAACCTCTTCGACGCGGCGCATTTCCCCGTCCGCGTCCCAATCGGTATCGGGGAAGACCGCTACCAGATCGTCGATATCGACGGTGCCGTCAAAGGTGGGCAGGGTGCCGGCCTGGATCAGCCGCTGCACCTGCGACCGAGACAGGCCCGCCAGCCGGGCCACCCGCGCCACCGGTATGCGATGAGCCATGCCCCCTCCACCAACAACGGCCCCGGAATTCTTTGATGGTCCTACGATTGCCGGTCCATTTCCAGCTTGAGGAAATGGGTCGCGCAGGAAATGCAGGGATCGTAATTGCGGATGGCCTGTTCCGCCCGCCATTTTACGGTCTCGTCGGGCTGGTCGAGATTGGCGCCCACCACCGACCACAGATCAAGCTCGATCGCCCGCTGGTTCTGGGCGGTGGGCGGAACGATGCGGGCGTCCAGCACCGTGCCGTCACCGTCGATGCGGTAGCGGTGATAGCACAGACCGCGCGGCGCCTCGGTGGCGCCATGGCCCTCGCCGGCGCGAACCTTCGCTTCGATGAAGGGCCGGTCCGGTTCGCTATAGTTTTGCGCCAGTTCCAGGGCGTCGCCATAGGCCTGCACCAATTCGACGGCACGCACAACGATCGATTTGAAGGGATTGCGCACCACCCGCCCCAACCCCGCTTGTTCGGCGGCGGCGCGCGCGCGGGCCGACAGGCGGTCGTAATTGAGGGCGTAGCGGGCCAGCGGCCCGACGAAATGATGGCTGCCGTCCAAAGCCTTGCCGGACAGGGCGTTGGACCAGGGCACGTGTTCCTCGTCGATCTGTTCGAGAAAGGCCGGGACCGGCCCGCGCATGCCGTTGGAGCGCGCCAGTTCCCCGCGATGAATGGCGTATTCATCCCCGTGGGACAAAGCCATGAAGGTGTAATCCTGTTCGAGATGGGGGAAATCGAAACCGGCCACCAGCCGTACCGTTTCCACCGCCGCGTCCAGTCCCCATTCAAGATCGGGGATCAGCGCGCGAATCTCGTCCTTGCGCGGCGTCCGGTAAAAACCGCCGACCCGGAAATTGACGGGATGGACGGCGCGACCGCCCACCGCCTCCAGGATGCGGTTGCCGATCTGCTTCAGGCGCAGCGCCCGTTCCACCAGGGCGCGGTCATGGGCGGCCAGTTCCAGCGCGTCGGCAAGGCCGAGGAAATCGGGCGCGTGCAGCATGTAGACGTGCAAAGCGTGGCTTTCGATCCATTCCCCGCAATAGGCGAGACGACGCAGATCGGCCAGCGGTCCCGCCACCTCGATCCCCAGCGCGTCCTCCATGGCCAGGGAGGCGCCCAGAAGATAGGCCACCGGGCAGATGCCGCAGATGCGCGCGGTGATGTCGGGCACTTCGCGGTAATCCCGGCCGCGCAGAAACGCCTCGAAAAAGCGCGGCGGCTCGAAAATCCCGAAATGGAGATCCTTGATCCGCCCGTCGCGGACGGTGACCCTGAGCGAGCCCTCGCCCTCGACCCTGGCCAGGGCCTCGACCTTGATGCGGCGGGTTTCAGCCATCGGACGGACTCCCTTGTTCCCGGAACGCCGGCGCATTGGCGTTGAAGCTGTGGAACAGGCGGTGGATGTCGCGGCCCCCAAGACCCCCGGCGCCGAACCGGGCGGCCAGGGAATCGGCATTGGGGGTCTCGGCGGGACCGAAACAGCCGTAACAGCCGCGCCCATGGGTGGGGCACAGGGTGCCGCACCCGGCCTGGGTCACCGGCCCCAGACAGGGAGTCCCGGTGGCCACCATGCGGCAGACGGCGCCGGTCCGCTTGCATTCGATGCATTGGGAATAATGGGGGATGTTGGGCCGGCGATCGTTCAACAGGGCCGACAGCAGTTCGACCAACTGGCCCTTGTCGATGGGACAGCCCCTGAGTTCGAAATCGACCGGCACATGCTCGGTGATGGGGGTGGCCGTCGCCAGACTGTCGATGTAATCGGGCCGGGCATAGACGGCGCCGATATAATCCTCCAGCCGGGCGAAATTGCGCAGCGCCTGGATGCCGCCGGTGGTGGCGCAGGCACCGATCACGGCAAGCCGCCGCGACTGGCGGCGGATGCGCCGGATCGCCCTGGCCTCGCGCGGGGTGGTCACCGACCCTTCCACCAGCGACAGGTCGTAGGGGCCGTTCTCCACCCGGCGGGTGGCTTCCAGGAAATGGGAGATGTGGACATGCTCGGCGATGGCCAGAAGCTGGTCCTCGCAATCGAGCAGGGTGAGCTGGCAGCCGTCACAGGACGAGAATTTCCAGACGGCGAGCGACAGTTTCTTGCGGTCGGCCACGTCTATATCTCCCGGATCGACAAAAGGGGACGGATGCGGTCGTAGCGAAAGACCGGCCCGTCCTTGCACACGAAATGCGGCCCCCACTGGCAATGGCCGCACAGGCCGCAGCCGCATTTCATGTTGCGTTCCATGGACAGGTGGATGCGATCCTCGGCGATGCCGTGCCCGGCCAGGGCGGTAGCGACATGACGCATCATGATTTCCGGGCCGCAGACGAAGGCCATGGTGGCGTAAGGATCGAAGCGGGCTCGGGAGATCAGCTTGGTCACCACCCCGACATTGCCCTGCCAGGACGGATCGGCGCGGTCGACGGTGACATCCACATCCAGGTCGAAACGGCCCCGCCAGCGCTCGATCTCGCGCCGGAACAGCATATCCTTGGGCGTGCGGGCGCCGTACAGGACGATCACCCGGCTGAAACGCCGCCGTTCGGCCAGGGCGTGGTACAGGGCCGGGCGCAACGGCGCCAGCCCCACCCCGCCGGCCACCAGCATCAGATCGTGACCGAACGCGTCTTCGACCGGCCAGGGCGTGCCGAAGGGCCCGCGCACCCCCACCACCTGACCCACCGTAAGGCGATCCAGCGCCCGGCTGACGGCGCCGACCGCCCGCGTGGTATGGACCACCTTGGTCCCGTCGCCGGGATCGCCGGAAATGGAAATGGGAATCTCCCCCACCCCGAAGGCGGTCAGCATGTTGAACTGCCCGGCGGCGAAGGTGAACGGCGCCGGCGAACAGGGAGCGATCTCCATGGTGACGGTGTCCGGCAATTCGCGCCGAATCTTATGAATGCGGAACGGCACCGGCACCATCGGGTCGGCGGCGGCGGCGGTCACGCCTCCCGCTCCCGCCGGCCGGCGCCGGGATGGGGGCCGTACAGATCGAGAAGCTGCAGGCGGGCGCCGGCAAGACGATGGGCCATCATGCGCACGAAACGCTGCATCACCTCGTATCCCAGGGCGGGATCGGTGTCCATCTTGCCCCGCAGGCATTTGCCGTCGAAGGATATGACCCGCACCAGCGAGGTGGCCCTGACGTCGAAGGTGGAGCGGTAGGGCTCGACGATCCACGACCAGCCGGTCACGTCGCCCTCCCCCAGGGTTTCGATGATGATCGGCCGACGGCCGGGGGCGTCGATCTCGACCGCCACCTGACCGGCGCGGATCAGATAGAATTTGTTGGCCGGCTCGCCCTCGCGGGTGAGGAAGGCGCCGGCATCGAAGCGCTCGTTGGCGGCGCAGCCCACCAGCAGCGCCCGCAGCTTGCCGTCGATGCCGCGAAAAAAAGGATGGTCGTCGATGACCGGCCCGAGATCGTGTTGCGCAACCATGGCCTACCTCTCGTTCTCGTCCGGAACGATGGCCCGGACCTCTTCGGTGATGTCGATGCCCACCGGGCACCAGGTGATGCAGCGTCCGCAGCCGACGCACCCCGATCGCCCGAACTGATCGTGCCAGGTGGCAAGCTTGTGGGTGATCCATTGCCGATAGCGCGACGCGGCGCCGGGCCGGACCGCGCCCCCGTGCAGGTAGCTGAAATCCAGGGTGAAACAGGAATCCCAATGACGCCACCGTTCGACGCGGGTCCCGGCAAGATCGGTGGTGTCTTCGACCGACGTGCAGAAACAGGTCGGGCAGACCATGGTGCAGTTGCCGCAGGCGAGGCAGCGGCCGGCCACCTCGTCCCAGCGGGCGTGCAAAGCGAAATCGCCCAGTTTCCGGCCGGCGGAATCGTCCAGGGCGCGGGTCTGGGACGCGGCCACCCGGCCCAACCGGTCGGCGGCGAAGGCGAGATCGGCCGGGTCCGCCTCCGGGCACGTCAATCCGGCCAGGATGTCCGCGCCCACAACCGACCCCACCCGGGCCAGGAACAGGTGACGCCCGTCCCGCACCACCTCCACCAACCGGATGTCGAAACCGCCGGTCACCGCCGGGCCGTCCCCGCGTGAGGCGCAAAAGCAGGTGGCCGCCGATTCGGCGCATTCCACCGCCACCACCAGGCTCGATTCCCGGCGCCGGACATAACCGGGATCGATCTCGGCGAACACCTCCGCCTGAATATCGATCGCCGCCAACTCGCAAGCCCGCACGCCGATCAGGGCCATGGGCGCGTCCGGCGGATCGGCGGGCGCCATCTCGACCTCCTCGGCGCCGGTGGACAAAGCGAAAATCCGCTGCCGCGGCGGGTGCAGGACCCGCTTCCAGCTTTGCGGCGCCAGGGTATAGCCGAACAACGCCCCGTCGTCGCGGCGGCGCAGGCGGTAAAAGCCGCCCTCCTGCTCGTCGCCCCAGCCGGCGGGCAGATCGGCCGTCCCGGCGATGTCGTCATAAACCACCGCGTCCTCGCCCAGGCGGGGACCGATGACCCGATAGCCGCGGCCGCGCAAGGCCGCGATCAACCGGTCCAGGTCGCGCGGTTCAAGGGCGTGTGTGGCGCCGTCCGAAAGGGGGCCGTCAAGCATTCCACCTCCTGAAATTCAGCAGGAACGCGCATCAATCCCACAGACAAGCTAAACGGCGGGCTATCTATTGGAATATAATAGTTTTTTTAAGGCTGCACCGACCCGCCCCCATCCCTGGGACCCCCCCATCCCTGGGACCCCAGGTCCGGCCGATGCATCATTCGATGATAGCGTGCCGATTGCGCGGCCGCCTTGCGCACGAACAAACCCATCACCGCCCACCAACCTCCGATAATCAGCGAGCCGGTCACGACAGTATAAAGCCCGAATGCCATCAATAACAGACCAAGTCCCTGTCCGGTCAGGGCGGCGATCTTGGTCGCCCATCCCATATCCCGGCGCCAGGCCCACAAACCGGCCCGCAGACAGCGGCCGCCATCCAGGGGAAAGGCGGGAATCAGATTGAACACCCCCAGGATGAAATTGATGACGGCAAGGTATTCCAGAACCGCCACGATGGTGACCGGCGCCACGCCGCCGATGGCGGCGGCCGTCACATGAACCACGATCGCCACGATGATGCTGGCGATGGGACCGGCGATGGCCATCAGGAATTCCGCCCGCGCCGAGGGCGGTTCGTCGGCCAATTCAGCCACGCCGCCGAAAATGAACAGGGTGATGCCGTTGATCCGCATGCGGAAATGGCGGGCCACCAGCGCATGGGACAATTCATGCGCCACCAGGGAGGAAGCCAAACCGATCAGACCGACCCCGCCCATGATTCCGTATTGCCAGACGGGCAATCCCGGCACCACCACCGGGAAATACCCGGTTCCCAGGCTCCAGACGACCAGCACCGCCAGCAGCAGCCAACTGGCATCGATTCTGATGGGAAAACCGAACAGGGCGAACAGGGTGAGCCGCCGGCCAACCAAGGGCATTCCTCCCACGGGGGGAAACGGCCTGGTCAAACGCGAAAGAGAGTCACGTCTCCTCGGGCAGACCGGCCAACCGCAGCAGCGGCTCCCATTCCCGGATATAGTCGCGGGCGCGACGCCCACCGCCGTCCAGCAGAGTAGCGCCCTCCGCCGCCAGGGTGGGGTAAATCTGGCTGTCGCGCAACCGGGCGACCACGGGAAAGCCGAGCCCACCGAAAAAAGCGTCGAGATGGGCCGAGGCGCGGGTATTGGGGCGCAGACGGTTTCCCACCACCGCCACCACCCGCTTGTTCTTGCGCACCGCCTTGACCTCAGCCAGCTTGCCGAGAAAATGAGCCGAGGCGTCCTCGTCGAAGGCCGAGGGCAGCACCGGCACCACCACCACGTCGGCGATATCGATCAGCTCGGCGACCGCCTTGTGGCGCATGGCCGCCGGCGCGTCGATGACCAGGCGTTCAACGCCCGACGGCGGCGCCGCCACCGACCGCGACCAGTCAAGCCCCTGAATGGCCGGCTCGCCGTCGCGGCGACGGCGCAGCCAGTTCAGGCTGGAGCGCTGGCGGTCGCAATCGCCGATCGCCGTCTTGAACCCGGCCTGGGCGCAGGCCACGGCCAGATGGGTGGCGATGGTGGTCTTGCCGCAGCCCCCTTTGATATTGCCGACAAGTATGGACAGCATTCCCCGCGCCTTTCCCGACCCCCGTGTTGCGGCAAGGGTGGAGGAAAGACGGGGGAGTTTAAAGAGAAGGTTTACAGCCCCCGCAGAAAGGCGGGGCGCAGACGACGGGCTCCCGCCAGGGCGTCGTCGATCTCGGCCAGCAACCGGCCGCGATCCTTGGGCAGGGTTCCGGCCAGGGGAAGAGTGTTGCTGGCGTGGTTGGTGCGAAAGATCACCGGGCGCGGCGGAGCCAGCATTTCCACCAGCCGGCGCAATTCGATCAGCACGCCCCCGTCGTCCTGGGGCCGGAAACCGGGCATGCGGGCGAGGAAACCGGCGCGGGCGCGCTCGTCCAGACCAAGCTGCAAGGTGGACAGATAGGCCGGCGGCACCCGGTTGATCAGATCGGCGGTGGCCTCGATATGCTCTTCCCAGCCATCCCGGCCGGCAAGGCCGGCGATGACCGTCGCCGAGACCTTCAAACCGCCTTCGGCGGCCCGGACGAGTCCCGCCTCCATCTGGCGGCGGGACCCCTTGGCGATGGCCTTCAGCACCCGATCCGACCCGCTTTCCACCCCGACATAGACCAGGGACAGGCGCCTGGCCTTCAGAAGCGCGATCTCGTCCGCGGTTTTACGCAGCAGGTTGAAGGGGGTGGCATAGGCCGAAACCCGTTGCAGATCGGGCAGCAGCCGGGCGGCATGGTCGCACAGATCGACCAGAACCGGGACCGGCAGCCCATAGGCGTCGCCGTCGGCGAGAAACAGACGGGTGGCGTCGGGCCGGTCGGCGGCCAGCACCGCCAGATCGGCCAGGATGTCGTCCAGGGGCCGCTGGGTATAGGTCTTGTCGCGATACATGCCGCAAAAGGCGCAGGCGTTGAAGCCGCACCCCAGGGTGGCCTGGACGATCAGGTTGCGCCCCTCGGAGGGTGGTCGCCACAAAGGCGGGTCGTAAAGGGAATCGATGGCGGGCATGCGCCATCCTACCCCAGCCCCGGTCAATCCGGCAAAGCGCGGCGCACCTCGGTGAAGGCGTCGACGGATTCAAGGAACAAAGGCACCAGGTCGGGATCGAAATGGCGCCCCGCCTGGGCCTGGATATAGGACACCACGTCGGCCAGCGGCCAAGGGTCCTTGTAGGGACGACGCGACAACAGGGCGTCGTAAACGTCGGTCAGGGCGACGATGCGGCCTTCGACGGGAATATCGGGACCGGCGAGCCCCATCGGATAGCCCGTGCCGTCCCACTTTTCATGATGGGTCAGGGCGATGCGGCTGGCCATCTGCATCAGGCTCGATCCCTTGGCGCCGATGATCGCCGCGCCCCGTTCCGGATGGGTCCGCATCTCCGCCCACTCGACCTCGTTGAGCGGGCCGGGCTTCAGAAGGATGCTGTCGGGTATGCCGATTTTCCCGATGTCGTGCATGGGCGCGGTGCTGCCGATGGCCTCGCACAGGACCGGCGGCCAGCCCAGCCGCCCGGCCAGGATGGCGGCGTAGCGGCCCATCCGCCGCACATGGGCTCCCGTCTCGTTATCCTTGAATTCGCCGGCCACCCCCAGCCGGTCCAGCACCGTCGCCTGATCGACCAGGGCGATATGGGTACGGATTCGGGCGCGGACCACCGCCGCCGACACCGGCTTGGTCACGTAATCGACGGCGCCGGCCTCGAAGCCGCGGGCCTCGTCCACGCTTTCGCCGAGCGCGGTCACGAAGATCACCGGAATGTGGTCGATCTCGGGATCGGCCTTCAGGCGCCGGCATACCTCGTAGCCGTCGATGCCGGGCATCATGACATCGAGAAGGATGAGATTGGGGCGATGGCGCCGCGCCGCCTCCACGGCCTTGTCGCCGCTTTTGACGAAAGCCAGCGCATAGGTATCGGCGAGAATGCCGCGCAACACTTCGAGATTGCTGGCCTGATCGTCGATAACCAGGATTTTCCAAATCTTGCTCATCGGCGCATCATCCGCATCCTGTCACACGGAAATTTCCGGCCGCCCCAAACCGGCGACCAGATCCCGCGCCTGTTCGAATTCATAATCGGCGATAAGCGCGCGCAGACGGGCGACCATATCGGGCGGCCAGGCGGCGCAGGAACGTTCCAGCACGTTCTCCACCAAATCGGGATCGTCGCTGCTCAAGGCCGCCAGCATCTCGTCCACCGATTGGATCGTCACATAGGCCGTACCCGCTTCGACCGATACCGACGGAGCGGCGGGAACGGCAAGCGTTTCCGACAGCACGGCGGTCGAGACGCCGACACGGGTCAGGGCCTTGTCCAGATCGGTCAGCAGGGAGCCGATGGCCTCGGGCCGTCTGGCCTTGAAATCGTCGTTAAGGCGCGCGGATATTTTCGCGACGTCGGTCAGGGCGAGATTGGCCGACACGCCTTTCAGCCCATGAGCCAGTTCATACGCCCCGTCCCAATCGCCCTGCCGATGCAGGTCGCGCAGGCGCACGGCCGTATCGGCGAATTTGCCGCCGAAACCGATCAGGGCGGAGACATAGCGCTCGCGATCGTTCCAGCGGCGCATGGCTTCGGCGGTATCGATGCCCTCGACCCGGAGCAGACGCGGAATTTCGAGCGCGGCCGCTCCCGCCGCGTCCGATTTCCGCCCCCGCCCGGCGGGTACCACCGATTCCATCAGATGGAACAATTCCTTGAAATCGATGGGCTTGCCGATGAAGGCGGTCATGCCGGCGGCGAAGCAGCGTTCCTGCTCGGAGGCCTGCACGCTGGCGGTCAAGGCGACGATGGGAACCTGATAGGCTTTCGGCTTGGCGGCGCGGCGAATTTCGCGGGTGGCGTCCAGGCCGTTTTTTCCGGGCATATGGACATCCATCAACACGATGTCGAATTCCTCGGCCAGGGCCTTTTCAACCGCTTCCACGCCGTCGCGGGCGATTTCGACGTGATGGCCCTGGGCGCTCAGACGGGCTTCGGCCAATTCAAGATTTTCCTCGATATCGTCGGCCAGAAGCACCCGGAACAGGCGCGGCGAATGGGCCGGCGCCTCGCCGGTGAAATCCTCGTCGCCGCACATCCCGGACAGATCGGGCCGGGCCTCCAGCGGCAGATGAACATGGAAGACGGTACCCTCGCCCAGCCGGCTTTCCACCTCGATCCGCCCCCCCATGGCCTCGGCCAGCTGCTTGCAGATCGAAACGCCGAGCCCGGTGCCGCCGAAGCGCCGGGTGGTGGTGCTGTCGGCCTGGACGAACGGCGTGAAGATGCGGGATATTTGCCGCTCGGTCATGCCGATGCCGGTATCGGAGACCGACAGATGGATCATCCCCGGGGAATCGGGCGCGACGGCAAGGCGAACGCCGCCGGTCTCGGTGAACTTGATGGCGTTGCCCAGAAGGTTGGTGACGATCTGGCGTATGCGCATGGGATCGCCGACGTAGCAGGCGCTCATGGCCTCGTCGCAGGCCACCTCCACCGTCAATTTCTTGTCGCTGATCTTCACCCGGAACATGTCGACGGCGTCATGGATCAGGTGCGGCAGGTTGAACACGATGCTCTCGAATTCGATGGCGCCGCTTTGCAGCTTCGAAAAATCGAGGATGTCGTTGATCAGAAGAAGCAGCGATTTCGCCGAATTATGCGCCGTCGTCAGCTGGCGGCGCGCGGTGGCCGTCAAATCCCCTTCCAGAACGAGGCTGAGGAACCCGAGAACGGAATTCATCGGCGTGCGGATTTCATGGCTCATGTTGGCCAGGAATTGGCTTTTGGCCACGTCGGCGGCCTTGGTCTTGACCAAGGCCTCCTCAAGCTGCCGATTGACCTCGCGCATGGTGATTTCCGCCTGCCTGACGGCGGTGATGTCGGTGGCCAGCACGAAGAAACCGGCCACGCTCCCATCGCGGAAATCGGGAATGTAATGAACCTGGCTGTACTCTTTGGCGCCGGACCGGGTTTTGATTTCCCGTTCGAAGGATTGCGGCCGGCCGGCCAGGACGGCCTCGATGGCGAAACGGGCCTCGGCGATGAAAGCGGGGTCGGCCACATCCTCCATTGGACACCCCAGGATCTGCTCGACCGGCCGGCCGAAACTCTGCGCATAAGCGGCATTGGCGTACCGGCAGTGAAGCGACGTGTCCCAATACCCCACCCGGCCCGGAAGATTGTCGGTGATGGTGGTGATGAATTTCTTCTGGGCGCGCAATTCCTCGTTGGCGTCGCGGATTTCCGCGGTTCGCGCCGCCACCATTTCCTCCAGGTGATCGCGGTGGGCCTGCAATTCCGCATGGGCGCGTTTGAGATCGGAAATGTCGCGGGCGACGTTGGACACGCCGATAACGGCGCCATCCCGGTCGTAGATCGGCGAAACGGTGACCGACACGTCCAACAATCGGCCGTCCCGGTGGCGCCTGCGGGTGACCAAGTGATGGACCCGTTGCCCGCGGCCGATCCGTTGGAGGATTTCCTCCTCCTCGGATTCGGCGCCCGGCGGAAACAGGAGCTGCATGTGTTGCCCCAGGATCTGGTCGGCCGTGTACCCGTACAGCCGTTCGGCGCCCGGATTCCAACTGGTGATGATTCCGTCCAAAGTCTTGCCGATGATGGCGTCATCGGACGAGGCGACGATCGCCGCCAGGACCGCCAGACGTTTTTCGCTTTCCTCCAGCGCGGCGATCTGACGCTGATGTTCCTCGGACCTCGCCTCGGCCCGGGCCGCCGCCGTCACCGCCTCCATTCGCAATTTCGCGCGCCGGGCCAGATGCCAGCTCATGGCGGCGAAAATCAGCAGCAGGGGCAAAACAATCGCCGCCGTTCCATCCCATAAGCGGTCGGTCAGGCCGCGGATGGTGGCATCCGAGCGATGCGCCACCACCAGCCAATCGGGATTGCCATCGGGCGGCACGCCCTTCAACCCCAGCGAAGCCGGGGTGATCCGGTCCCAGCTCCACAATCCGCTCCCGGCGACGAACTGACCGGTCGGCTGGGCGATCATCCGCGACCAGGCGACGGGAAAACGACGCTTCAGACTGTATCCGCGCCCCACCACGACGCGCCATTGACCCTGGGGCGTGGGACCGCACAGCAAATCGCCGCGATAATCGGCCAGCATGATCCGTCCGCCGCCCAAATTCATGAACGAGCGGAGATAGCGGTTCATCAGCACGTTGATGATGATGATGCCCCGGCGATGACCGGCGGCGTCGGCCACGGGCGTGGCCACCCGCAGCACCGGCTTGAACGGAACTTGCACCTTGCCGCGTTCGACATTGAGGTCGAGGCGGGAGAAGATCAGGCTGCCGATCGGTTTTCCGACATCGTGGTCGAAATAGGATCGGCCCGCCTTGTTCTGAAGCGCATCGCCTGGCACGATCACCGGCGGCCGGCCATCGGGGCTTTTATCGACCCGGACCCGCTCGCGTCCGCTCTCGTCGATCCACCGGACCTGGTCGTAATCGGGATTGCGCTGAAGCAGGGTGACGAAACTGGCTTCCATCACCGCCAGCCGGGCCGGCGTGGGACGGTCGATGGCGCGCCGGATCGCCGTTTCGTGGGGCAACGATTGGATATGATGCCAGGGGGCCGTCAGATCGCCCCGCAACCCGTCGACCCCCAGCCGCACGAGCGCGCGATCCTCGGTCATCATGCGATCGAAGGTGCCGCGTAGAATGACATGACCGACGGCAAACGCGGTCACCACCACCAACACCGCCAACGGCGCGAACAGCATCAGGAACTGACGCCGCACCAGGGTTTCGATCTTGCCGCCGGTTGCCATCTCGCCCCGCGTCACCCGATCCACATCCGCTTGTCGCGACGGAACGCGACCAACCGGCGCGACGCACAGCCACCGCGAGAATGCGCGCCAACCAACTTGTGTTTTTAAGTGTATGGATCCTGGCGTTTTTCTTCAAGGCGTACCGAAAGCCTATACCAACGGTTACCCGACGCTCTTACAGAATATTTATCAAAATTATATCACAATGGCATTTATTTATATTTGTATTTTTTAAAACACGCCTGATAAATATGTAATACACGCCCTATACGTAAGTGTATTTTAGTCTAAACACGATTTGTATAGACGTTTTTCCGTGCGCCATTTCGCGTCAGCATTTCCATTGCTCAGCCCGTCTATTACCGAACACTTCGGCACTTGACTGGAAATGAAGCCATAAAATCTTTTTTTGAGAGCCCGACTCATAATTGGGCCTGTACATGCGTAAGTTGCGTTCTGCGTCGCAGGAGGCATCGGATCGAGGCGACGAAGAGCCATGCTTCGGCGCTCTCGATGGACGCCTCGAAATCCTTTGCCAGGCGGCGGCAGCGTCCGAGAAGGGCGAAGGTGCGCTCGACCACCCAGCGGCGGGGCAGCAGGACGAAGCCCTTTGCGGCGTCGGAGCGGCGGACGATCTCCAGTGTCCAACAGCCGTCGGCAGCCAATTCGCCTTCCAACTTCGGCCCAGCATAGCCGCCATCGGCGAAGATGTGGCGAAGCCAGGGAAACAGCCGCCGCAGGGACCGCAGCACAGGGGCTGCGCCGTCGCGGTCCTGGATGTCGGCGGTATGGACGTCGGCACCCAGCAAGTTGCCCTCGGTGTCGGTGACGATATGGCGCTTGCGCCCCTTCACCTTCTTGCCAGCATCGTATCCGCGCGGGCCGGGCACATTGATGGTCTTGGCCGATTGGCTGTCGATGATTCCTGCGGTGGGGCTGGCCTCACGGCCCACCGCCAGCCGCGCCGCCTGCACCAGATGGAAGTTGATGGTCGTCCACAGGCCGCTGTCTCGCCAAGCGTAGAAGTACCGCTGCACCGTCGAGACCGGTGGAAAATGCGGCGGCAGTGCCCGCCATTGGCAGCCGGTCCACGCCATGTACAGGATCGCATCCACCACCGCCCGCAGGTTCGTCGTTCGCGGCCGACCCCGATGCGAAGGCTGTGGCAGGAACCCTGTCATCACCGACCACTCCTCCTCGGTCAAAGCGTTTGCGCCAATCGACAGCCGGTCACCATAATGGCGGCGGGCGGCATCATCCCAACCCATCGTGATCCTCGTTTTAGTGTGGTAACCAAAACAGAATCACAAGGGATGGTGTCGCTTCAACATCATGCCGCAACCCGGGTCCGATTTATGGGGCGGGCTCTCAATATCTGGCACGGCGCACAGAGCGGCGACGGGTGAGAGCTTTCATAAGCTGGAATTATGCGACCACGGGAATAAGGCCGCTCACCCGTTCCACAGGGCCAATGTCGGCTGTCCTCTTTTGCGAAAGGGGCGGCAGACGGACTGGAATCGGCCTGTCCGCGTATTGCTGCGGTTCTCCAAACAGCGCGTCCAACACCCCCTCGATTCTATCGATCTGCTGGAACTCCGAGCCTGGGATAATCCGCTGGCTGAGCCGTACCGGGCGCGCACACAACGTATGAGGGCTGCACTTCGTGACCCTCAGCGGTTCGAATCTTGCAGCCGCATGGTGAGGTCGGCAATGAAAGCGCCGCGGCTCTGGTGCCGAGCGGCGGCCAGATCGTCGAGGCGGCGCAGCACCCGCTTCGGCAGGGTGACGTTGACCCGCTCGATGGTGTCATCGAACAGCGCGGGGTCCACCTCCACCACGCCGACCGTCCATCCCTCATGACCGGGGAGCCGGCGCACATCCTCCAGCCGGGACGGCGGGGGAACGGGGGTCCCGGTATCCAGGGCCGCATCCACCCAGGCCGCGGCGGCTTCCTTGGCCCCGTCCAAGGCCTCGTCCAAGGTGTCGCCGGCCGAGAAGCAGCCGGGGAGATCGGGGAATACCACTCCGAAGGCCGCGATGTCCGAGCCTTCCTCGATCAGAATGGGGTAGCGCATGGGATGCCTGCCTGCTTGAGAATTGCCGTCACCAATCCCCGCCCGAGATCCTTCTTCGGGTGGGGCACCACCACGATGCCCGGCTTGTTCGGGTGCCTGAAGACGTGATGCGATCCGCGGACCCGGTTCACGGTCCAGCCATCGGCTTCAAGGAGGCGGATCACGTCAGCGCTTTTCACAGTGTGTAACATACACACCGCGTCCCCCCTGTCAAGGCCCTCCTCCCTTAATTCACGGGGTTCGGGGCCCAAGGCCCCGAGCGGGTGCGGGCGGCAGCCCGATCGGTTCTGAACTCCTGAACCCTTGCCCCCTTGGTGAGGCAGGCGGATTTGCCGTAAGGTTTGGCGGATTCGAGACAACCGGGTTGAACGGCGATGGCCGAGGACAACAGTCTGGGGGGACGGGTAAAGCGCTATGCCCGCGTGGGGCGCGCCGTGGGCGGTCTGGCGGCGCGGGCCGGGGCCGGGCGGGTTCTGGGGGTCAAGACGGATTCGCGGCGTGCCGCCGCCGATCTGCGCCGGGCTCTGGGGGGGCTGAAGGGGCCGCTGATGAAGGTGGCTCAGATTCTGTCCACCATTCCCGACGCTTTGCCGCCGGACTATGCGCAGG
This sequence comes from Pseudomonadota bacterium, assembly GCA_021848545.1. Classification (GTDB taxonomy): domain Bacteria; phylum Pseudomonadota; class Alphaproteobacteria; order Rhodospirillales; family Magnetospirillaceae; genus JAJZUL01. The sequence continues at coordinate 38,601 of JAJZUL010000018.1, forward strand.
AGCTGGCTCAGTTGCAATCGGACGCGCCGCGCATGGGGTGGCCGTTCGTGCGGCGTCGCATGGCGGCGGAATTGGGGCCGGACTGGCGGGGGCGTTTCGCCGAATTCGAGACCGAGGCGGCGGCGGCGGCGTCGCTGGGGCAGGTGCACCGGGCGCGGTCTTTGGATGGGCGGGAGCTGGCCTGCAAGCTGCAGTATCCCGACATGGCCAGCGTGGTCGAGGCCGATCTTCGGCAATTGAAGACGGTGATGGCGCTGTATTCCGCCTATGATCGCGCCATTGACCCCACGCATATCCACGCCGAACTGGCCGAGCGCATGCGCGAGGAATTGGATTACCGGCGCGAGGCGGCCCATATCCGGCTTTATCGCCGCATGCTGGAGGGCGAGGCGGGGGTGCGGGTGCCCGAGGTCCAGGACGATCTCAGCACCAGCCGGTTGCTGACCATGACCTGGCTGGACGGCGTGCGCGTGATCACGGTGAAGGACGCGGCCCCCGAATTGCGCAACCGGGTCGCGCTGAATCTGTTCCGGGCCTGGTATCGTCCCTTCTACGGGTTCGGGGTGATCCATGGCGACCCCCATCTCGGCAATTACACGGTGCGCGCCGACGGCGGGATCAATCTTCTGGATTTCGGCTGTATTCGCATCTTTCCCCCGCGTCTGGTCCAGGGGGTGATCGACCTGTATCACGCCCTGGAAACGGGGGACGAGGCGTTGGCGGTCCATGCCTACGAGACCTGGGGGTTTCGCGATATCGGGCGCGAGACCGTCGATGTGCTGAACATCTGGGCCAAGTACATCTACGGTCCGCTGCTGGAAGACCGGGTGCGGGTCATCGAGGAAAGCGGGTCGGGCGCCTATGGCATCGGCGTCGCCGAAAAGGTCCATTCCGAACTGAAACGCATCGGCGGCGTGGCGCCGCCGCGCGAATTCGTGCTGATGGACCGGGCCGCCATCGGTTTGGGCTCGGTGTTCGTGCACCTCAACGCCGAAACCAACTGGCACGCGGTGTTCCAGGATCTGGCGGGCGATTTCGACCTGGACGCCATGACGGCGCGCCAGGCCGAGGCGTTGGCGGCGGCGGGGCTGGACGGCGTGGACTGAAGCGCCTTCGCCGTTATTCCTCCCAGCTCAGGAACAGGCCGGCATCGCCGGGCTTGCCGCCGGGGAAGTCGAGAATCCTGGCCGACAATTTGAAGCCCGACGGCTTCAGATCGCGTTCCCAGCGCAGATAGAGTTCGGCGGCCTCGCCGCGCAGGGTGTCGGGCCATTCCGGCAGGGGCACGTTGATGGCCCGTCCGCCGTCGCTGCACAATTCGCTGGGAAAGCGCAGCAGCATGAATTCCTTCTGGCCGTGTTCCGCCGCCTCGCGCGCGCGATGCAGCAGGTTTTGCCAGGCCTCGTTGCCGATGTGACGGTCGATCATCCCCTTGATGTTTTCGCTGCGCCGCTGGACGGCGACGCGGCGGGCTTCGTCGCGCTGGCGGGCTTCGCGGGTATCGTGATCGGCCACCAGAGTGCGGAAATCGCCGACCTTCACGCCGGCCGGTCGGGGCGGGGCCGACGGCGCCATCGCCTCTCGGGGCGACGGATCGTTGCGGCCGTTCTGGAAGTGGCGTTCCAGTCCTTCCAGCATTTCCGCCAGCCTGTTGGGGCGGTGCGACCCTTTTTCGGCGGCCGGCGCGGCGGCGATGGCCTTGAGCAGATCGCTGCGGCTGACGATGCCCACCATGCGCCCGTCCTTCACCACCGGGACCCGCTTGATACGGTAGGTGGACAGCAGGCGGGCGATCTCGGCGGCGTCGGTATCCTCGGTCACGGTGACCAGGGGCGCGCTCATGATATCGTGGGCGACCCGGTGTCCGTCCGCCGATGGCGGCGGGGCCTGCGGCTTCGCGGCGTCGGCGAACAGGCTCAGCCACCAGTCGCGACGGGCGGCGCGATCGGCTTCGCTGCGGCCGATGAGGTCGCCTTCGCTGACCATTCCGATCGGCATGCCGGTCCCGTCGATCACCGGCACCGCGCTGACGGCATGCTCGGCCAGGGTTTTGGCGATGTCGGCAATGGCGGTATCCGACGTCACCGTGAACACCGTCTTGGTCATCAGGTCGCGAGCCTTCATGGGAATCCCTTTCGGTGGTGGTGAGGGGGCAAGGTCATCGACGGGAGCGGGGCGGCGGCCGGGCGTCGATCACCGTGGCCACGACGAAGCCGCGGCTGTCGATGTGAAGCGGCAGCGACGTGGCCGGGTCGATCTGCGCGATGAAGTGGGCGTTCCGCCACATCCGCATTTCGTGCGGGCGGAATCCGGCCAAGGGATGAAAGACCAGCAGCACGCGGATCGCCCGAAGCGGGCGCCGGCCGATGGTGACGGTGTCCGTGCCGGTGACGGTCGCGTCGACGTCATAACGGCGCAGGCCGTCGAACACCGGCAGGGTGAACGGCTTGGCGCCGATTTTCGCCCGTCGGCCCAGATCGAGCAGGGCGGTCAGGGGGTCCAGGGTGCCGGTCCGCAAGCGGGCCGGCACCTTCGGCCGCGGCTTTTCGTGATCGTGGTCGGCATGAAGCCAGCGGGTGCGCTCGCTGGTCCGGGACGGGTGGCCCTTGGGGAAGCGGACCACCAGTCTGGTGTCGCTGCCCCCGTCATTGGCGTCGGTGAAGAAACGGCCCGGCGCCAGAGACCGGAATCCGGTCCGCCGCCCGCGGGTGGTGGCGGTTATGGTCAGGGGCGAGAAAAGGTCGGCAAGACCGACGGTATCGGCGCGGAGACGAAGCCGGTAGGAATCGTGTTTTTCGACATGATCGGCGAGGGCGACATTGGCGGCATGAAATCCGCCCCAATATAGCCGATAACGAACCGTCGCCCCCCAGGCCGGTGGGACCAGCGCCAGCGCGAGGATCGCGGCGGACAGGGTTTGGAAAGACGCCATGTTCGTGTTTCCGTTGCGGTGGTGTGCCGGGTCGCCCTTGGGGGATTTTATATGAACATGCTTGGCAATCGGGCAAGCTCCCGGCACATTGTGCCCGTTCGCGCCCGTAAAAGCCCGTATAGGATATAAGGGATATCGATATGAAAGTCGCTGTACCGAAGGAACGGCGTACCGGGGAGGCGCGTGTCGCGGCTTCGCCCGACACCGTCAAAAAATTCACCCAGCTCGGTTTCGACGTGGTGGTGGAGGCCGGCGCCGGCGCCGGCGCCCAGATCGGCGATGCGGCCTTCGAGGCGGCGGGGGCGACCATCGTCGCCGATGCCGCCAAGCTGTACGAGGCGGGCGACGTGGTGCTCAAGGTGCAGCGTCCCACCGAGGAAGAGGTCGGTCTGCTGAAGCCGGGCGCGGTATTGATCGGCGCCATGGCGGCGCTGGCCAATCGCGACCTGATGGCGACCCTGGCCGAGCGCAAGGTCACGGTCTTCGCCATGGAACTGCTGCCCCGCATCACCCGGGCGCAAAGCATGGACATCCTGTCGTCCCAGGCCAATCTGGCCGGCTACAAGGCGGTGATGGATGCGGCCGGCACCTTTGGTCGCGCCATTCCGATGATGATGACGGCCGCCGGCACCATCGCGCCGGCCCGGTTCCTGATTCTGGGCGCGGGCGTCGCCGGTCTTCAGGCCATCGCCACCGCCAAGCGTCTGGGCGGCGTGGTCTATGCCTTCGACGTGCGCCCCGCGGTCAAGGAACAGGTGGAATCCCTGGGCGGCAAGTTCGTCGAGGTCGATGCCGAGGCCACCAAGGCGGCGGAAACCGCCGGCGGCTACGCCAAGGAGATGGATGAGGACTTCAAGAAGAAGCAGGCGGCGAAGATCGCCGAGACCCTGCTGAAGACCGACATCGCCATCTGCACCGCGCTGATCCCCGGCAAGCCGGCCCCGGTTCTGATCACCGAGGAGATGGTCAAGACCATGAAGCCCGGTTCGGTGATCGTCGATCTGGCGGTCGAGGCCGGCGGCAATTGTCCGCTGTCGGAATTCGACAAGGTGGTGGTCAAGCACGGCGTCACCCTGGTGGGCCACGGCAACGTGCCGTCGCGCATCGCCGTCGACGCCTCGACCCTGTACGCCAAGAATCTGCTGAACTTCGTCACGCCGCTGGTGGACAAGGAAAACAAGACGCTGGCCTTCGATTGGGCGGACGAGATCCTGAAGGGGACCTGTGTCGCCCGCGACGGCGCTCTCGTCCATCCCGCGCTCGCCGGCTGAGGAGGGTATTCATGACTCCCAACGATCTGACCAACGGCATCAACGCCCTGGCCGTCGAGGCCGGTCAATTGTCTCACAAGGCGGCAAGCCTGGCTGCGGCCGCCGCCCATGTCAGCAGCGCCTCGGGCGGCCATGAAGGCCTGTTCATGTCGCTGTTCTCGGTGTTCGTTCTGGCCTGCTTCGTCGGCTATTACGTGGTTTGGCGGGTCACGCCCGCCCTCCACTCGCCGCTGATGGCGGTGACCAACGCCATTTCCTCGGTCATCATCGTCGGCGCCCTGATCGCCACCTCGACCGATATCGCCGCCTCCAAGATTCTCGGGTTCATCGCCATCACGTTGGCCTCGATCAATATCTTCGGTGGTTTCATCGTCACCCAGCGAATGCTGGGGATGTTCAAGAAGAAGACGAAGTGAGGGGGCCAGCATGACCGGTAATCTGGCGCATTTCGCCTATCTCACCGCCGCCGTGTGTTTCATCATGGCGCTGCGCGGCCTGTCCTCGCCGGAAACGGCGCGGGGCGGCAATATCTGGGGCATGGCCGGCATGGCCATCGCCATCGTCACCACCATCATTTCGCCCCATACCTCGTGGGTTCTGGTGCCGCTGGGCATCGCCATCGGCGGCACCATCGGCGCCATCGTCGCCAAGCGCATCCAGATGACCGCTTTGCCGCAACTGGTGGCGGCGTTCCACTCCCTGGTCGGTCTGGCGGCGGTGTTCGTCGCCGGGGCGGCCCTGTCCGATCCCGCGGCCTATCACATTCTCGCCCAGGGCGGCGGCATCAAGGGCGAGTCCCTGGTGGAAATGAGCCTGGGCACCGCCATCGGCGCCATCACCTTCACCGGGTCGCTGGTGGCGTTCGCCAAGCTTCAGGGGCTGGTCAGCGGCAAGCCGCTGGTCTTTTCCATGCAGCACCCGTTGAACGCGGCTCTGGGCGCCATTCTGGCGCTGCTGGTGGTGCTGTTCACCCTGTCCGGGGGCTCGGTCTTCCTGTTCCTGCTGATCGCGCTGCTGGCCCTGGCTCTGGGCTTCCTGCTGATCCTGCCCATCGGCGGCGCCGACATGCCGGTGGTGGTCTCCATGCTCAATTCCTATTCGGGATGGGCGGCGGCCGGCATCGGCTTCACCCTGGGCAATCCTTTGCTGATCATCACCGGCGCGCTGGTGGGGTCGTCGGGCGCCATCCTCAGCTACATCATGTGCAAGGGGATGAACCGTTCGATCTTCAACGTCATTCTGGGCGGCTTCGGCGGCGAGGTGGCGGGTCCGGCCGGCGGCGGCGGGCACGGCGACCGCACGGTCAAGGCCGGTTCGGCCGACGATGCCGCCTTCATCATGAAGAACGCGTCCAAGGTCATCATCGTGCCGGGCTACGGCATGGCGGTGGCCCAGGCCCAGCACGCGCTGCGTGAAATGGCCGACCTGCTGAAGGCCGAGGGGGTGGACGTGCGCTATGCCATCCATCCGGTGGCCGGCCGCATGCCCGGTCACATGAACGTGCTGCTGGCCGAGGCCAACGTGCCGTATGACGAGGTGTTCGAGCTGGAGGAGATCAACCACGAATTCGGCACCGCCGACGTGGCCTTCGTCATCGGCGCCAACGACGTCACCAATCCCGCGGCCAAGACCGATCCCACATCGGCGATCTACGGCATGCCGATCCTGGACGTGGAAAAGGCCAAGACCGTGCTGTTCATCAAGCGGTCGATGGCGTCGGGCTATGCCGGCGTCGAAAACGAACTGTTCTTCCGTCCCAACACCATGATGCTGTTCGGCGATGCGAAGAAGATGACCGAGGAAATCGTTTCCGCCCTGGGGTGAGAACGCGGTTTTCGAGAGGGAACGGCGCCGGACCGCGGGAGTGGTCCGGCGCCGTAACTTTTGGAATAGTTGTAATGAGCGGAGGGCGGACCCATACTGGGAAACCCGCTCACTGTTCGGATGCCGTCCCATGCTGTTGCGTCAAGCTTCCGACATCCGTCCCTCGGAGATCACCGACCGGTCCTTGTATCTTGACCGTCGCCGGTTCCTATCGGTGGGAATCGGCGCGGCGGCCGGGCTGGTGGGGCTGGCGGGCACGGCGCGGGCGGCGGCCCTGACCGGCTATCGCAAGACCATGGTTCTGGCCAAGGACGCGCCGACGCCGTTCAAGGACATCACCACCTACAACAATTTCTACGAATTCGGGACCGGCAAGAGCGATCCCTCCCGTTACGCCCCGAAATACTTCAAGCCGATCCTGCCCTGGACGGTGACGGTGGAAGGCGAATGCGCAAAGCCCGGCACTATCGGCTATGAGGATATCGCCAAGCCGGCCCTGATGGAGGAGCGCATCTATCGCCATCGCTGCGTCGAGGCCTGGTCGATGGTCATCCCCTGGATCGGGGTGCCGCTGGCCACCATCCTCAAGCGCTTCGAGCCCACCGCCAAGGCCAAGTTCGTGCAGTTCGTCACCCTGATGGACCCCAAGCGCATGCCGGGCGAGATGATGCCGATCCTGGATTGGCCTTATCGCGAGGGGTTGCGCATGGACGAGGCGATGCATCCCCTGACCCTGTTGGCGGTGGGGCTGTACGGCCAGACCCTGCTGCCCCAGAACGGCGCCCCGCTGCGGCTGGTGGTGCCCTGGAAATACGGGTTCAAAAGCATCAAATCGATCGTCAAGATCCGCTTCGTCGAGACCCAGCCCAAGACCACCTGGACCACCGAGGACCCGCAGGAATACGGGTTCTATTCCAACGTCAATCCCCATGTCAGCAATACCCGCTGGAGCCAGGAGACCGAACGGCGCATCGGCGATTTCTTCCGGCGCAAGACCTTGATGTTCAACGGTTATGGCGATCAGGTGGCCCACCTTTACGCGGGCATGGATTTGCGGAAATATTTCTGACATGGCGGCGAAGCGGCTTGCCGTCCCACCCTTGAAGGCGGCGGTTTTCCTCCTCTGTCTGGTGCCGCTCTTCTGGCTGGTCTGGCAGGGGTTTTACGGGGGACTGGGCGCCAATCCGATTCAGGCGCTGGAACGCCGGCTGGGCGTTTGGGCGCTCCGGTTCCTGCTGATCGCCCTGGCGGTCACGCCGGTGCGCCAGATGACGGGATGGAGCGCCCTGGCGCGGCTGCGGCGCATGCTGGGGCTGTTCGCTTTTTTCTACGTGACCCTTCATCTGCTGTCCTATGTCGGGCTCGACGAGTTCTTCGATTGGCATGCCATCGGCCGGGATATCCTCAAACGGACCTTCATCACCGTGGGCATGGCCGCCTTCGCGCTGCTGATTCCGCTGGCGGTCACCTCCACCGACCGCATGGCGCGGCGTCTGGGCGGCCGGCGCTGGCGCCTGCTGCATCGGGCGGTGTACGGGGTCGCGCCCCTGGCGGTGGTCCATTACTGGATGATGATCAAGGCCGATCATGTCGAGCCGTTCCTGTACGGCCTGATCGCTTTGCTGCTGCTGTCGTGGCGGGTGAACAAGAGCCTGACGGCGCGGCGCGGGCGAGGGCCGAAAATTTCGATTCCGGCCGGCGGTCCGGCGAGGCCATAATGGGCGCCAGCCAGTGAGGATTTCGATGCGTCCGCTTTCCGTCGTTGCCGTGCCGGTTCTGGTTGGAATGGTTCTGTCGGCCGCGGCGCCGGCGGGCGCGCAGGTGGCGAAGCAATGCCTGACCCCGGGCGAGGTTTATACCGAGCAATTGGTGCGCTATGGCGTGTTCCTGCGCGAAGCCTCCTATGCCTGCAACGACATGATTCCCGGCTCCTGGAAATTATGGGCGGGCTTCAACGCGGCCTATGGTTCCCGGCTGGCCCAGGAAACCCGGATGCGGGCCCTGTTCTTTCAGCGCGCTTTTCCCAAAAAGTGGCGAACCACTCTGGCTATTTTCGACGGCCGGCTGGTGACTTATTACCGGCATATCTCCATCAATAAGAGCTATTGCGAAGATGTGCATAAAAAGCTCGAAGCCATCACCAATTCCGGATGGGGCGCCTTTACCAGCCAGTCCAAGATCGTCGTCGACCAGATCCATCTGGATTACAAAACCTGCCAATAGCTCCCGTGACCGAAATGTTAAACTTCGGACGAAGCGTCAATCGGGAGAAGCGGCGGGTGCCGTTCTTTGTTTGGATCGGGTCCGTTTACGCGACGGCGAACAGGCGGTGACCATGCCGGGGAAAATGAAAAGGGCGATAGCGGGCGGGGGCGGCATGTCCGTTTCGTCGGCGCGATGAGTTCCCGCCGTCGTATCTGCGCCGGCTCGCCGATGCCGCTGGGGGCGACCTGGGACGGCAAGGGGGTGAATTTCGCCCTGTTTTCCGCCAATGCCACCCAGGTCGAGCTGTGCCTGTTCGACGAAGACGGCAAGCGCGAAATCGAGCGCGTCATCCTGCCCGAATATACCAACGAGGTCTGGCACGGCTATCTGCCCGATATCCGGCCGGGTCAGCTTTACGGCTACCGCGTCCACGGTCCCTACGACCCGCTGAACGGCCATCGTTTCAATCCCGGCAAATTGCTGATCGATCCCTACGCCAAGGCTTTGTCGGGTCCCTTCGTCTGGTCGGACACCCATTTCGGTTTTCGTCTGTCGGCGGCGCGCCAGGATCTGGTGATGGATCGCCGCGACAATGCCCGGTACATGCCCAAATGCGTGGTGACGGAAACCGCCTATAGCTGGGGAGAGGATTCCCGGCTGCGGACCCCCTGGCCGCAAAGCGTCGTTTACGAATTGCATGTGCGTGGCGCGACCATGCGCCATCCGGAAATCCCCGAACGGGTGCGCGGCACCTTTCTCGGTCTGGCCGAGCCGGCGATGATCGACCATCTGGTCAAGCTGGGGGTCACCGCCGTCGAGTTGCTGCCGGTCCACAGCTTCATCGACGAACGCCATCTGGCCGACAAGGGCTTGCGCAATTTCTGGGGATACAATTCGATCAATTTCTTCGCGCCCGCCTCCCGTTACGTGGCCGCCAACCCCCTGGGCGATTTCCGGACCATGGTGCAGCGGCTGCACGAAGCGGGAATCGAGGTGATCCTGGACGTGGTCTACAACCATACCGCCGAGGGCAATCATCTGGGGCCGACGCTCAGTTATCGCGGCATCGACAATGCCAGCTACTATCGTCTGGTTCGGGGGCACGAGCGCTGGTACGACAATTATTCGGGATGTGGAAATACGCTTGACCTTCGCCACCCGCGGGTTATTCAACTGGTGATGGATTCCCTGCGGTATTGGGTGGAGGATATGCATGTGGACGGGTTCCGCTTCGACCTCGCTTCCAGTCTGGCGCGGGAGCAGGACGGTTTCGATGCGGGCGCGGGTTTTCTTGATGCGGTGGGTCAGGATCCGGTTTTGTCGCAGGTGAAGCTGATCGCCGAACCCTGGGATTTGGGCGGCGACGGCTATCGGCTGGGCGGCTATCCCCCCGGATGGTCGGAATGGAACGGCCGCTATCGCGACACGGTGCGCCGTTTCTGGCGCGGCGACGGCGGTCTGATCGGCGACGTGGCGTCGTGCCTGACCGGCTCGTCCGATCTGTTCGGCTGGGGCGGGCGGCGCCCCTGGAGCAGCATCAATTTCGTGACCGCCCATGACGGTTTCACCCTGAACGACCTGGTAACGTTCGATCACAAGCACAACGAGATCAACGGCGAGGATAATCGCGACGGTACCGACGCCAATTATTCCTGGAATCACGGGATCGAGGGGCCGACGGAAGACGGGGCCATTCGCGCGCTGCGCGCCCGCCAGATGCGCAACATGATGGCGACCCTGCTCTTGTCCCAGGGCGTGCCCATGATCCTGGCCGGCGACGAGTTGGGACGCGGCCAGGGCGGCAACAACAACGCCTATTGCCAGGACAACGAGATCGGGTGGGTCGACTGGCAGAGCGGCGATGCCGGGATGCTGGCCTTCACCCGCGCGCTGCTGGCGCTTCGGCGAATCCATCCGGTGTTCCGCCGATCCCGCTTCTTCAACGGCGCCCCCATCGGCGACGTGACCGACGGCCAGGTGGTCCTGAAGGACATCACCTGGGTAACCCCCGACGGACGCGAGATGGACGAAAACGATTGGACCCTGCCTTATACCCGCTCGCTGGGTTTTCTGCTGGGGGGCGGGACCGGCGCCATCGATCCGGCGACCGGCGGCGAAATAAGGGACGATGTCTTTCTGGTTCTGCTCAACGCCTATTCCGACACGATCCCCTATACCCTGCCGCCGTCCTGGCCGGGGGGGGGCTGGGAAATCGTGATCGATACCGCGCGTCAGTCGCCGATCTTGGCGGATGAGGCGTGGCAGGAATCCGCTCGCTTTCCCCTGCAATCCCGCTCGCTGGCGGTCTTGCGGCGGCGGAAACCGGCGGTCGGGCGATCCGAATGACGGCCCCGTTTCTCGCCCGATACCGGCCGGATTTTTCGTTTCACATGCCGGCGGCGTGTTTTCCAATCCAGGCGGCTCCTGTATGGTTCGGAACGGATCGTCCCGCGTCGCGGCGGCCCGTCGTTTGCCTGGAGGGTGAGGGGATTTATCGCGGGCAGGGCAATGGACCGGGCGCGGTAGGACGAAGGGGGTGGACGGAATGACAGGTGCTGAAGCGCTCGATGAACTGGCCCGTCTGGGCGGCATCGAGGACGGATGGTGGGATTTCTTCGGCACTTGGCGGGTGGTTCCGGCGGAAACCAAGCGGGCCTTTCTGGGGGCCATGGGCTACCAGGTGGATAGCGATCAGGCGTGCATCGACAGTCTGATCGAGGCGCAAAACCGGCCCTGGCTGCGGTGGCTGGAACCGGTGACGGTGATCGATGCCGGCGCCGAGGCTCCGGTGCTGGTTCTGACCTTGCCGTCCAGTGTCGATTCAGACACCTTCGCCTGGCATCTCGATGAGGAAAGCGGGGCCGGTCATGACGGCCGGTTTCAGGTCGATACCCTGTCCTGGCGCGAGGAACGCTGGATCGACGGCGTGTTATACAAGCGCTGGTCCCTGGTCCTGCCGGAGACGCCGCCCATGGGCTATCACCGTCTTTCGCTGACGGCGCCGGACGGCACCAGCGCGGCCGCCACGGTGATCGTGGCGCCGGACAGCGCTCATAGCCCAGAGGCGGTGGCCGGTGGGGCGAAGGCCTGGGGAATCGCCACCCAGATCTATGCCTTGAAACGGCGTCGGGATTGGGGTGTGGGAACCTATTCCGCCCTGGGACGTCTGGCCGCCGGGATCGGACGGCTTGGCGGGGCCGCCATCGGCATCAATCCCTTGCATGCCCTGTATCCGGCCCAGCCCCGGCGCTTCAGCCCCTATGCGCCGTCGTCGCGCCGTTTTCTCAATGTCGGTTATATCGATGTCGAGGCCATTCCCGAATACGGCGAATGCGTCACCGCGCGCGTCCTGGCGCGCCGGCCGGCGCGCCGAGCCGTTCGCGAAGCGCTGCGTCGGCGGACCTATGTGGATTATCCGGGCGTGGCTACCCAGACGCGCCCGGTCCTGGAGGAATTGTATCGGCATTTCCGCCGCGTCCATCTGGCCCGCAACGATGCCCGGGCGCGGGCGTTCCGCCGCTTCCAGGAGGAAGGCGGAAAGGCGGCCCTGAATTTTTGTGCCTTCGAGGCCTTGCACGAGATATTCACCGCCCGTCACCGCGCGTATTGGCGACGCTGGCCCTTGGAATACCGCCATCCCGCTTCGCCGGCCGTCGCCGCTTTCGCCAAGGCCAAGCGGGTCCGGGTTGAATTCTTCTGGTGGCTGCAATTCATCGCCGACGAACAATTGGCGGCGGCCCATGGGGCCGGGCGCGAGGCGGGCGCCGCCATCGGTCTGTACCGCGATCTGGGGGTGGGCATCGCCGGCGACGGCGCCGATTCCTGGCTGGAGCAGGACAGTCTGGCGCTGGGCGTTTCGGTGGGGGCGCCGCCCGATCCCCTGGCGCTGAAAGGCCAGGATTGGGGACTGGTGCCCTTCAATCCGGTATCCCTGCGCGAAGCCGCCTATCGTCCCTTCATCGCGGTGATGGAAGCCAATATGCGCCATGCCGGCGCGCTCCGCCTCGACCATGCCATGGCGTTGCAGCGCCTGTATTGGGTGCCCGAGGGCGCTAGCGCCGACCAGGGCGCCTATGTGCGCTATCCGGTGGACGATCTGTTTCGGCTGGTGGCGCTGGAAAGCCGGCGCAATTCCTGCCTGATCATCGGCGAGGATCTGGGCACCGTGCCCGACGGGTTCCGCGAACGCATGGGCCGCATGGGGATGTTCGCCTATCGGGTCATGGTGTTCGAGAAAACCGGAGACCAGCGTTTCCGTGCGCCTGAGGAGTTCGACGAACAGGCCCTGGCCATTTTCGCCACTCACGATCTGCCCAGTCTGCGCGGCTGGTGGGACGGCATCGACATCGACAAGCGCGAACGCCTGGATCTTTATCCGCGACCGGGCATGGCCGAAGGGGAGCGGGCGGGCCGCGAAACCGATCGCCGGGCGCTGGTGGCGGCCCTGGCCGGGCGCGGGCTGTTGCCGGCCAATTTCCCCGTAACGGTGCCGATCCCGGACGACGCCGTCGATCAATTGTCCGCGGCCGCCCACGCCTATCTGGCGGCGGCGCGTTCGCGGCTGATGATGGTGCAGATCGAGGATGTGATGGGATTGGAAGGGCAGATGAATCTGCCCGGAACCTGCACCCAGCACCCCAATTGGCGATGGCGCTTCCCCATGGATGTCGAGGCGGTTCTGGGCGATGGCCGGATGGCCGCCCTGGCGGCGGGGATGGACGGGCGCAAGGGGACGGGGCGTTGAGCCGGGTAATCGGGTGAAGGCGCGTTGGAGCGGAGCGACTAGGCCGTTGAGGCCGCCGGAGCGCAAGCGAGGATAGCCCAGGGAGCGGACGCGACCGCCCGGCTGAGGGAAAGATACATAAACAGGGGAAGCGGGTTCACCCGCTTCCCCTGGCGCGTTGAGCGCGTAACCTTGACTTGGCGTCGGCCCGGTCGGACACTTATCGGTATGTCTCGGTATGTCCCGATTTCCGGCCGTTGAACCGCCGGGGGAGGCGATCATGGACGACCAGTCTCAGGCCGCGGTGCTGGACCTGTTGTCGTCGCCCGACACCCATGGCGGTCAGGCGCCGCAGCGGATCGATACCCATATTTCAGCGGTCTTTCTGGTGGGGGAACGGGCCTATAAGCTGAAAAAGGCGGTCCGGCTGCCGTTTCTCGATTTTTCGACTCTGGAATCGCGTCGTGTCGCCTGCGAGGCGGAGGTGGCCATCAATCGCCGGGCCGCGCCCGACCTTTACCTTGGGGTCACGCCCGTCGTGCGCACGGCGTCCGGCGGCCTCGCCCTCGGCGGCGAGGGCGAAGCGGTGGATTACGTAGTGACCATGCGCCGTTTCGCCGACGAGGCGCGTCTGGATCAGGTTCTGGCCATCGGCGCCGTCGATCGCCCCCTGATCAACCGCTTGACCGACGAAGTGGTCCGCTTCCACCGCGAGGCGCCGGTACGCAACGATTGCGGCGGCGCCGCGACCATCGCCTGGGTCATCGCCAACAATGCCGAAACCATGGCCCCCTTCGTCCCCGATCTGTTGCCGGCCGCCCCGGTGGCGGCGCTGGCCGAGCAATCGCAGGCATGGTTCGAGCGCTTGGCGTCCCTTCTCGACCAGCGCCGCGACGCCGGTCTGGTGCGCCAATGCCACGGCGACCTTCATCTCGGCAATATCTGTCTGCTGGATGGAAAGCCGGTTCTGTTCGACGCCATCGAGTTCAGCGAAACCCTGTCGTGCATCGATATCGCCTATGACTTCGCCTTCCTGCTGATGGATATGGACGCCCGCGGCGCGCGGCCCTTTGCCAGCATGGCGATGAATCACGCGCTGGATCTGAGCGGGGATTACCAATCGGTGGCGCTGATGCCGCTGTTCCTGTCGCTTAGGGCCGGGGTGCGGGCGATGGTGGCGGCCGCGACCGCTTCCATCGCCGAGGAAGGGGAGCGCATCCGCAAGGAGGCCGAGGCGCGGAGCTATCTCGACGCGGCGCTGACCTATCTTCATCCGCCGCCGCCCCGGCTGGTGGCGATCGGCGGCCTGTCGGGCAGCGGCAAGTCGCGCATGAGCCGGATGCTGGCGCCGCTGTTGGGGGTACCGGGGGCGGCGGTGGTGCGCAGCGACGCCGTGCGCAAACGTCTGATGGGCGTCGGCCTGTCCGAGCGTCTGGGCACCGATGGGTATGCCAGGGACGTCACCCGGCGGACCTACGACACCCTGTACGGCGCTTGCGCCGAAGTGTTGGTCGCCGGTGGCGTGGCCATCGCCGATGCCGTCTTCGCCGACCCGGCCGAACGCGACGCCATCGAACGGGTGGCGCGGCAGGCCGAAGTTCCCTTTACCGGACTGTGGCTTGAGGTGGCGCCGGATCAGGCGGCGGAACGTCTGGCCCGCCGCGCGGCCGCCGGCACCGACGCCTCCGACGCCACCATCATGGTCTTGGAGCGTCAGCGCGCTTACGATCCGGGGCAAATCGCCTGGACGCGGATCGATACCGGCGGCGCCAGCGAGGCGGCGCTGGGGGAGGCTAAAGCCGTTCTGGGGGTGTAGAGGGCTGAAGAAGAGAGCGGGCAGGCCGCTCCGTTTTCCGAGGAGAACATCAATGTCGGAGTATAAAAGCATCCTGGTGCCGGTTGGCGACGGCGCGTTGGCCGGGCCGGCCCTGGACGCGGCTTTCGCCGTGGCCGCTCCGTTTGCCGCCCATGTGTCGGGCTTGCATGTGCGCCTTGATCCGGCTCTGGCGGTGCCGCTGGTGGGCGAGGGGATGTCGGGCGCCATGGTGGACGAACTGATGGCCGAGGCCGAGCGGCAGTCCCGCATGGGCGCCCAAACCGCGCGTCAGGCCTTCGACGAGGCGTGCGCCCGTCACGGCGCGGTCGCGGCGATGGCGCCGACGGGCACGAGCGTCACCGTCGAATGGATCGAGGTGGTCGGCCGCGAGGAGGATGTGGCGGTGCGCGCCAGCCGTCTGTCCGATCTGACCGTGGTGGGGCGGGGGGAAGGCGAGAGCGAAGCGACCCCGTCCATGACGTTGAATGCCGTCCTGATGGAAAGCGGTCGGCCGATTCTGGTGGTGCCGCAGGCCCTGCCGGGACCTTTCGGCGACAACATCGCCATCGCCTGGAACGCCAGCGCCGAGGCGGCCCGCGCGGTGACCTTCGCCATGCCGATGTTGAAACGGGCCAAAACGGTGACGGTCATCCAGGTGGCCGAAGACGATCACACGTCGGCCCTGCCCGGACATGAACTGTCCACCTATCTGGCCTGGCACGGCATCGAGGCCGCCAGCCATACCTCGTCGGCCTATGCCTCCCACGCCGCCGACGCCCTGGTCAACGAATGCGGCGATCTCGGCATCGATCTGCTGGTGATGGGGGCCTATACCCATTCCCGCCTGCGCCAGCTCATCTTCGGCGGCGTGACCCGGCGCATGCTGCAGGCGGCGCCGTTTCCCTGTCTGATGAGTCACTGATCATCAAAATGCGGGGCGAAAGCCCCGCATTTTCCGGATGGGGCTCATACCGTCGCTCACGGTCTACGACCGATCGCGAGCGGGTTTCGCTCAGGCGCCGCGCGGGCTTGAACCTTATCCCGATGAGTCACCCTCATCGGGATTTGGTATCAGTCCTTATCCGCGTAGGGATTGCGGCCGGCGCGCAGATACAGGCGGATGGGCACGCCCGGCAGATCGAAATCGGCGCGCAGGCCGTTGACCAGATAGCGGATATAGCTTTCCGGGACCTCGTCCGGCTTTGACGCGAAAATGATGAAGGTCGGCGGACGGGCCTTGGCTTGGGTCATGTAGCGCAGTCTGATCCGCCGTCCGCCGGCCAGGGCCGGCGGCGGATGGGCGGTGGTCGCGTCTTCCAGCCAGCGATTGAGGCGTCCGGTGGAAATGCGCTTGTTCCACAAGGCGTGGATGTTCAGCACCGCGTCCATCAGCGCGTCCAGGCCCCGTCCGGTCAGCGCCGACAAGGTCACCGTGGGCAGGCCGCGGGCCTGGGGCAGGGAGGTTTCCAGCCGGTCCCGCAGACGTTTGAGCGCGGCCTGGGGATCGGCCACCGCGTCCCATTTGTTGACGGCGATGACCAGGGCGCGGCCTTCCTCGATCACCATGCGGGCGATGGACAGGTCCTGCTTGTCAAGGATGGCGGCGCCATCGCAGACCAGGACCGCCACTTCGGCGTGGCGGATGGCTTCGAGGGTATTGCCCACCGACAGCCGTTCCAGCCCCGGCCCCACCTGCGCTTTTTTGCGCAGGCCGGCGGTATCGATCAGGCGCATGCGGCGACCGCGATGGGTCCAATCGACGGTGATGGCGTCGCGGGTCAGGCCGGCTTCGGGGCCGGCCAGCAGGCGGTCTTCGCCGACGATCCGGTTGATCAGGGTGGATTTTCCCACATTGGGACGCCCCACCACCACCATCGACAGCGGCCGGTCCGGCCGGTCTTCGGCCTCATCGTCCGAAACCGCCTCGTCCGGCTCCTCGGCGTCGGCCGGGTTCAGGATGCCGGCGGCCTCGGCATAAGGCGCCAGGGCCTCGAACAGATCGCCCATCCCCTCGCCATGTTCGGCGGAAACCGGGACCGGGTCGCCCAGACCCAGGCCATAGGACTCGTACAGGCCGGGTTCGCCGGCGCGGCCTTCGCACTTGTTGGCCACCAGGATCACCGGCGTCTTGCGCCGGCGCAGATGGTCGGCGAAATGGCGATCGAGCGGAGTCAATCCGGCGCGGGCGTCGATCAGCAGCAGCACCACGTCGGCCTCGTCCACGGCCATGTCGGTCTGGCGGCGCATGCGCGCCTCGATGCTGTCGCCGGTGGCGTCTTCGAAGCCGGCGGTATCGATGACCGCGAATTCCACCCCCAGCAACGACGCCTGGCCCTGGCGGCGGTCGCGGGTGACCCCGGGCGTGTCGTGAACGATCGCCAGCCGCCGGCCCACCAGCCGGTTGAACAGCGTGGATTTACCCACATTGGGGCGCCCGACGATGGCGACGGTAAGCGAGCGCGAAACGGGGCGGTCGATGTCCTCCAAGACTCTTCCCCCGGCTCAGAGTTTGTAAATCAATCGAACTTGCGAAAGAACGCCCATTGGAGACACTGGCGTTTTTCCGTCGATTTCGCGCCGAATGGGCATTCTTTCACAAACTCTCAGCGGTACGCGACGATATTGGCGTCGTTGGTGTAGAAATACAGGGTTCCGTCGGCGACCACCGGCGGAATCGAAACCCCGCTCGCCATGTTCATCCGGCCCAGAATCTTGCCGGTATAGGGCGAGATCGACAGAACCTTGCCGTTGGAGCCTGCGACGATCAGGCGATTGGACGCGAGCAGCGGTCCGGTCCAGACGATGGGGCCGCTCTGGTCCTCCGTATCGGTCCATTTCGGCAATTGGGTCATCCAGACCAGGTTGCCGTTGCGCGCGTTCATGGCCAACACTTTGTTGTCGTTGGTGATCAGGAACAGGTAATTGCCGGCGATCCATGGCGTGTCGGTGCCGCCGATCTCGTGTTCCCAGATCTGGCGGCCGGTTCGCATGTCGATGGCCACCATCATGTTGGCATGGCCGATGGCGTAGACCCGGCCATGATCGATGATGGGCAGGGCGGTGATGTCGGTCAGCGTTCCCACTTCGCCGGTGCGGCTGATCGAGCTCAACTGGTCCTGCCACAGAACGGTGCCGTTTTCGGCGCGGAGCGCGAATAATTCGCCCGAGGAATAGGGCACCACAACCACGTTGCCGTCCACCGCCGGGCTGGTGCCGGCCAGCAGCGCCGCCTGTTCGCTGATGCCCTGGTGGGTCCACAATTCCTGGCCGTTGGCGGCGGCTAGGCAATGGGTCTGGTCGTCGACGGTGATGACGAACACCCGCCCCGCCCGAACGGTGGGCGCGCCGCGCATGGGACCGGACAGGGTGCGGCGCCAGAGGATCTTGCCGTTGCTGGCGTTCATCGCCACCAATTGGGCGAAGCCGGTGGCGACGAACAGGCGGCCATGCCAGAAGGCCACCCCGCCGCCCGAGCCGCCCGATACGTCGGACGGCGTAAGATCGACCTGCCAGATCTGATGGCCGGTCCTGGCGTCGAGCGCGGTCACCAGATTGCGGGAATCGACGGTGAAAACCCGGCCGTCAGCCACCACCGGCTGGGACAGCAATTTCACCCGGGCGGTGGAACCCGCGCCCACATTGGCGCTCCATGCGAGATGCAGCACCGCGGGGATTTCCATATGCTGCATGGCATGATTGGTCAGGCCGCCGGGCTCCGGCCAGGAGCTGTTGGGTGCCGGCGGCGGCAGCGCGATGGGGGCCGCATTGGGATCGACCTTCAGGCGCGGTCCGGTGGCGAGCACCTGGATGCGCTTGCCGGGCAGCGGCGGCGCGCTTTTGTTCCCGAACCACTCGCCGCTACTGCATCCCGCCAGAGACAGCAGTGAGAGAGCCAAAATCCCTGCCCGCCAAGCCTGACGACGATCCATCGACGCTTTCCCTTGATTCTTCATCCGGTATCGTCCGCGGCCCACCGAGGCCGCGCCCCTCAGCCTGCCGTCTTCGCCTTTTCGATGTCCACCATTTGGGCGGCCCGCGCCCGCAGACCCTGTGGCGCGCCGGCAGCCGAGGACAGGGCCGTGAACAGGGAGACCGCCTTGGCGCGGTCGCCCTCCTTCAAGGCGGCCAGCGCCGTGATCTCGCGCGCCGAATAGCGCCACGGATCGCCTTTCGCGGTCAAGGGCGCGACCTCCTTGGCCACAATCGCCGGCGGCTTGATGGACAGATCGAGATAGCCGGCCTTGATCAAGGCCATGCCGCGGTAAATCCGGTCCACGCCGCCATCGGCGGCGATGGCGTGATAAAGGGCCGAGGCGTCCTTGAGGTCGCCGGCATGGACCTTCATTTCCGCCTGCTGAAACCGCGCCAGCAGCCGATAGCCCGACGAGCCGTTCTTGGCCAGCTCGGCCAGCTTGGTGGCCGCCTCGTGGGTTTTGCCCTGGCCCAGCAGGGTCATTGCCGCTTCGTAGCGGACGCTGGAATGCCGGCGTTGCTCGTGGGTCCAGGCCCGCCAGATCTGCCAGCCCACCACCGCGACCACGATGATGACGGCGGCGGCCGAGAAAAAAGCGGCATATTTCTTCCAAATGTTGGCATACCGCTCGTGGCGCAAATCCTCCTCGATCTCGTCGATCAGGAGATTCGCCGTCGTTTCATCGTGCTTTTGGCTCAAAAAGAGGCTCCCGGATTCAGGAAACGGGCATCGCGACCGGGCGGTACCATAATCCCGGCCGTGGCGCTTGGCAAATTCGCCGTCGCGGCTTATTCACCCTTCCACTTGATCGAGCATCCCATGCTGGGAGTCTGCTCGACCGGGCCCTTTCCGGTCTCAAGGACCAGGGCCATGGCGTCGAACAATTCCCGCCTTGCGTCGGGCGGGCCCGCCTCCTTGCGCGACGAATCCAGGCGACCGCGATATTGAAGGCCGAGGCTGGAATCGAAGCCGAAGAAATCGGGGGTGCAGACCGCGTCATAGGCCCGCGCCACCTCTTGCGTCTCGTCGAACAGGTAGGGGAAGGTGAAGCCGTGGGTTTCGGCGAAGACCTTCATATTGTCGAAAGAATCTTCGGGGTAATTGACGGTGTCGTTGGACATGATCGCCACCGCGCCCATTCCCAGCGCCTGTAATTCCTTCACATCGCGGACCAGCCGGTCGATCACCGCCTTGACGTAAGGACAATGGTTGCAGATGAACATGACCAAAGTGCCCTTGGCACCGCGCACGTCGGCCAGCGTCCAGTCGCGTCCGTCGATGCCCGGCAGCCGGAAGTCCCGCGCCTGCCAGCCGAAGTCGCAAATGGGCGTCTCCATCGCCATGTTTCGTCACTCCCTGTCTGTCGGCCAGATGCCGAAATCCGTTGATTCCCTTTGTTGGTCGGCGGACAATATACCGGAATCGCGGAAGGGGTCATAGAAATGATCAGGCGTCGCGCCCCCCTGGCTGCCAGCGTCGCCGTGGCGTCGTCTCTGCTGCTGTCCGGCTGCGCTTTTTTCGGCAATACCGGCATCCATACCGATCCCCAACATCTGACGACGGTGGCGTTGTGGGGGAATCTGGAAGTGGCCTCGCTGGTCATGACCAAAAAGACCCTGTTCGACCATATCGCCACCTGGGTCACCGGCGAAAATTGTTCGAGCGTGCGGGCGGCGAACAATGGCCGTTATTGCGTGGCCTGGCCGAGGGGGCCGGCGCCGCCGCCTTCGGAATATTGTTACGCGAGCCTGGCGGAGCCGGATTGTTATGCCGAGCCTTTCAACGGCGGCAACGACCGGCTGATCGGTTTCGTGCCTCCAGCGGCCACCGCCATGCGTTGAAAGGCGATCGCCGAAAAAAACGGCCCCGCTGGCGCGGAGCCGTCTTCGGCGAAAGCTGTATGGTGGCGGGGTTATGCCACCATGCGCTTCTTGACCATGTCCATGGTGCGGCGGATATCCGGGCAGTTTTGGGAAAGACGGTCGGCCAGACGGCCCGCTTCCTTGCGGTCCACCGGGCGGCCTTCGGCTTCCGCGGCCAGAATGTCGGCCAGCATTTCGAGTTCTTCCCAGGAGTACTTCATCGCAGCCCTCCATGCGACGGCGCCCAGGCCGACAAGGCTGGCCTGAGACCGTCTCCGTTCAGTCGTTCACCGAACGGGAGATTGGAATCATCCATGCCGCGGCGCAAAGGAACGTTGCGTTACAGGCGCGATGAATTTTAACCTGTTTTTTTCTTTCCGCGCGGGGCTGGAGCGGCGTGCCTTAA
>JAJZUL010000019.1 GCA_021848545.1 Pseudomonadota bacterium
TCGGGTCGGGCTCTGAGAGTTTGTGAAAGAATGCCCATCCGGCGTGAAATCGACGGAAAAACGCCAATGTTTCCAATGGGCGTTCTTTCGCAAGTTCGATTGATTTACAAGCTCTGACCCGGCCCCTTACCCCAAAAGAGATAAAGCGGAACCGGACCCATCCTGAAGATGGCCCTATCTTTCGTTGAATCCACTTGAAAACAATGGTCTGCTGAACAAAATATCAGCCGAGGGGTCCCGGAACAGGCAACGGTCGAGACGAAACCGCCATGAGACACTGGACCAGCGACGACATTCCCTGGGAGGCGTTCGACGCCTCCAAACTCGATGCCGATATTCTGTTGCTGATAAAAGCGGCGTCGCTGGTCGAGCGGAATGCGGGCGACTATACCCGTTATCTGAAAATGGTCTTTCGCGACGAGCCGGACTTTCTTGCCATCGCCGACGCGTGGGAGGGCGACGAGGTCCAGCACGGCGAAATTCTCGGCCGCTACGCCCGCATGGCCGATCCCGACTTCGATTTTCCCAGCCGCTTCGCCCGCTTCGTCGAGGGCTATCACATCCCCGAGGGGAGCGGCAATTCGGTCCGCGGCTCGCTGACCGGCGAATTGATCGCGCGCTGCATCGTCGAGACCGGCACCAGTTCCATGTACAGCGCGCTACGCGACGCCACCGACGAGCCGGTGCTCAAGGAAATCTGCCACCGCATCGCCGGCGACGAATTCCGCCATTACAAGATGTTCTACGAGCTGATGCGGGGATTGAAGGAACGCGAAGGACTCCACGTCTTCCGCCGCCTGATGATCGCCGTCGGCCGCATCCGCGAAACCGACGACGACGAACTGGCCTATGCCTGGTACGCCGCCAACGAGCCGGCCGACGCGCCTTATGACCATGATCGCTGCTATCACGCCTATTCCACCAGCGCCTTTCGCCATTACCGCGACATGCATGCGGAGCGGGCGGTCAACATGATCATGAAGGCGGTGGGCCTCAATCCCCATGGCTGGCTGGGGGCGCGGGCCAAGACCTTCGCCAAGCGCAAGATGCTGTCCCTGTCGGCGGCGTAAGCCTGCTTTTTCTATATCAACAGCATCGTCCCATGGCGGGAGGCATCGTTCAAAAAGGTGACCAGACCGCCCGGCACGATGGGGACGTCGTCGCGCAAATCGGCAAGGGTCAGCCCCAGCGCCTTCAACCCCATCTCGCAGACCATCACCCGCGCCTTCAAGGCGACGCAGGCCGCCAGCAGATCTTCGAACCCGGCCAGCCCGGTTTCGCGGAAACGGGCATCGCGGGCCGTCGCATTCCCCGCTTCTTCCGCCAACGGCAGACGCCGCCAGCCGGGCTCGCCGTCGGCGCCGGATTTTTCCAGCGCCCGGCACGCGCCCATGGTGAAAAACAGGGTGGCGGGAATGTCGGCGGACAGCGAGGCGGCCGCCGTGGCCAGGGCGTAATGCACCCGCTCGAACCCGCCGGAAAAGACGATGATCGACAGATGGTCGGGACGGGTATGGTCAGCCCCCGCCATGACCCGCCACATCGGTGATGGTCGGGTGGTCGCCGCACAAGGGACAGGCCGGGTCGCGCCGGACCCGCACCGTCCGGAACGAGGTCGCCAGGGCGTCGTAGATCAACAGCCGTCCCGCCATGGTTTCGCCCAATCCCAGCAATTCCTTCACCACCTCGGTCGCCTGCAACGTGCCCATGGTGCCGGCCACCGCGCCCAGCACCCCGGCCTCGGCGCAGCTTGGACCTTCGCCCGGCGGCGGCGGTTCGGGGAACAGGCAACGGTAACAGGGACCGTCGGCGCGCCAGGTGGACAATTGTCCCTCGAACCGCAGAATGGCGGCCGATACCAGCGGGCGCCCCTCCAGCCGGCAGGCGTCGTTGACCAGAAACCGCGTGGCGAAATTGTCCGACCCGTCCGCCACCAGATCGTAGTCACGAATGATCGCCCGCGCATTGCCCGCATTCAGGCGCGTGCCGAGCGCGTTCACCCGCACGTCGGGATTGAGCGCCGCCACCCTGGCCGCCGCGCTGTCCACCTTGGCCATGCCGATATGGGGGGTGTCGTGCAGCACCTGGCGCTGAAGATTGGACAGATCGACCACGTCGTCATCGACGATGCCGATGGTGCCCACCCCGGCCGCCGCCAGATACAGGATCAGCGGCGATCCCAGGCCGCCGGCGCCCACCACCAGCACCCGCGACGCCAGCAATCGCGCCTGCCCGACCCCGCCCAATTCGGGAAGCAGGATGTGGCGGGAATAGCGATGAATCTGGTCTTCGGTGAAATTCATGGGCTTTGGCTCTCAAAACGGCAAACGGGGGCTTCCGCCCCCGAACCCCCGATTGGGAGGCCTCATGCCTCCCAAACCCACCGATCAATGACCCTTATAATCCCTCGAACAGAGGCGTGGACAGATAGCGTTCGGCGAAGGAGGGCAGGATGGCCACGATGGTCTTGCCCGCCATTTCCGGCCGCTGGCCCACCTCGATGGCCGCCGCCAGGGCCGCGCCCGAGGAAATGCCCACCGCGACGCCTTCCAGCCGGGCGACCTCGCGGGCCAGGGCGAAGGAATTCTCGTTGCTGATCTGCAGGACCTCGTCCACCACCGACATGTCCAGGGTCTTGGGCACGAAGCCGGCGCCGATCCCCTGGATTTTGTGAGGCCCCGGCGCGCCGCCGGACAGGACGGCGCTATCCTCGGGCTCGATCGCCACCATCCACACCGAAGGCTTGCGCTTCTTCAGGGCCTGACCGATGCCGGTGATGGTGCCGCCGGTCCCCACGCCCGAAACCACCACGTCCACCGCGCCGGCGCTGTCGATCCAGATTTCCTCGGCGGTGGTGAGTTCATGGACCGCCGGATTGGCGGGATTCTCGAATTGCTGGAGCATCACCACCTCGGGCCGCTCGCGGACCAGGCGTTCGGCCGCCTCCACCGCGCCCACCATGCCCTTGGCCGGCGGGGTCAGCACCAGTTCGGCGCCCAGCAGGGCCAGCATCTTGCGCCGTTCCACCGACATGCTTTCAGGCATGCACAGGATCAGATGGTAGCCCTTGGCGGCGCAGGCGAAGGCCAGCGCGATACCCGTATTGCCCGAGGTCGGTTCCACCAGCACCGCGCCCGGCCCCAGCCGGCCGTCGCGTTCCGCCGCCTCGATCATCGCCAGACCGATGCGGTCCTTGACCGAGCACAGGGGATTGAAGAACTCGCATTTGCCCAAAAGATCGGCCTTGCACCCCGTCTCGGCGGCCAGCTTGCCCAGCCGCACCAGCGGCGTGGCGCCGATGGTCTCGGTTATGGAGCCGTAGATGCGTCCGCGGAAATGCGGCGCCGCGCCGGTCGCGTCGATTTTGGACTCGCTCATCAATCCCACCTCATTGCCGTTCCATGTGCCCGTCGGCGGTTCCCGCCTTCGGTTCAGATGGTGAAATCCATTTTGGCCTGCGCCTCGCTGCGGACACCATTTTTGTAAGCGTCTAAACAAAGGTCGTCCACACTGATGGCATCCAGTCGCGCCATCATCTCCTCGGCGAGATTGTTCCACATGGGCCGGATGACATGCTTGCCCAGATCGGAAATGGGAATTTCCGACATGGGGTCCTCGGCGGTCTCCAAAGAACGGACCACCCGCACGATATCGCCCACCGAGATACGGCGGCGTTCGCGCGCCAACCGGTAGCCGCCCCGAGGTCCGCGCACGCCCACCAGAATGCCGGCGCGCACCAATTGCTGAAGGGTCTGTTCCAGATACCGGCGCGGAATACCCTGACGGCGCGTGATTTCGCGGCTTTGCACCGGCTCGCCGCCGGCGTGATAGGCGATGTCCAGCACCGCCTCGATGGCGAACATCATTTTTTTCGACGGTCGCAACATACTCCTACTCCCCCTTTACGGCGGTCCAACCGGTCGAGCCGAATCCAGCCTCGCCCCGGTCGCTATCCGGCAATTCCGTCGTTTCGTTCCATGTCACTTGCGCCACCGGCGCCACCACCAATTGGGCGATGCGCATGCCATGGGTGATGGTGAAGACCGCGTCGCCGTGATTGATCAGGATGACGGCGATCTCGCCGCGATAATCGGCATCGATGGTGCCCGGCGCGTTGAGCACCGTAACCCCGAAGCGGACGGCCAGCCCGGAGCGCGGTCGCACCTGCCCCTCCCATCCCGGGGCCAAGGCGATGGCGAACCCGGTCGGCACCAGGACGCGCCCCCCGGGCGCCAATTCGATATCGGCGGCCAGACAGGCCATCAGGTCGAGCCCGGCGGCGTGGGCGGTCTGGGCCGCGGGCAACGGCAGATCGTTCGCATGGGACAAACGACGGATGGCGATTTCGATCACGACCCGTCCCCCAGGGTTCGGGCGACACGCGCCGCCAGCCGCGCCGCCACCTCGGCCTTTTGCAGAAGCGGCCAATCCTCCACCCCCTCGGCGGAGATCACATGGACGCGGTTGGTCTCGGCGCCGAAAGCGGCGCCCCCCGACACGTCGTTGGCGACGATCCAGTCGCACCCCTTCTGCTTCCGTTTGGCCTGGGCCTGTTCCACCACCCGCTCGGTTTCGGCGGCGAATCCCACCACCAGACGGGGGCGGCTCGGCCCCGGCGCCGCCAGGGTGGCGAGAATGTCGGGATTGGTCGCCAATGCCAGGGACGGCGGCGGTCCCGCCCCCTTTTTCAGTTTGGAAGCCGCCGGCTCCACCCGCCAATCGGCCACGGCGGCGATGCAGATCGCCGCATCCACCGGCAAGGCCGCCTGACACGCCGTCAGCATCTGGGCGGCCGTCTCCACCGATACCACCCGGCAGCCGGGCGGCGGCGGCAGCCAAACCGGCCCGGTCACCAAAATCACCTCGGCCCCCAACCCGGCCAGGGCGGCGGCCACCGCGTGACCCTGGCGGCCCGACGACCGGTTGGCGATATAGCGCACCGGATCGATGGGTTCATGGGTCGGCCCCGACGTCACCAGGACGCGCTTGCCCGCAAGCGGCCCCGCCGCCAGCAGGGCGGTGATCGCCTGAAGGATCTCGGCCGGTTCGGCCATGCGGCCGATCCCGCTTTCCCCCTCGGCCAAAGGACCGGAGGCGGGACCGACGCGATGCACCCCCCGCTGATCGAGGCAGGCCATATTGGCGCGGGTGGCCGCGTGCTCCCACATGCGGGTGTTCATCGCCGGCGCCACCAATATGGGCCGGTCGGTGGCGAGCAGCAGGGTCGTGGCCAGATCGTCGGCCAGGCCCGAAGCCATCCGCGCCAGCAGATGGGCGGTGGCCGGCACCACCGCCACCAGATCGCAGTCCCGCGCCAGCCGGATATGGCCGATTTCCGCTTCGTCGGTCAGGGAAAAGACGTCGTCGAACACCCGCTCGCCGGTCAAGGCCGCCACCGACAAGGGCGTGACGAACTGTTTTCCACCGCGGGTCAATACCGCGCGGACCATCGCCCCGCTTTCCCGCAGGCGGCGGATCACCTCCAGCGACTTATACGCGGCAATACCGCCTGATATGACGATCAGGATGCGCCGGCCGTCCAGCACCACCCACTCTCCTTGCAATATACCGTCGAGCTTTGTGAAAAACACAGTAGCTTGCCTCCCCGCCGGGGGCAAGCCTCGCGAAATCAAGGAAAAAAGCGGATTATCGCCAGCGTAGTACCGGGTTACGGGCGGCCAGGGTTTCGTCCAGCCGCCGCCGGGGGGTGAAGCGCGGCGCCTGCCGGAAATCCTCGGCCTGGCCGGCGCGGGCCTTGGCCGCCAAGCCCTGAATGACGGCGATGAACTGGTCCAGGGTTTCCCGGCTTTCGGTTTCGGTCGGCTCCATCAGCAGGGCGCCGTGGACGACCAGGGGAAAATACATGGTCATCGGGTGGAATCCCTCGTCGATCAGCGCCTTGGCGAAATCGAGCGTGGTCACCCCGGTATCCTTCAGGAAACGATCGTCGAACAGGCATTCATGCATGCAGGGGCCGGGGAACGAAGCCGACAAATCCGCCGACAGGCGGGCCAGCAGATAATTGGCGTTGAGCACCGCGTCGGCCGAGGCCTGGTGCAACCCGTCGCTTCCCATGCTCATGATATAGGCCAGCGCCCGGACGAAGACGCCGAATTGGCCGTGAAAGCCCTTGATCCGTCCGAACGGCTTTGCCCCCAAACGGGCCGCCTCGGCCGCATGCTCGACCAGCCGAAGGCCGGTTTCGTCGCGCACCACGAAGGGCAGCGGCGCATAGGGGGCGAGTTCCGCCGACAGCACCGTCGGTCCCGCGCCGGGGCCGCCGCCGCCATGGGGGGTCGAAAAGGTCTTGTGCAGATTGATATGCATGGCGTCGATGCCGAGATCGGCAATCCGCACCCGCCCGACGATGGCGTTGAAATTGGCGCCGTCGCAATAAAAGAAGGCCCCGGCCTCGTGCACCAGCCGGGCGATCTCGACGATGTCGCGCTCGAACAGGCCGCATGTGTTGGGATTGGTCAGCATCAGACAGGCGACGTCGGACCCCAATGCCGCCTTGAGCCGGTCCAGATCGACCCGCCCATCGGCGTTGGCCGGAATCGATTCGACGCCGTAGCCGCACATGGCGGCCGAAGCCGGATTGGTGCCGTGGGCCGAATCCGGAACCAGAACCCGGCGGCGCGCCTGGCCGCGATCCTCGAGACAGGCGCGGATCGCCATCAGCCCGCACCATTCGCCGTGCGCCCCCGCCGCCGGGCTCATGGCCACCGCCGGCATGCCGGTCAAACCTTTGAGCCAGTCCGCCAAAGCCTCGATCGCCGCCAGCGCGCCCTGGGCCGTCTGCGGCGGTTGCAGCGGATGGATGTCGGCGAAACCGGGCAGGCGCGCCATCTTTTCCGACAGGCGCGGGTTGTGCTTCATGGTGCACGAGCCCAAAGGATAGAAGCCGCTATCGATGCCGTAATTCTTTTGCGACAAGCGGGTGTAATGGCGCACCGCCTGCGGTTCGGACAGACAGGGCAGGCCGACCGGGGCCCGCCGGGCGCATCCCCCCAACCGGTCGCGATCGAAAGGCGGCGGCTCCGGCAGATCGACGCCGGTCCGTCCCGGCTCGCCCACTTCGAACAACAGGGGTTCTTCCAGGGCTAGGCCGCGATGACCCGACAGGGTAACGATCTCGCTCATCGGCCCGCCTCCTCGGCCAGAGCACCCGCCAGCGCGTCCATATCCTCTTCGGTGTTGGTCTCGGTCGCCGCCAGGATCAGAACCGGCCGCAATTCCGGGTAATCGGGATAAAAGCGCGAGGCCGGCACGCCGCCCAGGATGCCGCGCGCCGCCAGCCTGTCGATGATCGCGGCCGCATCCGCCCCGTCGCCCAGATGCACGGCGAATTCGTTGACGTAGGAGGGGGACAGCACCCGGATGCCCTTGGCGCGCAGACGCGCCTCCAGCGCCAGGGCGGCGGCGTGATTCAACGCCGCCAGCCGCGCCAGCCCGTCGCCGCCCAAAAGGGCGAGATGGATGGAAAAGGCCAGGGCGCACAGGCCGGAATTGGTGCAGATGTTGCTGGTGGCCTTTTCGCGGCGGATATGCTGTTCGCGGGTGGACAGGGTCAGCACATAGCCGGTCCGTCCGTCCACATCCACGGTCTGACCGGCCAGACGGCCGGGCATCTGGCGGACGAATTTGTCGCGGGTGGCGAACAGGCCGAGACCGGGACCGCCATAGGACAGGCCGATTCCCAGCGATTGGCCCTCGCCCACCACGATATCGGCGCCCATGGCGCCGGGCGGCTCGATCAGGCCCAGACCCACCGGGTCGGCCAGGGCCACCACCAGCAGGGCGCCGACCTCGTGACAGGCGTCGGCCAGGGGCTTCAGATCGCGCAAACCGCCGAAAAAGCCGGGATACTGGACGATGAGGCAGGCCGTATCCGACATCAGGCGGCCCAAAGCGTCCTCGATCCCCATGGGATCGGGGGCCAGCGCCTCGATGGTGGCGCCGCTATGTTTGAGCGCCGTCTCCGTCACCTGGGCGTAATGGGGGTGCAGATTGCCCGACAGGATCACCCGGCCCCGCCGGGTCACCCGGCAGGCCATGGCGGCGGCCTCGGCGCAAGCGGTGGCGCCGTCATACATGGAGGCGTTGGCCACCTCCATGCCGGTGATCAAGGCCACCTGGGTCTGGAATTCGAACAGCATCTGCAGCGTGCCCTGGCTCACCTCCGGCTGATAGGGGGTGTAGGCGGTCAGGAACTCGCCGCGCAGCAACAATTGATCCACCGCCGCCGGGATATGATGGCGATACAGGCCGGCGCCGATGAAAAACGGCGCGTCGCCGGCCGGCAGGGACCGGGCCGCCATCCGCCGCAAATCCCGTTCGACCGCCATTTCGCCGCGGCCGGGGGGCAGATCCAGCGGTCGGGCGGCATAGGACGCGGCGGGAACGTCGCGAAACAAATCATCGATATGGCCGACGCCGACGGCACCCAGCATGGCGCGGCGATCGGCCTCGGTATGGGGCAGGTAGCGCATGGAAAACCCCGTCGATCGATCCGCCGCCGGCGGGATCAGTCCAATCCCTTGACGAAGGCGTCGTAGGCGGCGCGGTCCATCAGGGACGCCGTCTCGGCCGGATCGCTCAGGCGCAGGCGGTAGAACCAGGCGCCCTCTTCCGCCGACACATTGACCAGGGCCGGCTGATCGGCCAGGGCGGCATTGGCCTCGGTCACCGTGCCCGAGACCGGCGAATAGACCTCGCTCGCGGCCTTCACCGATTCCACCACCGCCACTTCCTCGCCTTTTTCCAGCGCACGGCCGCTGTCGGGCAGCTCCACATAGACGATGTCGCCCAGCTGGCTTTGGGCGTAATCGGTGATGCCGATGGTGCCGATATCGCCGTCGATGGCGATCCATTCATGATCGCTGGTAAACCGTACCTCGCTCATGGCGCGACCCCCTTCAGGCTTTATGATAGCGGTGAGCAACGAAAGGCAGGGAAACAATGCGGGCCGGCAGGGACCGGCCGCGCACGTCAAGAAAGACCTGGGTGCCGGGACGCGCCTCGCTCGCCGCTACATACCCCATGGCGATGGGCGCGTCCAGGGACGGCGAGAACCCGCCCGACGTCACCTCGCCCAGGGGCCGGCCGTCGGTGTCGGTGATGGCCGTATGGGCGCGGGCCGGCGCGCGGCCGTCGGGGCGAATGCCGACCCGAAGCCGCTCCGGCCCCGCCGCCAACTGGCCCAGAATCCGCGCGGCGCCGGGAAATCCGCCCTGCTCGCGCCGGCGCCGCCCGATGATCCAGGCGAGATCGGCTTCGATCGGGGTGGTGGCGGTATCGATATCGGCGCCGTACAGGCACAGGCCCGCTTCCAGCCGCAGGGAATCGCGGGCGCCCAGGCCCACCGGCATCACCCGCGCGTCTTCCAGCAGCAGCCGCGCCAGCATGGCGGCGCTGTCGGCCGCTATCGAAATCTCGTACCCGTCCTCGCCGGTATAGCCCGACCGGGTGACCAGACAGGGCGCGCCGGCCAGATCGAGCGGGCGCACCGACATGAAGCCCATGGCGGCGCATTCGGGGGCCAGCCGGGCCAGAACCGCCGCCGCCGCCGGTCCCTGGAGCGCCAGCAAAGCGCGGTCGCCATGGACGGCAAGGGTCAGATCCTCGTCCAGATGGCGGGACAGATGGTCGATGTCGGCCTGACGGCACGCGGCGTTGACCACCAGCGACAAATGGTCCGGGGCCAGTTTCGCCACCATCAGGTCGTCGAGAATGCCGCCCTCTTCGTTGGTGAAGACCGTATAGCGGACCCGGCCCACCGCCAGCCCCTCGATATCGCCGGGAACCAGCCGTTCCAGCCAGCGGGCGACACCGGGGCCGGATAATTCCACCTGCCCCATGTGGGACACGTCGAACAGGCCGGCCGCGGCGCGGGTATGACGGTGTTCGGCCAGAATGCCGGCCGGGTACTGCAACGGCATGGCGTAGCCGGCGAACGGCACCATCCGCGCGCCCAGCGCGCGGTGGAGATCGTCCAGCGGCGTGGTGCGGCTATCGGTCATGACCACCTCCCCGGAAGCGCCGGGCTAATTGTTTTCCCGCGGGCTAATTGTTTTCCCGATTGTAGCGCAACTGCGCCGGCGTGATCTGGAATCCCAGATAGATCGGAACGCCGCGGATGGCGTCTTCCGATTTCACCGGCAGGGTCAGGATGATCGGCACATCCGCCTGCCGGACGGTATCGATGCCCTTGGGAAAGGGGATCGTCACATTGAACATCGCCTTGGCCTGGGGCTTGGGATAATAGGCGGGAATGGCGACGAAATAAGTGAAATGGGCCTTGCCGTCGGTGTTGGCGGGGCCGCGCTTGGCCTCGAAGGTGACCTCCAGATCGACACTCGCGGTGCCGCCCGCCTTGCCGTCGGCCGGCTTATACCCGCACCGGCCGTGCCAGCCGACGATTTCGCCGGCCGCCACCATGTCGATCAGATCATGGGGCTTGCCGGGAAGAAACTGGGTCACATGCCGGGCGTCGGCCAGCATGTAAACCGGCGGACAAGGCGGCAGGGCCGGATGCTGGGCGCAGCCGGCCAGCGCCAGCCCCAGGGCCGACAGCAGCGTAGCGGCACCGAGCGCGCGAAACGTCATCGGGGAATTCCCAAACATGAGAAACTAACGTCTTTACAGAGACGTGTGGGTCCCGTCGCAATAAGGCGGGGTCTTGGTCTTTTTACACCCGCACAGCCACAGGGTGCCGTCGGATTCGGCGGTGATTTTCACCGGCCCCAGGCCGGTGCCCTTGTGGGCGCCATCGCACATGGGCTGACTGGCGGATCGGCCGCAGGAACACCAGAACACCTTGTCGCCCGCCTTCACTTCGACGGAATAGGGTGCTTTTTGCGCTATGGTCGGTTCACTCATACCCGGGCTCGCTCATAACCGCCCCTTTCGTCGGCAGGACGATATCTGTTAAGTGTCCCAACTCTAGTTGACGCCGCGCCGCCGCACAAGGCACCAGCGCCGCTTCCAAGGAGAGATTCCGCCGTGTCCGCACAGCTTCCGCCACTCACCATCATCCTGGCCAGCCCCCGCGGCTTTTGCGCCGGGGTCGATCGCGCGATCCACGTGGTCGAACGCTCCCTCGAGCTTTACGGCGCGCCGGTCTATGTCCGCCACGAAATCGTCCATAACCGTTTCGTCGTCGACAGCCTGAAGGAAAAGGGCGCGGTGTTCGTCGACGAACTGGACGAGGTGCCCGACGGGCGGCCGGTGGTGTTTTCCGCCCACGGCGTGCCCAAGACCGTGCCCGCCGAAGCCGAGCGGCGCCGGCTGGTCTATGTGGACGCCACCTGCCCGCTGGTGACCAAGGTCCACCGCGAGGCCGAGCTGCACCACGAAATGGGCCGCCAGATCATCATGATCGGTCACGCCGGACACCCGGAAGTGATCGGCACCCTGGGACAGGTGCCGGCCGGGGAGATCATCCTGGTGGAGGACGAGCGACAGGCGGAACAGGTCACCGTCCGCGACCCGTCGCAACTGGCCTTCATCACCCAGACGACCCTGTCGGTGGACGAGGCGGCCGCCGTGATCACCGTGCTCAGGCGCCGTTTCCCCGATATCGTCGGACCGCGCAAGGAGGATATCTGCTACGCCACCACCAACCGTCAGGCGGCGGTCAAGGCGATGGCGGCCGGCTGCGACGCGCTGATGGTGATCGGAGCGCCCAATTCCTCCAATTCCCGCCGTCTGGTGGAAGTCGCCATTCGCGCCGGCTGCTCCCGCTCGGTGCTGGTGCAGCGCGCCGCCGACGTCGATTGGAGCAAACTGGCCGACGTCAGGCGGCTGGGCATCACCGCCGGGGCGTCGGCGCCGGAATTGCTGGTCTCCGACGTCATCGCCGCCGCCCGCCAGCGCTTCGACGTCACCGTCGAGGAGGTCAAGGTCACCGACGAGACCATCGCCTTCAAGCTGCCCCCCCAGTTGATCGGCGAGGCCGCCGCCCAGCTTTTCGACGAGTAGGGCCGTGGCGGTCTATACCGAGGTTTCCGACGACGAATTGGCCGCTTTCGCCGCCGATTACGATATCGGCCGGGTGACGTCCTGCAAGGGCATCGCCGAAGGGGTGGAGAATTCCAATTTCCTGCTCCAGACCGAACGCGGCACCTATATCCTCACCCTGTACGAAAAACGCACGCGGCCCGACGATCTGCCGTTTTTCCTGGGACTGATGGACCATCTGGCCGGACGCGGCCTGGCCTGTCCGACCCCGGTCAAGGGCCGCGACGGCACGGCGCTGCGCTCCCTGTGCGGCCGGCCCGCCGCCATCGTCACCTTTCTTTCGGGCATGTGGCCGCGCCGCATCAATCCCCACCATTGCGCCGCCGTGGGCGAAGCGATGGCGGACATGCATCGGATGGGCGCCGATTTCCCCCTGACCCGGACCAACGACCTGTCGGTATCGGGCTGGCGCCCCTTGTTCGAAAAGGCCCGCGCCGGCGCCGACGCGGTCAGCCCCGGCCTGACCCGGATCGTCCTGGCGGAACTGGATCATCTGGAAAGCGCCTGGCCCGCCGGCCTGCCCACCGGGCTGATCCATGCCGATCTGTTTCCCGACAACGTCTTCTTCCTGAAGGATGGCGGCACCGGCGGCGAGCACCTGTCCGGGGTGATCGATTTCTATTTCGCCTGCACCGACATCCTCGCCTATGACGTGGCGGTCTGCCTCAACGCCTGGTGTTTCGAGGCCGACGGCAGCTTCAACGTCACCAAGGCCCGGATGATGCTGGCCGCCTACCGGCGCCGCCGGCCCATGGACGAGGCCGAATTGGCGGCCCTGCCGCTTTTGGCCCGCGGCGCCGCCATGCGCTTTCTGCTCACCCGGCTGTTCGACTGGCTCAACACCCCGGCCGACGCCCTGGTCCGGCGCAAGGACCCCCTGGAATATCTGCACAAGCTGCGCTTTCACCAGGGGCTGACCGGTCCCGGCGGCTACGGCCTCGAATGAACGGCGTTTCCTCCCCCGGTCTGGTCGAAATGTTCACCGACGGCGCCTGCAGCGGCAATCCCGGCCCCGGCGGCTGGGGCGTGGTGCTGCGATTCGGCGCCACCGAAAAGGAATTGAAGGGCGGCGAGGCGGACACCACCAACAACCGCATGGAATTGATGGCGGTGATCCGGGGTCTGGAGGCCCTGAAGCGGCCCTGCCGGGTGGCCGTCTATACCGACAGCCAATATGTGCAGAAAGGCATCACCCAGTGGCTGGCGGGGTGGAAGGCGCGGGGCTGGCGCACCGCCGACCGCAAGCCGGTCAAGAACGAGGATCTGTGGCGGCGCCTGGAAGAAGCCGCGGCCGCCCACAAGGTGGACTGGCATTGGGTGAAGGGCCATGCCGGCCATGCCGAGAACGAACGGGCCGACGGCCTGGCCCGCGAAGGGGCCGAGGCCGCCCGCCCCTGATCACGATTTCGACAAGCCGTCCGCTTTCTTCGCCGCCGCCTTGTCCAGCGCGTCCAGAACCGCCTGACTGGTCAGCAATTCCGGCAGCACGATGCCTTCGGGCGCCGACGGCCCGTAGACCGCGGAAAACGGAATGCCGAACTTGTCGTAGGAAGCCAGATAGCGGGCGATGGCGGCGTTGGGCCGGGTCCAATCGGCCATCATCGGCACGATGCCGGGCCGCGCCAGCCGCCTGGCGACCGCGCCCTGCTCGATCACCGCCTTTTTATTGACCTGGCAGGTGATGCACCAATCGGCGCCGACATCGACGAACACCACCTTGCCCCTGGCGACGTCGCCGGCGATGGCGGCGCGGTCGAACGGCACCCAGGGAATGCCGCCGCCATCGCCGAGTGGGGCCGGCGCGCCCTTCGGCGCCACGCCCATCACCAGCGGCGCGACCAGGGCCAGCGCCGCCAGAACCGCCGCCGCGCCCCCCGCGAGGCGGGACGGATGGCGCAGGCGGACGGCCAGCACCGCCAAGGCGGCGACCAGCAGCAGGCCGGACAGGACGGCCACCAACAGCCCGGTCTGAGCGGAAAGCACCGTCAACAGCCACAGCGCGGTGCCCGCCAGGGCCACGCCCAGCACCTTTTTCAACACCACCATCCAGGGACCCGGCCGCGGCAGGCGCGTCGCCGCCCCCGGCCAGACGGCGACCGCCAGGAACGGCGCCGACATCCCCACCCCCAGGGCGGCGAAGATGGCGGCGATGTCCAGCGGTCCCCGCGCCAGGGCGAAGCCGATGGCGGTGCCCAGGAACGGCGCCGAGCAGGGCGTGGCCAGCAGGGTGGCCAGGGCGCCCGACAGGAAATGACCCAGCAGGGTATGATGGGAAACCCGTCCCGGCCGCGACGAAACCAGCCAGGAGGGCATGGGAATTTCGTAGAAGCCCCACAGATTGGCGGCGAACAGCGCCAGCAGCACCGCCATGGCGGTGATGAAGCCCGGCTCCTGGAACTGAATCCCCCACCCGACGGCGCGACCGGCTTCCTTCAGCCCGATGGCCAATCCCGCCAGGGCCAGGAACGACACCACGATCCCGGCGGCCGAGGCCAGGAACGAGGCCCGCACATGACCGCGCTCGGCGCCGCCATGGCCGATGGCGCCCAGAACCTTGATCGACAGGACCGGCAACACGCAGGGCATCAGATTGAGAATCAGGCCGCCGAGAAGCGCGGTGGCCAGCATCGCCCACCAGGATAGGGACGTGGCCGCCGTCCCGACGCCACCGGCGCCGAGCCCGGCCGAGGGCGCGGCAACGGGGGTCACCTTGGCCTGCATCGCCCGGTCGCCGTCGGCCACCGTTACCGTCATCGCCGTCCCGGCCAGGGATTTCAGCCCGCTGTCCTTGACCAGGGGCGCGGTCAGAACCGCCCGCTTGCCGCCATCCTCAAGCCGCACCGACGGCTTCAGAAAGGTGGCGTTGTCAGGCGCTTCGACGAACAGATCGGGATGAACCAGCGGCGGGTCGGCCGCCACCACCACTTGCAGCGCCGCCTTCGCGCCGGGTCCCACCGCCTTGACTGAGACCACCCGCATGCCGACCCGGGCGCCGCTGCCCGGCACCAGGGATTCGAACCGGCTGATATCGTGGAAGAAGGGCGACGGCGCCGCCGGACCGGCCGGCAGGGTCAGGGTCAGATGGGCGCGCATGGGCACGCAGATATTGGAGCAGGCCAGATAATCGACGGCGGCGTCGAGGCGCGCCGGCTGGCCGGGATGACGCACCGGCACCGTCAAGGGCAGGACGATATGCCCGTCATAGCCGTAATCCTGAAGGGTGCCGGTAACGAAGCGCTTCGGAATCGGCCAGGACGGAACCGGCGTGCCGATATTGTCCGACGCCGTCCAGTCCAGCCGGGGCGGATAGCCGGCATCGCCCGCCGTCCGCCAATAGATGTGCCAGCCCGGCTTGAGATGGAATTCGAGTCCGGCCGTGAGCGACGTCTTGGAGCCGACGGCGAGGCTGGCGGCGATCAGACGCACGCTGCCCGACGGATTATGGATGGTCTGGGACGCGCCCGGCACCGCCGGTTGCGGAAGCATGGGCAAGGCCGGCGATATTCCGCCCGCGCCCTGGGACATCAGAAACGCGGGAGGCGCGCCGTCCGCCGGCGCTTGGGCGAGCGCCGCCATGGCGACCATCGCCGCGATGATCGCTCCCACCCCTTTTTTCCATCCGCGTTTCATGATCTCACTACCGTTGGTTCAGCCGATCCGTTCACGGGCCGCACGGCGCACGACAGCAAACGGCGAAGGATGCTGTCAAGAACCGTCCCCGCCTTCTTTCGCCGCCGGACGGCGATAGGTTTCATAATTAGTTTGTTGGTTGGCCTCAAAACGCCGGCGCTCGCGCTTGGCTTATCCTCGCGCCCTTCGGGCGCTGCGGCGCGCTCAACGCGCATAGTCGGCCGCTAACGCGGCCTCCGGGTGCCGGTGGTCAAGAGGGTGCGGGGGCGGGGGCGGGTTTGTTGGTTCGCCTCAAGCGCCGGCGCTCCGCTTGGCTTATCCTCGCGCCCTGCGGGCGCTGCGGCGCGCGGGTCTTGGTGCTCCGCTCCGCTTCGGGCGCATAGTCGGAGCTCACGCTCCTCCGGGTGCCGGTGGTCGGGAGTGGAGGGGCGGGGCCACGGGGTTGCTTTCCGGCCGAGAGCGGCCTATCTCTGAGCCTATGCTCAAACAGGATTCTTCCGGTTATCTCGCCGGCCAATTTCTCATCGCCATGCCGCAAATGCGCGACCCGCGTTTCGAGCGGACGGTAGTCTATCTGTGCGCCCATTCGCCCGAGGGCGCCATGGGCATCGTCATCAACCGCAATTTCGAGGATTTGACCTTCCCCGAACTGCTGGAACAACTGGAAATCGCGCCGGGCGACGACACGCGGGAAATCCGCGTCCAGTTCGGCGGCCCGGTGGAGGGCGGGCGCGGCTTCGTGCTGCATTCCACCGATTACATGCACGAATCCTCGATGGTGGTCGATGACGGCGTGGCCCTGACCGCGACGGTGGACGTGCTGAAGGCGATTTCCGAAGGCACCGGCCCCAAACAGCATTTGCTGGCCCTGGGTTATGCCGGCTGGGGCGCCGGCCAGCTCGACCATGAAATCCGCGAAAACGCCTGGCTCAACGGCCCCGCCGACCGCGACATTTTGTTCGACGGCGACCTCGACCGCAAATGGGAACGGGCCATCCACAAGCTGGGCATCGACTTCACCGCCTTGTCCGCCGAAGTCGGCCACGCCTGATTCACCACAGCGCCAACTGATCCCCGACTTGCGGCGGCGGCCGGAACAGGTCGCGGCGGAGCGACGGCGCCTCGCGCCCGACCAATCCCAAACGCCGGGCCGCCACCTGGAAGCGCCGGGACAACAGCGCGGCCGCCGGCCCGCTGCCGGTCATGCGCCGGCCGAAATCGGAGCGGTAAAGACGGCCCTCGCGGCTTTGGCGGAGCAGGGACAGGATGCGTCCGGCCCGGTCGGGAAAATGGGTGCCCAGCCAATCCTCGAACAGGCCGGCGACCTCGCCCGGCAGGCGCAGCAGGACGAAGCCGGCCGATATCGCCCCCGCCTGTCGCGCCGCCTCCAGAATCGATTCCAGTTCATGGTCGGTCAGCGCCGGAATCACCGGCGCCGCCAGGATGGTGACGGGTATGCCCGCCTCCGCCAGACGGGCGATGGCGGCCAGACGGCGTTCGGGCGTCGCGGCGCGCGGTTCCAGAATGCGGGCGAGGTTACGATCCAGCGTGACGATGCTGACGGCCACCGAAGCCAGCCCCTTGGCCGCCATCGGCGCCAGCAGATCGATGTCGCGGGTGATGCCGAAGCCCTTGGTGGTGATCGTCACCGGATGGTTGAACGCCGCCAGAACCTCCAGACAGCCGCGCATGATCCGCCAGCGCCCTTCGATCGGCTGGTAGGGATCGGTATTGGTGCCGATGGCGATGGGGGCCGGCCGGTAGCCGGGCCGCCGCAATTCCGCCGCCAAAAGCTCGGGCGCGCGCGGCTTGGCGAACAGCCGGCTTTCGAAATCGAGGCCCGGCGACAGGCCCAGCTTGGCGTGGTTGGGACGGGCGAAACAATAGATGCAGCCGTGTTCGCAGCCCCGATAGGGATTGATCGAGCGGTCGAAGGGCAGATCGGGTGACTGGTTGCGGGTCAGAATGGTGCGGGTGGCATCCACGGTGACTTCGGTGGCCAGCGGCGGCAGATCCTCGGCCCAGTCCCGCCCCCAGCCGTCATCGACCGCCTCGCGACGGGCGCGGTCATAGCGGCAATCGGGATTGGTAAGGGCGCCGCGATGGCGATGAAGATGGGGCCGATCCATGACCCATCATGATATTGTTCACGGAACGTTTCAAGATCATAGAAGAAAGAGCCACAGTCCCAGGGCGGCGACGGCCAGGGTCATCAGGGTCAAGGGCAGGGACACCGCCAGAAAGGGCCAGAACCGGACGGGATGGCCGGCGCGCTCGGCCAGCCCGGCCACGGCCAGATTGGCCGAGGCGCCGATCAGGGTGCCGTTGCCGCCCAGGCAGGCCCCCAGGGACAGCGCCCACCACAGCGGCCGCAAATGCGCGGCCCCGCCGAATTGGGGACCCAGGGATTTGACCACCGGGATCATGGCGGCGACGAAGGGGATATTGTCCACCACCGCCGACAGGCCGGCGGACCCGGCGAGAATGGTGAAGGCGGTCGGCGCCAGACCGCCGCCGGTGGACGCCGCCAGAGCGCGGGCCAGCAGCCGCAGCAGGCCGGTGACCTCGACCCCGCCGACCACCACGAACAGGCCGACGAAGAAGAAGATGGTGACCCAATCGATTTCGGCGAAGGTGGCATGGGCGAGCTCGGTCCGGGACGCGGCCGGCCGCCCCATCCCTTCGACCAGCATCAGCAAAGCCGCGCCCGTCAGCGCGATGGTGCCGGGCTCCAGACCCAACGGACGGGCCAGGACGAAGGCGGTCACCACCAGGGCGATCACCGCCAGGGACCAGACCAGCAGACGGCGGTCGCCGATGGCCTCCTTGGCATCGAAGGCCATCACCCGCGTCTTCGCCGCCACCGGGGCCGCCAGCCGCCGGCCCCAGACCAGATGCAGGACCAGGATGACGCAAGCCTCCATCGCCACCACGATCGGCGCCAGGGCGGCGATGAAATCGTTGAAGCCGAGACCCGCCGCCGACCCGATCAGGATATTGGGCGGGTCGCCCACCAGGGTGGCGATGCCGCCGATATTGGCCGCCAGGATCAACCCGACCAGAAACGGCCAGGGGGGGACTTCCAGTTCCTCGGCGATGACCAGCACCACCCGGGTCATCAGCAAAACGGTGGTGACGTTGTCGAGCAGGGCGGAAAACAGGGCGGTAACCAACTGGAAGACCGCCAGCAGGGCGGCGGGATCGGCCTTGACCCGCTTCGCCGACCACAAGGCGACGAATTGAAAGACGCCGCTGCGCCGGGTGACGGCCACGATCAGCATCATGCCGGTCAGCAGGGCGATGGTGTTGAAATCGATGAAACCGACGGCGCCCCGTTGATCGAGCACCCCCAGCGCGATCATGGCGCCGGCGCCGAGCAGGGCGGCGATGGCGCGGTTGACCCGCTCGCTCATCACCGCCGCATAGGTCACCCCCAGCACCGCCGGAGCGGCGATCATCGGATCGAGAAGGACCGCGCTCATCCGTTGCCGCCCGCCCCCCGGCCGGTTGCCCGCGCCAGTATGGAATAGGCGGCGATCACGCCCAGCAGACGGCCATCCCCGTCCACCACCGGCACCAGCGGCGCGCCGCGCGACAACAGACGAACCGCCTCGGCGGCGCCGTCGTCGGGTCCCAGCGTGACCGGTTGCACCAGATGGGACGCCACCGGTTGGGCGGCGAGCGCGGTCAGGCGGCGGCCGAAATCGTGAAGGCTTTCATCCATCCAGGCCAATTCCTCCTCGTCGCCCCCCAGCGACGCCGCCCGCGGCAGCATCAAGGCCAGCGCTTCGCGCCGGCCGAACAGGCCCAGAAAACGGCCATCCGCGTCGATCATCGGCAAAGATGGCGCGATTCCATTGCCCAGCCGGGCGAGCGCGGTGGCCACCGTATCCTCGGGCGTCAGAGTGGCCGATGGCGTCATCATCAGCGTTCGACAGGTCATGATTTCTTCCTTTCCCGGACCGCCCCGCCAAAGTCCCTCTTATTTTGTGGTCTTATGCACCATCTTTCCTATGGTGGAATGGCCATGGGCTCACTACGTTAGGCCTTGATAGTGATGGGAACTCCCTCTCGGACCACGGGACGATCCTCGTCTTCCGCCGGTCCGATTTCAATCCTGGAGGGACGCGTGGAGATTGGGATGCGCAAGGGAAGCGTGGCTTTGGTCGGGGCCGGTCCGGGTGACCCCGAACTGTTGACGATGAAGGCCGTGCGGCTGTTGCAGGAAGCGGACGTGGTGGTGTTCGACCGGCTGGTCAGCGCCGAAATCCTTGACCTGATCCCGGCCGGAACCGGCCGCATCTATGCCGGCAAGGCCATGGCCCATCATGCCCTGGTCCAGGACGAGATCAACGATCTTCTGGTTTCCCTGGCCTGCGCCGGCCGCAAGGTGGTGCGCCTGAAGGGCGGCGACCCCTTCGTTTTCGGCCGCGGCAGCGAAGAGGCGGAATTCCTGGCCGAACACAACATTCCGTTCGAGGTGGTGCCGGGCATCAGTTCGGCATCGGGCTGCGCCACCTATTCCGGCATTCCGCTGACCCATCGCGGTCTCAGCCAGGGAGTGCGCTTTCTGGCCGGCCATCTGCGCGACGGTCAAAGCCTGGACGATTACGACTGGCGGGGACTGGCCGATCCCGGCACCACCCTGGTCATCTATATGGGACTGACCGCCCTGCCGACCATCGCCGAAACCCTGATCGGCGCCGGCCTGCCCGCCGACACGCCGGCG
The DNA here is from genome assembly GCA_021848545.1 of Pseudomonadota bacterium. Taxonomy (GTDB): domain Bacteria; phylum Pseudomonadota; class Alphaproteobacteria; order Rhodospirillales; family Magnetospirillaceae; genus JAJZUL01. The sequence continues at coordinate 20,381 of JAJZUL010000019.1, forward strand.
GCGGCGGTGGAAAACGGCACCACGCCCCGCCAGCGCCGGGTTCTGGGCACGCTCGCCACCCTGCCCGACCTGGTGGCGGCCGCGCATTTGAAGGCCCCGACCCTGATCGTCGTCGGCAAGGTGGTGGCGTTGGCCGAAACCCTGGACTGGTTCGGCCGCAGCCATGACGAAACGATGAAGTGCGCGGCGGAGGAGCCGGCCCGGGCCGAAGGATGAGCGGGGATTCGGATCGTCCGGCCTTGATCCTGGTCGGGCATGGCTCGGCCCGCCATCCCGATTCGGCCCGTCCGATCCACGATCTGGCGGCGACCCTGCGGGCCAGCGGCCGCTTCGCCGAGGTGACGGCCGCCTTCATGAAGCAGGCGCCGTTTCTGGCCCCGCCGGAAACGCTGGTCCAGGCCCGCCGCGTGGTGGTGGTGCCGATCTTCGCCGGCACCGGCTATTACACCGACACGCTGATCCCCCGCGCCATGAAGCTGGACGGACCACGCACCCTGCGCGACGGGCGGGTCATCCTTTATACGCCGCCGGCCGGCGGCCATCCCCGCATGCCGGCCCTGCTGTGCCGGCGGGCGGCCCTGGCCGCCGCCGCCGCCGGCATGGAGCCGGCGGACACCGCCCTGATTCTGGTGGCCCACGGATCGGGCCGGCCCGGCGGCGCCGGCGAAACCCCGCGCAGGATCGAGGCCGCCATCACGGAAATGGGAGTATTCGCCGAAACCCATCTGGTTTTTCTGGAACAGGCCCCGTTCGCCACCGGCTGGCGCGACCTGACCCCACGACGGCAGGTGGTGGCGCTGCCGCTGCTGGTGGCGCGGGGAACCCACGCCAGCGAGGACATCCCGCCTTTGTTCCAGGCGAGCGCGGCCGACCCCGGACGGCGGATCGCCCTGGCCGCCGGCCTGGGCGAGGAGCCCGACCTGGCCGACATCGTGCTCGATCTGGCCGGGGGGGATTGAGCGGCTACAGCAGCGATTTCGCCTTGCTGAGGATCATGTCGCAAAGGCGCGACTTCAACTGGTCCGTCAGGCTGGACAGGGAAAAGGTGTCGTTATTGCCGGTCTGCAAAAGTCCGTTCTGCCCGGTGGTGAAGCCGGGGCTGGACCGGGACACGCCACCTTGATTCAACAGCCCGCCCAGGACCGAAGAGGCGCCGGCCTGCGTGACCAGGCTGTTCTGGATGCAATAGTGCAGCAATCCGGCGACATTGTCGGTCCCGGCCGAGGACAGGCTGGGCAGGCCCTGGCCCATCAGGGCGCCGGCCACGCCCGGCAGGGCCGATTGCCCGGCGGCCGGGGGAGTGGCCGGCTGCTGCTGCTGCCCACCCCCCAGAAGCTGCCCGGCGAGGCCCGACAGGGATTGAGCCTGCGCCGCCCCACCCGCCGTCAGGGCCAACGCCACGACCATGGCCAGCACCGGCCCGTTGCCCGATCGACCCATTTCGTCACCCCGGCGATCCGTTTCAGAGCATGGGAAAGAGTAGCCGGATTCCACCAACGCCGGAAGCGCCATGATCCAGGGGATGATCTGGACATTCGGGCGCCGAGGCTTCAGGCTCGAACCACCTTGGATCGGACACGAAAGCTTATGCGGCCGGCCATCCCCGTCATCGACGGCACCCCCATCGATCTCCTCAACCGTCAACTTCCGGCGGCGCGGGCGCTTCTGGCCGAAGCCCGGCGCCGCTATACGCCGCGCGCCCTGGACATGGCCGACCGCCTGTCGCGGCGCTGGCTGGCCGCCCGCGACAATCCGTATCTGGCCGAAATGGACGCCATGCTCGCGCTGATGGGCGAAAGCGGCGCCCATATGCTCAATCTGTCCTATGAATGGGGCTGCACCACCGGTTTGGCCAGCGACGGGACCGGCATGCGGCTGTTGCGCACCCTGGACTGGCCCCTTACCGGGCTGGGCCGCCATGTCGCGGTGCTGAGGACGGAGGCGCCGGCAGGCCCGGTGTGGTCGGCGACCTGGCCCGGCTTTTCCGGCACGCTGACCGCCTTGGCGCCGGGACGGTTCGCGGTGGCGCTCAATCAGGTCAAGAGCTGGCACGGCCGCCTGCCGCAAGTCCTGGCCTGGCCGGTCAAGGCCCTGCGCCAATGGCGTTCGCCCCACCTGCCCCCCGCCCATCTGCTGCGCCAGGTCTGCGAAACCGCGCCCGATTACGCCACGGCGGTCCGCCGGCTTGCCGAAACCCCGGTCTGCCAGCCGGTGCTGTTTTCCATCGTCGGGACCGCACCCGACCAGGGGTGCGTGATCGAACGCGGCCGGACCGGCGCCTTCATCCATGCCGCGCCGGTCGCCTGCGCCAACCATTGGCGGTTTCCCGGCCTGAAGGGTCGCCATCCCGGCCCGCTGGCCCGGGCGGACGATCGGTCCGCCTATGTCCAGGCCAGCCGAAGTCGTCTCGATGCCATGACCCGGCGCATGACGGACGAAAACGGGGACATGCCGCTGGCCTGGCTGTCGCCGCCGATCCTGACCGACGATACCCGTCTGGCCTGCGTCCTGCGCCCGACGCCGGCCAGCCTGACCCTGGTGGGGCTGGAGGCGCGCGCGCCGGCCACCCACCTGCTGCATCTGTCCGCCGAGGGATGAGCGGGCGAAGGGCTGTGCCATGGTCCTCGAACAATTCGGAATCACCCGAACAGGTCCGAATACGATCCCAGCCGGACCAGTTCGATTCCGTTCGGCACGAGCCGATGGATTAACAGAACGTCGGGCCGCACATGGCATTCGCGGTGATCGGCCCAATTTCCGACCAACCCGTGGTCCCGGCAACGGGTTGGAAGCGGCCGACCGTCCCGAAGGGCGTCAAGGACCTCGGAAAGGTCCCGCTCAAGCGTCGACCCGCGCGGCCCCTTCAAAACGGTGCGGAAATCGCGCTTAAACGCGTTGGAGAATTCAATCTCGATGCAGCTCTGCGAACAACTCGTCGACGCTGCGGACCCGGTGACCCTGCCCGGCGGCAAGCTCCCGGATGGCATCCTGGGTTTCGGCATTGGGAACTCTCACCTCGAACGGCAGCTTTTTCTCATGTGCGACCCGCACCATCAGGAGCCGGATCGCGTCCGAGATGGAAAGGCCCATGGCCCCCAGCGCCTCGGCAGCGCGGGCTTTTGTTTCACTATCGATACGGGCACGAATGGTGGTTTCTGAGATCATTGGAATAAGGCCAGTAAGTCGGTTCGTAAGGTGAGTCGGTTCGTTAAGAGCCGGAATTTTCCGACGACCGAGATTGTAGCCACAAACGACCCACATCGCAAGAGTGCCGTAGCGACATTTGGACTGCCTTGCCAAAACGCCCAAGCCATCTGTTGCGGCGCAGCATAAGCTGGAGTAAGATTAAAATCGCCGTCGCGTCGCGGGCTGTCCCGCCGCATGCCTCGGCGCGAACGGCGCCAAAGCTTCGAAAAGGGACGAATTTCACGACCGAAGTCTGGAGCCGGACGCCGTTTGCTGGCATTCTGTTCCGACCGAGACCAGAGACATCGATGACTGAGACCATGCCCAGCATCGTCCGTTCCACGTCCGACCCCGCCGCATCCGGCCCCGCCGCCGCCGAACATCCCCGGCCGGTGGTGCTGTGCATCCTTGACGGCTGGGGCCACCGCGACCAGCGGACCGACAATGCCATCGCCCTGGCCGACGCCCCCAACTGGCGCCGGTTCCTGTCCACCTATCCCCACGCGCGGCTGGCCACGTCGGGCCTGGCGGTGGGGCTGCCCGACGGGCAGATGGGCAATTCCGAGGTCGGCCACATGAATCTGGGGGCCGGACGGGTGGTGATGCAGGATCTGCCCCGCATCGATGCGGCCGTCGCCGACGGATCGCTGGCGACCCTGCCCGCCTTGACCAAGGCCATCGCCCGCCTGAAGGAAACCGGCGGCGCCCTGCATCTGATGGGGCTGATGAGCCCGGGCGGCGTCCATTCCCACCAGGACCATATGGCCGCCCTGGCCCGCATCGTCGCCGGAAACGGCGTGCCGGTCCGGGTGCACGCCTTCCTCGACGGACGCGACACCCCGCCCTCCAGCGCCAGGGATTACGTGGCGGCCTTCGTCTCGGCGACCCGGGATGCCGATATCGAGATCGTCACCGTGTCGGGCCGTTATTACGCCATGGACCGCGACAAACGCTGGGACCGGGTGCAACTGGCCTATGACGCCGTCGCCGCGGGACGGGGACCGGGCGCGACGGACGCGGCCGCCGCCATCGACGCCGCCTATGCGGCGGGACAGACCGACGAATTCGTCCTGCCGACGGTGATCGGCGACTATGCGGGCATGGCCGACGGCGACGGCCTGCTGATGGCCAATTTCCGCGCCGACCGCGCCCGCGAAATCCTGGACGCCCTGGTCGATCCCGCCTTCGCCCGCTTCCCCCGCGCCCATGTGGCGGATTTCGCGGTCCGTCTCGGCATGTCCGAATATTCGGAACATCTGAACGGTTTCCTGACCACCCTGTTCCCGGCGGAACCGTTGACCCGGATTTTCGGCGAGGTGGTCTGCGACGCGGGCCTGACCCAATTGCGCATCGCCGAGACCGAGAAATACGCCCACGTCACTTTTTTCTTCAATGGCGGGCGCGAGCAGGTCTTTCCCGGCGAGGACCGCATCCTGGTCCCCAGCCCCAAGGTGGCCACCTATGATCTGAAGCCGGAAATGTCGGCGGACGAGGTCACCGACCGGCTGGTCGCGGCGGTGGGATCGGGCAAATACGACGTGATCGTGGTCAATTACGCCAATGGCGACATGGTCGGCCATACCGGCATCCTGCCGGCGGCGGTGAGCGCGGTGGAAACGGTGGACAAGTGCCTGGGCCGGCTGGAGGAGGCGGTCATCGCCGCCGGCGGCGCCCTGCTGGTCACCGCCGACCACGGCAACGCCGAACTGATGCGCGATCCCGTCACCGGCCAGCCGCACACCGCGCACACCACCGGGCCGGTGGACGCGATTCTGGTCCATCCGCCGACGGGCGTGAGCGGGCTGGCCGACGGCAAGCTGGCCGATGTCGCCCCCACCCTGCTCGCGTTGCTGGGATTGCCGCAACCGGCCGAGATGACCGGCCATGTTTTGCTTCTGTCCGGCTCGGACACCCTGGCTGCCCAACGTCGTGCGGCGGGGTAGGCGCGTTCGTTTTTTTCGCCTCGTCACGCCGCTCGCTTCGCTGGCCGTGACGCTTGCCGTTTTGGCGCCGGCCCCGGCGGCGCAGGCCGCCAATCGTCAAACGGCGGCGCAGGCCGCCAATCCCCAAACGGCGGCGCAGGCCGCCAATCCCCAAACAGCGGCGCAGGCCGCCAATCGTCAAACAACGGCGCAGGCGACCGACGGGTCGCCGGCGGACGCGGCCACGGCCGGCCGCCAGCTTCAGCAACTGGAACGACAGATCGAGCGGAGCCGCGCCAAACGCGCGGCCATGCGCCAGAAATCCCAGGCGCTGGGCAAGGAACTGAAGGGCCTGCGCGCCAATATGGTTTCGGCGGCGCAGGCGGCCCAGGAAAACGAGGCCATGCTGTCCGAGCTGGAAAACCAGCTCGATAAGCTGAAAGAGACCGAATCCCGCAAGGAGGAGGCGCTCAACCGCAGGGCCAAACAGATGTCCGGCGTGCTGGCCGCGTTGCAGCGCCTGGCCCTGCACCCGACCTCGACCCTGCTGGTCCAGCCGCAAAACCCGGCCGACACGGTGCGTTCGGCCATATTGCTGGGCGCGGCGGTCCCCGAGATCAAACGCTCGATCAAGGATCTGCGTCACCAGATCGCGCTGATGGCCCGCCTCAAGGCGGATATCGCCGATCAGCGGACCCGCATCAAAGCCACCGCGCAAAAACTGGAGGGCGAGCATCGCCGCCTGCACCAGCTGTATAAACGCGAAGCCCTGCTCAAAAGCGCCACCGAGGCCCAGAGCGCCGCCGCCGACCAGCGGGCCGAGGCCCTGGCCAGCAAGGCCGGCGACCTGCGCGATCTGCTCGCCCGCCTGGAGGTCGCGCGCAAGCGGCGTCTGGCCGAAGACGCCGCCCGGGAACAGGCCGAACGGGCGGCGCGCGAAGCCGCCATCGCCGCCCGTTCGGCCGCCCGCGAAGCCGTGATCCGGGCCAGGCGGGCCGCCCGCGAAGCCGCCATCGCCCAGGCCCGGGCCGCCCGCGAAAGGCGGGCCGGCGAACGAAAAGCGGCGGAGGAGGCCCGGCGGGCGGAAATGGCGGCGCAGGAAACGGCCCGCCGAAAGACCGAGGAAGCGGACCGGGCGTCGCGGGCCGCCGACCGCGCCGCGTCGGGCCTGCCGGCGCCGATGCGCCTGCGCTCCTTCGTCGCCGCCAAGGGCAGCATGCCCTTTCCCGCCCGCGGCATCATCATCGGCCATTTCGGCCATCCCGACGATCACGGCGTGATCGAACGGGGCATCACCATCCAAACGCGCCCCGACGCCGAGGTGGTGTCCCCCTTCGACGGCCGCGTCGTTTTCGCCGGACGGTTTCGTGGCTATGGGCTGCTCTTGATCATCGAGCACAGCGAAGGCTATCATACGTTGCTCGCCGGCTTGGGACGGATCGACGTAACCGTTGGACAGCACCTGGTGGCGGGCGAGCCTGTCGGCGTAATGGGGCGGGACACGGCCAAGCCGGCCCTGTATGTCGAATTGCGGCACGACGGACGACCCGTAAACCCCTTGCCTTGGCTCTCCGCACACAGACGTAAGGTTCGTGGATGACCCGCAAAACAATCATTTCGGCATGCGCCATCGCGCTGCTGTCAACGACGGTTGTCGCTCCGGCCTCAGCGGCTGAAAAATCCGCCGCCGACCAGAAAAAAGACACCTATCGGCTTATGGAATTGTTTGCCGATGTCTTCCAGAGGGTGCGCAGCGATTATGTCGACAAGGTCAGTTCCCGCAAACTGATCTATGCCGCCCTGAACGGCATGCTGTCATCGCTTGACGCCCATTCGGGATATCTCGATCCCAAGGAAGCCCGCGACATGGACATCACCACCCGCGGCGCCTTCGGCGGCCTGGGGATCGAGGTGACCATGCAAGACGGCTGGATCAAGGTGGTATCGCCGATCGACGACACCCCGGCCTTCCGCGCCGGCATCCAACCGGGCGATCTGATCACCGCGATCAACGGCGATTCGGTCCATGGCATGACGCTGTCGCAGGCGGTGGACCGCATGCGCGGACCGCCCAACAGCAAGATCCGCCTGACCATCCACCGCGGTTCGGCGCCGCCCTTCGACGTCACGCTGACCCGGGCGGTGATCAAGATCAAGACCGTGCGCTCCCACCCGGAAGGCGATGTCGGCTATATCCGCATCACCCAGTTCTCGGAGAACACCGACGCCGACCTGCGCAGCAACGTCGCCAAGCTGAAAAAGGAAATCGGCAAGAAGCTGATCGGCTACGTCATCGATCTGCGCAACAATCCCGGCGGACTTCTGGATCAGGCCATCGCCGTATCCGACGATTTCCTCAATCGAGGCGAAATCGTTTCGACCCGGTCGCGCCATCCGGAGGACGATCAGCGTTTCTTCGCCCATCCCGGCGATATCGCCGATGGCCTGCCCATCGTCGTGCTGATCAATGACGGCACCGCCTCGGCCGCCGAAATCGTTTCGGGCGCGTTGAAGGACAATCATCGCGCCATCATCATGGGCACCCGGTCCTTCGGCAAAGGATCGGTTCAGACCCTGATGCCGCTGCCCGACAATAACGGCGAAATCCGCCTGACCACGGCGCTTTATTACACGCCGTCCGGCGCGTCGATCCAGGCGGTGGGCATCAAGCCGAACATCCGGGTCCTGGAATCCCAGGTGACGCCGATCGCCATTCCCGACAACGAGCGTCTGGCCGAGGCCCGCCTGTTGCACGCCCTGCCCAATCCCGAGGGCAAGCCCGCCAACATGAAGGACGGGAAGGAGAATCTGACCTCGGGCGTGGTTCCGGCCGTCATCGGGCCGAAAGGGGCCGATGGCAAGCCCTTGACGGGGATCGCGGCCCTGGCGGCGATCAAGATGGGCGATCCGGCCCAGGATTATCAGTTGGCCCGCGCCATCGATTTCCTGCGCGGTCTGGCCGTGTACAAAAAGGACGAGGCGAAGCACTGACCGGTCCGCGCCGTCGCCGCGCCGCCCGGCGACGGCCGTCCGGGCTTGCGGGCCCGGCCGATGGGTCACGCGGGCGGGGTCGGTATCGTCGGGTAGCAGGGGGGTACCGTGCCCTTTGATGAAGACGACAGGATCGCGCGGCCCATCGGCGTGGGACGGCCGTCCGGCCGCCTGTTGGGCATGCGCCAGATTCTGACCATCCTTCTTATCCTGGCGCTCGGCAGCGTGCTGGGAACCGGCGCTTATTTCCTGTCCACCCTCGACCTGGACCAGATCATCGGCCTGATGGACGTTTCCGATCACGGTCCGCGGCTGGTTCTGCGACTGCCGCCACCATCGCAGCAGGGCGCGACGGGACCGGCCGGCGCGGAGGTCAGGCACGCCCCCGCTCCACCGCCGCCGAAACTGGTGGCGATCCCGGCCATGCCGCAGGCGGACCTTGGTGAAAAGGCGCCCAGCTATACGGCGTTACCGGCCGTGCCATCGGCCGCGCCCCTGGTCGCGGCCCCGATCAAGGCGGTCAGCGAAACCACGCCGGCGGGCGTTTTGCCGCAAATCGGTCCCAACGGCCAAATTCCCTGGCGGGTCTATGCCCGTCCCTTCGCCATCAAGCCGAACCGGAAACTGGTGGCGATCGTGGTCACCGGATTGGGGCTGGACCGCACCGCCACCGAGGCCGCCATTTACCGCCTGCCCGCCGACGTCACCCTGGCCTTCGATCCTTACAGCCGCGACCTTGTCCACTGGGCCGCCAAGGCGCGCAAGGCCGGCCATGAAATCCTGGTGGATCTGCCCATGTCGGGCGGCGGTGTGCGCGATCCCGGCGCCCTGGGCTTGCGGACCGACCTGCCGGAGGGGGTCGACAACCGCCGCCTGCGCGCGGTTTTGGCCCGTGTTCCCGGCGCGATCGGGGTGTTGGCGCCCGAATCCGCCTTCACCGGATCGGCCCAAGGGGCGATGGTGCAGAAAGTGCTGGCGAAACGGGGGCTGATCTATGTGGGCAACGGCGCCCTCGTCCAAGGCGCGGCGCCGGTGGTGCCGGTCGCCGAAATCGTCGGGCACGATCTGTGGAAGGGCGCCATTGCCGCCCGGCTCGCCAATACCGCCGCTTTGGCTAAAAGCTATGGCGGCGCCACCGTCGTCGTCCAGCCCTCGCCGATCGCTTTGGACCAGCTGGCCGCCTGGCTGCGCGAGCTTTCGTCCCAGGGGATTACGCCGGCGCCGGTTTCCGCCCTTGTCGCATCCGGCTCAAAAAAGGAAAAGCCATGACCGCGCTGCTCCCCTTCGATCAACGCCCCTATCGGCCGGGAGTCGGCATCGTGTTGTTCAATAGCGTCGGTCAGGCGTTTTTCGGCCGCCGCAGCGACACGACCGAGGCGGCGTGGCAATTCCCCCAGGGCGGCATCGACGAAGGCGAAACGCCGCTGGACGCCGCCTTGCGCGAAATGAAAGAGGAAATCGGCACCGATCAGGCCGAAATGCTGGCGGAAAGCGCCGATTGGCTGGCATACGACCTGCCGTCGGATCTCGCCGACATCGCGTGGCGGGGACGGTTTCGCGGTCAGCGCCAGAAATGGTTCGCCTTCCGCTTTCTGGGCCGCGACGGCGATATCGACATCGCCACCGACCATCCCGAATTTTCCGAATGGCGCTGGCGGAATCTGGCCGACGCGCCGGCCGGCATCGTCGCCTTCAAACGCCCGCTCTACGAACGGGTGGTGGCGGAGTTCCACCCCCTTATCCGCTCTCTTTGATCCGAAAGCGCGATGATCAGCGGGAACTGATATCGTCGCTCAGTCCGGGGCCGCGATAGATCGGCCATGCCCCGGCGGCCACCTGGCTCAGCGAGTGCGACGACTGGCCCAGGCGGTGACGGTAAATCCAGTAATTGGTCATCACCCGTTCGATGAAGGTCCGGGTCTCGCGGTTGGGCAGGGTCTCGATGAACAGCAGCGGATCGTCGATATGGCGGTCCCCGGCCAGCCATTGGGCCAGATTGCCGGGACCGGCATTGTAAGCGGCCGCCAGAAAAATGAGATTGCGGTTGACCGGCGGCTGATTGAGCAGGGTCTGAAGATAGCGCTGTCCCAGCTCCAGATTGTAACTGGGATCCTCCAGATGGCGCCGGGCCTGCCAGCCCCCCAGTTCGACCGCCGTTTCCGGCATCAGTTGCATAAGCCCGCCGGCGCCGACCGGGCTGCGCGCGCGGGGATTGAAACCGGATTCCTGGCGGACGAAGGCGAAGACCAAAGCCCGGTCCAGCTTCCAGCCACCCCGCGGCTTCCATGGCGGAATGGGATAGGACGTCGAGGAATTGACTCCGCCGAACGACGCGCCGGCCAGACGCGTCGCCAGATCGGTCATGTCGCTGGCCTTGGCCATGGCCAGCATCGCTCCGCGCAACGGACGGCCGGCGTCGCCATGGGCCTGGTCGTAGGCTTGGCGCAAATCCTCCTCGGCGGCGTGGCGCCGGCCCAATTGCACCAAAGCCAGGGCGCGCCGCCCGGCGGGAAGACGCATCAGAAGATCGGCATCGTGGCGGGTGAAGGGAAGGGTCTGTCCCGACAGCAAGGTGTCGTAGCCCAGCACGCGCCGCGCCAGCAGACCGTAAAAGGTCTGTGAATAGGTGGCGGCGATTTCCAGCCAATGGTCGACCACCGCGGGATGGTGGGACACCAGATTGGCCCGGGCCGCCCAGAAGGCGCCGGCCGCGACCATCCAGCCGGTGGCCTGATGGGATTGGGCCAGGGCCTCGAAATAACGCCGGGCCGCATCGGGATTGTTCATGCGCCATTCGGCCAGACCGGCGATCCAGTCGCCCGCAAAGGCCGCGCCGTCCGACGATGCGGCGGCCTCGGACGCATAGCGGGCCGCCTCGGAATTATGGCCGGCGAAGAACAGTGCCCGAGCCATGGCCAGCTTCATTTCGTCCACATCGCGCTGGCGGATATGGAGGCGGCCGATATCGGCCAGCAGGGCGGCGGCCCGGGTGGTCTCGTCATGCTGCAACATCCAGTGCAGCCGGGCCTTGATCAGACGGGCGCGGGGCGAACGGTAATAGCGGGGAAAGATGCTGGCTTCCCAATCGGCCCCGTCGACGGGGCCGAAAATGCCGTGCCGGCGGTACCGGTAGCGATCCGGCGACCGGGGATCTCCGATCCACCCCATTCCGTCCGACTGTGCCAGTTGGGCGATCGCCCCGGCCTGCGGCAGATTGGAGTAACGGGCCATCCAATGCCGCAGCTCGGTGACGTTGGGCTGATAGTCCGGCGCCAGATAGCGCCGGGCCAGCACCTCGCCCCGCAGCAGGGGATTGCTCAGTTTGGCGATCAGCCGGCTGGCCGCGCTCCAGCGCCCCTGGTCCTGGTCCCGATAAATTCGCGTGTAAAGCGCCAGGGATTGGGGCGATAGCGGTTTGGGAAGCGGGACCACCGTGTCCTGACGGGACAGGGTGGTGCGGCTGGGCAGCGGCCGCACGGGACGAACCATGGCGCCCGGCGACACGGCGGCCACGGGTATGGCGGCGACACGATCGCGGACGGGACGCGGCTGGGGACGAAGATGGGCGACGGCCACCCGATAACGGGCGGGGCGGGGCCGAGGATGCAGACGGGCGGCGAAAAGGTGACGGGAGGGACGCGGGCGGGGATGGAGACGGGCGGCGAAAAGGTGGGGACGCGGGCGGGGATGAAGATGGGCGGCGGAATAACGCGCGACCCGGTGGTGTTCAACGCGGCGACGCGCATCCACCCGATGATCCCGTCCCTTGGCGAAGACGAGACCCGGTGCCAAAACCGCCAGCATTACCGCAAAAACCATAAGAAAAAATGTGTTGCGCAACCTCTGTCCCCCTTGCGCACGCGTCAAAAACACACCCCCGTCAAAACCGCTTACCCGTTGGAAAGGAAAACGACAGCGTATGAAGTTATAAATGGCCCGACGGGCAGGTGGCAACCCCCCGCGCGCCTGACTCCCTTTCGAACTCTGATAATGCCGCCGTATTTCCGCCCCTTTTGCTCGATTCGCCCTAATTCGCGCTCGCGCTCATGCCCTCCAGGCGCCGCTTCACGGCCAGCAAGTCGCGCCAGGCGCCCCGCTTGGCTTCGGGCGTGCGCAACAAATAGGCGGGATGAAAAGTGGCGATGGCCGGAACCGGGCGCGACATGCCGGGCGATTCGTAGCTGTGCCACTGACCGCGCAGGCGGGTGATGCCCTCGTGCCGGGCCAGCACCGCCGAAGCCGCCGCGCCCCCCAGCAGAATCAGAAGCTGGGGGTCCACCAGTTCGATATGGCGGACGAGAAACGGCAGACACACCGCCACTTCCTCGGCGGTGGGCTTGCGATTGTCCAACGGTCGCCAGGCCACGACATTGGTGATGTAGACGGACGACCGGTCCAGACCGATCGATCCCAGCATACTGTCGAGCAGTTTGCCGCTTTTGCCGACGAACGGCAGCCCCTGGCGGTCTTCCTGCTGGCCCGGCGCCTCGCCGATCACCATCACCGCGGCTTGCGGGTCGCCGTCGGCGAACACCGTATTCTGGGCGGCGCGCCGCAGGGACGGCGATTCGAAATCTTCCAACGCCCGGCGCAATTCCGCGAGGGTGGCGCAGCCCGAGGCGATGTGGGTCGCCGTCCCGGTGATCGGGGTGGATGCGGCCCGCGCCGGTTCCGGCGCCATCGCGGCGGAGAGGGACGGGCGCGGCGCGGGCGGAGCCGAGGACAGGGCGAAGCGATCCAGCGCGACCTCGCCCACGGTTTCGTCGGCGCCGGCATCGATATACCAGCGCAGCAGGGCGGCGGGGGAAAGGGGGGAGGCGGACGTCATGGCGCCATCAAGGTAGCAGCACCGGCGGCGCTGTTGAAGATTTCCCCACCAACCCCATGCTGTGTATTGTCGGCCGGAGCCGGACGGGAGGCGGTGCCGGCGGGAGCGCCGGCCTCATGGTGGAAATCTGAAGGACAGCCAGGTCATGGAACGGGATGTGATGGAATTCGACGTGGTGGTGGTGGGCGCCGGTCCCTCGGGATTGGCCGCCGCCATCCGTCTGAAGCAACTGGCGGCGGCGGAGGGCGCCGAGCTTTCGGTCTGCGTCCTGGAAAAAGGGTCGGAAGTCGGCGCCCACATCCTGTCGGGGGCGGTGATCGATCCCCGCGCCCTGGACGAGTTGCTCCCCGACTGGCGCGCCGACGGCGCGCCGCTGGTCACGCCGGCCACCGACGACCGGTTTCTGTATCTGACGGAAAAGCGGGCGATCGCCCTGCCCACCCCGCCCGGCATGCGCAATCACGGCGCCTATGTCGCCTCGCTGGGCGCCCTGTGCCGGTGGCTGGCCGAACGGGCCGAAGCCTTGGGGGTGGAAATCTATCCCGGCTTCGCCGCCGCCGAAATCCTGTATGACGACAAGGGCGCGGTGACCGGCGTCGCCACCGGCGACATGGGAATCGGCCGCGACGGCCAGCCCACCGCCAATTACGCGCCCGGCGTGGCCCTGGCCGCCCGCCACACCTTGTTCGCTGAAGGGTGCCGGGGATCGCTGACCCGGCAGGTGATGGCCAAATACGACCTCGGCCGCGATTCCGACCCCCAGACCTACGGTATCGGCATCAAGGAATTGTGGGACGTCGCTCCCGACCGCCATCGGCCGGGACAGGTGATCCACACGGTGGGCTGGCCGCTCGACCACGCCACTTACGGCGGGTCTTTTCTCTATCATCTGGAAAACAACCAGGTGGCGGTGGGGCTGGTGGTCGGCCTGGATTACACCAACCCTTATCTGTCCCCTTTCGAGGAATTCCAGCGGTTCAAGACCCATCCGGCCATCCGCCCGCTGTTCGAGGGCGGGCGCCGCGTCGCCTATGGCGCCCGCGCCCTGTCCGAGGGCGGGTTCCAATCGATTCCCAAGCTGACCTTTCCCGGCGGCGCGTTGGTGGGCGACGGCGCCGGTTTCCTCGACGTTCCCCGGATCAAGGGCACCCATACGGCGATGAAATCGGGCATGGTGGCGGCGGAGGCGGCGTTCGACGCCCTGATCAAGGGCTCCGAGACCCGATCCTATCCCCAGCGGCTTCGCCAAACCTGGCTGTGGGAGGATTTGCACCGCGCCCGCAACATCCGGCCCGGCTTTCATCGCGGCCTGTGGCCGGGGCTGGTTCATGCCGCCATCGACAGTCTGGTGCTGCGCGGCCGGGCGCCGTGGACGCTGAAGAACCATGCCGACCATGATCGCCTGAAAAAGGCGTCGGAGAGCAGCCCCATCCCCTATCCCAAACCGGATGGGGTGGTGACCTTCGACCGCTTGTCGTCGGTCTATCTGTCCAACGCCCATCACGAGGAAAACCAGCCCAGTCACCTGCGGCTGACCGATGCGGACACGCCCATCACCGTCAATCTGGCATTGTACGATGCGCCGGAGCAGCGCTATTGTCCTGCGGGCGTCTATGAAATCCTGCGCGACGACGGCGCCGCCCCCCGACTCCAGGTCAATGCCCAGAATTGTATTCACTGCAAGACCTGCGACATCAAGGATCCGACCCAAAACATCACCTGGACGGTGCCGGAGGGCGGCGGCGGTCCATCCTATCCCAATATGTAGGATCCGATGGGAAAGCGGCGGGCCCGACGCGTGTCAGCCCAACACGAGGCGAAGACAAGACCATGGCGAGCATTCGGACCCTATTTTCGGTAAGAGCCCGCATGATAGTGGCGGGCGCCCTGGCCTTGACGGTGGCTGCCTGCTCCAGTTCCGGCACCCCTCCTCCGCCCGCCGCCACCGCCCATCATCGCCCCGCCGTCACGGCCACCAGCGGCACCGCCCGCGCCCTGGGCAGCTTTCTTGCCGCCAATGTCGCCGAGGATTCCGGCGATTCCGGCACGGCGGCGTCCTATTACGCCCGGGCGCTGGCCGCCGATCCCGATAATCCCCAGCTGCTGAGCCATGCCTTCACCACCGCCCTGCTGGTGGGAAAGGTGGACCAGTCCCTGCCGATGGCCCGGCGCCTGCTGACCGAAGACCCGCATGCGCCCCTGCCGGCCCTGACGCTGGCGATCGTCGCGGCCCATGACGGGCGTTTCACCGAAACCCGCTCCTATCTCGCCGCCATCCCGGTCGAGGGCGCCAACGGTTTCCTGGAACCCCTGCTGAACGCCTGGGCCCTGGCCGGCCTGCACCGGCCCGCAAAGGCGCTGGCCGCCCTCAAACCGCTTTCGGCCAATCGGATATTGCGGCCGCTGGGCATCTACCATGCCGCGCTGATCGACGATTTGATGGGCCGCCGCGCCGCCGCCGAACGCGGTTATAAGCGGACCCTGAGCGCCATGTTCAACGTCCGCTCGGTCGAAGCCCTGGGTTCGTTCTACCAGCGGACCGGCCAGCTCGATCGCGCCAGAGCCTTGTACCGGCGATACGCGCTGCTGCACCCGGACGGCATGGCTTTCGATTCCAAGCCGCTGTTGCTGGCGGGGGGCGCGGTGCCGCCGGTGGCCGCCAACGCCACCGACGGCATGGCCGAATCGCTGTTCGATATGGCCCAGGTGGTGCGCGACAGCGGCAATGGCGACGTGGCCATGGTCTTTTTGCGCCTCGCGCTGTATCTGCGCCCCCAATTCCCGCTGGCGCAAATGATGGCGGCCAATATCCTGGAAACCCAGGGCCACACCGATCAGGCGCTCGCCTTCTACCGGGACATCCCGGCGACGTCGCCGCTCCACGCCTTCGCCCAGGTGCGGGTGGCCATCGGCCTGGACGAAACGGGCGAGTCCAAGGCCGCTTTGGCGCTGCTGGACCGTTTGGCCAAGACCCACGGCAATTCCGTCGATCTTTTCGTGGCCCGGGGCGACATCCTGCGCCGCCTGAAGCGCTACGACGCGGCGCGGGAAGCCTATACCGAAGCCATCAAGGTGGCGCCGCCCGACCTGGCGCAATTGTGGGCGCTGTATTTCAGCCGCGGCGTCTGTTTCGAACGCACCGGCCCCTGGTCCAAGGCCGAGGCCGATCTCCTGCATGCCCTCAAGCTGCAACCGGATCAGCCGGCAGTGCTCAATTACCTGGGCTATTCCTGGGTGGTCAGAAACATCCACCTTCACCGCGCCGAGGCCCTGATCGAGCGGGCGGAACGGCTGAGCCCCCAGGACGGCGCCATCCTCGATTCCCTGGGCTGGGCACAATATCACCTGGGACAATACGAGAAGGCGGTGACGACCCTGGAGCGGGCGGTGGAATTCAAGCCCGAGGACCCGACCATCAACGAACATCTCGGCGACGCCTATTGGCGGGTGGGCTGGCAGGTGGAAGCCCGGCGGCAATGGACCCGCGCCTTGAAGGACGGCCCCGCGCCCGAACAGATCGAGGGTCTGAAGACCCGCCTGAAAACCGGGGCGCCGCCGGCGGATGCGCATGGACAATACTGATCCATCGGGCGAAATCCGCGTCCAGGCGCGCGCCAAGGTCAATCTGAGCCTGCTGGTGGTGGGGCGTCGTCCCGACGGCTACCACCAGCTCGACAGTCTGGTGGCCTTCGCCGGCTACGGCGACACCATCCGGGTCGCGCCGGCCGCCGCCATCACCCTGACCATCGACGGACCGACCGCGTCGGCGCTGCCCGCGGGCCACGACAATATCGTCCTTGCCGCCGCGCGTCTGTTGGCCGACCGCGCCGGAATCACCGCCGGCGCCGCCATCCGCCTGACCAAGCGCCTGCCGGTGGCGGCCGGCATCGGCGGCGGCTCGGCCGACGCGGCGGCCGCGCTGTCGGCCCTGGCGCGCCTGTGGTCGGTGACCCTGCCGGAGGCTGAATGGTCGGACCTGGCCCTGGCCCTGGGCGCCGACGTGCCCGTCTGCCTGCGCGGACGGGCGACCGCGATGACCGGGATCGGGGAAATCCTGACTCCCGTGCCGCCGCTGCCGCCGGCATGGCTGGTTCTGGTCAATCCCATGCTGCCCTGCCCGACACCGGCGGTGTTCAAGGGCCGCACCGGGCCGTTCAGCCCGCCGATGCCCCTGGACGCGAACGAGGATTGGGGCGACGCCCCGTCTCTGGTCCGGGCCTTGGAGCGACGCGGCAACGATCTGACGGCGGCGGCCATCGCCGTGGTTCCGGCCATCGGCGAAGCTCTGAACGAGCTGGCCGCCCGGCCGGGATGCCTGCTGGCGCGGATGAGCGGCTCGGGGGCCACCTGTTTCGGCCTGTTCGCCGACCAGTCCCGGGCGCAAGACGCGGCCGCGGTCGTGAGGGCCGCCCATCCCGGCTGGTGGGTCCAGCCGGCGCCGCTGGAGGGATGAGAACGGGCGCGTTTAGCCCCTCTTGAATCCGCCCGGCATTGGCCTTAAGGTGCTGCGCCCGGCCGGTGGGGCGTAGCCAAGCGGTAAGGCAGCGGTTTTTGGTACCGCCATTCCCAGGTTCGAATCCTGGCGCCCCAGCCAGGCCGGATTTTCCTGCCGAAACCAAAGAATTTTGTGACGCGCCCAAAGGCGGTCCCGAAGGTTTTCGCGTGACGCGCTCCACGCTGGATGAGCACGCGATATGCCTTTGGATCAGACGCTGATTCTTGGGCGGGATCGGAAATTCGAAGCCCTTGGCGGCAATCGGAACCGGGGTCAGCCGCAAAGAGCCCGGCCCATTCAATCAAAAATTTCGCGGCGCGCGGGACCGGGTGCGGTATGATGGGGTGTCGAACACCCTGGCAATTGTCCGCCCGCCGCGCGCTTCATGACCGAAACCAACGCCTCTTTCCGCATTCTGGTCATCGACGATGAAGCGTTTTCGCGCCGGATGGCGGCCGGCCTGTTCACGGCGCTGGGCGCGGGCCATGTGGTCAGCGCGTCTTCGGCCGGCGAGGCGCGGGCGATGATGGCGGCCGACCCCACCCTGAGCCTGATCCTGTCCGACCATTACATGCCCGACGGATCGGGCCTGCGCCTGTTGGCCGATTTGCGTCAGGGCCGCCTGCCGCTGGCCTACGATTCCTATTTCATCGTCGCCACCGCCTCGACCAGCGGCGCCCTTGCCGCCGTCGCCCTGGCGCTCGATACCGATTCCTTCATCACCAAACCCGTGGGCAAAGAGGATCTGGCCCGCCGTCTGTACGAATTCCTGGTGCTGAAGACGCGGTCGATCAAATCCCCCCTGCATTACCGCGATCTGGACGTCAACGGCATGCTGCGGGATGCCGAAAGCAACGACCCGGCCGCGCCCCACGACGACGCCCTTGTCGGCCCCATGACCAATATCGGCCGCATCCTGCCCGACACGCCGCTGGCCGCCGATCTCAGGATCGACGGCGGACGGATCCTGTTGCCGGCGGGCACGGCGCTGACCCGCCACCTGCTGCTGCGCCTGTCGGAACTGGGAATCGACGAGGTTCCGGTGGGCGCCAATCCGCTGGACAGCGCCGCCGCCGCCCGCCGCGCCGCCTTGGCCGAGCACGCCAAAACGCAAATGTGACCGTTCCGCGCAAACGCTCCGAACCGCGATCAAATCGGTGCATGTGTGAGAAATCCGGGCTAAATTCGGCCACCATGAACGGACGCTCCACCATCTATCACATGTGCCACCGCGACGAATGGCAGGCGGCCGAAAAGTCCGGCCTGTATCCGGGATCGTCCCAGGACAGGGCCGACGGCTTCATCCATTTCTCGACCGCCGCCCAGGTGGTGGAAAGCGCCCGTCGCCACCGCGCCGGCCAGAGCGGGCTGGTGTTGTTGGCCGCCGACGCCGGCGCTTTGGGCGAAAATCTGCGATGGGAGCCGTCGCGCGGCGGCGATCTGTTCCCCCATCTGTATGGATCTTTGCCGGTCGCCTGCGTGCGCTGGGTCGCCGATCTACCCCTGGCCGCCGATAACACCCACCGTTTCCCGCCTCTGGACGACTGACCGCCGTGTCCGATCCCTATCGCCTGGCCTTGCCGCTGCTGCGCCTGCTGCCCGCGGAAACCGCTCACGCCCTGGCCATCCGCGCCCTGAAAAGCGGTCTGGTCCCCCATCCCGCCGTCCGCGCGCTGCCGGTTCTGGCGACCCGGGTGTGGAATCTCGACTTTCCCAATCCCGTCGGTCTGGCGGCGGGGTTCGACAAGGACGCCCAGGTGCCCGACGCCCTGTTGTCCTTAGGGTTCGGCTTTGTCGAGGTGGGATCGGTCACGCCCCGGCCGCAACCCGGCAACCCCCGGCCGCGGCTGTTCCGCCTGACCGAGGACCAGGCCATCGTCAACCGGATGGGATTCAACAATCACGGCATGGAGGCCATGGCCCAGCGGCTGGCCCGGCGCAAGGCGGCCGGCCGCGGCGGCATCGTCGGGGTCAATCTGGGCAAGAACAAGGACAGCGCCGACGCGGGGGCCGATTACGCCGCCGGCGCCGCCCGGCTGGCGCCGCTGGCCGATTATCTGGTCATCAACGTCTCGTCCCCCAACACGCCGGGCCTGCGCGCGCTTCAGGGGCGCGACCAGCTCGGCCGTCTGCTGGAACGGACCAACGCCGCCTATCGCGGCGGATCGAAAGCACCGCTGCTGGTCAAGATCGCCCCCGATCTCGACGAGGCCGATATCGCCGACATCGCCGACATCGCCCTGGCCGGCGGCATCGACGGGCTGATCGTCGCCAACACCACCATCGCCCGCCCCGATCACCTCGCCTCGCCCCTGGCCAAAGAGACCGGCGGCCTGTCGGGACCGCCCTTGTTCGAGCCCTCGACCCGTCTGTTGCGGCGGATCTACGCCATGACCCGCGGGCGGGTGCCGCTGATCGGAGTCGGCGGCATCGCGTCCGGCCTGGACGCCTATGTCAAGATCCGCGCCGGCGCCAGTCTGGTCCAGCTTTACACGGCGTTGATCTATCGCGGCCCCGCCCTGGCCGCGCGCATCACCCGGGAATTGGCGGAATTGCTGACCCGCGACGGATTCACGTCGGTCGCCCAGGCGGTCGGCGCCGACCACCGCCAGGGCCACGGATGAGCGACCGCCCCACCATCCCGGTGCTGACCGGTCTGGCCCCCCTGGCCGCCCGCTACGATGGCTTCATCATCGATCTGTGGGGGGTGCTGCATGACGGGGGAACCGCCTTTCCCGCCGCCGTCGCCACCCTGGCGGCGCTGATCAAGGCCGGCAAGCGCAGCCTGCTTCTGTCCAACGCCCCGCGCCGCGCCCACCTTCTGGAAACGCAATTGGCGGCCATGGGAATCGGCCGCGATCTTTATACCGCCCTCCTGTCCTCGGGCGAGGCCACCCATTTGGCCCTGGCGGCGCGCGACCGCCCCTTTTACGCCGCGCTGGGGCGGCGCTTTTACTTGATGGGTCCGGCCGACGACAACAGCGTCATCGAGGGACTCGATTATTGCGGCGCGTCCATCGGCGAAGCCGATTTCATCCTGGCCATCGGCCCCGGAGACGGCGAGACCGTCGCCGATTACCAGCCGGCGCTGACGCGCGGCGCCGAACGCGGCCTGCCCATGATCTGCGTCAATCCCGACCGGGTGGTCATCCACCACGGCAAGTCCATTCCCTGCGCCGGCGCCCTGGCCGACCTTTATATCGAAATGGGCGGCCGGGTCGATTGGCAGGGCAAGCCCGAACCCGCCATCTACGACCGGGCCTTGGGGCTGCTGGGCACGGCGCCGTCCCGCACCCTGGCCATCGGCGACGCCTTGGCCACCGACATCAAAGGCGCCGCCGCCGCCGGCCTGGATTCGGTTCTGGTGGCCGGCGGCATCCACGCCGCGGCGCTCAATTTCGATCCGGCCGGCGCATGTCCGCCCGATTCCGACCGCCTCGACCGGCTGTTGGCGACCGCCGACGCCGTCCCCGACGCGGTTCTGCCGGTTCTGACCTGGGGGTGATCCCCCCGGCAGGTCTTTCCCGCTTCCCGGCAGTTTTTGCCGCATCGGTCAAACATGCCGCGCCGCGCGGTTGCCGAATCCCGCGATTCCACGACCCGCGCCATTTGGCACGCCCCCTGCATCATTTCGTGCCGCATCACTGTGTGGCGCCGCAAGGGGCCGTCGTCAAGGAAGCGCACCATGACCGTGCAAACGATCAAAACGCAGGGTAGGGACCCGGCTACGGCCGCCGCCGCCGCCAAGAACGGCCAGGCGGCCGCGACGGAAGCCGCCTTTACTCAGGCATTGACGTCGGCCCTGAGTTTCTCGGCGACATCCAGTCTGCTGCCGTCCGCCGAAAGCATCGTGCCGAACGCCGCCCCCAATCCGGCGCCGCCGCCGAAACACCAGGATTCCTCTCAGCCGGCGCCGAAGCAGACGGCGGCCGACCAGCCGGCCGCGGCGCCGCAACCGGCGCCTCAGCCGCCGCCCGCCCAGCCGGTTTCCAGCCAGCCGGCCCAGCAGCAGCAACAGCAGCAGCAGGCCGCCAACGGCAACACCCCCGCGCCGTCGCAGCCGGCGCCGCAGAAGCAAAAGCAGAGCGCGAACAGCGCCGCGCCGACGCCCAAGCAGCAGACCGCCGACCAACAGAGCAATGGCGCCACGCCCAATTCGGCCACCCAGGAACAGGTGGCCGCCATGGCGGCGCAGGCGCCCGTCCAGCCGCGGCAGCCCACGGTCAAGCCGGCCGAAACGACCGCTTCGGCCGCCACCCCTCAGCCGACGCAGCCGCAGACCACGCCCGACCCGTCGCTGATCAAGGCCGCCGCCGGCGCCAAACCCGCTCAAACCCAGGCTCCGCAGCCGGCCGACGCCAGCGCTCCGGCGCCGACCGCCACGCCCCAGACCACGGCCCAGACCCAGCCGGCCAAATCGCCCGTCGCCCAACAGGCCAACGATCTGGCCGCCCGTCTGGCCGGAACCGGCGCCAATATCAAGGTCCAGGTCACCGCCCCGACGCTCGCCAAGACCGACACGTCGGCGCCGAATTCGGCGCCGACGTCGGGCGCCTTCACCATGGACGGCGCCACCCTGGGCATGGCCGCGACGGCGACCGGAACCGGGTCCAACGGAACCGGATCGAACGGACAGAATGGCGGAAACGGGACCGCGGGCGGCCAGACCGCCGCCCACGTCGTCGCCGCCCAGGCCCCCAATCTGGCGGCGCAAACCGCGCAGGCCGCCGCCACCACCCAGGTGCGGGAAACCGCTTTCGCCTCCACCCTGGCGGCCCAGACGGGCGTGGGCGGCGCCGATCAGGCGGCAGCGTCCGGTCCGACCCCGACGCCCCAGGTCGTCGCCGGCATGGCCGCGGTCGGCGAAACCCAGGCTTCCGAGAAAAGCGCGGCGCCCCAGGCTCCGACTCCGCCCAAGGCGCCGCCGGAACCGCCGGTGGCCGAGCAGATTTCGGTGGAAATCCAGAAGCAGGTCAAAAACGGCACCAACACCATCAAGGTCCAATTGAAGCCCGAGGCGCTGGGCCGCATCGAGATCAAGCTCACGGTGGGCAAGGACGGCAAGACCACGGCCACCGTCACCGCCGACCACAAGGAAACCCTGGCGATGTTGCAGAACAACGCCCCGGATCTGGCCAAGTCCCTGACGGATGCCGGTCTTCAGACCAATGCCCAGTCCCTGACCTTCAATTTGCGCGGCGAACAGCAGCAACAGCAGCAGAGCGGCGGCAATAACGGGGGGTCTTCTTCGGGCAATGGCGGGCGCCGGCGCCGGTCCTGGGGCGGCGGCGACGCGATCGGCGCGTCCTCGGGCGCGTCATCCGCCTTCACCGGCCGTTCGGCCGTCGATATTCAGGTTTAGGAGCAGCGTCATGACCACCACCTCGGCCACAAGCTCGACCTTCGGGAACATGTCCGGCAGCAACGCGTCGGTCCTCAACAGCATGAGCCAGCAGGCGGCCGCTTCGCTGAAGCAACAGCAATCGCAGAGCGCGCTGACCGGCGCGGGCGCGCAGGCGGCGAGCAGCCAGCAATCCCTGACCGGCACCCTCAACACCTTTCTGACCATGCTGACCACGCAGTTGAAGAACCAGGACCCGATGTCGCCGATGAACTCGAGCCAGTTCACCAACCAGTTGGTCCAGTTCGCCAGCGTCGAACAGCAGATCAACACCAACACCAATCTGGCGACGCTGATCAACCTGCAATCCACCGACCAGCAGGCGGCAGCCATCAATTACGTGGGCAAGACCGTCGAGTCCTCGGGCTCCACCCTGGCGCTGCAGAACGGCAAGGCCGATTTCAGCTATACCCTGCCGTCCCAGGCGTCGCAGGTGACCATCAGCATCCAGGATGCGTCAGGCCAAACCGTCGCCACCGTGCCCGCCCCCAGCCTGGCCGCCGGCACCACGCAGGTCGCCTGGAACGGCACCGGCCTGAACGGTTCGACCCTGCCCGACGGGCAATACACGCTGAGCATCGCCGCCACCGACACCAATCAGCAGCCGCTGACCGCGACCACCAACGTCTACGGCACGGTCACCGGCGTCACGTCGAACTCGACCAACGGCACCGAATTGTCGATGGGTTCGGCGGCGATCCCGCTGTCCAGCGTCCAAAGCATCGTCGACCCCAGCACCTTGACCGCCACCCCGACGGCGTAAGGAGGATATCATGAGCCTGTACGGCGCTTTATTCTCGGGAGTTTCGGGCCTGTCGGCGGAATCGTCGGCGATGGGCGCCATCTCGGACAACATCTCGAACGTCAACACCATCGGTTACAAAGAAACCGATGTGAACTTCCAGACCCTGGTGACGGCGCAGGTTTCGACCACCCAGT
This sequence comes from Pseudomonadota bacterium, assembly GCA_021848545.1. Classification (GTDB taxonomy): domain Bacteria; phylum Pseudomonadota; class Alphaproteobacteria; order Rhodospirillales; family Magnetospirillaceae; genus JAJZUL01. The sequence goes on from JAJZUL010000019.1 coordinate 44,143, forward strand.
ACTCGCCGGGCGGCGTCCAATCCAAGCCCCGGACCGGCGTCAACGTCCAGGGCCTGTTGCAATCGACCTCGTCGTCGACCGACGTCGCCATTTCCGGACAGGGCTTCTTCGTCGTCAATTCGGACAGCAACCCCCTGGCCGATGGTTCGGGCGAGTTCGCCTATACCCGCGCCGGCTCGTTCACCGTCGACAAGAACGGCTATCTCCAGAATACCGGCGGCTATTATCTGCAAGGCTGGCCCCTGACCAACTGGGACGGCACCAACACCGCCACCCACCAGGTCATCAACGGCACCAATTACATGGCCGCCTATAAGAACACCAACGGCCAGTTCACCTATATCAATACCGGCGCCATCGATCCGACCAACCTGCAATCGCTCAATCTGAACAGCATCGCCGGCACGGCGGCGGCGACCACCTCCATCAGCCTGGGCGCCAACCTGCCGTCGGGCGACACGGTCGGCGCCACCCACCAGACCAACCTGCTGGAATACGATTCCCTGGGCAACAGCCACAACGTGCTGATGACCTGGACCAAGGTGGGCCAGAACGCCTGGAGCGTGTCCGCCCTGCCGCCGGAAGGCTCCAAGGTGGTGGAACTGAAGGACGGCAGCGCGTCAAGCAACGTCTATGCGGCGTCGGGCCGCCTGGACATGACGGCGGTTCCCACCTCCGGCTCCTTCACCGCGACCATCGACGGCCAGACCTTCACCTTCAACGCCGGCGCCGGCACCGATGGCAGTCCGGTCAACAATCTGTACGTCGACCCCACCGGCGTGACGTCAACCGGCGTCTATTCCTCGAGCATGGCCAGCGAGATCAACAAGGCGTTCCTGACCGAATATTCGGGGGCCTCGACCACCGGCAACATCTTTTCGTCGGCCACGCCCTTCGCCGGCGGCACCAGCAGCACCCTGGCCGGTGCCGCCAATTCGGGCACCAGTGTCATCAAGATCACGGTCAACGGCACCAGCACCTCCATCGACGTTTCGGGCGATACCACGGCTCAGGCGATCACCGCCATCAACGCCAAGACCTCGACCACCGGGGTCACCGCCTGGGACAATGGCGGAAATATCTCCTATTACTCGACCAACGCCTCGGGGGTCGATCCGGTGATTTCAAGCGCCGGCACCAGTTCGACCGACACCAACCTGATGTTGCCGGGCGGCGTGACCACCACCATCGCCTCGACCGGCCTGACCTACGCCTCGCAGGTGGCCGGCACGGGATCGATCGTCATCAACCAGTACGACACGAACTCCGCCCACACCATCACCCTGGCGGGGCTGACCAGCCTGAAAGCCAACGGGTCCATGGTGCTGGAACAGGCCTACGCGCCCACGTCGCCCGACACCTTCAACATCGACCCCCTGGCGGCGACCGTCTATTCGGGCACCACCGGCACCGCCGGCGGCCCCACCACGCCGGCCATAACCTTCAACGGCGACGGCACGCCGTCGGCGATCAACATCTCCACCATGGCGATCCAATGGGCCAACGGTTCGCAGGACCAGACCACGGCGGGCACCACCGGCGTTTCGCCGCCGATCACCCTGTCCCTGGGAAACCTCAACGTTTCCAACGGCATGACCCAGCTGTCCGGCAATTATCAGCTGTCCTTCAACAGCCAGAACGGCGCCAAGTTCGGTAATTTCTCGGGCATTTCCATCGGCACCGACGGCATCGTCACCGCCCAGTTCGACAATGGCGTGACCCGGCCGATCTTCCAGATCCCGGTCGCCACCTTCGTCAACCCCGACGGCATGCAAAGCCTGACCGGCAACGTCTTCCTCGGCACCGACGTTTCCGGTTCCGGCACATTGCGGGTAGCGGGCACGTCCGGCGCCGGCCAGACCGACCAATCGTCGTTGGAAGCTTCGACGGTGGATATCGGCACCCAGTTCACCGATATGATCGTCACCCAGCGCGCCTATTCCGCGGCCGCCAAGGTGATCACCACCGCCAATTCGATGCTCGACGATCTGATCAACGTCATCCGTTAATTAATGGCACGGTTGGCCTCCCCCCGGAGGCCAACCGCCCATCCTCCGGCCATCCAACCCTCGACCACCGGCACCCGGAGGAGCGCAGCGCCGACTATGCGCCCGAAGCGGAGCGGAGCACCAAGACTCGCGCGCCGCAGCGCCCGTCAGGGCGCGAGGATAAGCCAAGCGCGAGCGCCGGCGTCTGAGGCCCAACCAACAAACTTAGCGCCGACTATGCGCCCGAAGCGGAGCGGAGCACCAAAACCAGCGCGCCGCAGCGCCCGTCAGGGCGCGAGGATAAGCCAAGCGCGAGCGCCGGCGCTTGGCCAACCAAAAAACCAACCCTCGACGCGCTTCGCCGCCGTCCCTATCGTGGGATCGTCGTAACTTTCATGGTTCGCTCAAGGAGTTTGTCATGTCCGATGCCGATGAAAACGGGGCCGACGGCCCGCTGCCCACCTATATGGCGGCGCGCGCCTGGGGGGCGGCGACGCCGGATGGGCGGATGGCCTTGTGTTTCGAGTTGGACGGGGGCAGCCAGATCGCCATTCAGATCGGCGCCGACATGGTGCTGCATCTCCAGGATACCCTGTCCGAATTGCAGACCCATTCCCTGCGCAAACCCGGCCGCGCCTGATCGCGACCAAAAACCACGCTTGTGCCCGCCCTCCCGTTATGCTTCAACGCTGCATCGACCGGCGGCGCGCCGGGGAGGGGCCGGGACAGGCGCCTCTGGAACCGAAGATTTAAGGAAGACAAGGATGAAGATCGCGGGTATTGGGCGCATTGCGTCGGGTCTCAAGATGCCGGCCGTCCTGGGAAGCCTGGTTCTGGGGGTGACGGTTCTGGGGGCCGGATTGGCCGCTCCCGCCTACGCCGCGTCCAAGGACCCGGTGGTGGCCACGGTCAACGGCCAGGCGATCCACGAATCGACGGTCGAGGCGTTGCGCCGGGAATTGCCCCCGCAGTTGCAGCGGGTGCCGTTCTCGACCCTGGTCGAGGCGGTCATCAACAACAAGCTGGTGGACGCGGCCGCCCGCAAGGAGGGCATCGCCCGCGAGCCGGAAGTGCGCCGCGAGATGAAGGCCGCCTCCGACCGGGTTCTGCGCCAGGCCTGGATGGACAAGCATCTGTCCGCCGAGGTGACGCCCGCGCTGGTGCGGCGCCGCTATGACGAGCTGCTGAAGCGCTTCAAGCCGCAGGAAGAGGTGCATGCCGCCCATATCCTGGTGCGCACCAAGGCCGAGGCCGAAAAAGTGATCGCCGAGCTGAAGCACGGCGCCAATTTCGCCAATCTGGCCAAGGAGGATTCCATCGATCCCACCGCCAAGCAGAATGGCGGCGATCTCGGCTATTTCACCAAGGCGGAAATGGTGCCGGCCTTCGCCAATGCGGCCTTCGCCCTCAAGGTCGGCGAGATTTCGCCCCAGCCGGTCAAGACCCAGTTCGGCTGGCATGTGATCAAGGTCGAGGGACGCCGCAAGTCCAAGGCGCCGAGCTTCGAGAAGGCCGAGCCGGTGTTGCGCGCCGAGGTCGCCCAGGAAATGGCCCACAAGCTGGTCGAAGGCATCCGCGCCAAGGCCGATGTGAAAATTCTCAAGACCGGCGAAAACGCCAAATAGGCAGGACGCGATGGGTTCCTTGTCTCCTCTGGCTCCGGCCGGTTTTCCCGCGTTGCCCTTTCTGCCGGGTGTCCGGCTGGGCACGCGGGAGTGCGGCATCCGTTATGTCGGCCGTCCCGATCTGCTGATGGTGGAATTGGCGGCCGGCAGCACGGTGGCCGGCGTTTTTACCCGGTCGGCCACCCGTTCGGCTCCCGTCGATTGGTGCCGCCAGGGGGTGGCGAAGGGCCGCGCGCGGGTGTTGCTGGTCAATTCCGGCAACGCCAACGCCTTTACCGGCGCCGCCGGCATCGCTTCGGTGGAGCGGACGGCGCAGGCGGCGGCCAAGCTGATGGAATGCCGGAAGTCCGAGGTGTTCATCGCCTCGACCGGCACCATCGGCGTCGAACTGCCCGACGAAAAGATCACCGCCCATCTGGATGCGGTGCGTGACGATCTCAATGAGAATTATTGGGATCAGGCGGCGCGGGCGATCATGACCACCGACACCTATCCCAAGGGGGCGACCCGCACCGCCCTGATCGACGGGGTGCCGGTGACCATCAACGGCATCGCCAAGGGGTCCGGCATGATCGCCCCCGACATGGCGACCATGCTGTCCTTCGTCTTCACCGACGCCACTCTGCCGGCCGACGTGCTTCAGGCCCTGCTGTCCAAGGGCGTGGATAAATCCTTCAATCGCGTCACCGTCGATAGCGATACCTCGACCAGCGACACGCTTCTGCTGTTCGCCACCGGTCAGGCCCGCCACGCCCGGATCGTTGATGCCCGTGACCGTCGTCTGGCGGATTTCAGGGCCAAGCTGTTCGACCTTCTGGCCGATCTGGCCCGGCAGGTGGTGCGCGACGGCGAGGGGGCGACCAAATTCGTCGAGATCGCGGTGACCGGGGCCGCCGGCAACAAGGCGGCGCGGCGCATCGCCATGGCCATCGCCAATTCGCCCCTGGTCAAGACCGCCATCGCCGGCGAGGACGCCAATTGGGGCCGGATCGTCATGGCGGTGGGCAAGGCCGGGGAAAAGGCCGATCGCGACCGGCTGGCCATTTCCATCGGCGGCGTGGCGGTGGCGGCCAACGGACGGGCGGTGGAGGGGTATGACGAGACCCCGGTGACCGCCCATATGAAGGGCCAGGACATCCGTATCGATGTCGATCTCGGGCTGGGCAAGGGCAAGGCTTTGGTTTGGACCTGCGACCTGACCCACGCCTATATCGACATCAACGGGTCGTACCGGACCTGAGAGCCTGACCCGAAAGTCACCATGGCGGCTTGCAAATGGGGGTTTTCTGCGCTTCCGCTGCTCACGTACATGAAGTACGCTCCGCTGCGGTTCTCGAAAACCGCCATTTTCGGCTCACCCTGCCGACTTTCGGGTGAGGCTCTGAGGGTTTGTGAAAGAATGCCCATTCGGCGTGAAATCGACGGAAAAACGCCAATGTTTCCAATGGGCGTTCTTTTGCAAGTTCGATTGATTTACAAGCTCTGAGGCCGGGATCATGGGCGGGCTTTGCCGACAGCCGAGCGTGTGGATGGGCATCGCCCTGACGACGGCGCGGTTGCGGTTGCGGCCCCTGACCGAAAACGACATTCCCCGCATCATGGCCCTGCTCGACGATTGGGAGGTGGTGAAACACACCGCCAATATTCCCCATCCCTATACGGAGGCCGACGCCGCCTCCTTCATCGCCACCATGGACTCCCGCTTCGCGGCCGAGACCGGCATCGCCTTGGGGATGGAACGGGCGGTGGACGGGGTCCTGGTCGGCTGCGTCGGTTTCGGCCTGGACCAGGACGGCACGCCGGAACTGGGGTTCTGGGTCGGGCGCGAGGATTGGGGGCGGGGCTATGCCACCGAGGCGTCGTCGCGCCTGATCCGCCATATGTTCGAGGTTCTGGGCATGTCCCGGGTGTGGGCCTCTTGCCATCCCGACAATCAGGCGTCGCGGCGGGTCATGGCCAAGCTCGGCATGGCGTCGGCCGGTCACGAGCGGGTGGCGCTGCCCGCCCGCGGGCAAAGCGTGATCATGCCGGTCATGGCGCTGGAGCGCGACGCCTGGGCGGCCGCCCATGACGCCCGGCCGCAGGTGCTGGTGGTGGCCGCCGCCCTGATCGACGGCGACGGACGGGTGCTGCTGGCCAGCCGGCCGCCGGGCAAGAGCATGGCCGGGCTGTGGGAGTTTCCCGGCGGCAAGGTCCAGCCCGGCGAGACGCCGGAGCAGGCGCTGGTGCGCGAACTGGCGGAGGAATTGGGGATCGATACCGGCGCCTCGTGTCTGGCGCCCATCGGTTTCGCCTCGCACGATTACGACAGCTTCCACCTGCTGATGCCGCTTTACGCGCTGCGCCGGTGGGAGGGCCAGATCGTCCCGCGCGAAGGTCAGGCGCTGCGCTGGGTGGCGCAGGCCCGGCTGGGCGAACTGCCCATGCCGCCCGCCGACGTCCCCCTGGTCGCCCTGCTGCGCACTTATCTTTGAAAGCGTCCCGTTTTCGACGGCGTCCCGTCAGTATTTGGTTTCGACGGCGTCCCGTCAGTATTTGGTTTCGACGGCGTCCCGTCAGTGAACGAAGGACGGCCCCGCCACTTCGACGGAGACGGTAACCGTTCCGGCATGGCGGAAGGTGAGGGTGAGCGGGAAATGGCTCCCCTTTTTCAGTTGCGTCTTGAGCCCTTCCAGCATCACGTGATAGCCGCCGGGCGCGATGCCGATGGTCTTGTGGGCGGGAATGGGGATGTCGGCAAGGGTGGGCAGGGACATGGTGCCGTCGTGAACGACGAAGCGGGCCAGACGGGTGCGCTTGGCCACCGTGGGGGCGGCGGCCTTGATCAGGGCGTCGTTCCGGTCGCCATGATTGACCAGGGTGAGAAAGGCCGCGTCCCGAAAGGAATCCCACGAGGTGGCGTGGGTCCAGGCGTTCTCGATCTCGATGCGCCCGACCTTGGCGTTGCCGGCCTTGGCCGGCGCGGCGCCGATGGCGACGGCGACAAGGAAGGCGGCGGTACAGGCGGCGAAACGGAACTGCAATCGGGAAAGCATTCGGTCTCCCTCCGGGATCATGATCGGCCAAACCATCCGGCGCGGCTTGCCGCCGCAGGCACTCCAGCGTATTGATGACCGATGAATACCGATGACGCAAGGGGTGTGCCCCCCGACCCGAAAACGCTGCCGGACGACAACCGGCTGGCGTTGCGCCGTGTGATGCGCGCCTGTCGCAAGGCGGCCCTGGCCACCCTCCTGGCTGGCGAGTTCCCTTATGTGTCGCTGGTCACCGTGGCCTGCGATCACGATTTGTCGCCGATCCTGTTGCTGTCGGGGCTGGCCGACCACACCCGCAATCTCGGCGCCGACCCCCGCGTGTCCCTGCTGTTCGACGGGACCGAGGGGCATGACAATCCCCAGACCGGTCCCCGCGTGACCCTGGTGGGCGAGGCCGAGCCGGTGGAGGGCGACGCGGTCGAACGCCTGGGCGTCCGCTTTCTGGCCCGCCATCCGGCGGCCCGGCTTTATGCCGGGTTCGGCGATTTCCGCTTTTGGCGGGTGCGGGCCAGCCGGGTTCATTTCGTCGGCGGGTTCGGCCGCGCCGTCTGGTTCGACGCCCCCTTCGGCCTGGACCCGGCCGCCGCCGCCGGGATGGAAGCGGCCGAGGCCGGCATTCTGGCCCACATGAACGACGCCCACGCGGACGCCATCGACCTGTTCGCCCGTTCGCTGGGCGCCGACCGGGGCGGGTGGCGGATGGTCGGCATCGATCCGGACGGCTGCGATCTGACCTGCGACGATTCCACCTTTCTGCGGCTGCCGTTCGACGCGCCGATCGACGGCGCCGGGGCGGCCCGTTCGGTTCTGGTCGATTTGACCCGGCGTCTGGGCACGCTCTGATCTGTTGTCTTAGAGGCGGATGGTTCACGGACTTATACCCGATCTCATCATCTTTCTGGCCGTGGCGGTGGTGGTCACGCCGCTGTGCCATCGTCTTCACGTCAGCCCCATTCTCGGCTATCTGGCCGCCGGCCTGGCCGCGGGGCCGTCGGGGCTGGCGCTGGGCAACGGCGGCGAGGGGGCGGCGGCCCTGGCCGATCTGGGTGTGGCCTTTCTGCTGTTCATGATCGGCCTGGAATTGTCGCTGGATCGCCTGAAGGTGATCCGCGACGTCATTTTCGGCCTGGGCACGGCGCAATTGGTGGCCACCGGGCTGGTGGGGGCGGTGGTCCTGTGGGTCATGGGGCTGACGCCCAAGGGCGCGCTGGTGATGGGCCTCGCGCTGGCTTTCTCCTCGACCGCCTTCGTCATCCAGGCCCTGTCCGAACGCAATGAGCTGGCCGGCCAGACCGGCCGGGTCGCGGTGGCGATGCTGATCCTTCAGGATCTGGCGGTGGTGCCGCTGCTGGTGATGATCCCGCGGCTGGGGGGGGACGGCATTTCCCTGGCTCTGGCCCTGGTGGAATCCCTGGCCAAGGCCGCTTTGGCCATGGCTGCGATTTTCGCGCTGGCGCGGGTGGCGCTGCGGCCGTTTTTCCGGCTGGTGGCGGCGACCCGGTCGCCCGACGCCTTCGTCGCCGCCGCCCTGCTGGCGGTGGTGGGCACCAGCTACGCCACCCAGCAAATGGGCCTGTCCCATGTGCTGGGCGCGTTTCTGGCCGGCGCCATGCTGGCCAGCAGCGAATACCGCCACCAGATCGAAGCCGATCTGACCCCCATTCGCGGCCTGTTGATGGGGCTGTTCTTCCTGACCGTCGGCATGCGGGTCGATCTGAGCGTTCTGTGGAATCACGCGGCGCTGGTGGCGGGGGGTACGGTGGCGCTGCTGACCGGCAAGGCGGCGTTGATCGCCGGGTTCGCCCTTTTGTTCGGCCTGCCGTGGGCGACGGCGGCGCGGCTGGGGCTGCTGTTGGCCCAGGGCGGCGAATTCGCCCTGGTGGTGGCGGCCCGCGCGGGGGCCACGGGGCTGATCGATTCCCACGCCGTCGATCTATTGACGGCGATCGTCGCGGTGAGCATGGCGACCACGCCGCTTTTCGCCGAACTGTCGGGCTGGATCGGCCGGCGCCAGCGCCGGGCCGAGGCCGAGCCCCACCGTCCCGGCAAGGATGCCGGCGATCTCGACAATCACGTCATCATTTGCGGCTATGGACGGGTGGGGCGGACGGTCGGCCGGGTGCTGGCCGACCGGGGCATCCCGTTCGTGGCCATCGACCGCGACCCCGGCCATGTGGCGGCCCTGCGCGCCAAGGGCGAGCCGGTCTATTTCGGCGATATCCGCACCGTCGAATTGCTGCGGGCGGTGGGGGCGGCCCGCGCCCGGGCGGTGATCCTGACCATCAGCGCCGGAACGTCGCGCCTGTATCTGGTGCAGCGTCTGCGCCGCCATTTCCCCGACCTTCAGGTCCTGGCCCGCGCCCACGATCTGGCCCAGGCCCACGGCATGGAGAAGGCCGGCGCGTCGGTGGTGGTGCCCGAAACCCTGGAAGGCAGCCTGCGTCTGGCGGGGCTGGCGTTGAAGCGCCTCGGCGTGCCCGGTCCCGACGTGGATGCGGCGATCGAGGATTACCGCCGCGACGATTATGCCCGGCTGGCGGAAGGCGACGGCGGCGATGATGGGCGGTGATCCCCCCGGGTCATCCGGCGGCGGGATCGGCGGCGAATTGCAGGGCGTGGAGATGGGCGTACAGGCCGCCCGCCGCCACCAATTCCTCGTGGCGGCCGGATTCGCTTACCTTGCCGTGATGGAAGACATGGATCATGTCGGCATCGACGATGGTGGACAGGCGGTGGGCGATGACGATGGTGGTGCGGTTGGCCATCAACCGGCGCAGGGCCGCCTGGATGTGGCGTTCCGATTCGGTGTCGAGCGCGCTGGTGGCTTCGTCCAGCAGCAGGATCGGCGCGTCCTTCAGGATCGCCCGGGCGATGGCCAGACGCTGACGCTGGCCCCCCGACAGGCGGGTGCCCTGTTCGCCCACCCGCGTCTCCCAGCCCCGGGGCAGGCGCTCGATGAATTCCTCGGCGGCGGCGGCCCGGGCGGCGGCGCGAACCTCGTCGTCGCTGGCATCCATGCGGCCGTAGCGGATGTTCTGCATCACCGTGTCGTCGAACAGCACCACTTCCTGACTCACCATCGCCAGGCAATCGCGCAGAGAGGCGATGGTGACGTCCTTGACGTCCAGCCCGTTGACCCGCACGGCGCCGCCGCCGGCTTCGTAGAAACGGGGGATCAGGTTCAGCACCGTGCTCTTGCCGGCGCCCGACGGCCCCACCAGGGCGGTGATGCCGCCGGCCGGCGCGGTGAAGGACACCCCGTCCAGGGCCGGATGCTCGCCGTCATAGGAAAAGTGGACCTGATCGAAGCGGACTTCGCCGGCCTGGCGCGGCAGAGCCCGGGCGCCGGGAGTCTCGACGATGGCGGGCAGGCGGTCGAGCACGGTGAACACCCGGTTGGCGGCCGCCAAGCCCTCCTGGAGATAGGCGTTGATCTTGGACAGGGCGCGCAGGGGCTGATAGGCCATCAGCACGGCGGTGATGAACGAGAAGAAGGCGCCGGGCGAGGTGCCGCCATGGATGACGGAAAAGCCGCCATAGACGATCACCGCCGCCACGGCGAAGCCGCCGAAGGCGTCGATGATCGGCTGCGCCGCCGCGCGGACCTTCACCGCCTGAACCATCAGGGTGAACAGGGTTTCGATCAGACGGCCGGCGCGGTCGGTTTCGTAAGCCTCCATGCCGTAGGCCTTGATGATGCGGATGCCCTGGAAGCTTTGCGACAACAGGGTGTTGAGGGCGCTCATCTGATCCTGGGTCTTGACCGAGACCTTGCGCATCCGCCGCCCCAGGCGCTCGATGGGGATGATGGTGGCCGGCGCCACCACCAGGGCGATCAGGGACAGGGTCCAATCCTGATAGACCATGACGCCGATCAGGAAGATCAGGGACAGGGTGTCGCGCCCCAACCCGATCAGGGCGTTGGAGACGGCGGTGCGCATGGCGCCGATGTCATAGGTGAAGTGCGAGATCAGCTCGCCGGTATGGCGGGCCTGGAACACCGCCATGTCCTGTTCGAGGAGATGGGCGTAAAGGCGCGCCTGAGTATCGGCGACGATGCGCAATCCCACCCGCGACAGCACCACCTCCTGGGCGTAGCTGGCGACGCTTTTGAGCAGGAAGGTGCCCAGCACCCCGCCGCCCACCAGCCATAACATGGCGGCGCTTTTCTGAATGAAGATCTTGTTGACGACCGGTTCCATCAGCCAGGCCGTAGCGGCGGTGGTTCCCGCCACCAGGGCCATGAACACCATGCCGATGACGATCTGCCACAGATAGGGGCGCACCGCTTCGGCCAGCAGGCGGCGGATCAGGGGAAGGGTACGGACATCGGTCACGGGCAGGGAATCGGTCATGACCGCAAAAACAGTGACGGTGGCTGGGTGATACACCATCCATCCGCGGCTGGAAACAGGATATCGCCCAGGGGAATCGGGTGAACCCGCTTCCCCTGCATTATGTATATTTCCCTCAATCGCCGGGCGGTCGCGTCCGCGCCCTTGGCTATCCTCGCTTGCGCGATCTCTGGGTTATCTTCGCTTGCGCTCCGGGGCCCCGATGGGGCCTCTCCGCACGCTGCGGCGGCCTCAACGGCCTAGTCGCTCCGCTCCAACGCGCCTTCACCCGATGACCCTGCGGTGCGGGCCTTGCGGCCCCGCGCGGGGGGCATGCACATTAAACATTCCTCAGCTGGATTTTCCCGGCTTGATACCATGCCCAGTCCTTCCGTTATAATGGTGACCTAGAGGGTCGCCCGCCTCGATATCACCCATAACGATATCGAAAAGTCGGTGAGGGGCGGACGGCCGAACCTGTCTGGGAGGACGGGCCATGATCGTCAAAAACATACTCAAGGCCAAAGGTCGGATTCCCGGCGACGGGGCTGGCAATGTCGTCACCATCGGTCCCGATGCGGCGATCGCGGACGCGGCGCGTCTGCTGTGGGCGCGATTCATCGGCGCGGTGGTGGTGGTGGACGGCGCCGGCGAGATCGTCGGGTTGTTGTCGGAACGCGACATCGTTCGCGGCCTGGCCGAGGGCGGCTGCGTGGACCTGTGCCATACGGTCAAGGATCTGATGACCCGCAATGTTCAGGTCTGTCATGAAAATGACAACGTGGTCACGCTCCTGGAAACCATGACCCGGCTCCGGGTTCGTCATCTGCCGGTGGTGGACGATCAGCGCAAGCTGATCGGCATCGTCACCATCGGCGATCTGGTCAAGAGCCGGCTGGACCAGGCTCATCTCGACATGGACAATCTGGTCGAATATGTCGCCACCGTCCGCTGACGTGGCGCCCCGGCCCCTTGGTCCGATGTCTGATTACTCCGGCTTTGGTCGGGGTGGGGCCAGGGGAATCGCATTTGACAAAAGCTGGTAGCGCGGAGCGCTGAAATAGATTCTGTAGGGGCTCGGTCGAACGAAGGCGGAGCCCCCGATGTCGTGGTTTGAGAAGGCGTT
>JAJZUL010000020.1 GCA_021848545.1 Pseudomonadota bacterium
CACCCGGAGGCGCGGCACGCGCCGACTATGCGCATTGAGCGCGCCGGAGCGAGCGCAAGCGAGTGAGGACAGCCAAGCGCGAGCGCCGGCGCCTGAGGCCCACAAAAAACCCACCTCTCGACCTACGGCACCCGGAGGCGCGGCACGCGCCGACTATGCGCATTGAGCGCGCCGGAGCGAGCGCAAGCGAGTGAGGACAGCCAAGCGCGAGCGCCGGCGCCTGAGGCCAACCAACAACCAACCAACAAACAGCAATCGGCCCAAGCCGATTGCGTCAACGCCACCGACGGGGTATGTAAGGGGCGCTCCGGGTAACGGCGGCGCCGATGGTTGCGCGCGTGCCCGGTTTTTGTTGTGTCCGGCTTGAAACGCGGCCGGGCGTCCCGCCGGCCTCATCGTCCGGCGTTGATATCCCCAAGTGGTTTGGTGTTCCAAGTGGTTTGGTGATCGAGGATCGGTTTATGGCACGCATCGTAATGAAGTTCGGCGGGACCTCGGTGGGGGATGTCGAGCGCATCAAGAACGTGGCTCGCCGGGTCGCGGCCGAGGTGGAATCCGGCTCGACGGTGGCGGTGGTGGTCTCGGCGATGTCGGGCGCGACCAACCAGCTGGTCGAATGGTGCCGGCAGGTCGCGCCCCTGTACGACAACCGCGAATACGATACGGTGGTGGCCACCGGCGAGCAGGTCACCATCGGGCTTTTGGCCATGGCGCTTCAGGAGATCGGGGTGAAGGCCCGGTCCTGGTGCGGCTGGCAGGTGCCGGTGCGGACCGACGAGGTTCACGGCAAGGCCCGGATCACCGCCATCGACACCGAGGCGCTCGACCAATCGCTGGCCGCGGGCGAGGTGGCGGTGGTGGCCGGTTTCCAGGGCATCGGCCCCGACGGCCGCATCACCACCCTGGGGCGCGGCGGCTCGGACACCTCGGCGGTGGCGCTGGCGGCGGCCCTGGGGGCCGAGCGTTGCGACATCTATACCGACGTGGACGGGGTCTATACCACCGACCCCCGCATCGTCGCCAAGGCGCGCAAGCTGGACCGCATCACCTATGAGGAAATGCTGGAACTGGCCTCGGTGGGCGCCAAGGTCTTGCAGACCCGCTCGGTCGAAATGGCGATGAAGCACCGGGTCCGGGTGCAGGTGCTGTCTTCTTTCGTCGACGCCCCCGGAACGCTTGTCTGTGATGAGGATGAAATCGTGGAACAGGAATTGGTGAGCGGCATCGCCTATAGCCGCGACGAGGCGAAAATCACCCTGGTCGGCGTTCCCGACCGTCCCGGCGTGGCGGCCGGCATTTTCGGCCCCCTGGCCGAGGCCGCCATCAACGTGGACATGATCGTCCAGAACGTGTCCGAGGACGGGCGCTCGACCGACGTGACCTTCACCGTGGGCAAGGCCGATCTCGAACGCGCCCGCCAGGTGATGGACAAGACGCGCGAGAAACTGGATTGGGGAGGGCTCGAGGCCGATCCCGCCGTGGTCAAGATTTCGGTGGTCGGCGTCGGCATGCGCAGCCATGCCGGCATCGCCCAGAAGATGTTCCAGACATTGGCGGCGGAAAACATCAATATCCGTCTGATCTCCACGTCCGAGATCAAGATCAGCGTGCTGATCGACGAGAAATACACGGAACTGGCGTTGCGGGCTTTGCATTCGGCCTACGGTCTCGACGCCGTTTGACGCCGGGCGGGGCCGGGTCCGGCCCGGCCGTAATGTTTGTGGTGCGGATGGTCGTGACCCCGTGCTATCACAACCGACGGTCCGGGGCGGCGGGATTTCAACGTGCCGCGCCCGGGGCCGTGAGCGCGACGACAAGCGGTGGACGGGTAAAAGATGGACGAGGCGCGGCGGCGGCTTGACCTGTTGTGGCGGCGGGGCACCGAATTCCTGGGCACCGAACTGGCCATCATGGGCGGGGCCATGTCGTGGATTTCGGATCGCCATCTGGTGGCGGCCATTTCCAACGGCGGGGGATTCGGCATCATCGCCGGCGGTTCGATGATGCCCGACCGGCTGGCCGAGGAGATCGCGGCCACCCAGGAGCGGACCGACCGTCCCTTCGGCGTCAATCTCATCACCATGCATCCCCAACTCGATCAGTTGATCGACGCCTGCGGCGAATTGGGGGTGGGGCATATCGTTCTGGCCGGCGGCCTGCCGTCGACGGCGGCGATCAGGCGCGCCAAGGATACGGGGGCGAAGGTCGTCTGTTTCGCCCCCGCCCTGGTCATCGCCAGGAAACTGGTGCGGTCGGGGGCCGACGCCCTGATCGTCGAGGGTGCGGAAGCGGGCGGCCATATCGGCCCGGTCGCCACCAGCGTGCTGGCCCAGGAGATCCTGCCGCAGATGGGCGGGCAGGTGCCGGTGTTCGTGGCCGGCGGCATCGGCCGCGGCGAGGCCATCCTGTCCTATCTGGAAATGGGCGCGGCGGGGGTGCAGTTGGGCACCCGTTTCGTTTGCGCCCGCGAATGCGTGGCCCATGCCAATTTCAAGCAGGCCTTCATCCGCGCCTCGGCCCGCGACGCCCAGCCGACGGTGCAGGTCGATCCCTCCTTTCCGGTGATTCCGGTCCGCGCCCTGGCCAACAAGGCCACCCAGGATTTCATCGATTTCCAGCATCGGGTCATCGAACGCTGGCGGTCGGGCGCCGTGGAACAGAAGGAAGCCCAACTGGAGATCGAACATTTCTGGGCCGGCGCCTTGAAGCGGGCGGTCATCGACGGCGACGTGGAATCCGGCTCGCTGATGGCCGGTCAAAGCGTGGGCATGGTGACCTGCGAGCAGAGCGCCGCCGAAATTCTGGACGAACTGGTCGGTCAGGCGATGGCGGCCCTGTCCCTTCGGGAATCCCGCGACCCCGTGGGGGTGTGATGGCCGGGTCGGCGCCTTCCGTGTCGCGCCGTCTGCTGGCCCGGTTGCGCGACGTGATGGCCGGGGGCGGCACCTCCCAGGAACGGCTGGACAAGGTGACGGGACTGATCGCCGCCGACATGGTGGCGGAAGTGTGCTCGTGCTACGTCATGCGCGCGGGCGAGGTGCTGGAATTGTTCGCCACCGAGGGTCTGAAGAAGACCGCGGTCCATAATACCCGGCTGCGGGTGGGCGAAGGGCTGGTGGGCGACATCGCCGCCCATGCCCGGCCGCTGGCCCTGGCCGACGCCCAATCCCATCCCTATTTCGCCTATCGCCCGGAAACCGGCGAGGAAATCTATCATTCGCTGATGGGGGTGCCGATCATCCGCGGCGGCCGGGTCATCGGCGTGCTGGTGGTGCAGAATCGCACCATGCGCCATTACACCGAAGAAGAGATCGAGACCCTCGAGACCGTGGCCATGGTGCTGGCCGAACTGATCGTTTCGGGCGAACTGGTCGGTCGCGATGAACTGGTGCCGGTGGACGGCAACGCGCTTCTGCCCCTGCGTCTGGAAGGGGTGCGGTTGAATGCGGGGGTCGGAATCGGTCTGGCGGTGTTGCATCAGCCGCGCCGGGTCATCCGCCAGTTGGTGGCCGAGGACCCGGAGGCCGAGGCGGAGCGCCTGCGCGACGCCCTGGCGGAAATCACGCTGGCGTTGGAGGCCGTGTTCTCGCGGCCGGGGATGGATGCGGGCGAGCATCGCGACGTGCTCGAAACCTACCGGATGTTCACCGAGGATCAGGGCTGGCGCAGCCGCATCGCCGAGGCGATCAAGGGCGGTCTGACGGCGGAGGCGGCGGTCCAGAAGGTCCACGACGATATGCGCGCGCGCATGAGCTCCGTCAGCGATCCCTATCTGCGCGAGCGGATGCACGATTTCGACGATATCGCCAACCGGCTGCTGACCTGTCTGGCCGATGGCGCCGAGTCGGGAAGTCGGGAGGAATTGCCGGCCGACGCGGTGGTGATCGCCCGGGCGATGGGGCCGATGGATCTGTTCGATTACGATCCCGCCCGCCTGCGCGGTCTGGTGCTGGAGGAGGGATCGCCCACCAGCCATGTGGCCATCGTCGCCCGGGCCATGGACATCCCGGTGGTCAGCCGGGCCAAGGACGTGCTGGGCAAGGTCGAGCCCCTGGACCCGGTGATCGTCGATGGCGATAACGGCCAGGTGTTCCTGCGGCCGTCGGAGGATATCCGCGACATCTTCGCCGAGGCCACCCGCCAGCGCCGGCTGCGCGCCGCCCATTATGCCAGCATGCGCGATCTGCCGGCAGTGACCAGGGACGGGGTGGGCATCCGGTTGATGATGAATGCCGGTCTGCTGCTCGATCTGCCCCATCTGCACGAATCGGGGGCCGACGGGATCGGTCTGTACCGGACGGAATTGCCGTTCATGGCCCGTTCGGCCTTGCCCGACGTCGCCGCCCAGACCCTTTTGTATCGCAAGATTCTCGACCAGTCCGAGGGGCTGCCGGTGGTGTTCCGCACCCTTGATGTCGGCGGCGACAAGGTGCTGCCCTATTGGGATCGGCGCGAGGAGGACAATCCGGCCATGGGCTGGCGGTCGATCCGCATCACTTTGGACCGGCCGTCTTTGCTGCGCCACCAGCTGCGGGCGCTGTTGCGGGCCGCCGCCGGGCGCGATCTGTCGGTGATGTTCCCGATGATCGCCGAAGTAACGGAACTGATCCGGGCCCGCGATCTGCTGGATATGGAGATGGCCCAGGAACAAGCGGCGGGTCGGCCGCTGCCGGCTTCGGTCAAGGTGGGCACCATGCTGGAGGTGCCGGCCCTGGCCTTTCAGTTGGACGCGCTGCTGCCCCGGATCGATTTCATTTCGGTGGGCTCCAACGATCTGGCGCAATTCCTGTTCGCCGCCGATCGCGGCAATCCGCTGGTGGCGGAACGTTACGATCCGCTGTCGCCGGGGATGCTGTCGTTTTTGAAGGCCATCACCACCCGCGCCGCCGCTGCCGGCGTGCCGCTCAGCGTCTGCGGCGAGATGGCGGGCCGGCCCCTGGAGGCGATGGCCCTGATCGCGCTGGGGATCACGACCTTGTCGGTATCGGCGCCCTCGGTCGGGCCGGTAAAGACGATGATCCGCAGCCTGGAAGCGGCGCCGATCCGCGATTACATGGCGGGTTTGCTGGACCGCCCCGAACCCAGCCTGCGCGATAAATTGAAAAGCTTCGCCCTCGACCACGGCGTGGTCATCTGACCCTACCGCCCCCGAACTCTCGACCTACGGCACCCGGAGGCGCGGCACGCGCCGACTATGCGCGTTGAGCGCGCCGGAGCGAGCGCAGCGAGTGAGGATAGCCAAGCGCGAGCGCCGGCGCTTGAGGCCCAACCAATAAATCAAGCCCACCCAACCCCCTCCACCCACCCCCCTCCAACCAACAACCTCATTTGCCTTTCTCGCATCGTATTTGCTACAACCAACTCCGCTGGCGATCCGGCGGGGGTATCGTGCCGGCCCCAACGATTGAACAGGAAGGTCCTTACTCCGTGGCCACCAACAATCAAGACGCGTTTCCCGAAGACGGCGAGACGGGGACCGAACCGGTCGTAGCCGCGCCGGTATCGGCCGTCGGCGCCACCCTGCGCGACGCCAGGGAAAAGATGGGCTGCGATCTGCCGACGGCGGCCGATCGGTTGCGCATCCGCCAACCCTTTCTGCGGGCGCTGGAGGAAGGCCGTCACCAGGATCTTCCCGGCGGCACCTATGCCATCGGCTTTTTGAGGAGCTATGCCGAGTTCCTGGGGCTCGACGAGGAGGAAATGGTCCGCCGGTTCAAGCGGGAGGCGGCCGACGCGCTGACCGGCCGGGCGGAACTGGTGTTTCCCTCGCCGGTGTCCGAGGGCCGCGTGCCCACCGGCGCCATCCTGTTCGTGGGATTGATCATCGCCGCGGCCGCCTATGGCGGGTGGTACTGGTTGAGCGGCCGGTCCCATTCGGTGGCCAATCTGGTGTCGCCCTTGCCGGGACGTTTGTCGTCCCTGCTCGATCGGCCGGCCGACTTGACGGGCAAGACGGCGGCGGCGCCCTCGCCGGTCACGGCGCCGGCGGTCAAGACCCCGGCCAAGACCGCGCCGGCCAAGAGTGTGGTGGTCGCCACGCCGGCCAAGACCGCGCCGGCCCAGCCGGCGGCGACCGCGTCGAAAACGCCGGCCGCGACGAATTCCGCCGCTCCCGCGTCCAAAGACGCGGCGGTGAAGACGCCGACGGTCACGGCCCCGGCCGCGACGAAAACGCCGGCGACGAAAGCCACGGCGACGAAAGCGGCGCCGGCCGCGACGACGTCCGCGACGCCCAAGCCGGCGACCCCGGCGGCTTCGGTAACGGCGGCCAAGGCGCCGGCCGCCGCCACGGCACCCGCCGCGGGGCCGTCGCAGGTGGTGTTGACGGCGATGACCGGCGATTGCTGGATCCAGGTGCAGAGCAAGGACGGGCAGCTGGTGCTGTCGCGGCTGCTGCATAAGGGCGAATCCTACGATGTGCCCGATCAGTCCGGCCTGACCCTGACGGTGGGCGATGCCGCCGCCCTGCAGGTCACCGTGGACGGCAAGGTTCTACCGGCCCTGGGTGGCGCGGGCCAGGTTCTCCACAATATCAGCCTCGATCCCAAGGCGTTGCAGACGCGCGGGTAAGGCCGGCTTCACGGGTGCCGCGGCGGCATCCCGGGCCATCAGGAGCAAGTGACATCATGAGCGTGCGGCCCTATCGCGATATCCACCGGCGCAAATGCCGGCAGATTCATGTCGGCTCGGTGCCGGTCGGCGGCGACGCGCCGATCGCGGTTCAGACCATGACCAACTCGCTGACCACCGACGTCGCCGCGACCCTCGAACAGGTGCGTCTGGCGGCCGAGGCCGGGGCCGATATCGTGCGGGTCTCGTGTCCCGACGAGGATTCGACCCGCGCCCTGAAGGAGATCGTCAAGGGCTCGCCGGTCCCCATCGTCGCCGACATCCATTTCCATTACCGCCGGGCCATCGAAGCGGCCGAGGCGGGGGCGGCCTGCCTGCGCATCAATCCCGGCAATATCGGCTCGGCCGACCGGGTGCGCGAAGTGGTGAAGGCGGCCAAGGATCACGGCTGTTCCATGCGGATCGGCGTCAATGCCGGGTCGTTGGAAAAGCATCTGCTGGAACAGTACGGCGAACCCTGTCCCGAGGCGATGGTCGACAGCGCGCTGGCCCATGCCCGCATCCTGGAAGACAATGATTTCTTCGAGTTCAAGATCAGCGTCAAGGCGTCGGACGTGTTTCTGGCGGTGGCCGCCTATAACGGTCTGGCCGAGGCGTGCGACTATCCCCTGCATCTGGGCATCACCGAGGCCGGCGGGCTGATCGGCGGCACGGTCAAATCGGCCATCGGCATGGGCAATCTGCTGTGGGCGGGAATCGGCGACACCATCCGGGTGTCCCTGTCGGCCCATCCGGTGGAAGAGGTCAAGGTCGGCTACGAAATCCTGAAATCGCTGAATCTGCGCAGCCGCGGCGTGCGCATCGTGTCGTGTCCGTCCTGCGCGCGGCAGGGATTCAACGTCATCGACACGGTGGAGACCCTGGAAAAGCGTTTGGCCCATATCCGCGAGCCGGTGACCCTGTCGATCATCGGCTGCGTGGTCAACGGTCCGGGCGAGGCGCGCGAGACCGATATCGGCGTTACCGGCGGCGGCACCGGCCAGCACAAGGTCTATATCGGCGGGTCCCCGGACCACAATATCGACGCCGGGGCCATGGTCGACCATGTGGTGGAACTGGTCGAGGCCAAGGCCGCCGAAATGGCCAGGGCCAAGGCGAAGGACTAGGGATGGCCGCTCTTCAATCCGTTCGCGGCACCCACGATCTGCTGGACGATGCGGTGCGGCGTCACCGTTTCGTCGAGGAGACGGCTTTCGCCGTGGCCCGGCGCTACGGATTTGGCGAGATCGTCACCCCCATCTTCGAATTCACCGAGGTTTTCGCCCGCACCCTGGGCGATACCTCCGACGTGGTGACCAAGGAGATGTACAGCTTCACCGACCGCTCCGGCGATTCGCTGACCTTGCGGCCCGAAGGCACGGCCGGGGTGGCGCGCGCGTTCGTCTCGAACGGGCTGGCCCAGTCCCTGCCGTTGAAACTGTTCTATCGCGGACCGATGTTCCGTCACGAACGCCCGCAGAAGGGCCGCCAGCGCCAGTTCCATCAGGTGGGCGTGGAAGTGCTGGGGGTCGAATCCCCCCTGGCCGATATCGAGGCGCTGGCTTTGGCCTGGCGGGTGCTGGACGCCCTGGGGGTGGCCGATGTCGTCACCCTGGAGATCAATACCCTGGGCGACGGGGACAGCCGCGCCGCCTATCGCGATGCCCTGGTCGCCTATCTGTCGGATTTCCGCGACCGTCTGTCCGAGGACAGCCGGGACCGGCTGGAGCGCAACCCGCTGCGCATTCTGGATTCCAAGGATGAGGGCGACCGCGCCATCGTCGCCGACGCGCCCCGGATGGCGGATTCCCTGACTCCGGCGGCGCGGGATTTCTTCGCCGAGGTCACCGGCGGGCTCGAGGTTCTGGGCATTCCCTTTACCGTCAATCCCCGACTGGTGCGCGGCCTCGATTACTATTGTCACACCGCCTTCGAATTCACCACCGACGCCCTGGGCGCCCAGGGAACGGTGCTGGCGGGGGGGCGCTATGACGGGCTGATCGCCCAGATGGGCGGCCCCAAGACCGCGGGCATCGGCTGGGCGGCCGGCATCGAGCGTCTGGCCATGCTGACGGCGCGCACGCCCGACCCGGCGCGGCCGGTGGCGGTGATCCCCATGGGCGGCGGCGATCTGGCGGGACTGAAGGTGGCCGAGGATTTGCGCGCCGCCGGGCTTGCGGCGGAAATGGGGTTTTCCGGCAATCTCAAGAAGCGGCTGGCGCGGGCCGCCGACCGGATGAACGCGCGGTTCGCCGTGATCCTGGGGGAAGACGAAGGCAGTCGCGGTGCCGCTTTGGTACGCGATCTCGATACCGGTACGCAGGACGAGGTGCCGCTCGCCTCACTGGCGGCGTGGCTTCGGGAGCGGCCGCCCAGCGGGCGTTAGGCACTTGGCCGGCCCTCCGCCCCATTTCGTGGTGATCGGCGCCAATCATCGCTCCGCCTCGCTGTCGTTGCGCGACGCCCTGTTCGTCGATGACGCCCATGTTCCCGGTTTTCTCGCCCGGCTGGCCACCGCCGGCGTCGCCCAGGCGCTGGTTCTGTCCACCTGCGACCGGGTCGAGGTGTGGGCGGCGGAGATCGACGCCGATACGGCCACCCGCCAGATCGCCGCGGTATTCTCGGAACGGACCGGAGTGGCGGCCGGCGCGCTGACCGGCAATTTCTACACTTTGGCGGGGGCCGAGGCGGTCCGTCACGCCTTTCAGGTCACCGCCTCCCTGGACAGTCTGATCGTCGGCGAACCTTATGTGCCCGGTCAGGTCAAGGCGGCGTTGCGCTTGGCGCGGTCGGCCGGGTCCAGCGGCCTGGTTCTGGAAGCGGTGTTGCAGGCGGCGCTGGCGGCGGCCAAGCGGGTGCGCTCCGAGACCGCCATCGGCGAAGGCCCCGTCAGCATCGCCGCCGCCACCGTTCAGCTCGCCCGCGATCTGCACGGCGATCTGGATACGCGCCGCGGCTTGCTGGTGGGGGCCGGCGACATGGGGGAGCTGGTGGCCGAAAGCCTGCTGGCGGCGGGGCTTGCCGGGTTGACGGTGACGGCACCGCGCCTGGCGCGGGCCGAAGCCCTGGCCCAATCCCTGAACAGCCATGTGACGCCCTTCGAAACCCTGCGCGACGCCCTGGTCGGCGCCGATATCGTGCTGTCCAATGTCGGCGGCCGCCATATGGTGCTGACGTCCGAGATCATGACCCAGGTTCTGCGCCAGCGTCGGCGCCGGCCCATGTTCCTGGTCGATATCGGCATACCCGGCGATATCGAGCCGGCGGTCAATCGTCTGGAAGGGGCCTTCCTGTACGACCTCGCCGATCTGGAACGGGTGGCGTTGCAGGGCCGCGCCACCCGCGAACAGGCCGCCCGCGCGGCCCGCGAGATCATCGATGACGAGGTCGCCGGATTCCTGAAGAACCGGGCGGCGCGGGCGGCGGTGCCGGCCATCGTCGCCCTGCGCCACAGCTTCGAGGCGATGCGCGACGCGGTTCTGGCGGAAGCCGGCGGCGATGCCGCCGAGGCCACCCGCCTGTTGATCAATCGCCTGCTCCACGCCCCGTCCGAGGAGATGCGGGCGGCGGCCTCGAGCGGGAGCGCCGAGTGGGGGGCGATGGAACGATTGCTGAAAACCCTGTTTCGGCTGGACGGGACGGCGATGGACGCGCATTGTCCCGGTCCCCGAAAGGAAGGGCCGGAATGAATTTGGAACCCCGCTTCGACAAGGTTTTGGCGCGGTATGACGAAGTGCGCGACCTTCTGGCGTCCGGCGAGGGGGGCGATGCTCAGACCTTTGCGCGCCTGTCGAAGGAATTTTCCGAATTGGAGCCGGTGGCCGAGGCGGTACGGGCCTTCCGCAAGGCGCGCGCCGAGATGGAGGACAGCCGGGCGCTGATGGCCGATCCCGATATGCGGGACCTGGCCGAAGAGGACTAGTACCGGCTGAAGTAAGCGGTGCCGGCCTTGGAGCGGGCGGTGCAGGTCCTGTTGCTGCCCAAGGACGAGGCCGACGAGCGGAACGCCATCCTGGAGGTGCGCGCCGGCACCGGCGGCGAAGAGGCGGCCCTGTTCGCCGAGGATCTGTTCCGCATGTACGAGCGCTACGCGGCCTTGAAGGGCTGGCGGTTCGAACTGCTCGATTCCAACGAAACCGGCATCGGCGGCCTGAAGGAGGCGGTGGCCTCGATCTCGGGGCGCGGCGTGTTCGCCCGGCTGAAGTTCGAATCCGGGGTTCATCGGGTGCAGCGGGTGCCGGCGACCGAGGCGGGAGGGCGCATCCACACCTCGGCGGCGACGGTCGCGGTGCTGCCCGAGGCCGAGGAAGTGGACGTGGCCATCGACGATCGCGATCTGCGCATCGACGTCTTCCGTTCGCAGGGCGCCGGCGGCCAGCACGTCAACACCACCGATTCGGCGGTGCGCATCACCCATCTGCCCAGCGGCATCGTGGTGAGCTGCCAGGACGAGAAAAGCCAGCACAAGAACAAGGCCAAGGCGATGAAGGTCCTGCGCGCCCGCCTGTACGAACAGCAGCGCGCCGCCGCCGACGCGGCCAGGGCGGCGGACCGCAAATCCCAGGTGGGATCGGGCGACCGCTCCGAGCGCATCCGCACCTATAATTTCCCGCAGGGGCGGGTCACCGACCACCGCATCAATCTGACCCTGTACAAGATCGAGGAGATCCTGCGCGGCGAGGCCCTGGACGAGGTGGTGGAAGCGTTGATCGCCGCCGACGAGGCCCAACGTCTGGCGGAGATGGAGTGACGATGCCGGCCGGCATCCGGCGAGCATTGAGCGAGCGGCCAAGCGCACGGACGTGCGCGCCCGGCGAGGGCCGATCAATATGACTTCGGTCGGCGAAATCCTGGCCGAGGCGACCACCCGGTTGATGGCGGCCGGCGTGGCCGAGGCCCGGCTGGATGCCCGCCTGCTGGTGGGCGAGGCCTTGGGGATCAGCCGCGAATCGATGTTCGCCTTTCCGGAAAAGCCGGTGGACGCGGCCGCGGTGGCGCGGGTGCAGGCCCTGATCGATCGTCGCGCCGCCCGCGAGCCGGTCAGCCATATCCTCGGCCGCCGGGGATTCTGGACCCTCGATCTGGCGGTCGGCCCCGACATTCTGGCGCCGCGCCCCGACAGCGAAACCGTGATCGAGGCGGTGCTGGCGACGGCCCGCCCCGGTCCCATCCTCGATTTCGGCACCGGCAGCGGCTGCCTGTTGCTGGCCTTGCTGTCGGAATGGCCGGACGCCTGGGGCGTCGGCATCGATCGCAATCCCGGCGCGGCCAGGGTGGCGGCGGCCAATGCCGCCGCCTGCGGGCTGGGCGGGCGGGCCTTCTTCGTCGCCGGCGATTGGGGCCGCGCGCTGATCGGCCGCTTCGCGGTGATCGTCGCCAACCCGCCCTATATTCCCACCGCCGACATCGCCGGCCTCGATCCGGAAGTGGCCCGCTACGAGCCGCGCCTGGCCCTGGACGGAGGGGCGGACGGGCTGGATTGTTACCGTCATCTGTTGCCCGACATCGCCCGTCTGCTGGCGCCGGGCGGGGTGGCGGCGCTGGAGGTGGGCGCCGGTCAGGCGGGGGCGGTGGCCGGGCTTGCGGAACGGGCCGGGCTGCGGGTTACGGAGCGGCGCCGGGATCTGGCCGGTATCGAGCGCTGCGTGGTCGCGCAACACGGGGCATAACGAACCCGATCTCTTCACGGTTCCGGCGCCATCACCTCGCGGCCCCGTGAATAAATCGGGCTAATGATGGGAGCGGGCCATCAGCCTCAGCATCTTGATGTTGAGGATGGCGAAGCGGACGCATTGCCACAGAACGGCCGTCCGCATCCTCCGGGTCAACCCGGTGGGCTCGGCGACATACGAGGCGGGGGTATAGGGAACGGTGTGGTTCATCGAAGGCTCTGATTAAAGTTACATGTCCATTCGTCGTCGATCGCTCCGGCTGGGAGGGATCAGTCCGGCAGCAGCCACCAGCCGGGCCGCAGCTTCGCCTGGTAGATAAAGGTGTGGTGGAGCAAAAGCTTCATCCAGTGCCCGGCCAGGCCGATCTCTCCGAACGTGAGGTCGAGGTCGCGCCCGCATTCGGGATACTTCGTATAGTCGGGAACGACCGGGAAAAGGGTCATGGTCACCGCCGTGCCGCGCAGCAGGTGCGAGCCCGTGGAGGCGACGCAGGCCGCGCCCATTTCCGCCATGGACGCCGTGTGGGTCGGCCGCTCGGCCCCCTCGATCATGTCGCGGATGCTGGCCGCCACCGCCTTGGCCATCGCCGCCGACGGCATGCCGGTTCTGGGGGGCGCCGGATTGATGGGGGTGCCGTTGGCGCTTTGCATCGGCTTGCTGATGAGATGGGGCGGCGCGAAGGCGATGCCGACCGCGAACAGGTTGGGATAGGCCGGGGACTGGTACGTTTTGGGCCAGTCCGCCGCCGTCCATTGCTCGTAGGGCTTCGGGGCATAGACGGCGTCCACCTTCATGAAGCCGTTGGGGGCGAACAACTCGGCGGTGATGTCGCCGCCCGCCTGGTCGTAGGCCTTGAGCCCGACGCCCGAGAACGGCGGAATCAGCATGGCGAAGTCGAAGGCGAGTTCGTGAAAGCTGCCGTCCAACTGTTCGTAGCTGATCTTTCCCCCTTCAACCTTGGTCACGTGCGCCCGCGTGATCCACTCGATGTCCCGTTCGGCCATCAGGGATTCGGTGAAGATTTTGCCGTTGGTCACATAGCCGCCGCGGCAGATGTGAAATCCCCCCATGCCGAAGTCGCCAAGCTCGTATTCGTTGCTCAGCCACACCAGCCTGGCCTTGTCGCGGACGCCCGCCTCCCGCAGCACATGATCAACGTTATGGATGTACTCGAACGCGGCCCCCTGGCAGGTGCAGGTACCATGTCCCGTGCCGATGACCACGGTCCGGCTTTCGCCGCGGCTGAGGTCGGCGATGAGCTCCTGCAGGCGATGGTTCGCCTCAAGGGCGTGCGCGGTCGTGCAAACGGAGACGGTATGGCCGTGGTCGGGGCCGAGACCGGGCGTGGCGGCGAAATTCAGCTTCGGGCCGGTGGCGTTGATAAGATAATCGTACGGGATTTCGGCCCGCTGCCCCGCCCGGCCGTCGTCGGTATATTCGATGGTGACGAAAGGACCGGCGCCCGCCGTGCCGCCCTGGGGATGAATGGACAGGGCGCGCGCCTGATGAAAAGCGACGCGGGTCTTTCGGTAAACGTCCGCCAGGTCGAAGGATACGTCGTCCTTCCCCATTTGGCCGACGCCGACCCAGATGTTGGAGGGAATCCACTCCCACTTCGCATTCGGCGACACGACGACGATCTCATGTCGCCCGCCGATCCAGCGATCAAGGTGACGGGCCGCGGTATGTCCAGCAATTCCGGCACCAAGAATAACAATCCGACTCATTGCGGAGGCTCCACCATATTGCCCGGCTGCCCTTTTGACAGCCGTGGACCCCCTCCAAGCGGCGCGGACAATAGCGGGCTTCCTTGTCGATGGAGGAGGCGACAGGGCATCCTTATACCGGATTACCCCCCATACATGGGAACCCTTCCCTGCCGATCGGATGCTCCGTTCGAGGGGGATCACTGCTCGGTGGTCCGGGAATTCTGCGGCCACGGCATCGGCCAGGTGTTCCACGAACCGTCCAACGTCATGCATTGCCGGGCGCTTGGCCGCGGCCTCAATGGCCGCTGGATACGCGTTCCAGAAGTCAAAACATCCTGGAACGCGTATTATTCATAATTGCGGACCCGGCCATCCGGCGTCGGGATGGGTTTGGTTCAGGCCGGCCCGGCCGGGGCGTACAGCCTCAGAAAAGCCGCCGTGGCGTCGATCGCCCGCTGATTCAGGGCGGCCCCTGTCGGCCGTTCGACGACGCGCAGCAACAACCCCACCATCAGATCTTCCCAAAGCAGCGCCGAAAACCGGCGGGCCATCTCCGCCGGGTCCCCCTCGACCAGTCCCGTCGCTTTTGCATGGGTGAACAGGCCGGTCAGGGCGTCGCGGGCCGCCGTCCTTCCCACATTCTCGAGGGTGCGGGCGACGTCCGGCGCGCGTTCGGCCTCGGCGATCGCCAGCCGGAACACCGATATGACGGCGGGATCGGTGACTTCCCGAAGCAGGTGATGGCCGAACCGCTCCAATCCCTCGGCCAGCGTTCCGCGATCACGGGGCGGCGGAATGTCGCGCGGCCATTTCAGCCGGGCCGCCCGCTCGGAAATGCAGGCGATAAGCATGTCTTCCTTTTTGCCCACCAAGGCATAGAGATCGCGTTTTGAAACCTTGGCGCGCGTGGCGATTTCCAGCGTGCCGGCTTGTGCGTATCCGCGATCCGCGAAGACGGCGAACGCGGCGTCAAGAATCCGCTGCCGCGCTTCGGGTCCGCCGGCTTGCTGAATGCCGCGTGTTGACGCCGATGCCAATGCGCTCCTCCTCGGTTGACGCGGTACCCGTCGGTACCATACACTCGGTTCGTAAGGTACCGAATGGTACCGTCCTTGGGCGGCACTGAAAAGAGGTTGGCCATGTCGCGGGCATGCATCCTGGTAACCGGGGCGGCGGGTGGAACGCAGGGCGGAACGGGCCGTCTGGTCGCGGAAACGCTGTTGCGGCAGGGGCGGCATGTCCGGGCCTTTGTTCGTCGACGGGACCAAAGGTCGGAGGGTCTGGAAAGGCTCGGCGCGGAGGTGTTCGTGGGAGACTTGTTGGACTTCCGGTCCGTGCGCGACGCCAGCGCCGGGGTCGGCGCGGTCTATTTCGCCTATCCCGTTCAGGCGGGGCTGCCGGAAGCCACCGCGAACATGGCCGTGGCCGCGCGCGAGGCCGGTGTCGAACGGCTCGTCAATCTGGTGATGCTTACTTCCGCCCCGGATGCCCCGACGCCGCGAATGCGCTTGAACCATCTGTCCGAACAGGTCCTGGACTGGGCCGATATCGGCGCCGTCCATATCAGGGCCGCGGTGTTTTACGAGAATCTCTACGGGTTGGTTCGCGCAACCGTCGCCGGGGCCGACGTCGTCCGGCTGCCCTGGGGCGACGATTCCACGATCGTACCCCTGGTCGGGGCCGAAGACGTGGCCCGGGTCGCCGCCGGATTGCTGGTCGCCCGCGACCTTCCGCCCGGCTCCCGGCATCCCATGGTGGCCGCCGCCCCGGCGCTGCGCGACATCGTGGCAACCTTCTCCCGCGTGTTGGCCAGGGACATCCGCTACGAAAATCTCTCGGACGAGGCTTGGCGGCAATGGGCGCGGGACGACGGCATCAATGACCACGCGGTGGACCATCTTTCCCACCTTTGGCGCTTTCTGCGGACGCAGCCGGCCGCCGCCAGCGCCCGCCGGTTTCAGACCAGCGCCGAAACCTGGGAGCGATTCGGTCGGCCTGATCCGGTCACATTCGAAGATTTCCTGATCGGGCGGCGTGAAACCATGGCGGGGAACCTTTGACAAACGGTTCGCGCATGAAACGGCGCTCGCCCGTGATGGCGATGGGACGCCGCGATGCTCAAGACACGAATTCCGTTATTCGAGCGGTGGTGAGGGTGCGATGATCATGCGTATGGTGTTCGGGTTGAGCGTCCTGTCGGGCTTTCTGGCGTGGGGACTGGTCGCCGGGCTGTATGGCTGGCCCGCTTTGGCGTCCTTGCCGCCGAAAGCGGCTTTGATGGCCCTGATGGCGCCCCACATGTTCCGCTATGTCGGCTTGAGCTTCCTTGTGCCCGGCGTCGTGTCCGACGACTTGCCGGCGGCCTTCGCCCGTCCCGCCGCATGGGGCGACATGATCGCGGCGCTTCTCGCCATCGTGGCGATGGTTTGGCTTGCCGCCGACGGGCCGGGAGCCGTCATCGCCGTCTGGGTTTTCAACATCTGGGGCACGCTCGATCTTCTGCACGCGATGGTCCAGGGGCCGCGCCACCTGAACGCGGCAGGGCCGGGCGCTCTCGGCGCCGCGTTTTACATACCGACTTTTCTGGTGCCGGGACTGTTGATCGGTCACGCCCTTATCTTTTGGCTGCTGCTGTAAACGGCGTGATGCCCGGCCCGGCCACGCCGTGGCCGGGGTGGTTCGGCGCGGCGGTTGGCGCCGGTCCGGCTTCTCAAAAAAAGATGTTGGAAAGACGCGGGTTAGCGACTACGGTGACGAACGTCCGGCGCTGCCATAGTCGGGGATGCGTCGAGCTTTCGGCTCCGCCATCCCGCCAGCGCCGACCTGTTCCCTCCATCGCCATGCGTCAGCATGGATGCGGTTGTTGCCGGACCTTCGGCGTATCGAAATCGATACACTCACGGGGTCACAGGGATGGCGGGTGACGGGAACGACCCAGAGACAGTCACACAAGAAGGTAGGACCCGTGAATCATCCGAAGCAACGCACCCGTGGACGCGGCAATACCAATCTCGGCGGCAAAAGCCGTCCGTTCAGCGGTGGCGGCGGACGCAATCAGGTTTTCGATTCCAACGGCCCCGAGGGCCGCATTCGCGGCAACGCCCATCAGGTGATGGAACGCTATCTGGCGATGGCCCGCGACGCTTCGTCCCAGGGGGACCGGGTCAGCGCCGAAAACTACTATCAGCATGCCGAGCATTATTTCCGGCTGCTCAACGCCTATAACCAGAACAACGGCCAGCGCCGTCCGCAATCGACGTCGACCCCCGCCGAGGATTCGGTCGAAGGCGGCGAGGGCGACGAGGACGGCGACGGCGAGTCCGAACTGGCCGCCGATGAAATGGCGGAGCCGGTGGGGGCGTAACCCCCCCCGTCAGCAGGCCGAATACCGTTCGTAGATCAGTTTGTCGCGGCTGATGCCGTGGGCGTCCGCCGCTTTGGCGACGGCCTCGACCAGTCCCGGCGAGCCGCAGACATAGACGTCCGGTTCCGTGGCCGCGTCCTTCAGCGCCTGGGCGAAGGCGTCGGCCGCCGAGCCGCGCCGTCCGGACCAGCCTTCCGACGCGTCGGTCACGCAGATCTCATAGGTGAAGGTTGGGGAACGGGCGGCCAGATCGGCCAGTTCCCGCTGGTAGAACACGTCTCGGTCCCGCCAGACGCCGAAGAACAGGCGGATGGGATGCGGTTCCCCCCATTCGATCATGCGCTGGACCATGGGCAGGACCGAGGCCAGACCGCAGCCGCCGGCGACGAAATAGCGCGGGCGCAGGCCGCGATCCTGAAGGGTGAAGGTGCCGAACGGGCCGGTCACGGTCAGCATCGCGCCGGGGGCCGCCGTTTCCGCCAGCCAGGTCGAGAATTGCCCGCCTTCGTGCAGCTTGATCAGGAATTCCAGCCGCCCCTCCCAATTGCCGGGATTGGCGATGGAATAGGGGCGGCGGATTTCGGTGCCGGGAATGGCGAGTTCGACGAATTGCCCCGGTTCGAAATCCAGGACGAGAGAGCCGTCGGCGTCGGCCTGTAATTGCAGGTCGAGTTTGACGGTGTCGGGGGTAAGGCGGTGGATGGCGACGATGGCGGCTTCGCGCGGCACCCGCTGTTCGAACCGGATCTGGGCATAGGGATAGGGCAGGGCGATCTTGAGGTCGCCGCGGGGCCGGGTGGCGCATAACAGCACCTGGCCGCGGGCCTCGTCCTCGGGGCTGAGCGCGTCTTCGCCATGGGGGCCGAGGACGAAATCGCCGGATTCGCGCCGGGCGACGCAGGCGCCGCAGCTTCCGGACCGGCATTGGGCGTTGAGATGAATGCCGGCTTTCGCCGCGGCGGTGACGATGTCCTCGTCCTCGGCGCAGTCGAAATGCAGGACTTGGCCATCGCTGGTGGCGAGGTCGATCTTGTGCTCGGCCATGGAATTTCCTGAAAACGGGGCGCGGAAAGAGAAAAAGTGCGGCGTGGATATGTCAATCCACGCCGCGCGGGGCGGTGTCGTCAGTGCACCGCCAACGCCTCTTTCAGATCGTCGGCGGGGGTGCCGTTGACCCGCAGGTCGAAACGCGACTGCAACACCGCCAGCAGGTTGGGGGTCAGATAGCCGGGCAGGCTGGGGCCGAGATGGATGCCCTTGACCCCCACGGCCAGCAGCGACAACAGCACCGCCGTCGCCTTTTGCTCGAACCACGAGATCATCAGCGACAGGGGCAGGTCGTTCACGCCGCATTCGAAGGCCTGGGCCAGAGCCCCGGCGATCTTCAGGGCGGAATGGGCGTCATTGCACTGACCGATATCCAACAGCCGGGGAATGCCGCCGATATCGCCGAAATCGTGGGTGTTGAAGCGGTACTTGGCGCAGCCCAGGGTCAGCATCACCGTGTCGGCGGGGGTGGAATCCGCCAGTTCGGTGTAATAGTTGCGTCCGGGCTTGGCGCCGTCGCAGCCGCCGATGACGAAGAAGCGGCGGATGGCGCCGCTTTTGACCGCTCCCACCACCTTGTCGGCCAGACCGAGCACGGTGTCGTGGCCGAAGCCGACGGTGACGGTCGCGTCGTCGCCGTCGGCCTTGAAACCGGGCATGGCCCTGGCCACCGCGATCACCGGCGCGTAATTGCCGTCATCGATGTGGCGCAGGCCGGGCCAGCCGACCGGGCCGGTGGTGAAGATGCGGTTGCGGTAGCTGGCGTCCGGTTCGATCAGACAGTTCGAGGTCAGCACGATCGGGCCGGGGAAGGCGGCGAATTCACGTTGCTGGTCCTGCCACGCGCCGCCGTAATTGCCCGCCAGATGGGGGTAGGCCTTCAGCTTGGGATAGCCGTGGGCCGGCAGCATCTCGCCGTGGGTATAGACGTTGATGCCCAGATCCCGGGTCTGTTCGAGAATCTGCGCCAGATCGTGAAGGTCGTGGCCGCTGACCAGCAGCGCCTTGCCGGCCTTGGGCCGGATGCGGACGGCGGTGGGGACGGGGGTGCCGAACATGCCGGTATTGGCGCGGTCGAGCAGCTCCATGACCTTCAGATTGACCTGTCCGACCGCCAAGGCGTGGGCCAGCAGGTCCTCGATATCCTCCGGCCCTTCGGCGAGCCAGGCGAGAATGTCGTCGATCGCGGAATCGATCGCCGGATCGCGGTAGCCCTGAACCCGGGCATGATGGGAATAGGCGGCCACGCCCTTCATGCCGTACAGGATCAGCATGCGCAGGCCGGCGACGTCCTCGCCCACCCGTTCATGGTCCCGGTTGACCGCGGCTTCGGGAGCCTGCGCCATCAAGGCGTCCAGGCCGGCGGCGGGCCGGAAGGCGGCCGGGCCGGCGGGGTCGGTGACGGTCACGCCGCGGGAGCGGGCGGCGTCATGCCAGCGCGCGGCGATGTCGCTCCGGATCGCTTCGGCGCGTTCGATCATGGCGGTGAAGCGGGTGGGGGTGAAATTGACGTTGGTCAGGGTGGTGAACAGGCCGTACTGGATGAAATCCTCCAGGGCCTGATCGGTCACGCCCAGGGCGCGGGCGCGCACCGCATATTGGGCCAGCCCCATGATCTGGCGAATGAGGATGTCCTGAAGATCGGCGGTGGCGGCGTCCTTGCCGCAGGCCCCGCGGGCGGAGGCGCAGCCGGCGACGGAATCGGTATGCTGGGTCTGTTCGCATTGGACGCAAAACATCAGGTGTCTCCTGGCGATGGGAGGGGCTGGTTTAAAATAGGTATTGTAAATACTCTATTCGCGACCCCAGCTTTAACCCAACCGCCGGCCGGTGTCCACATTAAATATGTGGAATAGATACATCATAATGCCGCCCCGGCCGGAGCCGGATGCGAACCCGCTGTTAAAAATAATAGCGGACGCGCAGTTCTCCGCGCATCGCCGCCGCCTTCTCGCCGTATTCGGTGTATCGCGCGCCGACATTGGCCTGCAGGCGCAGGCGGATTTCCCAGTTGGTGAAGCCGGTATAGAGCAGCTCGGGAAGGATCAGGGCGCTTTTGTCGGCGACATCCGCCATCACCGTCACCGACGGGGTCAGATAGACCATGCCGAAAGGCTGGCTGCGGGTGATCTTGACGTTGAGATAGTCGCGGCCCGGATTCTGGGTGGCGTAGCTGGGGCTCACGGTCCGGGCGGTGTCGAGCAGGGCGCCGCTGCCGGTGGTATCGAAGGATTGAACGGCCCGGTCGGCCAGGGTGAAGAACGCCTCCTGCTCGCCGGGGCGATAGCCGGCGCCGTTGTGATAGAACTCGGCGACGGTGGTGGTCAGGCCGTCGGCGCTCAGATATTGCAGGCCCAGCAGCCAGGCCGGCGCGGCCCCGGTCACCGTATAGGGACGGTTTCCCGCTCCGATCAGGACCCGCCGCGCCTTGGTGATCTCGGCATATTCGCCGTGGACTTCCAGGCGGGGGCCGAAATTGCGGGAGAAATCGGCGCCGTAGCGGAAGCTTTTGGCGCCGCCGCTGAGCGCCATGACGTCGATATCGGTATCGGCCGCCAGGACCGATATTTTTCCGGCCACGTCCTGGTGATGGGGGCTGGTGCCGAAATCGGGGTTGAGGGCGGTCGAGGTCGGAATGAAGACCGGGGTGAATCCGACCGTTTGGAGCCAACCCGGAAAGCTTTTGGTATAGGTGCCGGTGACCATCCAATAGCCTTCGCGCGACAAATCGGGGTCGAGCGGGTCCTTGGCCCGCTGGACGAAGCCCACCGGGTTCCATGCCAGACCCTTGCCCCATTGCAGGGTCTTCTTGCCGATATCGAAGGACAGGCCGGGGTTGGGCTGCAAAGTGAGGGTGCCCGTGTACAGTTTGGCCTGTTGCTGGTCGCCGGTGGTGACGTCGCGCCGCCCGAAGGTATGGAAGGTGCCGGTCAGGGTGGCGATGTCGCGGGTGTATTTGGCGGTGATTTCGCCGGTGGCCGTGCCCCGCTCGTCCTGGGACGGCTGGTCGCTCCCGGCCTGGTCGAGGCGATAAAAGACCGATCGCCGGTCATAATCGAACCATTCGCCCTTGCCCTCGACATAGCCGCTGACCTCGAACGCCTTCTTTTTGTAGGCGGCGGGATTGAAGCCGTATGTCCCGGCATCCCCGGCCTGGGCGGTGCCCGCCAGGATCGCCAGGACCAGCGACAGGATCAGAACCCGCCCGCCGCCCATATATCCGGTGGTCGCCATGGCTCGCTCAATGCGCCGGGATGGTGACGATCGGGGTCTGCGGCGCTCCCCCGGTCTCGGCCAGCGACGAGAAGATCATCAGAAACATGAAGATGCGCTTGGATTGCAGGTCGCGGTCGTCGATCCAGAACCAGTGATGCCGATAGCGCACCGCGGCATAGGCGTCGGCGGGACGGGCGCTGCCGGCATGGATGTGAACCAGCGGGCAATCGGCGCCGGCCGCGGCGGCGGGCGCGACCCGCGTCGCCCGTCCCGCCTTGAGATCGGCGGCCGGGACCTCGACCCCGGCGCCCAGATCGACCAGGATCTCCTGCATCGAGCGGGTGAGAAGGGCGATTTCGTCGGGACGATGCTGGCGCGAGCCGAAGGTCAGCAGATATTCGCCATTGGCCGCGTGAATCCGCAATGTCTTCGTGATGAACGCGATGTCCCGGGCGACCGAGGAATCGCCGTCGTCACGCAGGGAAAGCCAGGTTTCCTCGTGCCCGTTTCGCTTCTCCATATGCAGGGTCAGATCGCCCGCCTCCTGAATATGGCGGATGGCCGTCACTACCCGGTGGAACGCGCGGTCGGGATGGTGGCTCCGGGATGGCGCGGACGAACCGTTGCGGATTCCGTCGATGGCGTCCACGGCGATCGGCAGGATGAAGTCGGCGGGATGTCCCGTCTCGATCATGGCGAAGATCGTCCGGGGCGGCAGCGGTTTCAGCAGCGCGTTGATGAACTTTTTGCCGGTCAGGGGCGTGTAGGTGATGGTCGGGCTGTCGGTGAAGGTGCCCGTCGCGCCCAGGATGTTGTTGGCGCCCTTGTCGGTCTGATAGCCGAACCCGGCGCCCAGGGCGATCTGCCGTTGCAGTTCATAGGCGCCGATCACCGACGAGACGTCGAGAAAGGCGGGCGGATCGAAGTAGCGCAGCTTGACGATGTTGAGCAGCATCTGCTGCTTCCAGGATTCGGCCATGGCGCTGGCGTAATCGATCCGGTCGGTCCTGATGCTGTCGGCGCCGATGGGCGCGCAGGCGGAAAGCGCCAGACCCAGCGCGGCCGCCAGCACGATCCGCGCCGGCGCCGTCATTGCGGCCTCAGGGTGCCGACCTTGGGCAGGAAGGACAGGGTGAAGACCTCGTCGGGAAAGATCCGCGCCTTGAGGCCGGCGAAGATCATCACGGATTTGTAGCCCTTGTAGAGGGGACTGTCGGTGGTGATCTCCGCCGGTCGCCGGATGCCGCCGCCGAAATCCTTGACGTCGCTGAAGCGCAGGGTCTTGACCAGTATGCCGCTGGCCGCGTAGCAGGCGATTTCGGTGGGCAGCAGATCGGCCCTGTTCACCCGCATCACCAGCCGGTCATAAGCGACGGCGTCGGTCTTGGCCTTCAGGGTCAGGACGTAGGTGTCCGCCGTCGCCTCCAGCTTGGCGACGTTGTATTCGACGCTGTAATCCAGGCGCAGGATGTCGGCGTTGTTGAACACGCCGCCCACCACCGATTGCAGGCTGGTGATGCGGATCGGTCGGCCCACCTCCGGGATGTAGAGCCACATATTGTCGCCCAGCCGCAGCGTGCCGCGACCGGCCTCGCTGGCGGGACTGAGGAACAGGGCGACGAGCTTGTCGCTGCCCTTTTTGACCGTGTAGAGCACGTAATCCTTGTGGCTGCCGTCGGGCTCGATATTGATCAGCTTGCGGAAGGATTCGTACGATTCCGGTTCCAGATTGCGGTCCACCGTCTTGAGGATGGCGGCGCCGTCGGGCGCCGACGGCGCGGCGGCCAGGGCGGGAAAGGCGAAAAGCGCGGCGAGAAGTGCGGCGAGAACGGTGCGGCGCATGGCGGGTCTCCCGCTCAGATATGCCGGAGGGCGGAAATCGGGTCCATGCGCGCCGCCTTCCAGGCCGGTTGCAGACTGGCGAGAACCGCGACGACGATCACCACCACCCCGACGGTGACGATGTCGGAGACCCGCAGGGACGGGCTCAGGATCACGGTGCCGTTGCCCATGCCGAAGGCGAACGACACCTTGTGGACGTGAAGCACGGCGACGGCGCCCAGGCTCAGGGCGATGCCGACGGCGGCGCCGATCACGCCCAGCAGCAATCCCTCGATCAGGAACAGGCCGAGGATGCGGCCGGGCGGTGTGCCGATGGCGGCGATGGTGCCGATCTCGCGGATGCGCTCGTATACCGCCATGATCATCACGTTCATGATGCTGATCAGTGCGATCGACACCAGGATGACCTTGACGAACAGGGTCAGCAGGTCGATCAGCCGGGCGATATGGGCGAAGGGCGACAGATCGTCCCAGCCGTGGACCTCGAAGGCCGGCTTGCCCGGTCCGCCGTCCAAGGCCGAACGGAGGGCCGCCACCGTGGCGTGCAGGGTCTCCAGGCTTTTCAGCCTTACCAGCACCTCGCTGACCTCGGGCGTGGCGAGGCGCAGGATGTGGCGGGCATCGTCGATATCGATATAGGCGTCGCGGCCGCCCGGCCCGCTGAGATCCGAGACGATGCCGCGCACGGTGAAGGTCCGGCCGTTGACCGACCCGTCGCGGTTGGTCGTCACCACCACCACCGTGTCGCCGACCTTGACCTTCATGCCGTTGGCCAACAGTTGGGGCACCAGGATCTGGCCGGGTTTCAGCAGGCCGGCGGCGTCCGCCGGGGCGACCCGGCCGGGCAGCAGGGGCAGCACGGCGGCTTCGCGGGCGGGATCGATGCCGTTGACCCGGACATTGGTGCTTTCGGTGAAATTGCTGAACAACCCCCCGAATTTGACCACCGGCGCGTAAGCGGCGACGGTCTTGTCCGCCGCCAGGACCGCCCGCGCCCGTTGCCACTGGGCCGGGGTCAGGTTGAGGTTGAGCGGCAGATTGTCGAGGGACGCCACATAGCCCTTGTGATGAATCTCCAGATCGCCCATCACCGAATCGGTGAACTGGCCGATCATCAGGTTTTTGAACGAGCCGGACAAAGCGACGAACAGCAGCACCGCCAGGACCCCGATGGCGATCAGGCCGGCGGTCAGCAGGGTTCGGCGCCCGAAGCGCATCAGGTTGCGCCAGGCGATGACGATCAGGCTAAGCATGGGGTCCCCCTTCGCGCGACAGGCGCCCGTCCTCCAGCCGGAAGACGATCTCGGCCGCGGCGACGATCTTGGGGTCGTGGGTGGAAAAGACGAAGGTGACGCCCAGCTCGGTCTTCAGGCGCCGCATCAGGTCGATGACCTTGTAGGCGGTATCGTGGTCGAGATTGGCGGTCGGCTCGTCGGCCAGGACCAGCCGGGTTTCCGGGGCCAGGGCGCGGGCCACCGCCACCCGCTGTTTCTGGCCGCCGGAAATCTGGTCGGGGCGCTTGCCCGCCTGTTCGGCCATGCCCACCGCCGCCAGCATGTCCATGACCCGCTCGCGCCGCCGCCGGCTCGGCCAGTTCTGCACCATGATCAGCGGATATTCGACGTTCTCGAAGACCGTCAGCACCGGCATCAGGTTGAAGTCCTGAAAGATGAAGCCGATGTTGGCGCCGCGGAACCGGGCGGCCGCGCGCCGGTTCAGTCCGGCGATGTCGGTGTCGAAGACCGTCAGCCGGCCGCCATCGGGGCGGTCCAGGCATCCCAACAGGTTCAGCAGGGTGGTCTTGCCGCTGCCCGACGGGCCGACGAAGGAAACGAAGGACCCCGCCGCGATGGCGAAACTGACGCCTTTCAGCGCCTTCACCTCGACATCCCCGACCCGATACCGCTTTTCGACGGTGTCGGCCCGGATGACGGGGGCGGCGTGGGCCTCGGCGAAAGCGATGTCGGCCATGGGTGCCCTCCACGGATTTTCCGCAGAACAAACCCTGTGATACCGTCCGGCCCGCCGGTCGGCGGACCAAATCGCACTATACGCCGAACGGCATAATAATCCTCAGAATACCCCCTCCGTTAAGTCTTGCCTTTGATCCATATCAACGGGGTGAATCGATCCCGCCCGTTTGGACGGCGGCGGGGCGCCGGGTCTTGCGGGGCACCGGAATCCCGCCATATTAGTCCCCAATGCAGGAGGGGTTGTTCCGCTGCCACCCATTCGGGGCGGGACCGCCTTGTCGCGGGAGAGATGGCATGGATTTCGAGAAATACACCGAGCGGTCGAAGGGCTTCATCCAGTCGGCCCAGACCCTGGCCTTGCGGCGCGGTCATCAGCGGCTGACGCCCGAACATCTGCTGAAGGTGCTGCTGGACGACAAGGAAGGTCTGGCCGCCAATCTGATCCGCGCCGCGGGCGGCGATCCGGCCCGCGCGCTCAAGGATACCGAGGCCGAACTCGACAAGCAGCCCAAGGTCGAGGGACCGGGCGCCGGCGGGGTCCATATGACCCAGGAGCTGGCGCGGCTGTTCGAGCAGGCCGAGCAGATCGCCGAAAAGGCGGGGGACAGTTTCGTCACCGCCGAGCGGCTGCTGCTGGCCCTGACCCTGGCGTCGGGTACGGCGGCGTCCAAGTTGCTGGCCGCGGCCGGGGTGACCGCCCAGGGACTGAATCAGGCCATCGAGGCGGTGCGCAAGGGCCGCGCCGCCCATTCGGCCACCGCCGAGGACCAGTATGACGCGCTGAAGAAATACGCCCGCGACCTGACCGCTTCGGCGCGCGAAGGCAAGATCGACCCGGTCATCGGCCGCGATGAGGAAATCCGCCGCACGATTCAGGTTCTGTCCCGGCGCACCAAGAACAATCCGGTGCTGATCGGCGAGCCCGGCGTGGGCAAGACCGCCATCGTCGAGGGCCTCGCCCAGCGCATCGTCAATGGCGACGTGCCGGAAAACCTGAAGAACAAGACCCTGATGGCCCTGGATCTGGGGGCGCTGGTGGCCGGCGCCAAGTTCCGCGGCGAGTTCGAGGAACGCCTGAAGGCGGTGCTGACCGAGATGTCGGCGGCGGCCGGCGAGGTCATCCTGTTCATCGACGAGATGCACACCCTGGTCGGCGCCGGCGCCGCCGAGGGATCGATGGACGCCTCCAATCTGTTGAAGCCGGCCCTGGCGCGGGGCGAACTGCATTGCGTCGGCGCCACCACGCTGAACGAATACCGCAAGCATGTGGAAAAGGACGCGGCCCTGGCGCGGCGCTTCCAGCCGGTCTTCGTCACCGAGCCGACGGTCGAGGACACCATCTCGATCCTGCGCGGCATCAAGGAGAAGTACGAGCTGCATCACGGGGTGCGGATCGCCGATAACGCCCTGGTGGCGGCGGCGACCCTGTCCAACCGTTACATCACCGACCGCTTCCTGCCCGACAAGGCCATCGATCTGGTGGATGAATCCGCCAGCCGCCTGCGCATGGAAGTGGACAGCAAGCCCGAGGATCTGGACGAGCTGGACCGGCGGATCATCCAGCTCAAGATCGAACGCGAGGCGCTGAAGAAGGAAACCGACGCCGCGTCGCGCGACCGTCTGGGGCGGCTGGAGGACGAACTGGCCGATCTGGAGGCGCAATCGGCGGAAATGACCGCGCGCTGGCGGGCGGAAAAGGACGAGCTGGCCTCGGCCACCAGGATCAAGGAACAGCTCGATCAGGCCCGCACCGACATGGAGATCGCCATGCGCGCCGGCGATTTGCAGCGGGCCTCGGAACTGCGCTACGGGCTGGTGCCCGATCTGGAACGGCGTCTGGCCGAGGCCGATCAGTCCAACGATCGTCTGCTGACCGAATCGGTGACCGACGAGCATATCGCCCAGGTGGTGTCGCGCTGGACCGGCATTCCGGTGGACAAGATGCTGGCCGGCGAGCGCGAGAAGCTGCTGGCCATGGAGGAACGGCTGGGCCGGCGGGTGGTCGGCCAGGACGAAGCCCTGGTGGCGGTGTCCAACGCCGTGCGCCGGGCGCGGGCCGGCCTGCAGGACCCCAACCGGCCCATCGGCTCGTTCCTGTTCCTGGGGCCGACCGGCGTGGGCAAGACCGAACTGACCAAGGCCCTGGCCGAATTCCTGTTCGACGACGAAAGCGCGATGGTCCGCATCGACATGTCGGAATACATGGAAAAGCATGCGGTGGCCCGGCTGATCGGCGCGCCGCCCGGCTATGTGGGGTACGAGGAAGGCGGGGCGCTCACCGAGGCGGTTCGGCGCCGGCCCTACCAGGTGATCCTGTTCGACGAGGTCGAAAAGGCTCACCCGGACGTGTTCAACGTCCTGCTTCAGGTCCTCGACGACGGCCGTCTGACCGACGGCCAGGGCCGCACGGTGGATTTCCGCAACACCCTGATCGTGCTGACCTCGAATCTGGGCGGCGACATTCTGGCGGCGCAGGCCGAGGGCGAGGACAGCGCGGCGGTGCGCGGTCAGGTGATGGAGGTGGTCCGCCACGCCTTCCGGCCGGAATTCCTCAATCGTCTGGACGAAATCCTGCTGTTCCATCGTCTCGATCGCGCCCATATGGGCGGGATCGTCGAGATCCAGCTGGGCCGGTTGCGGGCGCTGCTGGCCGACCGCAAGATCGGGTTGGATCTGGACGCGCGCGCGCTGGACTGGCTGGGCGAGCACGGTTACGACCCGGTCTATGGCGCCCGGCCCCTGAAACGGGTGATTCAGCGCAGCCTGCAAAACCCCCTGGCCGGCCTGATCCTGGACGGCTCCATCCGCGACGGCGATCTGGTGCGGGTCTCCGCCGACGATCAGGGCCTGGTGGTCAACGGCGAATCGGTGGCGGTGGCGGCTTAGTCCGCCACCAACCCCACCTCTGGATGTTGACCTACGGCACCCGGAGGAGCGTAGCGACGACTATGCGCCCGAAGCGGAGCGGAGCACCAAGACCCGCGCGCCGGAGCGACCCGAAGGGCGCGAGGACAGCCAAGCGCGAGCGCCGGCGCCTGAGGCGAACCAACAAACCAGACTCTTGTCCCGTGTGTGGGGGTAGGGCATTTTGACACCTTTCCTTAGCATATCCGGCGGATGCCTGAGCCATGACCGAGCGCGTTTATCTATATGACACCACCCTGCGCGACGGCGCGCAGACCGAAGGGGTGGACATGTCGGCGGCGGACAAGGCCAGGATCGCGCGGGCCTTGGACGAGCTGGGCATCGATTACATCGAAGGCGGCTGGCCGGGGGCCAATCCCACCGATGATTCCTTTTTCGAGGCGCCGCCGGCGCTGACCAATGCCAAGCTGGCGGCTTTCGGCATGACCCGGCGGGCGGGCCGATCGGCGGCCAACGATCCCGGCTTGGCGACGTTGGTGGCGGCGCCGGTGGGAGCGCTGACCCTGTTCGGCAAGACCTGGGATTTCCAGGCGACGGTGGCGTTGGGGATCGAGCTGGACGAGAATTTGCGGATGATCGCCGAATCGGTGGCCTTCGCCGCCGGGCGCCTGCCGGAGGTGCTGTTCGACGCCGAGCATTTCTTCGACGGCTACCGGGCCAACCCGGATTACGCCCTGGCGACGATCAAGGCCGCCCTGGAGGCCGGCGCCCGCTGGATCGTCCTGTGCGACACCAATGGCGGCATGTTGCCGGACGAGGTCGAACGGGTGGTGAAGGCGGTGGTCGCCGCCGGAATTCCGGGGGAAAAGCTGGGCATCCATTGCCACAATGACAGCGATTCCGCGGTGGCCAATTCGCTGGCGGCGGTTCGCGCCGGCGCCCGGCAGGTCCAGGGCACCATCAACGGATTGGGCGAGCGCTGCGGCAATGCCAACCTGATCTCGGTGATCCCCAATCTGATGCTGAAGATGGGCTATGCCACCGGCGTCGGTCTCGACCGGTTGCGACGCCTGACCAGCGTGTCGCGCGGTCTGGACGAGGTGCTGGATCGCAATCCCGACCGCCATCAGCCCTATGTCGGCGCGTCGGCTTTCGCCCATAAGGGCGGCGTTCATGTCTCGGCGGTGGCCAAGAACCCCAAGTGCTACGAGCATATCGATCCGGCGGAGGTGGGCAATCATCGCCAGATCGTGGTTTCCGATCAGGCTGGGCGGTCCAACCTCGCCGCCCGCATGGGGGAATTGGGCATCGCGCCGGAATCGGTGCGGCGCGAGGCCCTGATCCAGGTGGTCGCTCAGATGCAGGTGGAATTCGATCCCCGCGACGTGACCGATCTGGTGGATCTGGTGAAAAAGCTGGAACATCTGGGCTATACCTACGATCAGGCGACCGCCAGCTTCGAATTGCTGCTGCGCCGGGCGCTGGGGCAGGTGCCCGCCTATTTCCGCCTCGACCGTTACCGGGTCATCGACGAGCGTCGGCGCAATCCCGCCGGCGAATGGCTGACCTTGTCCGAGGCCACCGTCAAGGTCGAGGTCGAAGGCGAATCCCATATGGAGGTGGGCGAGGGCAATGGCCCGGTTCATGCCTTCGACCGGGCGCTCAGGAAAGTCCTGACCCGGATCTACCCGGAACTGACCGCCCTCAATCTGGTGGATTATCGGGTGCGGATCGTCGAATCGACCGCCGGTACCAATGCGCGGACCCGGGTCACCATCGAAAGCGAGGACGGCGCCGGTCATCGCTGGGTGACGGTGGGGGTGCACACCAATGTCCTGGAGGCCTCTCTGGAAGCCCTTCAGGACAGTATCGCGTATATGTTGTATCGTTTGCGCGGCAATACGTGAATTCCGATTGGGCAAAAGCCTGTAAACCAGCGGGTGAGGGCATTGCGGCGGGACGGCGAAAAGGCTAAAAGTGGCCGGATGGTGACGCGCAACGCACATGCGGCGGTGCGGCGTACACCAAGGGGGTGGTGGACAAGCAGCCGGCTCGTCCCGATTTCGTCGTGTGAGGGGACGGTGACATGGCAATGACCGTTCGCGGCATCCTTGGGACTTTCTTTCGGGGAATCGGTCTCAAGACGCTGTTGTCCTATATTCCGCCGGTGGTGGTCGCCTGGGCGTTTTTCGTCCTGTATCTGCACCAATTGTCCCATCACCATCCCCATCAGCTGGTGATGGCGGCGACGCTGGGTCTGGGGGGGATCGCCATCGGTTCGGTGATCGTCATCCGCCTGATCCTGACGACGGTGCCGGCCCTGCGTGAAATCGTCGAGGCCACCGCCCGGCTGGAGAATGGCGATCTCGCCAGCGAAATCCCCTATCGCACCCGCAAGGACGAGATCGGCGAACTGGGCCGGGCGTTGCAGATCTTCAAGCAGACGGCCATCGACAAGGCGGCGTTGCAGGATCGCGAGGCGGAAACGCAACGCAAGACCGAGTCCGAGCGCAAGGCGGCGATGCGGCAACTGGCCGATAATTTCCTTCAGACCTTTCAGGGCAGCGTTGCCGGCCTGCTGGGCGCCCAGGACCGCCAGGAACAAAGCGTCGAGCAATTGCGTCACGCCGTCGAGCAGGCGGCCGTGGCGGTGGACCGGGTGGTGCGCGCCTCGCGCGAGGCGTCGGGCAACATTTCCGCCATCGAGGCGGCCAGCGACGAGCTGGCGGCCAGCAGCCGCGAAATCGACGGTCAGGTCGCCCATTCCCGCGACGTGGCCGAGGCGGCGGTGCAAGGGTCGCAGCGGGCCAGCGAATTGGTGGAAAGCCTGAACGCCGCCGCCGCCCATATCGACCGGGTGGTGCGGCTGATCGATTACATCGCCGCCCAGACCAATCTTTTGGCCTTGAACGCCACCATCGAGGCGGCCCGGGCCGGCGAGGCCGGCAAGGGCTTCGCGGTGGTGGCGCACGAGGTCAAGATGCTGGCCAACCAGACGGCGAACGCCACCGGCGAGATCACCAGCGAGATATCGGCCATCCATGCCGCCATCCGCGACCTGACCGAGAATGCCAGCACCGTCGCCGCCACCATCGAGGAATCGCGCGCGGTCACGGCGACCATCGCCGATGCCGTGGACCGGCAGACACGGGCCACCGACGAGATCGCCCGCAATGTCCATACGGCGGTGGGGCACACCGCCGACGTGGAAAGCGGCATGGCCGTTCTGTCCGGGGCGGTGACCGAAGTGGAGGAAGCCGCTTCGGTGGCCGCCGATG
This sequence comes from Pseudomonadota bacterium, assembly GCA_021848545.1. Classification (GTDB taxonomy): domain Bacteria; phylum Pseudomonadota; class Alphaproteobacteria; order Rhodospirillales; family Magnetospirillaceae; genus JAJZUL01. Next base: position 31,576 of record JAJZUL010000020.1, read on the forward strand.
TTTCCGAGCGCTCGCGCGCCGAGACCGGGACGATGCAGGGCGATGTGACGCGATTCGTCCGATCGATCTGAGAGCCCGACCCGAAAGTCGCCATGGCGGCCTGCAAATGGCAACTTTCTGCGCTTCCGCTGCTCACGTACATGAAGTACGCTCCGCTGCGGTTCTCGAAAGCCGCCATTTTCGGCTCACCCTGCCGACTTTCGGGTCGGGCTCTGACGCCACGCGCCACCATTCATCGCCATGCCCGATCCCGTCATCATCCTGGTTCGTCCGCAATTATCCGAGAATATCGGCACCACCGCGCGGGCCATGCTCAATTGCGGGTTGACCGATTTGCGTCTGGTGGCCCCGCGGGAGGATTGGCTGGGAAGCCGGGCCTTCGCCGCCGCTTCCGGCGCCGATCGGGTGCTGCTGGGGGCGACGGTGTTCGAAAGCACCGCGGATGCGGTGGGCGATCTGCAACGGGTGTGGGCGACCACGGCGCGCTCGCGTTTCATGACCAAGCCGATGGATACGCCGAAAAGCGCCGCCGCCGCCATGCGCGCTATTGCCGCCGAGCAGAGTATGGGCGTGCTGTTCGGTCCGGAACGCACGGGCCTGGAAAACGACGATCTGGTGCTGGCCGATACGGTGCTGACCGTGCCGGTCAATCCCGATTACGCGTCGCTCAACCTCGCCCAATGCGTTCTTTTGGTGGCCTATGAGTGGTTTCAGGCCGGTCTCGACGCGACGCCGCCGGCCAAGATGACCCGGGGCGCGGAGGCGCCGGCGTCGAAGGACAAGTTGATCGGATTCTTCGATCATCTTGAGCGCGAACTGGATGAATGCGGCTTTCTGCGGGTGGCCGAAAAACGGCCGACCATGGTGCGCAATATCCGCAACATGTTCCAAAGATCCGGTCTGACCGGACAGGAAATCCAGACGTTGCATGGAATAGTCCATGAACTCGTGACCTACCGCCATAAAAAGGCGGAGCGGCAGTAACGAGCTTTAAACTTCACCGTCAGAAATGATTGATGGCCGCCGCCGGACTCTTCCCGGCGGCGTTTTGCGTCGCGATTGCTTCATGGGGCGCGTCATTTGGACGGATGGCGGCACCTGTATATGCAAAGGTATGGAGTGTGTTGGGGTATACGCTTGCGCCCGGAGGTAGACTGTTTTCGATTTGAAAAATTCCGCACACCCATGCTAACCTTTGTATTAGTACAGTGGTAATGTAGTACTACAAAAAACAGCATAGAAAATATGTGAGGTGGGGGGTGGTTTTGGATATTCATCTGTCCGGTGCGGAGCGTTTTTTCGATTCCGATGCGCTGATCGTCAGCAAGACCGACCTTAAGGGGCGCATTCTTTACTCGAACCGTCTGTTCGCCGATCTCGCCGGTTATGAAGAGGCCGAGCTGATCGGCGCCCCCCATTCGATCATTCGCCATCCCCATATGCCGCGGGCGGTGTTCCGGCTGTTGTGGGAACGGATCATCGGCGGCCGCGAGATTTTCGCCTATGTGATCAATCGGTCGCGTAACGGCGATCATTACTGGGTGTTCGCCCACGTCACCCCCAGCCGCGACCTCGACGGGACCATCACCGGCTTTCATTCCAGCCGTCGCGCGCCCCGGCGCGAAGCCATCGACAAGATCGTGCCGCTCTATCGCCATCTCCTCGATATCGAAGGCGGCCAGTCGGACCGTAAGGTCGGTCTCCACGCCTCTTTCGCCGCTCTTCAGGGCATACTGGCCCGCGATCAGGTGGGGTACGATGAATTCATCTTCTCTTTCTAAGGTCATCCGGCTGGCCGTCTTCGCCGCCATCGTCGCCGTGGCGGCGGCGCTGGGGATCGGCGTGAAACTGGCCGTCACCGGCACGTTGGGCGGTGGCGTGGTCCTTTGGGCGGCGCCGGTTCTGTTCGCCGTGGTGGGCGTTGTGGCGATCATATCCGTGGCGCTGCTGCTAAGAACCCGGCGGGTGGTGGCCGATGCCGCCGATGTCTGTCGGCGGTTGGCGGCGGGTGATTTCGAGGCCCGCATTCTTCATGTCGAACGGCGGGCGGGGGGCGAGATCGCCGCCCTTTTCAACGCCGTCAACGATCTGACCGACCGCACCGACGCGTTCCTGCGCGAAGCGGCGGCCTCGATGGGTCATGTCCGCGACAACAAATATTTCCGCCGCATCCTGGAAACCGGCTTGCAGGGGGCCTTCCTGGTCACGGCGCGGGCCATCAACGACGCCAGCGGGGCCATTGCCGCCAAGGTCGCCCGGTTCGGAACGGTCGCCGACGAGTTCGAATCCTCGGTCAAGGATGTCTGCGGCGCGGTGGCGTCGGCCTCGACCGAGCTTCTGGCGTCGGCCCGGAGCATGGAAAGCGTCGCCGCCCTGGCCAGCGCCCAGGCCGGGGCCGTCGCCGACGCAGCCCAGGACGCCGGGTCCAACATATCGGCCATCGCCTCGGAAACCGACCATTTGAGCGAATCCATCGCCCGGATCGGCGAAAAGGCGTCGAAAGCCGCGGACATCACCCGTTTGGCCAAGGCCCAGGCGGAACGCACCAGCGGGCTGGTCGCCAGCCTCGCCGATGCCGCCAAGGCGGTGGGCGACGTCATCGTTCTGATCAACGACATCGCCAGCCAGACCAATCTGCTGGCCTTGAACGCCACCATCGAGGCGGCCCGGGCCGGGGAGGCCGGCAAGGGCTTCGCGGTGGTGGCCGGCGAAGTCAAGGGGCTGGCCAACCAGACCGGCCGCGCCACCGACGAGATCGGCGCCCAGATTTCGGCCATCCAAATGTCCACCGCCGAGGCGGTGACGGCGATCCGCGACATCGGCGCGGTCATTGACGATATCGACGCCATCGCCGGCGACATCACCCGTGCCGTGGATGGTCAGGGTCAGGCCACCCATGCCATCGCCGCCAATATGGAAAACGCCGTCGGCCGCACCGACAGCGTCATCCGCCATGTCCAGGACGTCACCGCCGCATCCGGCGAGGCCGGTCATTCGGCATCCGAGGTTCTGGTCGCGGCCGGGCAATTGTCCGAACAGGCCGAGATGCTCAACAAGCGCCTGGGCGGATTTCTGATCGCGGTGCGCGAGGTGGTTTGACGCGGAAACGGGCCTCCGGTCGGACCATCGGCTTTTTTGGTGTTGCCTGCGGACCGTCGCCCTCCTACCTAACTCATGATCACGGTGCGAAAAGAGCCGAGGGCCATGGCGCTTAAAATCATCGACGAATGTATCGCCTGCGACGCCTGTGTCGCGATCTGCCCCAACCAGGCCATCGCCGAAGGTGTGCCGGTCTACGAAATCGATCCCGACCGCTGTACCGAATGCGTCGGCGCCTTCGATGTGCCGCAATGCCGGACCGTGTGCCCCATCGACGACTGCATCATCGACGATCCCGACCGGATCGAAAGCGCCGAGGATTTGGCCGCCAAATATCGCGCTTTGCACCCCGATGATATCGCGCCGCAATAAATTTGCTGCGCTGCAATAATTTTATGGCGACGGGCCGTTCGGCGGCGTATGGTGGTGCCTTCCATTCATACGGGTGTGGGAGAACCGGTCATGCAACGCGATCAGATCGAGGCGATGTTGGCGTTTGGGCAGGACAACGCCGATGCCATGGTCAAAAGCGGCGCCGCCGCCGTCAAGGGTGCCGAGGACATGGCGAAGGCCGCCCATCTGTCGGCGTCCCGGGCCATGGAGCGTGCCGATGGGGCGTTCAAGGCGGCGCTGGCCTGTCGCACCCCCGCCGATCTGGCCGATCTTCAGAATCGCCTGGCGCGCGAGACCATCGAGCAGGCCATCGCTGAAAGCCGGGCCTATGCCGAACTGGCGACCGCCATGGTGACCGAGGCGCTGTCCCCCTGGACGGCGCGCTTCACCGCCCTGCAATCGGTGTTCACGCCGACGATGTAATCCTGTTTCCGGTAAGTTCCGACCTCCGCTCGGAACTTGCCGGCTCTCGCCGGGCGCGGCCTCAATGGCCGCTGGAACGCGCATAATTTATTCCGTCAGGACCCGGGCCATGCGGTCGAGGCTTTCGAAGGCTTTGAGCGCGGCCCTGGCCACCGGCGTCACGGTGGGCGGCGCGGCGATGCGCGTCATCAGCGCCTTGGCCGCGGCCAGTTCGACCAGGGCGTCGTCCAGGCGCCGACTGCGGATGAGCGGTTCGATGATCCGGTGCAGGTGAGCGGGGACGCGGCGCAACATGCCGATGCGCCGATGCGACAGGCTTTTCAGCGCCATCACCCGGGCCAGCAATTCGCCGTAGCGGCTGGGCGGGAGCCGGTCGAACAGATGTTCGATCAGGGCGTATTCGGCCGGTTCCAGAACCAGAAAGTCCACATGGCGGTCTTCCCAGGCGCCGATGGTCTCAGTGATGGCGGCCAGTTGAGCGGCGTACTCGGCTTCGAACCGTTTTTCATCCACCATGCGCCACGCGGCAAGCGCCGCCCGGGGGAGTCCCTGCTCGGTGCCGAACGGCAGGGTCAGATTGGCGGCCACCGCCGCCAGCCGCGCATCGGGCGATCCTGCCCCGCCCAAAGCGGCCAGATAGGCCAGCGCGCTTTCGTCGTCGGTCGGGAGCGGGGCGGTCAGCAGCGCCGCGAACGCCTGATCCGCACTCGGCTTTGATGGCGAGGACACGGACCCCGCCGCCACCACGAAACGGTCGTCCAGAACCAGGATTTCGTCGTCGGGCGCGGACGCGTCCTCCACCAGGAAACGGTCGTCGAGGATCAGAACATCCTCGTCGTCATCGGCCTCCTCCGGAGCGTCGTCGTCCGTTTTGCGATCGTCAGCGGCCAGGATTCCGCCGCTGTAAAGATGGCGCAGGTCGCTCAGCACCGTTTCCAGAGACATCGAGCCGCCCGGCGCGGGCCGTTCCGACGTGCCCGTTGTCTCCAAATCCTCATCCTGGTCGCCATGCAGCGTTTTCAGGGTGCGCAGCAGCGTTTCCAGGGATGGCAGATCGTCCGGTTTGGCCTGCAACAACGGCGGTGGCGGCGTGCTGGGCGTGACCAGGTCGGGGGGGGCGATGCCGGGGGACAGGATTTCCGACGGCGCGGTCGTCGGAGTGCGCGGCAATGCGACCTCGTCCCGTTCCATCAAGCGATCGTTTAGACGCTCGGCTTTTTCCGCATCCGGGAAGGCTTCGACCGGGCTGGCGGCGCTTTCGATGACATCGGAATCGAACATGGGGCCGTCGTTCGTTTCCGGTTCGAAGTCCGCTTCAGGCCCGGCCTCGGATTCGACTTCGGGCTCGGGTTCCGGGTCGTGTGCCGGCGCCGGTCTGGCCGGTGCCGGTTCCCCGTCCAGTTCGGCGGTGATGGTCCGGCCGATATAATCGAGGATTTTCGACTGGTCCCAGGCGCGGGAGGGCGTCCGGGAAGCGTCGGCCTCGTCCTCGACGGGCATGTCATCGGGCGATTTTTCGGGCGACGGCGGCTGCGCCGGGGGCGCGGGCGTTTCGGCCAGGACGTCATCAAGGGCGCCGGCCAGATCCGCCGCCGACAGGCGGGTGGAAAAGGGCGGCGCGCGTTTGCCGAATATCGGTTTCGACGTCATGGCATCGGATCGTCATGTGGCATCGGGATCGCGGCGATCCGTCAACCGCGCCGTCGCGACGGACATGATCGCATTGTCGCATTCTACCGCAACCCGGATTCCATGACCGAAAAACGAAAGTCTTTCAACGAGAAAGCGGCCGCCTGCTCATATCTCGGCCGCGGTCGCGCGCGGTCCCGTCCCGTCGTTCTCTTCCAGGGCGCGGGCCAGGGCGCAGAAATCGGCGACGGAAAGCGTTTCGGCCCGCGCCGTCGGGTTCAGGCCGGTCTGTTCCAATAAGAGGGGGGCATCGCCCAGGGATTTCAGGCTGGACCGCAGCATCTTGCGCCGTTGACCGAAAGCGGCCGCGGTGACCCGTTCCAGAAACGCCAATTTGGCCGGCGCCAGCGGCTCGGCCCGGGGGGTCAGGCGCACCACCGTCGAGGCCACCGCCGGCGGCGGGGTGAAGGCCCGGCGATCGACGGCGAACAGGGGCTCGACCCGGCACAGCCACTGGGTGACGACGGAAAGGCGGCCATAGGCGGGCTCGCCCGGCGCGGCGGCGAGGCGGTCCACCACCTCCTTCTGGAACATCAGCACCATCCGCTCGAAGGCGGGGGCGTGTTCCAGCCAGCGCAACAGCAGGGCGGTGGCGATGTTATAGGGCAGGTTGGCGACGATGCGCCGGGGCGCTTCGCCCAGATCGTGGATCGCCACCGTCAGCGCGTCGGCTTCCATCACCTCCAACCGGCCGGGATAGGCGTCGGCGATTTCGGCCTGGATGGCGATGGCGCGCGGGTCGCGTTCGATGGCGATCACCCGCCCCGCGCCCTGGTCGAGCAAGGCCCGGGTCAGGCCGCCCGGTCCCGGGCCGATCTCGATCACCGTGCCGGTTTCGAGGTCGCCGGCGGCCCGCGCGATGCGGCCGGTCAGGTTCAGGTCCAGCAGGAAATGCTGCCCCAGCGATTTGCGGGCGGACAGGCCGTGACGGGCGATCGCCTCCTTCAGGGGCGGCAGGTCAGCCATGATGACGTCGACGATTGTCGGCAATCGCCGCGGCCGCGTCCAGGGCCGCCATCAGGCTGGTCTCGCTGGCCCGCCCGGTGCCCGCCAGGCCGAAGGCGGTGCCGTGATCGGGCGAGGTGCGGACGATCGGCAGTCCCAGGGTGACGTTGATGCCGCCATCGAAATCGATGGTCTTGAGCGGGATCAGGGCCTGATCGTGATACATGCACAGAACCGCGTCATAGCCCGCCCGCGCCGCCGGGTGGAACAGGGTATCGGCCGGCAGCGGACCGAAGGCGTCGATCCCCCGGGCTTTGAGATCGGCGACGGCCGGCGCGATGATGTCGATCTCTTCGCGTCCCATGGTGCCGTTTTCGCCGGCATGGGGATTGAGGGCCGCCACCGCGAGGCGTGGCGCCGGAATGCCGAAATCCGTGACCAGCGCCCGGGCGGTGATGCGACCGATGGCGACGATATCGCCCTGCCGCAGATCGCGGACCGCGTCGCGCAACGGGACGTGGATGGTCACCGGCACCACGCGCAAGCCCGGGCAGGCCAACATCATCACTTCGCGCCCGCCGGTTTCCGCCAGGCGGTCCGCCATCAAACTGGCCAGATATTCGGTGTGTCCGGGAAAGGCGAAGCCCCCTTGGTACATCACCTCCTTGTGAATGGGATTGGTGACCACCGCCCGCGCCTGACCGGCCAGGGTCAGCTCGACGGCGCGGCGGATCGAGGCGGTCACCGCCGCGCTGTTGGCGGGGTCGGGCCGGCCGGGGGTGACCGGCACCACCAGGGGCTCGGCCAGAACCGGCAGGGAATCGGCGAAGCGGCCGGCGGCCTCGTCAGCGGAGGCGATCTCGACCACCGGCACCTTTAACCCCAGCCGTTCGGCCAGGACCCGCAGCCGCGCCGGGTCGTCGATCAGGAAAAAGGCCGGCGTTTTCGCGTTCCGCCGGCTCCACGCCTTCAGCGCGATATCGCCGCCGATACCCGCCGGTTCACCCATGGTCAGGGCGAGCGGCGGCGGGGACGGGGCGGTGGTCATCGTCGGCTCACAGGCGGATATCGATATAGGCGTTGCGGCGCAGGTCGCGCAGATAACGCCGGGTCAGCATCTGAAGACGTTCGTTCTCGATCATCCGCCGGATTTCCCCGCGGCTGGGCAAATGGGCTTTGCTCCCCGAGCGGCTGCACATCATATAGACCCTGAGCCCGCTGGTGGTCGGCATCGGCCGGGACACGTCGCCCGCCTCCAATTGGCCGACCGCCTTGCGGATGGGGGCGGCGAGTTTGGGCAGGGTGATCGGTCCGATGTCGCCCACTCCCAGCGCTTGCAGACGATGGCCCAGTTTTTTGAAGGCGGCGCAGGACGGCGCCCCCTGGGTCAGTTGCTGGGCGCGGGCGATCAGAGCCGATTGGGGCGGTCCGTCCTGGGGCACCGGCAATGTCATCTGGGCCAGGGTGACGGTGGCGTCCGGGTCCGGCCCGGCATCGGCCCCGGCGCCCACCACCCGGCGCGCGATCATGCCGATGATGTAATAGCCGCGCCGGGTTTTGATCAGCGGGGTGATATGGTTCGGGGTGAGATGCTGAACGGCATCCCGCACGGGGCCGCTCAGGGTGTCGGTCGTCACCCAGCCCATCGACCCGCCATTGGCGGCGGTGGGCGAGCGCGAGAACTGGCTGGCCAGGACCGCGAACGGCGCCCCCTGCCGCAATTGTTCGATCAATCGCTCGCCCAGGCGGAGCATTTCCTCGTTCTGGTCGGGGCGGTCGACCGGCAGGAAGATTTCCGCCAGCAGATATTCCGGTTTCCCCTCATGGGCCTTGATCGCCTGCAATCGCTCGTTGATCTCCTCATCACCCACCGAGATGGAGGGGCCCAGACGCTCGGACGCCACTTTCAGCCACAGCAATTCGGCCCGGATCTGTTTGCGGATCAGATCGGGATCGATTCCCGCCGATTTCAGTTCGGCCGTCAGCGCGCCCGGCGGCATGTTGTTCTGGCGCTCGACCTGACGGATGCCCGCGGCGACCCGTTGGGGCGAGATGGTGATTTTCAGCCGCTTGGCTTCCTGGGTTTCCAGATCCTCGTCGATCATCTTGCGCAGGACCTGGGGCAGCACGCGGCGGCGCATCGCCATGGTATCGGGCAGGTGGGCCAGGACCATGGCCATATCCACGCGCTGGTTCAGATCGTCGATGGTGATGGCCTGACTGTTGACCACGGCGGCGATGCCGTCGACCTGCTGGGCCAGAGCGGGACGGCCGGCGAGACAGGCGACGGCGATGCCGGAAACGGCGGTCAGGCAGAAAAGAGCGGCAAGGCGGCGAAACATCATGAATGCGCGATCCTCGATCGGGCGGGGGAACGGGCGGGCTCTCAATGGGTCGAGAGCAGGTTGAACGGCACCTGGCCCAACGTCTTGAAGACAAGATTGAGGGCGACAGTGTATCCCGGCTTATAGCCGGTCGTGTAGGTCAAATTCCGGGTCATGGACGCCACCACGGCAAAGCAATCGTCGTCATAGATCGCTTTTCCCGTCCAATACAAGGGGCCGTAGGTGAAATCGTAGGTAATGGACGCCTGGGTGCTCCAATAGCGGGTCAGCGCCGTTGTCAGCGTGTCGCTCAATTGTTGGCGGCGCCCGTAATAAGCGGTCGCCGTCGAGAGGTTATCGAACTGATAATAGGAAAAGCTGTTGTTCAGCATCGATGTGCCGGTGCTCAAATTGATTTCGTTGCGCCGGATCGATCCGCCCTTTTGCGCCAGTTCGAAGCGGTCGCCAAGGCTCACGATGGGAATGGGCACCAGGGTCACATGGCCGACATAATCGGAAAAATGGCCGGAAAAACCGCTATCCGGTCCGAAAGTGCTGTCGGCGTGGGCGCGCCAGCCCTGCGCCAGTTCGGCGGAAATCACCCCGTTGCCGGCGCTCCAGCGCAGGCCGTAGCCGCCGCGCAGACCGCCCTCGACCCGGTCCAGACCGGCCAGCCGGTTGGGCCGCAGGACGTTGGTGTCGTTCAACTGGAAATCGATGGAATCCTCGTTGGGGATATTGGCGGGATTGAGGCCGTTGGGACTGGCCGCCAGCATGACGACCGGCGTGATGATCTGGGGCAGGGCGATGGAATCATTGATGAAGGGATCGCGCCATTTGAGGGCGATCTGGGGATCGATGCGTCCGGCGACGGCCGAATTGGAGGTTGCCGACGGGTCCAGATAGGCCGGGTCGTAGGAATGATAAACGTCGCCGCGCAACGAGGTGGTCAGGGTGTAATCCTCGCCGTCGGACGTGATGTAGGGCATCCGCCAGTCCAGAATATTGGACAGGCGTTCGGCGCTGGTGCCGTCCTGGCGGTAGTAATTGAGAAAGTCGCTTTTGAGCGACCAGGTCGCGCCCCATTTGTTGGGGGCGCTGGTATGGTCATAGACGATGTGCGGCAGAACGATCGGCGTCGTTTTGAAATTGTCGGTGTTGGTGGTGATGCCCTGGAAAACGTAGCTTTCGGCCATGACGTAATCGCGTTGGCCGAATCCCTCGATATAAGGCCGGGTGGTGAGCCAGGGCTTGTCCGAAGGGATCCGGTAGCCGTAAACGTCGCTGTAACTGTTGTCGCTTTGATTCTCCACCAGATATCCGGCCCGCCAGGTGCGGTTCAGATCGAACAGGCCCTTGGCGTAGACATTGTCGCGGATGTCGCCGGAGAAGGGGTCCTGGGTGACGCTGCCCTGGGTCATGGTGTGGCCATGCGGCGGATTCCAGCGCAGTTCGCCGTCGAGGAGTACATGGGATAGCGGGGTGTCGGGCTGGGTGCGGGGCGTCGCGGTCGTGCTGCTGGTGGCCGTGCCGGGCAGGAAAAAGCGCGGCCTCAACGTCAGGTCGGCATATTTCCCCAGGACCAGATAATAGGGCAGGGTGACGGACGACCCCAGCGTGCTGTTGGAGGCGATGGTCGGGAGCAGAAAGCCGCTTTTGCGCCGTATGGTGGGATCGGGGCGCGACAGATAGGGGGTATAGGCGAAGGGAACGCCGGCGAAATCGAGCCAGGCGTCGTGATAGATGATGGTGTGGTCGATCTGGTCGTGGACCACCCGCGCCGCCTTGGCCTCCCAGAGCGGCGTGCGGTCGGGATGCGCGCGGCAGGGGCGGCAGGGCGTATAGACCGTGTCCGTGAAGTCGGTGCGCACGCCGCCGATGCGGGTGGCCGAGGCCGCCACCAGGCGCGAGCGGTCGGCCATCAGCAGCCGGATGCGTCTGGCGACGCCGTTCTTGAGATTGCCGCTGAGCTGCATGTATTTGGCGAAGGTGACGTCACCGGTCGGTTCGGTCAGCACCACATGGCCCTGGGCCGTGGCCACGTCGGTCGCGAGGTCGTAGCTGATCTGGTCGGCGGTCAGCACCCGTCCCGACTGGATGACCTCCACATGCCCCTTGGCGGTGACGGTATCGGTGTTGCGGTCGCGGATGATCTGGTCGGCGGTGATCCGCGCCGGCTGGTCCATATCCTTGTGCCGGGGATGGCGTTTCGGCGGCGGGGGGATCACCGCCGGTTCCACCGGCTGAGACGTTATCGGCGCCTCCGGTCGAGGCGCCGCCGGTTCCACCGGCTGAGACGTTATCGGCGCCTCCGGTCGAGGCGCCGCCGGTTCCACCGGCTGGGGCATCACCGGTTCCACCGGCTGGGGCATCACCGGTTCCACCGGCGGGGATAGCGCCGGCGCCGCCGGTGGGATGACGGGCGGTGCCGCCGTGGCCACCGGGACCGATGGGGCGGGAGCGGACGGCGCGGGGGCGATCTTTTTCGGTATGACGGCTGGCGCCGCCGGGGGAGGGACGGGTACCGGCGCCGTCGGTATCGATGCGGGCGTAGGCTCGGGCGTGATCGCCAATGTCGGCGCCGCGGGCGCGGAGGGGACGGGCTGTTCCACGCTGTCCCATGCCTGGCCCCAGCCGCCAAGCTCGGGCAGGGGCTGCTCGGCCGCCGCCGCGCCGTGGGCCGAGGCCGCGGCGACCATCAGCGCAAGACCCCATAGCCGGCCGCGCACGGGGCTTCCGACCCGTCCCGGCCCCGTGGCCGCGGGTGATGGACGGCGCCCGCTCACGCGGCCTTAAGGGGCGGCAGACGCCCCAGCCACCGCCGGGGCCGAATGCCGTTCATCATCACGATCCCGACGACGATGGGCAGGATGGCCGCCACATACATCAACGGGACGAAGGAAAGATTGGCGGTGGCCAGATTGGAAACGCCCAGCGTCGCGGCTTCGGTCAGCATCATCAGCCCGATCGCCAACAGCATCGCCCGCTTGTTGCCGCGCCGGTCGAAGACGGCGGGCAGCAGCGCCCCCAGCGCCAACAGGGCCAGTCCCATATTGTCGAGCGGCGACGAGAAACGCTGGTTGAGTTCGACCACGGCGCGACGGTAATTGCCGGGCGCCATCTTGGCCTGGTCAAGATGGAACAATTCGGTCAGCGACATTTCGCGGGCGTCGCGGTTGCCTCGGGTTCCGGCCCTGGCGGCGCTGGCGAAGTCGAGGGTGTACCGTTTGAAATAAAGCAACGACAGCTTTCCCGTGCCTTGCTGCAATTCCTGGCGGTTTCCGTTGATCATCAGCACCCGCGGTCCCTTGCTCGTATACACCAGGGCGCCCTTTTCCGCCATCAGCGTGATCGGATGTTTGGGGTGGCGCTTGTCGTGGATCAGCAATCCCAGCAACTCGCCGCTGGGGGTGCGTTCGCGCACATAAATGGTCAGGCCGCTGCCGATCCGGTTGAAGACGCCTTGCCGCAGCAGCACGTCGGAAATGTCGTTGGCGATGGACCATTGCATCTTGTGGAAGTCGCGGACCGTCCAGGGAATCACCCAAAGCGACAGGATATAGCCGGCGATGGTCACGGTGGCGGCCAGGATCAGCGCCGGCCGCGCCAGCCCCCAATGGCTGAGTCCGGCGCTACGCATGACCACCAGTTCGCGATCCTGCGTCAGCCGGTTGTAGACATAAAGGATGATCGTGAACAGCGACAGCGGCACGATGAAGACCAGGAAGCTGGGCATCAACAGGATGGTCAGCCACACGAAATCGCCGACCGACAGCCCTTTGCTGACGATCATCTTGATGAAGCGCAGCGATTGGGTGAGCCACATGATGGCGGTGAGCGCGACGGCCACCATCACCATGCCCCAAGCCAATTGTTTCAAGATATAGCGTGTGATCCCCGACATCGGCCGGATCATAGCGTCAGGGCGGCGGCGGACAAAACGGATTTCGGGGGGGCGCGTCCGGGCAGGCCCGGATCACCCGATCACCTTGCCCGGATTCATGGTGCCGGCGGGGTCCAGCGCAATCTTGATCCGGCGCATCAGGTCCAGCGCGACCGGGCTCTTGGTTCGGGCCAGTTCGTCCCGTTTGAGCCGGCCGATGCCGTGTTCGGCGGAAATGCTGCCGCCCATGTCGGCGACGATGTCGTGGACGATCCGGTTCATCGCCTCCCACCTCTCCAGAAAGGCGGCGCCGTCGGCGTCCTTGGGCTGGGTCAGATTGAAATGGATGTTGCCGTCGCCGATATGGCCGAAGGGGACCGGGCGGATTCCGGGCGCAGCGGCCTTGACGGCGGCGGTGACGCGGTCAATCAATTCCGGCACCCGGCCGGTGGCGACGGCGACGTCGTGCTTGATGCTGGCGCCCTCGCGGGTCTGGGCTTCGGGAATGGATTCGCGCAGGCGCCACAGGGCCTGGCGCTGCTCCGAGGAGCCGGCCAGCACCGCATCCGCGGCCAGCCCCGCTTCCATGGCCTCGGCCAGCATCGCTTCCACGCCGCCGCGCAGATCGCCGGCGCCGGGCGACGACACTTCCAGCAACAGGTACCAGGGATGGGGCGCCGTGAAGGGATCGCGGCATCGCGGCATGTGGGCGATCGCCAGCTCCAGCCCGATGCGCCCCATCAGCTCGCAGGCGGTGACGCAATCGCCGCTGGCCTGACGGGCGCGGGCCAGGATGTCGACCGCCGAGGCCACGTCCGGCAAAGCGATAAGGGCGGTTTCCATGGATTTGGGGGCGGGAAACAGCTTCAGCACGGCGGCGGTGATGATGCCCAGCGTACCTTCGGCGCCGATGAACAGATCCCTGAGGTCGTAGCCGGTATTGTCCTTGCGCAGGCCGGTCAGCCCGTCCCACACCCTGCCGTCGGCCAGCACCACCTCCAGGCCCAGGGTCAGGTCGCGGGCGGTCCCGTAGCGCAGCACGTTGAGGCCGCCGGCATTGGTGGACAGGTTGCCGCCGATGCGGCAGCTTCCCTCGGCCGCCAGGCTCAGCGGGAACAGGCGGTCGACCTTGGCGGCGGCCTCCTGGAGCGAGGCCAGAATGCAGCCGGCCTCGGCGGTCAGGGTGAAATTGGCGGGATCGACGGCGCGGATGCGGGTCAGGCGCTCGGTGGAGACCACCACGGCGCGGGCGGAATCCAGGGGCACGGCGCCGCCCACCAGGCCGGTATTGCCGCCCTGGGGCACCACGCTCAACCCGTTTTCGGCGCACAGGCGCACCAGGGCCGCGACTTCGTCCGTATTCCCCGGACGGGCCACGCCCAGGGCGGCGCCATGGAACAGGCCGCGGCGCTCCACCAGATAGGGCGCCATGTCGCCAGGATTTGTCAGCCAGTGGCCGGGGCCGAGCAGGGTTTCGAGACGGGCGCCGATATCGCCGGTCATGGTCCCGTTCCTTCGGTCTGGCGCCTGGGGTGGGCGGCGCGGCGCAGGCGGTCGTTGATGGCCGCGCCCAACCCGGCGGCGGGAATCGGCATCACCGCGATGCCGGTGAATTCGGGCCGGTCCAGGGCGCGCAGCATGGCGAACAGATTGGCGGCGGCTTCAGCGGGATCGCCGCCGGCCGACAGATTAAGTGTGGCGCCATCCGGCGCCGGGCCGAACGCCAGCAGCGCTTCGCCCGGATTCGGGCGAACGGCGTTCAGGCGCACCGGCAGGGACGGCGCGTAATGGCTTTCCAGCAATCCCGGGGCGCGGGGCGCCGCCATGGTCGCGATCGTCGCCGGCATCCCCCCCAGGAAATCGGCCAGGGATTCGGCGGGGATTCCACCGGGACGCAGCAACAGGGGCGCGTCGCCGGCAAGGTCCAGCACCGTCGATTCGATGCCGACCCGACAGGGGCCGCCATCCAGGATCATCGCCGGCGCCGCGCCCAGGGATTGGGCGACATGATCGGCCCGGGTGGGGCTGACCGCGCCCGAGGCGTTGGCCGACGGCGCCGCCAGGGGGCGCGCCGCCGCTTCGATCACCGCGCGGGCGACCGGATGATCGGGCAGCCGCACCGCCAGACTGTCCAGCCCGGCCGAGGCCAGCAGGGATATGGGCGCGCCTTTTCGCCGGGGCAGCACCAGGGTCAGGGGACCGGGCCAGAACCGGTCCATCAGCGCCCGCGCCCGCGCATCGATCTCGACCAGGGGATCGGCGGCGGCGATGTCGGCGACATGGACGATCAGCGGATTGAAGCGGGGCCGGTTCTTGGCGGCGAAAATGGCGGCCACCGCCCGGTCGTCGCCGGCGTCGGCGCCCAGTCCATAGACCGTTTCGGTGGGAAAGGCGACCAGACGGCCGGCGGCCAGCAGCCGTCCCGCCTCGGCGATGTTATCCGGGGTGGCGGGGCGGATGAGACCGGTCATGACCGCTGGGCGCGGGCCAGAACGCCCGGATTGCGGAAATCGGGTTTGCCATAGGCCAGCGGTTCGCCGTCCAGCGTCACCAACTCGCCGCCCGCCGCCAGCAGCACCGCATGGGCGGCGGCCACGTCCCATTCGTTGGTGGGGCCGAAGCGCGGGTAGAAATCGGCGGTGCCGTCGGCCACCCGGCAGAACTTGATCGAGGACCCCGCCTGTTCCACCACCGGATCGGTCAGGGATCGAAGCCAGCGGGCCATGGCCCGCTCGTCATTATGGGAGCGGCTGGCCATGACCACCGCGCCGCGCGGCGGCGGCGGCCGGCAGGCGATGGCGCGCCGGGCGCCGTCTTTTTCGCTCAGGGTGGCGGTCCCCGCGCCCGCCGCCGACCACATCCGGCCGATGACCGGCGCCAGAACCACGCCCATGGCCGGACGGCCCTCCTGAATCAGGCCGATATTGACGGTGAATTCGCCGTTGCGCTTGACGAATTCCTTGGTGCCGTCGAGAGGGTCCACCAGCCAGAAAGGACCGTCGGCGATGTCGGGGCGCCGCCCCGCCGCCATCTCTTCTTCCGCCACCGCCGGAATATGGGGCGCCAGTTCCGCCAGACCGGCCAGGATCACCGCTTCGGCCTCGCGGTCGGCGCGGGTCACCGGCGACCGGTCCCGCTTATGCTCGACGGTGAAATCGCCGCCATAAATGTCCAGAATCACCGCGCCGGCGCGCCGCGCCAGGGCCTCGATGGCGGACAGGGATACGGGAAGGGGAGCGGACAAGGGCATCTCTCGGACGGGGCTTTAACCCATACTCTCCACCAGCGCCAGCAAGTGCGCGTGTTCGGCCTCGGTGACGCTGCCGCAGACCAGAAAACCGGCGATCCGTTCCCGATAGAAGGCCTGGGTGCGGGCCAGGGCGGTGTCATGGGACCACGCGCCGCCGGCGCGCTGCCGCCGGGCCGCGTCCAGGGCGCGGGTGTCGGCGACGATCTCGTTCTTGAATTCTTGTATCCAGGTCTCGGCCATGCCGGACCCTACCACGGCTCCGGGCCGATTTCGACGGCTTCGAAACGGCTGGCCCGGATGGAGGGCGACCAGAAATCGCCGGGCAGACCGGCCTTGTTCTTCAAATGGGCGAGAAAAGCCGTCGCGTCGGGCAGGGAGTCCCATACCGCCGGCAGGAACAAGGCGCGGTTGCGGCCGGCATCGAGGATCAGTCCGTCGATGCCGGGCCGAAGCTGGGCCAGCAGATCGGTTTCGTCGGTGAAACGCATGGGGGCGGGCGAGGTCAGGATCGCGACCGACACCGTCAGGCCGGTAATCTGGTTGGGGGCCAGCGGCGGAAAGCGGGGATCGGCGAAGGCCGCCTTGTAGGCATTGTCCCAGACATCCTCGGCCAAGGATCGCCGGGCGGTGGCCGAGCCGATGCAGCCGCGCAAGGCCCCGTCCCGCTTCAAGGTGACGAAGGCGGCGCCCGGCGCCGTCAGCAGCGGGTCCGACTCTTCGGTCGCGGGCAGGGTCAGCGGGCGGGTGCCGGCCAGATTCGACGCGATGGACAGACGGGCCAGGGCCATCACGGCCGGGCCGGCGGCGCGCGCCGCGGAAGTGGCGTCGTCCGCCTTCTCGTCGGTCCGCTCCGTTTCGTACAACGCCCAGGCGCCATAACCGACCACCCGCTCGCGGGGGCCGGCGGTGTCGCCGGAATTGCGCAAATCCAAACGCCGGATCGCCATGGGACGGCGCCGGGCGGTGGTCAGCAGGCCGGCCAGGGGAACCCGGCCGCAGGCGTCGTCGCGGCCGATGGCGCCGGCGTCGAAGCGCTCCACGGCGGCGGCGGTGACGCCGTCGGTGCGCCGGCAGGTGGCGTAATCCAGATAATGGGACAGGTCGGTTGAAATCACGATCAGGGTTTCCGGCCCGCCCCAAACCGCATCCAGAACATCGGCCACCTCGGCGGCGCCGGCCTCGCCGGTGACCACGGGCAGAAGGGTGAAGGCCCCCAGGCTGATTTGCAGGAAGGGAAGTTGCACCTCCAACGCGTGTTCGCGGGCATGGGCCGTATCGAGCATGGTCACACAGGGCCGGCCGGTCAGGGTCGCCGCCAGCGCCGTATCAAGGGGAACGTCGCCCAGAGGCGTGCGCCAGGCGCCGGCCGAACTGAGAGCCAGGCCGGGGAATCCCACCCGGTGCGACGGCCCCAGCAGCACCACCCGGCGGATCGCCGCGCCGGTCCGGCGCAGCAAGGCGTAGGCCGCGGCCGCCACCGGGCCGGAATAGACGGTGCCGGCATGGGGGACGATCAGAACCTTGGGGCACTGGGATTCGAAGCGTCGGGAATCGGGCGCAACGGCCCGTCCGCCGTCGTCGGCGTTGTCCAAAAGTTCGGTCAGGTGCCGCTTCAGCGACGTCGGATCGGCGGGATAGAAGGACCCGGCGACGATGGCGGGGCGGATCGTATTCATGGAAGATCCCGGCCCTACGGAAATCCGTGGTGGTAGACTAAAAGCATGACCGTTCGATGTAAAGGATGGCAGCCGACCGCGCGCTTGAAGCGGGAAGATGGCGGGGTCTATCCTGACGCATGGCGACGAAAGTGGACGAACCCCGGCGCCGGGACTCCGATCGGCATCCGGCGCGCTATTGGCACCGGCTGGCGGACGGCCGGGTGCAATGCGATCTGTGTCCGCGTCTGTGCAAGCTCCACGAGGGCCAGCGGGGCTTGTGTTTCGTCCGCGCCTGCCAAGACGGGGCGCTGGTGCTGACCACCTACGGCCGGTCGTCGGGCTTTTGCGTCGATCCCATCGAAAAGAAGCCGCTCAACCATTTTTTGCCGGGCACGCCGGTGCTGTCCTTCGGCACGGCCGGCTGCAATCTCACCTGCAAATTCTGCCAGAACTGGGACATCTCCAAGGCCCGCGCCGCGGATCGCCTGAACGATTCCGCCAGCCCCGATTCCATCGCCGCGGCGGCGGCGGAATTGGGCTGCCGGTCGGTGGCCTTCACCTATAACGATCCGGTGATCTTTCTTGAATATGCGGTCGATGTCGCGCGGGCCTGTCATGATCGGGGGCTGAAAACGGTGGCGGTGACCGCCGGCTACATCACGCCCGAGGCTCGCGGCGAATTTTTCGCCCATATGGATGCGGCCAATGTCGATCTGAAGGCGTTCACCGAGGATTTCTACCATTCCCTGTGCGGCGGGCATCTGGCGCCGGTGCTGGACAATCTGGTCTGGATCAGGCGCGAAACCGGGGTCTGGCTGGAACTGACCACCCTGTTGATCCCCGGCCACAATGACGGCGACGCCGAGATCGCATCCCTGTCGGCGTGGGTGGCGGAAAAGCTGGGGGCGGATGTGCCGCTGCATTTTTCCGCCTTTCATCCCGACTGGAAGATGGGCGATCCCGAGCCGACGCCGCCCGATACCCTGACCCGCGCCCGCGCGCTCGCCCGCGCCGCCGGGCTGCGCCATGTCTATACCGGCAATGTCCACGATCCCGCCGGCGGCAGTACCTGGTGTCCCGATTGCGGGGCGCTGCTGATCGGCCGCGACTGGTACGAGCTGACCGCCTGGCATCTGGACGTGCCCGAGCCGGGCGGGGCGGCGCGTTGTCCCGATTGCGGCGCGGTTGTCGCCGGCCGCTTCGAATCCCGTCCGGGTGGGTGGGGGCGGCAACGCCGGCCGGTCAGGTTGGGGCGGTGATTTTCAAGGCGGCGACGATCGTGGCGATTGGCGGCTCCCACGCGCGGGGGCTGGTCTGCCGGAAGATGCGAAGACCCGGATACCACGGGCTGTCGTCCCGATCCCGCAGCCAGCGCCAGCATGAATCGAACCGGTCGAGCATCCAGACCGGACGGCCGATGGCGCCGGCCAGATGGACCATGGCGGTATCGACCGATATCACCAGATCGAGATTCGCCACCAACGCCGCCGTGTCGGCGAAATCGGCCATCTCCGCCATCGCGTCGACCATGCGGGCGGCGAACGGCGCCGGAGGGCCGTTTTTTTGCAGACTGACCCAAACGATGTCCGGGACGTCGAGCAGCGGGGCGAGAAGCGACGGGTCGATCGACCTCCGCCTGTCGATCGCATGGGCCGCCGGGGCGTTGAGGCGCGGGTTTCCCGCCCAGACCAGACCGATCCGCCGCCCGGCCGGCAACGCCCGCAGCCGGTCCCGCCATAACGCCGCCTTGCCGGAATCGGGGCGCAGATAGGGATGCGGCGGCGACCACGGCTCTATCAGTCCCGTCGCCGCCGGCAGGCTCAGCATCGGGCAATGGGCGTCGAAATCGACGATTTCGCCATCGTCCGGCATGATCGCGGCGACGCCCTCCAGTCCCGCCAGCAGGCGACACAGCGCCGCCGGAACACGCAGGATCACCCGCCACCCCCGCGCGGCGGCGACGGGAACGTAACGGCAGAACTGAAGCGTGTCGCCGAACCCCTGTTCGGCGTGGATCAGCAGGGTGCGCCCCCGGCCGTCCTCGCCCCGCCAGCGCGGTCGGGTGGTTTCGGCGACGGCATTCCCCATCCGCCCGGTTTTCCACCGCCATTCGTATTCCCGCCACCCCGCGTCGAATTGGCCCCCGAGCAAGAGCGCGAAGCTGCGGTTGAGGTGGGTGTCGGCATCGTCCGGCTTGATCGCCAGGGCTTGATCGTAAGCCGCCAGCGCCTCGTCCAGACGGCCAAGCTCCTGCAGCGCGAGGCCGCGATTGTTATGGGCCTCGGCATAATCCGTCTTGATCGCCAGGGCCGCGTCATGCGCCGCCAGCGCCTCGTCCAGACGGCCAAGTTCCTGAAGCGCGTTGCCCCGGTTGGAAAGCGCCTCGGCGGACGGCTTGAGGGCGAGGGCGGTATCGTAGGCCGCCAGCGCCTCCTCCGGACGACCAAGGTCCTTCAGCGCGTTGCCCCGGTTGGCGTGCGCCTTGGCATGGTCCGGCTTGATTCCGATGGCGGTGTCGTAAGCCGCCAATGCCTCGTCCGGGCGGCCAAGTTCCTGAAGCGCGTTGCCCCGGTTGTAATGCGCCTCGGCCAGTTCCGGCCTGATCGCCAGAGCCCTGTCGTAGGCCGCCAGCGCGTCGTCCAGACGGCCAAGTTCCTGAAGCGCGTTGCCGCGGTTGGTGTGCGCCTCGGCATAATCCGGCGTGATCCCGATGGCCGCGTCGTAAGCCGCCAACGCCTCGCCCGGACGACCAAGGTTCTTCAGCGCGTTGCCCCGGTTGTAGTGCGCTCCGGCATAGTCCGGCTTGATCCGGATGGCGGTGTCGTAAGCCGCCAGCGCTTCGCACGGGCGGCCAAGCGCCTGGAGCGCGTTGCCCCGGTTGGCGTGCAGTTCGGCCATGTCCGGTTCAAGCCCGATGGCCGCGTCGTAAGCCGCCAGTGCCTCGTTCAGACGGCCCAATGCCTGAAGGGCGGAGCCATGGTTTGCGTGATAGGACGCAACCCCGCCATTGGCGGCGATGGCGCGTCCGATGGGATCGACGGCAAGGTCGTAGCGGCCGCGCTGGATGAAAATAACGCCGAGAAGATGCAGGGACTCGGCGTGATCGGGAATCAGCGCCAAGAGGCGGCGGTAGCATTCCTCCGCTTCCGCCAAGCGGCCGGCCTGGTGAAAGCGCATACCGTTGGCCAGCAGCGTCTGGGCGCCCTTCGCCCCGGCTTGTCCTTGTCCGGCATCGCCGACATCCGCTCGTGAGCCGACCGGTTTCATGGCTTTACCAACGGTCGCAAAGCTTCGGCGATCCGGTGGAAGACGGCCGACCAGTCGCCGGGGTGTTCCTGCCGGAACAAGCGCATGGAGGGGTACCAGGGACTGTCCTCGCGCTCCATCAACCAGCGCCAGTCCGGCACCTTGCAAAGGAGTAGCCAAGTGGGGACACCCAGGGAACCGGCGAGATGGGCGACGGCGGTATCGACGCCGATGACGAGATCGAGGCCGGCGATCACCGCCGCGGTATCATGGAACCCGCCGGAATCGTAGTCGGGGCCGAGGCGATCGACGCGCATCCCGTCTGGAAGGTTTTCAAGCTGCTCGGTCCCGTAATTCTTTTGCAGGCTGACGAGGTGCACGCCGTCGATGGCGGAAAGAGGTCTGAATTCCGCCAGTCGGGCCGAGCGGTTGCGATCGTTCTTCTGCGAGGGATTGCCCTGCCAGACGATGCCGATGTTGAGGCTTTCCTTGCCGAGGCGGGCGCGCCAAGCCCTCGACAGATCCGGTTCGGCCCGCAAATAGGATGCGGAGGGCGGCGCCCAAGGAATGGTGCCACAGATTGCCGGCAGGCTGAGGAACGGACATTGGAGATCGGCCGTCGGTAGCGGGTCGCCGATCGCGGCGATGGTAATGTCGGCGGCTTTCAGGCAAGTGGCCAATTGGATCAGTTCGCGGGGAAGCTCGGCGACGATTTTCCAGCCCATCGCCGCCACCCGGGGAAGGTAGCGCAGGCATTGGATCGTATCGCCCATACCCTGCTCGGACCATAACAGGACAGTCCTGCCGTCGGCGGGCTCCCCCGTCCATCGCGGAAGCGTCTGATGGCGCGGCTTCCCTCCGGACCAATCTTTCGATCGCCACCGCCATTCATAATCTTGCCATCCTTTCTCGAATTCCCCTTTGAGCAGCAGCGCGAGGCCCCGGTTGTTGCGCGCCTCGGCGAAGTCCGGCTTGAGCCTAACGGCCGTATCGTAGGCCGCCAGCGCCTCGTCCGGACGATCGAGCGCTTGAAGCGCAAGGCCACGGTTGTAGTGCGCCTCGAAATCGGTCGGCTTGATCTTGATGGCCGCGTCGTAGGCCGCCAGCGCCGCGTCCGGACGGCCAAGCACTTGAAGCGCAAGGCCAAGGTTGGCGTGTGCTTGGGCATAATCCGGCTTGATCTTGATGGCCGTGCCGTAAGCCGCCAGCGCCTCGCCCGGGCGGCCCAGATTTTGAAGTGCGTTGCCTCGGTTGTAGTGCGCTTCGGCCAGGTCCGGCATGATCCGGATAGCCGTGTCGTAGGCGGCCAGCGCTTCGTCCTGACGGCCGAGCGCCTGAAACGCATTGCCCAGGTTATAGTAATAGAACGGGACTGTGCCATTGCTGGCGATGGCGCGTCCGATGCTGTCGACGGCGAGGTCGTACCTGCCGCGTTGGTAAAAAATATCGCCGAGAAGATGCAGGGAATCGGCATGGTCGGGAATCAGCGCCAAGAGGCGCCGGTAGCATTCCTCCGCTTCCGCCAAGCGGCCGGCCTGGTGAAAGCGCAGGCCGTTGGCCAGCAGCGCTTCGGCTTGCCCTTGTCCCGACATGCCGCCTTTGGTCCGGGCCGACCGCCCATCGTTCATATTCGTCATACGCTCCTTAGAGCCCGACCCGAAACTCGCCATGTCGGCCTGCAAATGGCGGTTTTCTGCGCTTCCGCTGCTCACGTACATAAAGTACGCTCCGCTGCGGTTCTCGAAAACCGCCATTTTCGGCTCACCCTGGCGAGTTTCGGGTCGGGCTCTTATACCAAATCCCGACGCGTGGCC
>JAJZUL010000058.1 GCA_021848545.1 Pseudomonadota bacterium
ACTGGATATAGCCCTGCTGGACCAGTTGCAGCACGCGGGCGACCGCGCCGGCATCCACCTTGACGCCGGGCAGCAGGTCGGCATTGCCCCAATGGTGGGCTTTGGCGGTGACGCCGCATTCCTCGATCTGCACGCCGCGCTTGATCAGGGTCTCGATCTGGCCCTTGAACGGATTGGTGCCGTTCAGAGTGTTGTGCAGTTGATTGTACATGGAATCGTTGGTCAGCAGGTAGCCCATGTCGCCGCTGAACACGGCGACGATCTTCGCCTTGGTGTGATCGTGCTTGAACTTTTGCGTCATCATCATGAGGTAGCGAAGGGCAAGGGGTTCCTTGCCGGCGAAGGCCTTGCGGTCGACGTTCATGACGACCTTGATCCGCTTCAGTTTCACCGGAATGTCGATGTGCAGCGGGGCGGCCATGGCCGCGACCGGGCTGGCGACCATCAGGCCGATGGTGGCGACGGCGGCGATGCGGGACGTGAAACGCATGAATACCTCCTCCAATCAGGAGCCGGTTGCTTCCGGCCCCCTTGTTGGGCAGGCACCTAAACAGCCAGATTGATTAGGGTCAATCTGGCCAGGGGTATGCAAATTCACACCCGAGAGGGTGGGGAAATCTAAGAGCCCGACCCGAAAATCGGCGGGGTGAGCCGAAAATGGCGGTTTTCGAGACCCGCAGCGGAGCGTACTTCATGTACGTGAGCAGCGGATGCGCAGAAAACCGCCATTTGCAGGCCGCCCTGGCGATTTTCGGGTCGGGCTCTCAGAGCTTGTAAATCAATCGAACTTGCAAAAGAACGCCCATTGGAAACAGTGGCGTTTTTCCGTCGATTTCACGCCGAATGGGCCTTCTTTCACAAACTTTCAGGACTCGTCGCGTCCGCCGTCGATGAGGGTCAGCATCGGGGGCCGTCGGCCACGGCCGCGAACGGTGGTGTTGCTGATCAGCATCCGGGTCAAAAAGGTGCGCGCCTTGGGCATGCGCCGGCCGGTCTGGTATTGCAGGGCCAGATTCATCAGCTCGTTGAACTCCCCCGGCGCCATCGCTCCCGATTTTTCCAGCTTGTAGGCCAGAAAGGTCAGAACGTCGCCCACCCCCGCGATCATGTGGGGAACATCTTTGGGAATTTTGAACTTCTCTTTCATCGCCGCCCCCCTGAAACCGAATGCCGCCAGATCAAAATAAAAAGGGGCCGCCATGGGCGACCCCTTTTCATCACATTATTGGTCGGAGTGAGAGGATTCGAACCTCCGGCCCCCGCCTCCCGAAGACGGTGCTCTACCAGGCTGAGCTACACTCCGGTCGCCATGGAGCGGCCCTTATAGCGCATCGGCGGAACGGTGCAAAGGGGTATGGAAGGGATTTTTACGGGCCGCTCCCTTTGCCCCCCGGAACCGTCTCATTGCTCCCGTGATTGTCACTGCGCCGCCCCCGGCTTGGCCTTTTCCGCCTCGTCGACCAGAGCCTTCAACCGCGCATAGGGCAGGAACCCCACATCGAGGTGGTCGCCGACCACGAGGCCCGGCGTCGCCGTGATGCCGATCTCGCGGGCCAGGGTCAGATTGGCGGAAATCCGCGCCATGATGCCCGGCGCCGCCATGTCATGCTTGAGCCTGGCCACGTCCAGACCGACCGATTTGGCGATGGCCATGATGCGCGCCTCGTCCAAATGATCCTCGGGCGTGTGGTCGGCCAGCAAGGCGGCATGGAACGCCACGAACTTGCCCTGGCGCATGGAGGCCAACGCCGCCTTCGCCGCGATCACCGAGCCCGGCCCGCCGATCACCGGGAACATCTTTTCCACCACCCGGACATGGGGGTCGGCCTTGACCAGACGCGCCAGGACCGGCGCCTCGGCCTTGCAGAAGGGGCATTGATAATCGAACCATTCGGCGATGGTCACCGTGCCCTTGGGATTACCCCAAACGGGATCGCCGGGATTGTGATCGATCGCGGCCAGATGCTTCACCACCGCCTGATCGCGGGCCTGATCGGCCTGCCGGCGCAGGGCCGAGTCCATTTCCATCAGAACCTGGGGATGGGCGATCAGATAGGAATGCACGCGGCTGTCGAACGCGCGTTGCGACAGCCATTGCCCCCAAAAGGCCCCGCCCGCAGCGCCGATTCCCGCCGCCACGATTACGGTCAGTGCCACGCCCAGGCGTGATTTCAGCATCATGTTGGTATCCTGATTGTTTGCTCGCCCCAGGCGCCGGCGCATAGTCGTCGCCCGACGCCCGCTCCAAGTCAAATGAAAACCCCGCCGGCAAGCCGGCGGGGTTCCATAACGGTTCGGTCGCGGCCGGTGGAAACCGGCCCCGCCTCACACCGAATAATACATCTGGAATTCAACCGGATGCGGGGTGTGCTCGAAGCGGTAGACGTCTTCGTACTTGAGCTCGATGTAGCTCTCGACGAATTCCTTCGAGAACACGTCGCCCTTGCACAGGAAGTCGTGGTCGGCCTTCAGCGCATCGAGGGCTTCACGCAGGGAACCGCAGACGGTGGGAACCGTCTTCAGCTCTTCCGGCGGCAGGTCGTACAGGTTCTTGTCCATCGGATCGCCGGGATGGATCTTGTTGGCGATGCCGTCCAGGCCGGCCATCAGCATGGCGGCGAAGGCGAGATAGGGGTTCGCGCCGGGATCGGGGAACCGCACCTCGACCCGCTTGCCCTTCGGCGAGGCCGAATAGGGAATACGGCAGGAAGCCGAGCGGTTGCGGGCCGAATAGGCCAGCAGAACCGGCGCCTCGAAGCCCGGGATCAGCCGCTTGTAGCTGTTGGTCAGCGGGTTGGTGAAAGCGTTCAGCGCCTTGGCGTGCTTGATGATGCCGCCGATGTAGTACAGCGCCATGTCCGACAGGTCGGCATAGCCCGAACCGGCGAAGAGCGGCTTGCCGTCCCGCCACACCGACTGATGGACATGCATGCCCGAGCCGTTGTCGCCGGAAATCGGCTTCGGCATGAAGGTCGCCGACTTGCCGTAGGACGCGGCCACGTTATGGACCACGTACTTGTAGATCTGCATCCAATCGGCGGACTGGATCAGGCTGCCGAACTTGATGCCCAGTTCGGACTGGGACGGCGCCACTTCGTGATGGTGCTTTTCGACCGGCAGGCCCATTTCGGCCATCACCGTCAGCATCTCGGCGCGCATGTCGACCTGGCTGTCCACCGGCGGAACCGGGAAGTAGCCGCCCTTGACGCCGGGACGGTGGCCCAGATTGCCTTCGGCGAATTCCTTGCCGCTGACATAGGGGCCTTCCTCGGAATCGAGCCGGTAGGAGGCGGTGTTCATGCCGACTTCGTAGCGCACGTCGTCGAACACGAAGAATTCGGCCTCAGGCCCGAAGAAGCAGGAATCGCCGACGCCCGACGACTTCACATAGGCTTCGGCCCGCTTGGCGATCGAGCGGGGATCGCGGTCGTAGAGCTGGCCGGTGGCGGGCTCGACGATGTCGCAGAACAGGATGAGCTGCGGCTGGGCGGCGAAGGGGTCCATGACGGCGGACGCGCAATCGGGCATCAGGATCATGTCGGATTCGTTGATGCTCTTCCAACCGGCGATGGAAGAACCGTCGAACATGATGCCTTCCTTCAGCATGTCCTCGTCAACGGTCGAGACATGCTGGGCGGTGTGCTGCCACTTGCCGCGCGGGTCCGTAAAACGAAAATCGACGTACTTAACGTCGTTTTCCTTGATCATATCAAGGACCTTTTTGACGTCGGACATTGGTCACGTTCCTGATAGTTATGAGTTGGATTGCAGGATTATTAGAATCTGGATTCGGTAACCTTAAGAACACCCATCCGGCCCGCGCGGCCTCCGCGCCGATCCGTCGGCCGGCTTGCGCCGGTCCGCCAGGAGGCGTCCCGCCGCTTGGATCAGATGGCGTCGTTGCCCCGTTCACCGGTACGGATACGCACGGCTTCCTCGACGGTCGAGATGAAAATCTTGCCGTCGCCGATACGCCCCGTATGGGCGGCCTGCTGAATAGCCTCGACCGCCCGTTCCACGAGATCGTCCTCGATCACCAGCTCGATCTTGACCTTGGGCAGGAAGTCCACCACGTACTCCGCGCCGCGATACAACTCGGTGTGGCCTTTCTGGCGCCCGAATCCTTTGGCTTCGGTCACGGTCAGCCCCTGAAGGCCGATACCGTGAAGCGCCTCCTTCACCTCGTCGAGCTTGAACGGCTTGATGATTGCCTCGATCTTTTTCATGGATCCGCTTTCCCCGGATGAACTTGGCCCTGGGCGAGCTTGAATGGAGCGTCAAGCCCGCCTTTTCCTTCCGTCCTTTCGTTTAGCACGCCTTATGCCACTTCGACCACCAGGAAAAGGGCCGGAGAAACGGCCTTCCACAGCCGTAATTGCCTAGAAATTAGGCCTCTTTCGATCATTTTCTAAGCACACCCCCGCCGACGCGGTCGCGTCCTTGACCGGTGGCTGCGGCCATGCGCTAAGTCGCCGTCATGACTTTCGATCGTCCGCCCCTCGATACGGCCCCCCTTCACGGCGGCGACCTGACCGATGCCGACCGGCGCTGGGGACGTCCGGCCGATGGCTGGCTCGACCTGTCCACCGGCATCAACCCCCATCCCTATCCGGTACCGGCGATTGAGGCCGCCGCCTGGTCCCGTCTGCCGGGATCGGCGGAGGATCTGGCCCTGCGTCGGGCCGCCGCCCGGGCTTATGGCGCGGCCGGCGCCGATTCGGTCCTGGCGGCGCCGGGGACCAGCGCCCTGATCGCCGCCTTGCCGGCCCTCGCCGCCGAAGGCGCGGTGGCGGTGGCGGGGCCGACCTACGGCGAACACGCCCGCGCCTGGGCCGCCGCCGGCCGGACCGTGCGCATCATCACCGACCCCGGTTCGGCGCCCGACGCCGCGGTCACCATTATCGTCAATCCCAACAATCCCGACGGACGGATCGTGCCGCCGGCGGCGCTGGCGGCGATGGCCGACCGCATCGCCGCGCGCGGCGGCCTGCTGGTGGTGGACGAGGCCTTCGCCGATCCCATGCCCGAAATTTCGCTACTGTCCCAGGCCGAAATGCCGCCGGCGGCGACCGTGATTCTGCGCTCCTTCGGTAAATTCTATGGGCTGGCGGGGCTGCGTCTGGGCTTCGCGCTGGCCCGGCCCGATCTGCTGGCGCCGCTGGCCGCCCGTCTCGGTCCCTGGGCGGTGGCGGGCCCGGCCATCACCATCGGCCAAACGGCCCTGACCGACGGCGACTGGGCGGCGGCGACGCGTCGCCGCCTGACCGACGCGACCCGCCGCCTGGACCGGGTTCTGAAAACGGCGGGGTTGGAGGTCGTGGGCGGCACGCCCCTGTTCCGTCTGACCCGGCACGCCGACGCCCGCGCCTTGTGGAACCGGCTGGGGTACGCCGGAATCCTGGTCCGCGCTTTTTCCGACCGGCCCGACCTGTTGCGCGTCGGGCTACCGGCCACCGACAAGGATTTCGGCCGGCTGGCGGACGCGCTCTCGGTCGGCGGATCACAGCGCGGCGACACCCCGTAAAACGGGCGGCATCTTTTTCGACCGCCGCCACCCCCAATAACAGGGAAGGGTTTCGACCGAAAATCGAAACGGGCGTGCGATTTTTTCGCCGGCCGCCACCATTTGTTGTGAAAAATATAAATAAAAAGCGCGAACACCCACTACTTCGCAAAAAATTACGGCACGCTCATGTAATATGAGCCGTTTTTGGCGGGTGTATACGGCCGAACCGATCATCAACTTCAATAGAATATGGCGATACACTTTGATATAGTTAGACCATACGGTGAAAAACCGTTTATACGTCTTTCGTAATTTAGGCATCACTAATGAAAAACGGGGAGGAGATCAAAACCCATGGCAAAGTCGTTGCACGGAATCGTCCGCGGATTGGCCGCCGGGGCCTTCGCCAGTCTGTTCATGCTGGCCGGGGCCGGCGCCGCCCATGCCAGCTCCTTTCACGGCGCGGTGGCCACGAAATCCCATTATGGCGTGATCTTTCAGATCGATACCGGGGGAAACAAGGACATCAAGAAAACCCTGACCAATATTGAAAACATATTGCAGGACCCGCGCCTCAAAGGGAAAGTGACCGTAGAGCTGATCGCCAACAGCAAGGGCTTCGACGTCTACGTAAAACACAACGGTTTCAAAGGAAAGCTGCTGAAACTGCAAAAAGAGGGCGTTATTTTAGCCCAATGCGCCAACACGTTGCGGGAACTGCATGTCGATCGCCACGACCTGTACTCGTTCATCCACATCGTGCCGTCGGGCATGGGCGAGATCGCCATCCGGGAGGCCCAGGGCTGGGCGTACATCCATCCGTCCCCTCCCAGGCCCAACCAGCTTTGACGTCTGCGGTTTTCGGTTGCAGACACGTTCACCGAACGACGGGACACGAAAGTGGGTTGAGCGCGCGATAGCCCCGTTGTAATAAAAATCGGTGAAACGGGGACGGGCGACCGTCCCCGTTTTCATTCGAGACCGAGGCATATGACCGCCGACACTTTTCATTCCTTCACGCTGGACAAGGGGGGGCATCATCCCCGCCCGGCCGCGCCTTATCCGTTGATGCTGTGCGCGCAGCGCGGCCTTACCCTGAAGCCTTTGATCGCCGATCGCCTGAGCCGCCTGGAGAAACAGCCCTCCGACCCGGCGCTGCTGATGGATCTGAGCCTGGCGCTGCTGCTGTACGGGCGGCGCGACGAGGCTCTGGCCTATCAGCGCTGCGCCCTGCAACTGGCACGCTGTTACGAGGACCCCGCCTGGCAACCCGACGCGCTGCGGCTGCTCTGCCTGATGGCGCCGGGCGATCTTCGGGCCAACATGCCCATCGAATTGCTGGTCCACGACCGGCCGGTCACCCTGCTTAAGCTGTTCCTGGTCCCCGGCGAAGACCCGCCCCGGCGATTGCCCGACCACGACCTGGCCATCGTCGCCGTCAGCGAGGACGACGGCACCAACGCGACATTGCGGATGTTGAGCGACCTAGTCGATCACTGGCCGCGTCCGATCGTCAACGACCCCCGCCATATCCTGCGCCTGGGGCGGGATACCATGTCGGACCTGCTGGCGGATATTCCCGGCCTGATCTGCCCCCCGACCCGGCGTCACGCCGCCATCGACCCCCATTCCTTTTCGCCCGACGCCTTTCCTTTGCTGATCCGTCCCGTCGGCTCCCATGCCGGCCAGGGACTGGCCCACGTCGCCGATCGGGATCAGTTGGCCGCCTATCTGGCCAAAGAGACCGATCGCGACTATTACGTCGCGCCTTTCATCGATTACCGCTCGCCCGATGGGCAATACCGGAAATACCGCGTCGCCCTGATCGACGGCCGGGCATTTCCCTGCCATATGGCCATCGCCGACCAATGGATGCTGCATTACATGAACGCCGGCATGGACCAGGATGCGGGCAAGCGCGCCGAGGAACAGCGATTCATGGAAAGGTTCGACGAGGAATTCGGCCATCGCCACCGCGCCGTCCTGAGCGCCATTTCCGAGCGGGTCGGCCTGGATGTGCTGACCATCGATTGCGCCGAGGACGGGGCCGGCAATCTCGTATTCTTCGAGGCGGACCATGCCGGCGCCATCCACGATCTCGACCCGACCGACATCTACCCCTACAAACAGGCGCCCATGGGCCGCGCCCTGGACGCGTTCCACGCCATGCTGGTGAAAGCGGCGTCCGGCTCCAAATGAAACTCCAAATGAAAAAGCCCTCGCCGTTACCGGCGAGGGCCTTCCCAAACTTGGGGCGAGAGAGGGGATTCGAACCCCCGACATCTAGAACCACAATCTAGCGCTCTAACCGACTGAGCTACTCCCGCCACAGGAGGTCTCCCTTGGGAGGGGTGATGTTTAGCGAACCCGCCCGGTCAGCGTCAAGTGCGGCGTAGCGGGTTGACGGACACCGGCGTATCCTGACGCCGATTTGACGGAGAGGGATCATGGACGAACGCGAGATGTACGATCAGATCACCGCCCTGGTCGGCGCGGTGGCCGAAGCCTTGGAAATGGCCGACGGCGAAGTGGTCGCCGCCATCGAAGAGGGACGGCTGGGCATGGAAACCCTGGACGATGAGCAGGGCGGTCATTTCATCCGCGCCACCTGCGACGATCGCCGGGCCGACATCACCCTGGCCGACGTCATGCGTCAGGCCGGGCGGCATCTGCACGACCATCATCACGACCATGGCTGCGGCTGCGGGCACGACCACGACTGATACCCGTTCCGGGAGGTTTTGGCGTATCTGGCGGCCAAGCGCCCGGACGGGCGCGATGCCGGGCTATTTCACCGGTTGATGCGAGGCGAGTTCGTGACGGGCGCGCCAATCGTCGGTGACGTAATTGATGATGATGCTTTTGCGCACCCCGTTGATGCGCCGCTTGTGAAAACCGTGCCAGGTGTCGCCGGCGGGAATGAACAGGGTGCCCTTGTTCAGCCCGAACGGCGAAACCGCCACCAGGGCATGGGGCTCCTCGACCGCCAGCACGTCGGTTCCGCAGCCGTCGCTGCCCTCGCCCACCGACAGATACAAAAGCAGGGTCAGCTTCTTCACCGCGATGTCGGTATGGGGTTCCAGCCAGAAATCGCCCACATCCATGCAATATTCCATGCGCAGCAGCGACCCCGACAGATCGATGCCGCATTCGGCCTCGAACGCGGCCAGGGTGCGGGGATCGAGAAAGGCGGCGACCAGATCGGCGGTCACCGGATGGGCCGCCTGGGTCTCGGCATCGAAGAACACCCGGCTGGAATTGTTCGCTTCGCGCCGGCCGTCATGCAGGATGTCGCCGGGCGCGGCGAAGGGCAGCGCCTCCAGGGCGGCGGCCGCCTCGGCCGGCACCATGTCGTCGAGCAGCCAATGGCGCCAGGGTTCGCGGTGACGCTCCGACGCCTTCAGACTGGCGATGACATGGTCGGCGATCAGCGGATACATGGCGGCCCCAATGTTGGCGAAGATGGGCGATGTGACCGTCCGCCGCGCCAAATGTCAAAGCTAAAATAAAGGCTTATCTGACCGGCCGTTCACTGGCCAGTTCATGGCGCGCCCGCCAATCCGGGGTGACGTAATTGACGATCACCGATTTGCGGATGCCGGGGATGGGCCGGGGCGCGAAACCGTGCCAGGTGTCCTGGCCGGGCACGAACACCAGGGCGGTGTTGAAATGAAAGGGCGGCGTCTTCGCCAGGGTGCGATCGGGATGGAACAGATCGGTGCCGCAGCCCTCGCCGCCCTCACCCACCGACAGATAGCACAGCAGGGTGAATCGCTTGGCCCCGATATCGGTATGGGGCTCCAGCCAGAAACCGTCGCTGTCCTGGGCGTATTCCACCCGCAACAGGCTGCCTTCCAGATCGCAGCCGGTCACCCGCTCGATCGCGGCCACGGTGCGGGGATCGGCCAGGGCGCCGGCCACCGCCGCCGCCGCCGGGTTGCGCGCCTGGACGTCGGGAGAGAAGAACACGCGCTGGGCGTTGTTGCATTCGCGCCGCCCGCCGTAATCGAGATTCTCACCGGCCGAAACCTCGATCCCATCCAATTCGCGGGCGATGGCATCGGGAAAGACCTCGCGCATGATCCAATGGCGAAAGGGATCGGCGAACACGTCGCCGCCTTCCAGATTGGCGATAAACCGGTCCGCGACCGTCGTCATCCCGTTCTCCTTGTAACGATATTTGGGGTGCATCCCGATCGCCGAATCGGGAACAACGCCCGTTCGTGCAGGGCTATTTCGTAAAAAGCGCGTCAGAGCTTGTAAATCAATCGAACTTGCAAAAGAACGCCCATTGGAAACAGTGGCGTTTTTCCGTCGATTTCACGCCGGGTGGGCATTCTTTCACAAACTCTCAGGCGCCGGTCGCGCCACCGACCCGGCTGGACCAGCGATTCGACCCGAAGGCGGCGGCGATGGCCTCGGCCCGGGCCTCGCGCACGTCGATCTCGCCGCCATCGGGGGTCAAAGCATGGGCGTCGATGCCGGCGCAGGCCTCCAGCGCCCGGTTCAGCAGGCGAGTCTTGGGGTAATCGTCGCCGGACCGCCCCTCATAAGCGCAATAATCGCAGGCGCAAAGCATCATCAGGCGGGTGAAGGTTTCGGGCCGGTCGAAGGCGCCCACCCGTTCCAGCAGCGCGGCGACCGGTCCGGCCCGCACTTCGCCCACCCGGTGCACGCGCTCGCATTCCACCAGCGCCAGCAACGCCAGATCCAGGCATGCGGCGGGCACGCCGAAACGCTCGGCCATGGCCTGGATGCGCGGGCGGCCGCGATCCACATGGCGGTAATGAACCGGCAAATGTTCGGGCGGCGAATCCGCCTTGCCCACATTCATCACCAACAGGGCGAAACGCACCGCCAGGGGGGCCTGGCGATTGGCGGCCTCGTCCAGGGCGCGCACCAGATGATGGCCGATATCCACCTGGGGCGGGTCGTCGGCGATCTGGGGAACGCCGAACAGCGCCGCCACTTCGGGCAGAATGACGAACAGGGCGCCGCAATCGCTCAGCCCCCGGATCATCGCCGAGGGCACCGGCGCCATCAGGCCCCGTTCCAATTCGCGCCAGGCCGCCGTCGCCGAAACCCCGTCCAGAACGCCGTCCTCGACCTGTTCGAACAGCAAATCCAGGGTTTCATCGTCCAGCGCGCCGCCGGGCTCGGCCGACAGGGCGGCCATGCGCAGAACCGCCAGACCGGGGTCGGTCTGGATCAGATCGGCGAAAGGCGAATCGGGCTCGGCGCGCATCGTCATGGTATTGGAATGATTCCACGATAACCGCCCCGATGACAAGAGCGACTATCGGTTCACCCAGGGTAATCGGGTGAAGGCGCGTTGGAGCGGAGCGACTAGGCCGTTGAGGCCGCCGCAGCGTGCGGAGAGGCTCCATCGGGGCCTCGGAGCGCAAGCGAGGATAGCCAAG
>JAJZUL010000021.1 GCA_021848545.1 Pseudomonadota bacterium
GCCGAGATCGACGCCATGCCGTTTCCGGCCTATCTCGACCTGCTCGCGTACTGGCGCCGCAACCCGCCGACCCATCTGCTGATGAAGTGGTACGTCGGCTACAAGGCGTGACCCATGTCCACCAACATCGCCGTCAGCATCAGCGCCGACGTCACCCAGTTGACGGCGAAGCTGGCCGTCGCCAAGGCCGACCTGTCGGCCACCACCGCCGAACTGCGCACCATGGCGGCGCAGATGCGCGCGGCCGGGGCATCCGCCTCCGACGATCTGAAGGCCGGGCTGGCGCAGGCTGCCGCTGCGGCGGCCAGTGCCCAGACCGGTGTCTCGAAGCTGCGCACCGAGCTGGCGGCGGCACGGACGCCGATGGAGGGCCTTTCGGCGGCGGGCGAGCACCAGGCCGGCATCTTCCGCGAGAAGCTGATCATGGCCCACGAGGCCCTGACCGGCAATTACAAGCGGATGGCCGGCTCGATGATGGTGCTGGGAGAACGCACCGGCGGGCTGGCGGGTGCGTTCGGCGCGCTGCTGTCGCCCACCACCTTGGCGGTGGGCGCCGTCGCCGCCCTGGGCGGCGCCTTTTACGAGGCGGTGGCCAGCGCCGAACGCTGGGCCGAATCCTTCGGCCAGATCAAGGCGGCCATGGACGCCACCGGACAGGGGCTGGCCTACACCCGCACCCAGGTGGAATCGACCATCCTTCAGATCCGCGACCTGTACGGCGTCACCACCACCTCGGCAACCGGGATGGTCGCGGCCTTTGCGCAAACCCGCGACATCGGCACCGAGTCCTACGTCAAGCTGGGGCAGGCCGCCGCCGGCTACGCCCGGGTGACGGGAGAGCAGGTGCCGCAGGCGGCCGGCAAGCTGGTCGAGGCGCTGAAAGGGGGATACGACGCCCTGGTCAAGCTCGACCGCGAATTCCCCTTCCTGTCGGTGGAGCAAGCCAAGGCCATCCACGATTTTGAGGCCGGCGGCCAGAAGGCCCAGGCCTACGCCGTCGCCATCGACGCCTTGCAGGCGAAGTTCGGGCCGCTGGTCAACGACGGCCTGACGCCGATGCAGAAGTCCAGCAACGAGCTCAAGGCTGCCTGGGACGACCTCACCCATTCCCTGGGGGATTCGAAGTGGGCCAACCGCTTCACCACCAACCTCGCCCACATCATGGAATGGATGACCGTCTGGATCGACGGCATGCATCAGGCGAAGCAGGAGGTGGCGGGGTTCACCGTCGCCATTCCGTCGGCGGCTGCCCCGGTATCGGGGGGCGGCGGAATTTCGGGGGGTGTTTCAGGGGGGAAATCGGGGGGTGTTTCGGGGGGCGACGCGGAACACCTGCGCATCCTGCGCGAGATCCAGGACGAGAACTTCAAGCTCAAGGGCGACGATGCCGAGCGTGACCGCATCAAGCAGGAACTGGCCCGCGACGAGGAGGCGCTGAAGACGGCCACCGGCGGCGAGGCCGCCATCATCAAGGACAACATCGCCCTGCTGCGGCGCCAGCAGCGGGAGCTGAACAACCGGGCCGGTGCCGGCCAGTTGCAGTCCTTACGCGACGAACTGGAGCAGGAACTCGCGGCCCGGCGGATGACCGGCGAGCAGGCCAAACAGTACGAACTCCAGTTCTGGCAGGATCATCTGGCAGGGGTGCAGACGGGGTCACGGGCGGAAATCGAGATCCGCAAGCAGATCAATTCCCTGCAGCAAAGCCTCGACGCCAAGGCGCTGTCCGACGAATGGCAGAACTTCTCGGAAACCATGCGCCTCAAGATCGAGGCGTCGAAAAGCAACGTCGTCCAGCAGATCGCGCTGGCCGATCAGTGGGTGCGCAAGGGCCAGTCCCTCTACGGCGACGACGTCAAGAACTACAAGGCGGCGCTGGACGAGAAGACGCGGCTGCTCCAGAGCCAGATCCAGGACGACCGCAAGATCCGGGAAATCGCGCTGGCCAGCCAGGCGCAGCTTGCCAAGATCGACCTGGCCGGCGCGCGTGCGCCCAAGGCCAAGAGCGGCGGCCTGCTGGACCAGATGTTCGGCGGCATCGACGGGTCCGAGGCCAAGGCGGACCTCGACCGCCGCATGAACGCGCTCGCCCTGGAGTTCAAGGCCAAGCAGGCGGAATTCCAGGACATCATCAGCGACGGTTCCAGCACGCCGGTTCAGATCGCCAAGGCTCAAGGAGATCTGGCGGCGGCCCAGGAGCAATACGCCGTCGATGCCGCCAACCTCAACCAACGGGTGGCCGAGCAGGTGAAGACGGCGTGGGAGAACGCCTTTTCTCCCATCGAGCACGCCTTCACCACCTCCATCGACGGCATGCTGATGGGCACCCAGACCTTGCAGCAGGGCATGCGGCGTCTGGCGCTGTCGATGGTGGAGAGCTTCGCCCAGGCCGGCATCAAACAGGTGTTTACGCTGCTGTCCAGCCAGCTTGCCAGCCTGACGGCGGCCACCGTGGCGTCGCAGACGGCCCAGACGGCGGCTGTCACGGGGGGCGTGGCCGCGCGTAGTGCGGTCAGTAAGGCCGGCGCGGTGGCGAACGCGGCGACCCAGAAATCCGGCGTGATGGGCCATGCCGCGTCCACGGCCGCCGCCGTCTATGACGACGTGGCGCAGATCCCTTATGTTGGCTGGCTGCTGGCGCCCCCGGCGGCGGCCGCCGCCTTCGCCGCCGTGGCGGCCTTCGGGGGCATGATCCCCAGCTTCGATGTCGGCACGCCGTTCGTGCCCCGCGACATGGTGGCGCAAGTTCACCAGGGTGAGATCATCGTACCAGCCGCCCAGGCGGCCGGGATTCGCTCCGGTCAGTCGGTGCTGTCCATGGGCGGCGCCATGGCCATGGGGCTGCCGCACGGCGCGGCGGAGGCGATGGGGCAATTGACCTCCGGCCCCTCCGGCTCTCCGGCGGCCCGCGGGAGCGACGTCAGCTTCCACTACGCGCCCACCATCCACAACGGCGCCAACGTCGATCTCGGCGCCTTGCTCACCCAACAGGGCTCGGCCATGCGGCGCTGGCTGTCCAACCAGATGCGCAACGGAGCGTTCCGGTAACGGAGC
Source organism: Pseudomonadota bacterium (assembly GCA_021848545.1). Lineage (GTDB taxonomy): Bacteria > Pseudomonadota > Alphaproteobacteria > Rhodospirillales > Magnetospirillaceae > JAJZUL01. Next base: position 3,055 of record JAJZUL010000021.1, read on the forward strand.
GAAGCGACTGGGCCGCTGAGGCCCCGCGCCATCGTTGGCGCGTAGCCAAGCGAGCGGAGGCGAGCGCCCGGCGCCTGAGGGACACACATCATGAGTCTGATCAAGATCGCCGGCTTCGACTGGCTCACGCCGCTGGCCCCGGCCTCGGTCCTGGCCAGTCTCGGCTTCACCAACGCCACCATCCTGCCGGGCCAGGGCCGCGCCGGTGGAGGTGCGGCCAGGCTGGGGCAGATCAACCTGCCGGCCCGGCTTGACACCTTCACTTGCGGCTTCGCCCTCGCCAATCCCTCCGGCATCGAGGTCGATTTCAATGACTCGGTCAAAGGCACGGACTTCCGCCTGAACTTCAGCACGGCGGGTGCCGTCACCTGCACCCCGTGGGGATCGGCCGCTGCGTCCTCGGCGCCGATGGCGGTCATTCCGGGCGCGGTGTGGCAGTACATCGAGGTCTTTGGGGTGATCAGCGCCGGCAACGGCGCCGTCACCGTGCGTGTCAATGAGCAGGTGGTGCTCACCGTGGTTTCGGCGGGCACCGCCAACAACGGCTCGACCGGCGTCGACCAGATCAGCTTCAACACCGCCGTCGTCGATGACTTCTACATCTGCGACAACACCGGCACGGCGCTGAACACCTTCCTCGGCAACACCCGGGTGCCGGCGCAGGTGCCGGACGGGGCGGGCGCCTCGACGCAATGGACGCCGACCGGATCGGCCTCGGCCAACTGGCAACTGGCCTCCAATCCCTACATGGACGATTCCTCCTACGTGTCCTGTGCCACCGCTGGCGACATCGATCTCTACACCCTCTCGCCGGTGGCCAACGCGCCGCAGGTGCTGGCGGTGCAGACCGTGCTGGTGGCCCGCCAGGATGATTCCGGCCAGCGCCAGGTCCAGTCCGTCATCCAGTCGGGAACGGCCAAGGCCACCGGCGCGGTGGTCAGCACCAGCGGCTCCTATGCCGGCCATGCCGACATCTTCGCCACCGACCCCAACACCGGCGGAAGCTGGAGCTACCAGGCGGCAAACGCCCTCCAGGTGGGCGCGGAACTGGTCCAGTAGGGTCCCATGTCGGCACGCTTCAACCTGGCCGCCGCCGAGGTGGCTGCCAAAGGCACCGCGCCCGTCCGCGTGAATACCGCCGCGACGGAAGCCATCGCCAAGGGCTGGGCGCCGGTAAGGGTGGCGCAGGCCGCCACCGAGCTTGTCGCCAAGGGCAACGCCCCGTTGCGGATTGCCTTCGCCGCCGTCGAAACCCTCTGCCTGTTTTGGAGCCCGCCCACCGTGAGCACGGAGAAACTTCCGCTTGCCGGCCTGTCGTGGAGCGCGCATGTCAGCCCGAAGTTCAAGACGCGGGTCGCTGCCCACGTCTCCGGCCGCGAGATCAGGACGGCGTGGCAGCAATACGCCATCTACGATCTCACCCTGACCTTCGAGATGCTGCGCGGCGATGCCACCCAGGAAATCCAGACCCTGATGGGTTTTTTCCTGGCCCGCCAGGGGCAATACGACACCTTCCTGCTCGATCTCGGCGCCGTTACTAAAGACACCGCTGATGACACCGTGACCCTGGGCGGCCAGGGCGTCGGCGACGGCACCACCACGGTGTTCACGCTGGTCCGCCCGGTGGGAGAGGCTTTCGAGCCGGTGGGCTACGTGTTTCCGGCCGATCTGGCCGGCGTCTATGTCGGTGGCATCCTGCAGGACCCTGCCAGCTACACCTTCGCGGCGCCCAACACGCTCACCTTCCATACCGCCCCGGCGGCCGGTGCCCAGATCACCTCGTCGTTCCGCTACTACTTCGTCTGCCGGTTCGCCGCCGACACTCAGGACTTCGAGGAATTCATGGCCAACCTGTGGACGCTGCACGAGCTCAAGCTGACCACGGTGCTGGCGTGAAATCCTCCCCCGCCGCCCTGATCGCCGCGCTGCAGAGCAGCCGGGAACTGGCCTTCGCCGATTGCTTCACGCTGGTGCTGGCCGACGGCACCACCGCCCGGTACACCAACGCGCAGTACCCCGTGTCGGTGCCGCAATCGGGCGGCCCGGCGCTGGTGTTCGCGGCCGGCGACATCCTGATCGACGGGCTCAAGCTGAAGCAGACCGTCGGTGTCGATATCGACGAACAGCAGGTCGATATCGCCTTCAAGCCCACCTCCACCATCGCCGGCCTGCCCTGGCCGGTGGCGGTGCGGGAGGGGCGGTTCGACGGCGCCATCTTCGACCGCGCGCGGGTGGTGATGACATCCCCCGGCATGGCGCCCATCGCCAACGCCCTGGTGACCATGTTCCACGGCGAGGTCGCCACCGTCGACAACATCGGCCGGCTTTCCTGCCGGATGACGGTGAAGTCGATGCTGAACAAGCTCGCCATCGACATGCCGCGCGACATCTGGCAGCCGTCCTGCCTCAACACCCTTTACGACGGGCTGTGCGGTCTGTCGAAATCGGCCAACAGCGCCTCGGGCACCGTCGGCACCAACCCGACGCTCACCTTCATCCCGTGGTCGGGGGCGGCCCAGGATCTTTACGACCAGGGCACCGTCACCTTCGAGGGCGGGGCCAATGTCGGGGTGTCCCGCACGGTGCGGCAATCGACGGTGGCGGGGCTGACCTTGCAACGGCCGCTCGATTACCTGCCGGCGGCCGGAGATGGCTTCGTGGTCTACAAGGGCTGCGACAAGACCACCGCCACCTGCGCCGGACGGTTCAACAACCTCGCCAATTTCCGGGGCTTCCCGTTCGTGCCGCCGCCCGAACTGGCGATGTATTGACGAATGGCGGCAGCCCCGCAATCGATCCAGAGGCACCTCTCATGACCGAAGCACTTCAGCGGGCCGCCGTCGTGGCGGAGGCCCGGCGCTGGATCGGCACGCCCTATCACCATCAGGCCGACGTGCTCGGCGCCGGGGTCGATTGCGGCATGCTGCTGGTCCGCGTCTATGTCGACGCCGGCATCGTGCCGCCGTTCGATCCCCGGCCCTATCCGGTGCAATGGCACCTGCATCGCGACGACGAGCGCTATCTCGGCTTCCTGGTGGCCAGGGGCTCGGAGGTCGAGACGCCGGCACCGGGGGACATCGTGGTGTGGCGGATCGGCCGCGCCTACGCCCATGGCGGCGTGGTCACCGGCTGGCCGCTGGTCGTTCACGCCTACCAGCCCGAGGGAAGGGTGGTCGAATCCGACGTGTCGTTGCCGGGTCCGCTCTCCGAGAACCCGGCGCGCCGCTTCTTTGATCCGTGGAGGCGGGGATGAGCTGGCTGATGGGCGGCGGCAAGAAGTCGGACGTCAAGCCGGACTACACCGACATCGCCATCAACACGTCGATCGCCACCCTGCCGGTGCCGCTGGTGTGGGGACGGGCGGCGACCGGCATCAATCTGCTGTGGTACGGCAACTTCCACGCCATTCCCCACACCTCCAAGGCCGGCGGCAAGGGCGGCAGCAGCAAGACGGTCACCAGCTACACCTACCAGACCGGGCTGCAACTCGGTATTTGCGCCGGGCCGATCAGCGGCTTCGGCAACATCTGGAAGGGCAAGGACCAGTACGGCAGCCCCGGGGCGCTGGGGCTCACCGCCTTTCTCGGCACGTCCTCGCAGACGGCCTGGGGCTGGCTCGCCTCCTTCAGCCCGTCGCAGGCGCTCAACTACCGCTACACCGCTTACCTGGCTTCGGCCAGCTTCGACCTCGGTTCCAACGATTCGCTGCCCAACCTCAAGATCGAGACTTTCGGCGCACTTTATAATACGGGCGTCAACGGCCAGGGGGATGCCGACATCCCCTCGGTGGCCCAGGACTATCTCACCGGCCTGCACGGGGTCGGGCTGCCGGCGTCCGCCATCGACACCGCCTCGTGGTTCTCCGGCGCCAACGCCCAGACCACCGGCGACTCGTCCTGGCAGACCTGGTGCCGGGCACTGGGCCTCGACTTCTCGCCCTGCCTGGATTCGGTCGAGAAGGCCAACGACGTGCTGGCCCGCTGGTTCCAGATCACCAACACGGCGGCCGTGTGGTCGGGCTCGGTGCTGAAGGCCATTCCCTATGGCGATACGCCGGTCACCGGCAACGGGTACGTCTTCACCCCCAATGTGACGCCGGTCTACGATCTGTCCGACAACGACTATGTGCGGCCCAGCGACGGCGATCCGGTCCAGCTGATCCGCTCCGACCCCAACGACGCCTACAACTGCACCCGCCTGGAATTCTCCGACCGCACCGTCCTCTACAACGTCAACACCGTCGAGGCCCGCGACCAGGCCAGCATCGAGCGATTCGGCCTGCGGGTCGCGTCCCAGGTATCGGCGCATGAATACACGGCGGCCTCCGTCGCGCAGATCGCGGCCAACCTGATCTGCCAGCGCTCGGTCAACATCCGCAACACCTACACCCTCAAGCTCTCCTGGGAATATTTCCTGCTGGAGCCCATGGATCTGGTGACGCTCACCGATACCGGCATGGGGATGGCCAAGGTGGCGGTGCGCATCACCTCCATCGAGGAGGACGACAACGGCATCCTCACCGTCGTCGCCGAGGAATTCCCCTCGGGCACCGCCACCGCGTCCGCCTACCCCAGTCAGGGCAACAGCAACGGCCTCACCATCAACCCCGCCGCCGTGCCTGCCCCGGTCAATCCCCCGGTGATCTTCGAGCCGCCGGCCAGCTTGACCGGCGGGGTGGCCCAGGTGTGGATCGCCGCTTCGGGCGGCGCCAACGACGTGGCCGATCCCAATTGGGGCGGCTGCAATGTCTGGCTGTCGGTGGACGGCACCGATTACGAGATGGCCGGCGCCATCAACGGGCCGGCGCGCATGGGCGTGCTCACCGCCGGCCTGGCCGCGTTTTCGGGCGCCAATCCCGACACCGGGGACACGCTCGCCGTCGACCTCGCCGAGAGCGCCGGCACCCTGTCCTCCGGCACCGCCGCCGATGCCGCCGCCTATCGCACGCTGTGCTGGTGCGACGGCGAGTTGCTGGCGTTCGAGACCGCCACTCTGACGGCGAGCGGGAGGTACAGCCTGACCACCCTCTATCGCGGGCTCTACGGCACGGCGGCTGGCGCCCATGCGACGGGGGCGCTGTTCGCGCGGCTGGATAGCGCGGTGTTCCAGTACAATCTGCCCCAGGCCTATGTCGGCCAAGCCATCTATGTGAAGCTCCAATCCTTCAACGTCTGGGGCGGCGGGGTGCAGGATCTCTCCACCTGCACCGCCTACAGCTACACGCCCCAGGGCACCGGCTTTCCGCTGCTGAATGGGGCCGGCACCTATGGCGGCATCACCATCAACGCGGCGGGGCAGGTCACCGCCGTGGCTCCGACGGCCGGGGTCAATCCCTACGACATCGCCGGTTTCCTGCCGGGGCTTCCCGCCGCCGGGCAGGTGCTGTTCCGGATCGAGATGGTGCGCGCCGTCACCCTGCCGGCCGGTCTGGCCGGCAGCCGGGCCGTCTGTCAGACCGCGCCCACCAACGCGATTTCTTTGCCGATCAAGCAGAACGGCACGGCGATCGGCAGTATCGCCTTCGCCGCCGGGGCGACCACCGGCAGCTTCACCTTCGCCAACCAGGTGGTGCTGGCGCCGGGCGACGTGCTGGAGCTCGACGCGCCGTCGCCGGCCGACGCCACCTTCGCCGGCCCCAGCACCACCATCACCGGGACGAGGTAACCATGGCCGACATCTTCTGGGACGGATTCGACAAGTACGGCCCGCTCTACGCCGCGCCCACCAACTCGACCATGGGCAGCGAGTGGACCGCCGTGCCGCAGAACGGCATGTTCGTCGCCGGCCGCTTCGCGGGAAGCCTGGCGCTGCAGATCAGCTATGGCTCCACCGCCAGCCGCTCGCTGCCGGCCAACTATCCCCGCCTGATCGGTGGCATCGCGCTGCAGCCCAATCTCTCCAACCCCAGCGGCGTCCTGTTCGCCGATGCCGGCACCAACCAGTGCTCGCTGGGCTTCAATTCCCAGGGCAAGCTGGTGCTGTGGCAGGGCAACCTGGGTGGCACCCAGGTCGCCATCTCGTCCTCCGCCGTCACCGCCAATTCCTGGCACTACGTCGAATGGGACCTGACCTTCGCCTCCAGCGGCGCCTACACCGTGTGGCTCGATGGCGTTCAGGTGTTCACCGGCACCGGCAACCTGAAAAGCAGCGGCAATGCCTATGCCAACACCGTGCTGCTCAACGGCAACACCTGCAATTTCGACGACATGTACCTGTTCGACAGCACCGGCAGCGCCAACAACGCCGTGCGCGGGGACAGCCGAGTGGAAACGCTGTTCCCCACCGCCGATGTCTCCGTCGCCTTCACCCCCGGCCAGGGGGTGATCGGGGCCTGGTACAGCCTCAACGGCTCCACCGCTTACATGTCGGCCAACCAGCTTTTCCTGCGGAAGGTCACGCCGACGGTGGCGGGGACGCTGGCCAGCGTGTCGGCGATGCCGCAATCCACCTCCACCAGCGCCAATTTCAAGCCCGCCGTCTATGCCGACAACAACGGCGCGCCCGGCAACCTGCTCTCCAGCGGGCCGCAGGTGACCGGCACCACCGCCGGCACCGCCGTGACCATGGCGCTCACCACGCCGCAGACGCTCTCGCCAGGCACGCCGCTGTGGATCGGCTATCTCACCGACACGTCGCTTTCCATGCAGCGGCAGGACAACAGCAGCTATTCCACCAACGCCGGCACCACCGCCAACGTCACCTATTCGAGCGGCGTCCCGGCCACGGCGCCCGCCATGAGCTCCGGTCAGTCCAGCCTGCAGGTCTGGGGCAACGTCACCGGGCTTTCCGGCAATTACAGCGAGATCAACGAGGTTCCGCCGGGCGGGGATCTGAGTTATGTCGCGTCGAGCACGGTCGGGGCCGAGGATCTGTACGGCTTCGGCGCGTTGTCCTCCTCGCCGTCCAACATCGGCGGCGTCAAGGTGTCGGCGCTGCTGCGCAAGACCGACAGCGGCGCCCGCACGGTGTCGGTGCAGATCAAGTCGGGCACCACCGAGGTTTCCGGCACCGCCCAGGCTCCCGGCACCTCCTATGCCTACTTCGCGGCCTATGCCGACACCGATCCCAATACCGGGGCGGCCTGGACGGCCACCGGCGTCGATAGCCTGTCGGCCGGGGCCAAGATCGCGTCGTGACCGGCGTCAACGTCACCGAGACCACGGTCGAGGTTCTGCGCGACGGTCAATCTGCCATCCGTCAGGGCCAGATCGCCGCCGAAGCCCTGATCAGCGGCAATCCCTCCGCCAATCTGGGGCAGGTGGCGGTCGAGGTGCTGCATGCCAGCGCCGCCGGTCCGACCGGCGTGTGGTCCGGCCAGGCCGCAATGGAGGTCTTGTACCGGGGTGTTGCGCCCATGCGGCTGGGGCAAATGGCCGTCGAGGTGCTGTGGGGCGGCGGTGGGGTGATCGCTCCGTCCGCCGTGCCGTTCCTGTGGATCATGACGTAGGAGATCGCCTTGGCGCTCACTTTGGAATGGGCCTGCGGCTTCGAGCAGTTCGGCGCGCCGACCGATCTGGCCCAGATCATACAGCCCTGGTCGGCCCAACTCGCCAACGGCAACTTCATGGGCATCTCCACCGGGGCGGGGGTGCGCACGTTGCAGGGAAGCGGCGTGGTGCCCAAGGCGCTCAATCTCGGCAATTACGTCGGCAGCGGAATCATCTGGGCGGTGCCCAACATCGGCACCCGCTTTCTCGGAATGGGCTGGTTCCTGCCCACGCTGCCGGGCGGCGAGGGCAACCTGTTCCAGCTCACCGCGACGCCGACGTTTCCCGATGGCCAGGGCGCCGACGGGGTGCGCGTCACCCTGGACAACACCGGCACCGTGCGCATCCGCCAGAATTCCACCAACGCCGTGCTGGCTACGTCCGCCACCTATGCCGTCAGCGGCAACAGCCAATACTGGCTGTCGCTGTCGTGCAATCCGAACGCCGGGTGGGTGACGCTGGCGCTCAACGGCGCCATCATCGCCACCGCGAACCTGGGGATCAGCTTCGCGCTCCAGTACATCACCTTCTGCTCGGCCGGCTGGCAATCCAACGGCCAGAATGTCACCGTCGATGATCTGGTCTCCTATCTCACCGACGGCACCGACACGGCGACCACCCTGCTGCCGCCGCGCTCGGTGTGGACCAGCCTGCCCAATGCCGTCGGCGACAAGACCCAGTGGTCGCGGGTGGGCGGCGCCGTCGCCAACTGGGCGTCGGTGGACGGGCAGGCCTATCAGACCGCCCTCTACAACACCACCAGCCAGGCCGGCACGCTCGACTACTACAACATCACCGATCTGCCCGGCGCGCCCACCGCCATCGACGGCGTGGTGCTGACCGCCTGCGCCCGCAAGGAGGATTCGGGGGCGCGGGCGCTCAAGCTGCACGCCCGCGTCAACGGCGTCGACGACGTCTCGCCACCCTACACGCTGACCACCGGTGCGTCGTTCTGGTACCTCTCGGCCACCTTCCCGCAGGCTCCCGGCGGCGTCGCCTGGACGCCCTCGGCGGTCAACCTCTGCCAGATCGGGCTGGAGGCGGCGTGATGGGCACCGCCGCCGACGTCGGCCAATTCGCCATCGTCACCGCTGGCGATGGGCCGGGGCGGATCAGCGCCGCCTCGGCCGCCGTCACCACGGTGGGCAACGGCCCCGGCATTGCCGATGTCGGCCAGATCGGCATGGCCTGTGTCGGCGACGGCGTGGGCGTTGGCTCGATCGCCCAGGCGGCCCTCGCCATCGTCGGCGACGGGGTCGGTTGGGCTGATGTCGGCCAAGCCTTCGTTACCGTGGTCGGCGGATAAACCCTCATCCCGAAAATTGGAGGCGGCATGCGCCACACCCTCGCCGACACCGTCACCAGTGCCACCGCGCTCGCGGCGGCCTGGTGGTCCCAGTTCCTCTCGCCGCTGCTGCAGGCCGTCATCCTGATCCTCACCGCCGCCTTCATGGGGCTGGGGGTGCTGCTGCGCTGGCGGCAGTGGCGGGCGCCCAATCCACCCACCGAGGAGGACCAAGTATGACAGACCAGGGCATCGACATCCGCCAGCTCCGCGACCTCGTGGTGCGGCCGACGCTGGACGCCATCGGCCTGGGCGGGCCCGCCGCCGAGGAACTGATGATCGGCACCATCCTGCAGGAATCCGGCGGTGGCCACTGGCTGCACCAACTGGGTGCCGGCCCGGCCATCGGCATCTGCCAGATGGAGCCCGCCACCCATGACGACATCTGGCGCAACTTCCTGCACTCCCGCTCCGACCTTGCCGGCAAGGTCCAGCGGCTGATGGTCGAGGCGCAGGTGGGCGAGGACGGGGCCAGCGAAATGGCCGGCAACCTCTACTACGCCGTCGCCATGGCCCGGCTGGTCTATGCCCGCACCCCCGAACCGCTGCCGCCGGCCGGCGACCTCGCCGCGCAGGCCGCCTACTACAAGCGCCATTACAACACCGCCGACGGCGCCGCCACCGTGGCCCAGTACATGGCCAACTGGCAGCGCGCCATCGCCTGACCAGCGCGTTCCGCCGTATCTTTTCCACGCCGCCCGGCAGCCGTCCGAGGCGGTTTTTTCATGCCCGAAAGGAAAATCCCGTGGACCATATCTCTCTCCTGACCCTTTGGGCCGCCGCTTGGCCGACCATCACGGCCCTCGTCGCCGCCGCCTCGACGCTGGATGCCGCGCTGCCGCAGCCGGCACCGGGGTCGCACTGGCTGATCGTCCGCAAAGTTATCAGCTTTCTTGCCATCAACGTCGGCAACGCCAGCAACGGCAAGCAGCCGGATTTCGTCACCTGGATCGTGCGCATCGCCACGCCGGTGCTCCAGGCGCAGGGGATCGCGCCGGCCCCGGCGGCCAAGGCGGCGGAAGCGCCGGCATCCCCGGCGCCACCCTCGGCGGCTGGCCCGATTGCGACGGCTGTCCTCGTGCTCGCTCTCGGGGCCGCCGGGCTGCTGGGTCTATCGGCCTGCTCCAACATGCAGGACCCGACCACCACCATCGTCTCCGTCGAGGCCGGCTACGGCGCCGCCCTGGCGGCCGAGAACGAGTACCTGGCCTCGGGCAAGGCCGATCCGGCGGTGGTCAAGACCCTGCACGACGCCCGCACCGGCGTGGCGAGCGTCCTCGATCCCATCGCTGCCGCCGCCGCCAAGGGGCATGCCCCCACCAGCGACCAGGCCCTCGCCGCCCAGACCGCGCTGTCCGCCTTCCAGGCGGCGCTACAGGCCAATGGCCTGACGCCGAAAACCACCACCACCGGGAGCAAATGACATGGACATTGCCGTTATCATCCAGATCCTCACCGTCGCCGCGCAGCTCCTGCCCGAGATCGAGCAGGTGTTGCCGGTGGTCGTCAAAATCATCGACGGTCAAACCGCCAGCGAGGCCGATGCCGCCGCCGTCTACACCGCCATCCAGGCGCTGGAGGCGCAGGTGGCCAGCCGGGAGGCTGCCGCTTCGACGACGTGATCATCAGCGCACAACGAAACGACGCGGCCGGCCGGGGGAGGAATCCCTCAGTCGGCCGCTTTCCTCGTTTGGGGCCGTGGTTCGGAAGGAGATTCGCTGCTACCATCCGGCCATGAGGAAAGCGGACGAAAAGCGGATTGTCGCCATGTTGGCCAAGGTCATGGCCATGATGTGCGTGCGCAATACCAAGCTGGAGGATATCCACGCCGGTCTGGTCCCGGTCACCAAGACCGGGGACTATTCCGACGTAGTGGTCGTCGACGCTGAGGGACGGAAAATTCCGTGGCCCGAGGTCTCCCACATCGATGATGACCAGATGCGCGCGCTGATGAAGGATATCGTCAATCGGCTCTATACGTTTCAGATCCGGATCGATGACCCCGCGTTCCAGTCATGGATAGACCGCTGGGCTGTCGTTGCGGGGAAATGGGACGATCCGGAATTGGATCAAGGGTTCACCGAACCATAGCCAATCTTCTTCAGCCATGAAAAGGGGGCGTTCGCCGGTACCACTGCGGACCGTCCCGGCCTCTTCAGTCACCGGCCCAAATGTTGACGGTTGCAGTGGTTGTGCCGGTATCAGGCTGCTGGTCATCTCGCCACCCGCCCCCCGCCGACGCCGGCTCGAATGGAACCTCATCGACGATAGCGGGATTCTTCGTCATGGCGGGATCTCTTTCGGCGGCGTCAGCCGCCGGTTGCGTCGATTGCTCATCTGTATGATTACGCCACCTTCAGATTTCCACCACCTTCGTGCCGCGACCACGACAGGTCGGAGAAGAAGTCGCAGACCCCGTCAAAGACCTCTGAGGCGACATAGCCCACGGCCACGGCTGCAACCAGCGGAGCGCCAACCGTGCAGACCACGGCCGTTGCCCCACCCAGGCCCAAGACCGACACCGTTGTCGCGGCGCCAACTCCCGCCGCCGTTGCGGCCATACTTGCGGAGGCACCGGTGAAGCCGCCTTTTGCGCTGGCCTTGGCGACGGAGCCAAGCACCTCGACGGGATCGGCATTGCCTTCGACAAGATCAATGCAGCCCTGGACTGCGGCAATGCCCCCGCCGACGATGGCTCCGAGCGTTCCGCCCGTTTTGGCTGCCTGCGCCATGGCACCGCCAAAAGTGCCACTTCCCGTTGCGCCGGCGCGCTGAGCCAGGGATTCGGTGCTTTTCGAGGAAACGCCGGTGCTGGTCATGCGCTTGGAAATGCCCGTCTTTTCAGCGGCCTTGTTGAAAGCCTGCGTGGTCTCGCTCGAGCCGACCAGGCGCGCGGTGCGGTATTTCCCGCCGGCGCATTGCTTCACCAGCTTGTCGATACCGGACTGGCTGGTCACGTCCTTAACCTGAATGCGCTCAATAATCTTGCCGCCCCTGATGGTTACCAGATCCACCGTGCTGGCCGTGGTGCTGCGCGTCAGTTCGGTGCTGGCGCCATTCATGGTGATCAGGTTGCGGACGTTGCGCGCATCCTTGACCAGGATTTCGTGAATATGGCCCTTGAGATACGGGTTATGGCCGGCGCGTTCCATCGCCCGCGCAATCACCGAGCCTTCGTAGCTGGTTTTCGCGGCAATGCTACCGAGGTGGGCGGCGGTGTGGTCGGGTTGGACGGCGAAGTGCTTTGAGAGGCTCATGATTATTCCCGCTGATTGGTGGTACAGAAAAATGTTTCTGTGCAAGCTATCATCGCAAGCGCCGTGCCAGTTTATGGAGCGGTCATGTTCAAGCGAATTTAGACAGTTCCGTGCGGCGCATCGACGCGGTTTGAAATTCGACCCTCGCGTGGAATAATAAAATTTGCACCTTCAGAAGGATATTTGCATGAGCATCATGCTGGCGTGGATCGGCAAATCCGACTTGATCGCAGCCGGAGTCTTTTCCCCCTTCGATTCCTCTAAGCCTCCCGGACCTGGGCCGATTCTCAGTGCCGTCAGAGCCCAGTCCTTCGAGGCCGTACACCTGCTGTCGGATTACGACGCTTCAAAGGCTCGCGCCTATATCGACTGGCTGGAACAGCAATCAGGGATGAAGGTGGCGCTGTATCTCGAAAAGCTCGAATCCCCGACCAATCACGAGGAAATCTATCACGCCACCAAGGGAATCGTTGACCGACTGGCCGGCGGTGACGAGGACCATCTCTGGAACCATCGTCAAGGATCGGGCATGGTCTTCCACCTCAGCCCCGGCACGCCGGCCATGGCTGCAATCTGGCTCCTGCTGGCAAAGACCCGCTACCGGGCGGCTCGCTTGATCGAATCCTCCCCCGAGCAAGGTGTCAAAGAAGTCCATTTTCCCTTTGACCTATCGGCGGAATTCATCCCCGGCCCCACCAGGGAAGATCAGGATACCCTTATCCATCTCGCGCAAGGACTGTCTCCCGAGACGGCGGCCTTCGGAGAGATTATCCATCGTTGCGAGATCATGAAGCGCACCGTGCTTAAAGCTCGTCGCTTGGCGCAGTTCGATGTGCCGGTATTGATTCAGGGTGAATCAGGAACTGGAAAGGAATTATTTGCCAAAGCAATTCATAGAGAAAGCAGAAGAGGCAATACCGCTTTGGTAGCCGTCAACTGTGGTGCCATCCCAGAGAATCTTGTCGAATCCGAATTTTTTGGACATCTGAAAGGATCCTTCAGCGGCGCCACCGCTGATCGGAAGGGATATTTTGAAGCCGCCGACAGAACCACGTTGTTTCTGGATGAGATTGGCGAGCTGCCCTTGGCCATGCAGGTTCGATTGCTGCGCGTGCTTCAGGAGGGGGTGGTCACTCCCGTCGGCAGCACCACGGCAAAGAAAATCGATGTGCGCATCATCGCCGCGACCAATCGGGATCTCCCCGCGGAAGTGCAGGCGGGCCGGTTCCGGGAGGATCTTTATCACCGCCTGGCCGTAGGAGTCCTTCGGCTTCCGCCCTTGCGTGAGCGGGATGGCGACCTGGGCCTGCTCATTGATTCGATGCTGGCCTCCATCAATGAAAAGAGGAGGCCTTGCCCCGGCTATGTGGATAAAAAAATTGATCCATCCGCAAGAAATTTTCTGCATACCCATTCCTGGCCGGGAAATGCGCGAGAGCTTTTGAACGTCTTGTCGCGCGCCAGCATTTGGGCGGCGGGCGACACCATCACCGGCCGGGATATCGCCGAATCTTTGGACATCACGGCGACGACAAAGGGCGACGCCATCCTGGGACGCCCTTTCGACCACGGCTTTTCCTTGGAAAAGCTGATTTCCCAGGTGGCTCGCCACTATCTGGACCGCGCGATGGCCGAGACCCATGGCAACAAGACCGAGGCCGCACGGCTGCTGGGCTTGGGCAGCTATCAGACGCTCAGCAACTGGCTTCGGAAGCACCAGATCGACTAGTTGGCACGCAGCTTGCTCGATGTGTAGCAACCGCAAGATTTCTTGCAGTTGGACCAACAAGGCCTCTGGCCGGGAGAGCAGCGATGCGCTATGAAAACCACGACGCTCAGAAGATGACTGCATGCAATGGATACGACCGTGGGTACAACTTGCATGCCACCCAACACGTTCAGCAGCGCATGTCCCAGCGGGGAATTAACCGCGACATGACCAATCTTGCCCTGGAGCACGGCGTTGTCGAACAGGACAAGTATGTGCTGGGCTCCAAGGAGGCGAGCGCCCTTCTGGCCAAGATGGAACGGGACATGCGAACGCTGAGGAAGATCGTCGACAAGGGCGGCATCGTCGTTGTCGCCGAGGGCGGAGCGCTGGTCACGACTTATAATTGCACCCGCCGTCGCCACTAAGACGGACCTTCCGGAGAATAAGATGAGCACTGAACTTAACGAATTCACCACCCAATCCGCCCGTCCACTGCCCATCATCGTCCTTGCCGACGTCAGCGGGAGCATGGCCGCAGATGGCAAGATCGACGCCCTCAATCAGGCCCTGCGCGAGATGATCGCGACGTTTTCCTCCACTGACGACCTGCGCGCGGAAATCCACGTCGCGATCATCACTTTCGGCGGAAATGTGCGCCTCCATACGGATTTGGGGCCGGCCAGCCGGATCGAGTGGACGGATTTGAAAGCCGGCGGCGGAACTCCCATGGGAGAGGTGATGAACATCGCAGCCAATATCCTGGAAGACCGCGAGATCATTTCCGGGCGCGCCTATCGGCCAACGGTCGTTTTGGTGTCGGATGGCCAGCCGACCGACGAGTGGGAGGTCCCGCTCGACCGGCTGACCAGGCAGGGCCGCGCCCAAAAGGCCGATCGCATGGCCATGGCCATCGGCGCGGACGCGGATGTCGAAATGCTGAAGCGCTTTCTGGCGAGCCCGGAAAAGAAGGTGTTCGTTGCCGCGGATGCGCGGAAAATCAAGGACTTCTTCCAGCTCGTCACCATGTCGGTCACGGCGCGGACGCGGAGCGCAAACCCGAATGACGTGCCGAAGATGCAGAACCCCTTTGACCTCGACCGCCTGTAGAGATGGCGGCAGAATGTGGAACGCCATGGGGGGGAGCGTTCGCGGCCCACAACATCGCAGGGAGGCAAAACCCAACCAGGACGCCTGGTTGCACCGCCTCACGCGAGACACGGCGCTGGCCGTTGTCTGCGATGGTCTGGGCAGCCGCCCGCATTCGGCGGTCGGCTCGCGGGCGGCTTGCCGCGCCGTAGCGGACGCGGTCCGCCACTGGGGCGGCTGGCCGGATGCTTCGCCCGATCTTTTGCTGCGGCTGATCCATGCCTTATGGAACGTGCGCGTCGAGCACACCGGCCGCAACGAGAGCGCGACCACCTGCGTGTTCGCCGCCGCAACGAAGGGCGGGCGTCTGGTGCTGGCGCAGTTGGGGGATGGCTTGGCATTGCTGAAAACCCCCCAGGGCGTAACAACGCTGGAGCCCCCGGGCGACCGCTTCGGCAATACGACGACAGGCCTGGGGATCGCGGCGGATCTTCGCGAGTGGCGCGTCCACATCGAGCCCCGCATCACCGGACCGGCGGCAATCATGCTGGCGACCGACGGGGTCGCCGATGATCTTGTGCCGGACAAGCGGGCCGATTTCCTGAATTTCCTGGTAACGCAATACGGGGCGCGCCCGGCTGCGGAAAGATCACGCGCCATTGCAAAGGCATTGCGCGCATGGCCGACGCCTCGGCACCTCGACGATAAGACGGTGGCTGTGCTTTGGAACGATGCCACACCGGAGACCACCCTATGAGCAACATTCCCGATACGGTTCTCGATGACGGCGGCACCATTCACCATTTGCTCAAGGAGCCGCTTGGCCGAGGAGGCCAGGGT
The DNA here is from genome assembly GCA_021848545.1 of Pseudomonadota bacterium. Lineage (GTDB taxonomy): Bacteria > Pseudomonadota > Alphaproteobacteria > Rhodospirillales > Magnetospirillaceae > JAJZUL01. Next base: position 18,781 of record JAJZUL010000021.1, read on the forward strand.
GTGGTCTTGCGCACACGTAACCCGCATATTGCGGTCAAGCTGGTCGGACACTTTTCCGAGGCCGATTCGGACGAAAAATCGGAACTGCACACCGCAGGGAAACTCTGGAACAAGCTTACGCACGTCCCGGCGATCGATCTGATGCCTGATGTCGAGAAGCAGAAGGCGCTCTGGCAGCGGCTGGAGGACGTTCGCGCGCTGCCGCTGCCGCTGCGGATTCACGTCGCCGAACCTCTGGCGATGCTTCGAGATCACGTGGGTTACACCATGGGATTGCTCAAGGACATGGTGCCGATGCGCACCCTGATCGCCGAGCCTGGAAAGCCGAAACTCGCCCAATTCTATCGGGAGACCGGCGGCCTTGGCCGGCGCCTGCAATTGCTGGCGAACATTGCGGGGCTGCTCGCCCGCCTGCATGCGGTTCCGCTTGTTTATGCCGATTTCTCGCCGAACAATGTGTTCGTCTCCGAGCAGGTCGATGCCAATGAGGTCTGGCTGATCGACCTCGACAACCTCGATTATCTGTCGTCCGACGCGGCCGGCATCTTCACGCCGGGCTTCGGCGCCCCCGAGGTCGTGACGGGGCGTGCGGGCGTCTCCACGCTGTCGGATTGCTACGCCTTCGCCGTTCTCGCTTTCTGGGTGCTAGCGCAGATTCATCCCTTTCTCGGCGATTATGTGGACGAAGGCGGTTGGGACGAGGACGAGGACCGCGAGGATCTGGCGTTCCGTGGCGAAGTCCCATGGGTCGAGGATCAGAAGGACACTGAGAACCACACCGAGAAGGGCATCGCCCGCCACCTCGTACTAACGAAGCCTGTGCGCGAGCTGTTTGAGCGCACCTTCGAAGCCGGACGCAAGGACCGGACCAAGCGTCCCAGCATGGCCGAATGGGCCGAGGCACTTCGGCGCGCCGCCGACCGCATCGTTTCCTGCCCGAATTGCGGCTCGACCTTCGACGTAACCGCCGGAAGCTGCCCGTTCTGCATCGAGCGCCCGCAGCCATCCTTCATTCACATGCAGGTGAATCGCTGGGACCCCGAGTTCGACGGCCTTGGCGCGTCGGCGGTCAGTCCGCAGGCGGTGTGGCACAAGATGCTGAGCGCGACCGAGGACGGCGTCATTCTCCGTCACGTCGTCGAGCCAGTTCTGGCCGACGCGGAAGACCAGCCGGTCCTCCGCATTCGCATCTTGCGCAGCGGCATCGCCGTCGAGCCCCTTTCGATGAATCACGAGGTCCATGTGGTCGTGGGTGGCCGCGTCCAGAGGATCGAGCGCGAGACTAAGCTACCGATGCCGAAGGCGGGCTCGGAGGCATATCTGCATTTCGGCCCCTTGGATCGTCCTCACCGCATGGCCGTCCTCCGGCTCCGGGAGGGAGCATGAAACTCGACCAAGTTCCTTATGGGCAGATCGAGCAGCTTCGACTGCGCTGGAGCTCCGCCGATGCGAATCTTTCTGCCTCGGTCGTGGCCGGCGCGGAAGCTGAGCTGATCTTCGCCGAACGCGAAGCGTTGCCAATCCTTCGCATCGGGGCGGACGTCCTCGGGATCGAGGGCGATGGGCGGAAGCATGAGGCCCTGCTGGCCGATCTCTGCACGCGGCACCTGCCCCGGATCGCGTGGGTGGTTGATCGCGGGCCGCAGGCTCTGACGATCCAGGTGCACAACTTCCTGCACGGACTTTGCGTTCCGCTGATGGAACTGGGAATCGACGAAAAGGTTCTCGAGACGCTTGAAAGCGTTGACCGCCGGATTCGCACGCCGACGCGCGCGCTGGAATGGCTAGGCGAGCAGTTCCTGCTCGATTCCGGAAAAGAGAAACGCGGATTTGTGACCGCCGACACGTCCGAGGACGGCGCGTTCGCGATCTTCGGCCGGACGGCGCGCGCCTTCATCCGCAAAGTGAAGCGCCCCGACCAGTCCGAGTTCTTCCTTGTCGATAGGATCATCCGTGGCCGCGGCCAAAACGGGGGACAGCTTGCGCTGCTCACGGGGGATATCCGTTTCGTCGATGCGACAGTCGCCGGAAAAATCCGCGCCGACGCGGCGGCCCAGCTTTCCTCGCTCGTCACTTCGGGATCTGGCTTCCTGGAGACGTGGAACGAATATGGCAAGATCGAAAAGGAGGCGACCCTGCGCCGGGCGAGGGAAGCCGGGTGGGTGCAATACGATCACGTTGAATCTCTTTCCGATGGCCGCTACCGCTTCACCCTAGCGGGTGACGGCGCCATCGAGGCCGCAAAGAAATTCCGGAAGGAGATTGCCGCCGAACAGGGTCTCAGTATCGATGCTGTCGCCGAGGTCCCGGACGAGCTGACGCAGGAGATGCCCTCGGACGAGCCCAAAGAACACCCTCGCCCGAAGGACACCCACCAGGCGGCGTCCTTCACGGCGAAGTTCGAGCTCAATGAGAGGGATCGTGTGGTTACCCTGAAACGGCGTAAAGACGATGAAACCGCTCCACCGGCAATGGGGGTTCTGATCGTCTCGCTTCGCGGCGACAAGAAGCGGCTCGAGCGCCGGGCGGAAGCGGAGAACGCCATCCGCGAGGCGCGCTGCCCTATGCCGCAGCTTGGCCTGCTGCTTGAAAATCGCCCAGTTCCGGTTCCGCGCTGCGGCAATATCGGCGCACTCTCTCCGGCGGTTAAAGGCAAGGTGTTCGGGAAGTACGAGCCGACGGAAACGCAGAAAAAAGCGATCTGGACGGCGCTGAACACTCCCGATATCGCCTTGATCCAGGGGCCGCCCGGCACCGGGAAAACGACGATCATCGTCGCCCTGGTCGAGCGTCTCCAGGAAATCTGGGACACCTCCGATGGCGTGCAGGGGCGTCTGCTTTTGAGCGGCTTCCAGCACGATGCGGTCGAGAACGCAATCCAGCGAATGAACGTCAATGGACTGCCGCCCATCAAATTCGGCGCCAAGTCCAATGCCGGTGAGGATGAGGGAATCGACGCGACCATCAACAGATGGTGCAGCGAACGCATCGCGGAGATCCGCTGTAACCTTCCGCCCCGTCCGGCCTCGGCGCAGCAACAAAAAGTGTCCGACCTGAAGCAAAGCTACGTCCTGGCCCCAGGCACGCTTGAACAGACAGCCTCTCTTCTTCGAGATGTCAGGACCTGCGTGCAGCATTCCGTGCTCACCCAGAGCCTGACCGATCTGGCGCGTGAACTGGATGAGCAGGCGCGCATTGCCCGCGTCGGAGATCCAAAGCTGGAATCCGTCCTGCGTCGCGTGCGTGCCCTGCGTTGTGAGGCGCAGGCATTCGCCGATGACGGCCCGCACAATGCCCGCACGCTCCGTAGCGCATTGACCGGCACCGCGTACTTGGACGTTCAGGCGCAGAAGCTGCTTGAGACCGCGGCGCGGTGGTCGAGCAATGAGCCGCCGCCCTTTCTGAAGGATTTGCGCGCCCTGCGACGAAAGCTTCTTCTGGCGCTCATTCCCGCCGACCGCTCGAAGAACACGATCCCGCGTATCCGGGACGACGTACTCAAGCTCCTGAGCGAAGTCGAACACCACCTCGGAGAGCGCCATAGCAACTCGCGCGATGCTGCCGGCGAGGCGACATGGAGCTTCCTCTCAGCACTCGAAAACGATCCCGAGGCGGTCAAGCTGGCAGTCATCTCGTACACATCGGTATTCGCGGCAACCTGCCAACAATCGGCGCGGCAGGAGCTCGCGGAACTGAAGGGTGCCGAAGGTTACGACACGGTGGTCGTGGACGAGGCCGCCCGCGCCAATCCGCTCGATCTCTTCATTCCGCTGGCTCGCGCCAAGCGCCGCATTGTGCTCGTTGGCGATCATCGGCAACTGCCGCACATCATCGACAGCAAGTTGGAGCGGGAACTGGAGGAACTGCTTTCCTCCAGCGAAATTGACGCCGAGCAACGCACGAGCGAGATGCTGAAGGAAAGCTTGTTCGAGCGCCTCTTCAAGAATTTCAAGGAGCGTCAGGAGCAGGGTGAGTTCACCCGCGTTGTGACACTCGACGAGCAGTACCGAATGCACCCGGTTCTGGGTAATTTCGTCAGCAATCAGTTCTATGCGGCGCATGGCGAGGCGTTCAAATCTCCCGGCCCTGCCTCGGATTTCGCCCATTCCTTGCCGGGCTATTCCGGGCCGGCGGCGTGGCTCCGCGTGCCCGGTAAATTCGGCCACGAGACCCCGGGGAAGAGCAAGTCGCGGCAGGTGGAGGCAGAGGTTCTCGTCGCCGAGTTGAAGCGGTTGATGGACTCGGAGGCTGGACGCAATCTGACCTTTGGCGTGATCTCTTTCTACAAGAGTCAGGTAGAGCTGATCGGGACCGAACTGGAGCGGGCCGGGATGACCGTCACCGAAGACAACGCGACGGAAATCCTCGAACCGTACCGCGACCTGTCACGCAATGGCCGTGTCATCGAGCGTCTTCGATACGGCACCGTCGATGCCTTCCAGGGTATGGAGTTCGACGTTGTGTTCCTCTCGATGGTCCGCAGCAACACGCTGCCGGACGGCACCGAGGAAGAGAGACGCCGGAAATACGGCCATCTGATGCTCCCCAACCGAACCTGCGTGGCGATGAGCCGACAGAAGCGGCTTCTGATCACCGTGGGCGACGACGGGATGCTTCGCGCGCCCAATGCCCGGAAGGCCATCGGCCCGGTAGCCGCCTTCTTCGATCTGAGCGAGGTGCGCGATGCTACTGGTTTTTGACAGCACCACGCCGGTAGTCGATTTCGGCGCGAATTCGCGGCCGCTGGAATGGGGCATGCACAAATGGTTCCTCTGGCCTGCATTCGCCTACAGGGTACTGCTGCCGGGCCGCCGCAATGCGCCGTTCAATGTCATTCAGCGGGCCGTGCTCGACATGTGCCGTGCAGGGGTCCGGGATGCCGGAGCGGTCGCGGCTCGGCTGGCGCTCCCCGCTGATCTTATTACCTTCGTCATCGAACAGCTTGGCGGTATGGGAGCGCTCGATGACGCGTCCGCGCCGACGCCTCGCGCTCTGCGGTTGCTCGATGAAAGCGACGAGCCGTCAGATGTGGAAGAGGCCGGCTATGTCCTGGTCGACGGACACAGCCTGCGCATTTGGCCACGCATCCGTCGCGGCAGTCTGCCGGTCGTCGATGTGGTGGATTTCGACCGGGGAACGGCCCGGTTCGACCGCGGCACGCAAGGCCGTCCCTATAAGGTCTCCGCGACCGTGCTGTGGCCGGACAGGGGCAGCAATCCCCGCGAACCGAACGCTTATGAGGCGCAGAAGGCGGCCCGGCGTCACGCCCGCCGTCTCCGCGCCTACCGGCGGGAGCGCGATGATGATGGCAGCCTTGAAGGCTTGGATTTCACGCGACTGCGCCTCGTCGGTACCGAACCGGAGCCGGTCTTCGTGGCGGCGTGCGTGTTCCTGCCCAAGGACGCACGGCAGCGTTCCTGGCTGGTGACCGACCCCTGCGGACTCGGCGTCAGCGATGTGATCCGTCCCACTTTGGAGAAGCTTGCCAAGGACGGCAGGCACAATGTCAAGAAGTTGCTGGAGGAAGTCGCGGGCCAAGCATGGCAGATCCATGCGGATGACCTCGCGCTTTATTTCACTGAGGCGGCCACGGCCGCGATGGCGCGGGTGTCGCAGCATCTTGGCGAGGCCGCGCAACTGCTTCCCCGGGATGTGATCGAGCGGCTTGCGGATGCCGATGTCCGCCTCGAGGGGGCACGGAGTGCCAAGCCCATCGAGGACTATCTCGGAAACGCCTATGCCGCTCTGGAAAGCGTGTTCGGTTGGCTGGTCTCGCTCTATCCTGATCTGAGCCTGCTCGCCGCACTGGACCGCGCCGCACCCGTGAATGCAGAGCTGCTTCAAGAGATTGCCGGGCAGTTGGGCTTCACCAAATCGCCGAAAACTCGTCCTCTTCTCAGCGTGACCTATGGCGCAGTGAAAGGCGCTCTCGACCCCAGATACGCCAACAAGACGTTGCCTGGCCGTTTGGCGGCGGCGCTGCTGGCGGCGCAACGCGACAGCAACCATCCCCTCGCGCTGCTGGCGACGCGCGATCCGGACGCGATGGAATTCCTCGCCGAAATCGGTCGGCCCCGCATAGACGGCTCGCACTTCACCTCGAAAACAGCGACGCTCGGGGAAGTGACCGACCTGCGGAACCGATTGTTCGTCCTGCTCCGCAATCTCGTCGGCGCAGAGCCGATGGATGCGGGAGCGGAAAATGCGGCGCCACCGACATGGGGCGCGGATCTGCCCCTGCGTGTCCGTGCCCAAGCGGAAAAGGCCGCTGAGGCCTATCCGGGTCTCGAAGACCGCCCCGATTTGCGCGTCCGCGTGATCGAGATGCACGACGCGGCGCTGCTGGTGAAGCTGCTTGCGGATTCCGAGGCAACCAACCCCCGGATTATGAGCACGCGGATCAGGGACGCCGTGATGGCCATGGCGATCGTGATGGAGGCCGTCTTCGCCGAAATCGGGCGGGAAGCGGGGGCATCGCCAGCCGCCGCCCTGGCCATCTCGGACGACCGCGAGCAGAACGCGGAACAGGTCGCCGCCGCGGCAGCCGCCCTTGGCTTCACCCTGGAAGTATCCGGCCGGCTGCCGGAATCCCTCACTCATGCCAGAGCGAAGCGGATCCTGCGCGCGGCGCAGGGCCGGGGGGAAACCTTGTCGGCCCGCGTCGTGGCGCAGTTGCTCTTGGCGCAGGAACAGCCGGACCACCCTCTTTGGGAGGTCGCGAGGAGGGTCCCCGGTCTGCTCCTGGACATGGGCCGCCTCGTGGATGTCCGCGGCCACGGAGACGATGTTACCGCCACAGCGGCGGAAGTTGCCGAAATCGAAGCGATGATTGCCAAGAACCTGCGGGCAATCATTGAAATCACGGATTGAGACGAGAAATAAGAATGAACAGCCTGATTGATCAGAAATCTGTCACGTCCGAATCGCTCAAAGAATGGGAGCGTAAACTCAATGAGCGCGAAGCAAGCGTCGCTTCGTGGGAAGGCCAGCTCAAGCGCTCGGAGGATGACCTCAAAAAGCGCCAGCAGCTTGTCGCCGAAGCCGAGAGCTCGGTCGAAACACGCGCCCGGAAAGTCACCCAACGCGAGATTGATGCCGATGCCGGCTTTGCCGCCAAGAATCGGGCGACGCTTGCCGACCTCACCACGGCCCATTCGGCGCTCCGCGCCGATTACGAACGCCTCCAGGCTGATTTGGAAGCTGCGCGGCTGAAGGGCATCGACAAGCTTGAAAAGTGGATATCCGAGGAGCGGCAAACACGGATAGAGGCTCTCGATAAAGAGCTTCAGGCAGACCGCAACCGCCACCAGGCCAAGCTGGCCGCCGAGAGGCAGGCGCATGACGAGGACTTGGCGAACCAGCGCTCCCGCCTTGAGAAGGAGCAGGCAGAGGCCGCCGAGGCCGTGCACAAGCGGCGCGAACAGTTGCAAGAGCTGGAGGAGGCTCTCCACCACAGGATGGGCGAACTCCGTTGCAAGGAAGAAGAGCTCGCGGGCGAGCGCGCCGCCATCAAACAATCGATCGTGGAGCAGTCGCAGGACCGGGTATCAGACCTGCAGCGCCATATGGATGTCCTGCGAGAGGATCTTCGGCAGAGAAACGATCTGGTCATCTCGCTTGAGTCGCGATTGGACGCATCGGAGGGGCTGCTGGCGCGCTTTGGCGACGATCCGGCGGAGATCGAGCAAAAAATCAAACGTCAGATGCTTGAAATCGGCCGGCTGGAAAAGGAACTGCTCTCCCGCCCGACCGCAGGCGACAAGGACCGGCTCGCCGCCCTGCTGGAGCAGGAGCGTGTCTGGGCCAGCGAACGCGACCGTCTGTCCCGTGAGAACGCCAAGCTCAAAGCCGATCAACACCGCTGGCTGACCGGCGTCGCCGATCTCGAGCAGCAGCGCGAACTCCGGGAGATCGCAGAACGGCGCCTGAAAGTACTGAATGCCGAAATCGAGAAGTACAAAGCCGAGGTTGATCGGCTGCGGATGCTCTATGAGCGCCCCGAGGAGCGCGCGGCACGCGTCGAAGCGATCGAGCAGCCCTGGCGGACCGATTTCGAGCGCTCCAAAGCGGAGGCGCCGGAGGAGATCGAGTGGCTGCACGGAATCGTCAACGCCTGCGAGGAAAGCGGCATGCGCTTTCCGGAGCGCTTGGTCCATGCCTTCCACACCTCACTGAAGGCTGCCGAGCTCTCGCCCCTCACCGTGCTCGCCGGGGTCAGCGGGACCGGCAAATCGGAACTGCCCCGCCTGTACTCGCGCTTCGGCGGACTGAACTTCCTGTCGCTTGCCGTTCAGCCGAACTGGGACAGTCCGCAGTCCTTGTTCGGGTTCTTCAACTCCATCGACAACCGCTTCAACGCGACGGACGTCCTGCGCGCCATGGTGCAGGCACAGCACGAGCCCGGCCACGACAGCTATGAGCACGGCTTCTCGGACCGGCTCCTGCTGGTCTTGCTCGATGAAATGAACCTTGCCCACGTCGAACAATATTTCAGCGACCTACTCAGCCGGCTCGAACAGCGTCGTGGCGAAAAAGACGTCACACTGGGTATCGATGTCGGCGCGGGCATGACGCCATACCCCTTGAAGCTGGGCCGCAACGTCTTGTGGGTCGGCACGATGAACGAGGACGAAACCACCAAGGCGCTCTCCGATAAGGTCATCGACCGCTCGAATCTCCTGTACTTCCCGCGCCCGCGTAAACTGCTCAGCCGGGCCGAGCTCAAACTTGCGCCCGAAGTGCCGCTGCTCGCCCAAACTGCGTGGATCAAGTGGCAGAATACCGACGCGCAGCTTCCGTCGGAGGTGGTTGACAAATTCCGGGCAGGGCTTGAGGAAATCAATCAACGGCTCGAACATGTGGGCCGCGCGCTTGGTCACCGCGTCTGGCAATCCGTCGAATACTACATTGCCAAGCACCCTGCGGTGATCGCCGCCGCCGCGAAAGGGGAAGCGGACGCAATCAAACGAGCGATGCGGCGCGCCTATGAGGACCAGATCGTGCTCAAGGTGATGCCGAAGCTCAGGGGCATCGAGACGACCGGAGATTCCAAAACCAGATGTCTCGACCCCATCCGCAAGCAGCTCGAAAATGACAGCCTCGGGCTGTCCGAGGACTTCGATATCGCGTGCCGGGTCGGGCATGGCGCGTTCATCTGGAACAGCGCGCGATATCTGGAGAACGGTGAATGAAGAAGGCCCGCGGGGTGCGCAGCAACAACGCGCCAAAGGCGGCGGCGCTGCCGCCGCCGCTCCCACCCTTCGAGGATCTGGACAAGTTGGCGGCCGACGAAACGCCGTCGCTGGCATCCGCGTGGTGGATCACCCACCAGGCCTCGGAACACGTCTTCGCGATGATTGCGCGTGGCGATCCCCGGACCGGAGCGCCTCTGGCCCGGCCTCTGACGGAAATCCTGACCGCTATCGGCGCTGCGATCGCCACCGGCGGGTCCCGGCCGTTTCCGTGCGACCGTTTGCTTATTGCCGCCGAATTCGCAGCAGGTTCGGTCGAGCATTTGCTTGACCACCATCGCCATCGCATCTTGCGGACTCATGAGCAGCTTCCCTTTCATCAGATCCGGGAGGTCGATACCCGTTCGATGGCGTGGCTCGCCCGCCAGCCGGGCAGAAACATCCGCGAGAAGCTCTCGGGCCGGACTCATGCGTTGGGCGTCAAGCGCGCCGCTTCCGTGGACACCACCGAAAACCGGGTACTCCGCTCCTTTGCCAAATTCCTCGTGCAGCGTGCGAGCCGCCGTCTTGAATTCACCGGCGCCTATGATGGGACGTCGGACGACAATGAGCGCATCCGCCGCATGAAGGATTGCGTTCGCCTATGCGACGACCGGATGCGGCGGTCCGAACTCGCGGATGTTCCGGTGCTCACGCGCATGCAGCCCAATAACGTGCTGCTGAGCGACCCACATTATTCGCGGGTGTTTCGGGCATGGAAGTGGCTCCGCGACGACGAAGAGGCACTACGCCGGTCATGGGCCGACGCCCTCCAGCGCGCCGGCACCCTATTATGCTGGATGGTGGCCGCGCAAATCGCCTCACACGAGCGGGTGACCATCGCCGACACGCTGGGCCGCGTCCGCACCGGCTGGGACGACGACCACAAGCTAGGGGTCGAGGTTCTCGGCGCGGCGGACACCGGAGTTGAGTGGTTTCTTAATCCGCTGCTTTGCCTCCTTGTGTTGCCCGCAGGCTCCGACGACCGGGCCTTCCGAATCCGGATCACATTGGCTGGTGAATTCCTCATAGCGAAGATCGCCATGCTCGACGGGGAGGGAATCCTCGACGAATCGCCGGTCTCTTCGCCGAGCTTCGAGATTCGGGCGCTGCCGGATCACCTTAAGGCTGGGCGCGGGATCGGCATCAGCATTGCTGGGCTTGGGATTGCACATGCCGATATTGCTGGCTTGGCACCGATCGCCATGCAGATGGCCAGGCAGATTCTTCAATGCTGCGGCGTGAATTCTCGCGCAGAGAAGTACGGTTTGCCCGCTCACCCCGTCATCGCCACCGGCGCGCGGGTGGGCATTGAACTCGGCAATACCTCGCTACATGTCAGCGGCGAGACAGTCATCCCGCTGACGGTGGCCTCGTGGGCATTAGCCCTTGACCTTCCCGGAGATGGCGACGGCTTCGAGTGGCTTGATGGTCGGGCCGGACGGGAATTCGTCATTGGCGCTTCAGATCGTTCGCTTTGGGCGATAGGAGATGTGATCGACGCCAACGAGCAAGCCGACCCGGGCATGATCGCGCTTGCCGCTGAACACATGCTTGGGCGCGTCGCGTCAGAGTTAGCCCTGCCAGCCGATGCCCGGATTGCCTATGCCGTCCCCGATGCGGTCGATGAGTTCTCGCAACGAAGCCTACGGAGCGCGTTCGGCGCGTCATTTCACGGCCCGGTTCCGGTATGGCGGAGCGTTGCTGCCGCGATGGCATGGGTTTCTGTGACCGGTGAGCAGGCCCCGCACCCAAACCAATCGATCGTCGTGGTCGATACGGAATTCGGTGGTGTCTCGCTGACCGTCCTGACCGCCCGCTACAACAACGCACTCGCTCTGGCGCACCCCACCTCGCAAGGGCTTTACTGGGAGCGCAAGCCGCCGCTTCCACCCGACGAGCAACTGGAGCAACTCGGATGGCCGCATCAACTCCGCGCCTACGCCCGGTGGCTGGTTGCGCGCGAACTGGAGGCGCTGGAGCCCGAACTGCAGGAGCGGATCGTCGATGATCTGGTGCGTAGCGGCAAGATAGCGGAACTCGCCGAGAAGGGCGGCTCGATCTTCGTACAGGTTCCGTCAGACCCACACATGGCCCCCGGAGCCGTCGAGCTCTTCGATGACCCTGAGTGGTTCGATCACATGGTCGAGCGCTGGATCCGGCGGCTTGGCGACAGTGTCGGCGAGGTGCTTGCGGAGGCACGCATTGGTCAGGCTCGCCGTGTGATGATCGGCGGTCCCTGCGCCTATACGCCCTCCGGCGAGATTGGAGGGCAGACGGGCCGCATCAAGTCTTTCCATGAGGCCAAGGGCTTCGGTTTCATCGCTCCGGATGGCGGCGGCAATGATTTGTTCTTCCACGTCAATTCGTGGGTGAGCGACCGTCACCCGCGCGTCGGCGATCCCGTCGAGTATGAAATCGGGAGCGGAAAGAAGGGACCGGAAGCGAAGCATGTAAGCCCGGTTCCCCGGTTGGCGGAGTGGCTGCGGCGGAACCCGCATGTCTCGTCTCTGGAACTGGCCCTGGGCGCGCGCGAGTGCCTGCTCCGCTTGGATTCTGGCTCGTTCACTTGGCGTGAATGGCTGCCCGAATTGTCTCTCGAGGTCGTGCGCGACGGCCATTTCGGCAAACTTCCGTTGCTTAGAGACGGAAAATCCTTCGATCCGTTCCTGGGCCGCGCCATGGAGTTCGAGGTGCCGGAGACGCTGACCTTGGCCTGCGGCCAGGCGTGGTTTTCGTTCCCGCTGCTCGTCGGCCAGCAAGGCCACCGCCCTATCCCCTGGGAAGCCCGCCTCGATTCCCCGGCGTTTCCGCTCGACCACGACGTTCGCGCGCGCCTCACGCTGTCCTACCGCTATGGGTTGGACAACAGCTACGAACTGGTCGTCACGCCCGCGTCGCCGAAAGATGCGCCGTTCGCCCGGATCGAAGCCAAGTGGATCCGGGGCGGTGAGGCGACCGCAACCGGCACATCCAAAGAGACGCTTGAGTTCTGTGCGGGATCATGGGCGGACGATGATGTTCCGAAAGAGAAGTTTCTCTCCGCGACTAGGGATTTGGCTCGACTCAGTGACGAGAGGTTCCAAAAATTTCTCTTTGGAGTTACTCGGGCGTGCTGGGGTCGAGGCCGAAGCTGCGCAGCGGCGCCTTGGGATATCCGACAAGCGTTCCCCGATTTCCGTGATGTCTTGCTTTACGAGGTGAACAGGACGCCGACGCTGAGTATCAAGCAGGAGCTTCCGGCGCTCGATGTCTTGACTCTTCTCCACGAAGATGCGCCCGTAAAGCTCATCGAGATTCTTCTGCAGTTCGATGACGAAGCGGCTGACACTGCGGATTTGTACAAGAAGGCCTCGACGATGATGGCCATGCTTGTCGGCGATGGCACCGGCGAGCGAGCGAGGCTTCTGATGGCCCTTCTGGAGCGGCTGAAGCGGCATACCAATGCCGACACATTCGACGGCCCTCTCGCCGGAATCACGATGCGGGCGCTCGGGAATGCGGCGTGGCGTCACCCCGACTTCATCTTCGCGCTGCCGGTGAATCCAGGTGCCATCACCCAAATCATCGCCCAGTGCCGACGGTCTTTGCAGAACCTCATGACGCGCGTGCCGTTCGACGTTACCTCCGAGGAGAATTGCTGGAAGGTCGTTCGCCAGCTCGGCACGCCCTTCCGTGATTCGTGCGAGATGCTGCTCGCGCTTCTGCGCGTCGATCCGTCCAACCCTGAAGTCGCTCCGATACTCTGCGGATCGCCGTCCGCCAACGCCTTGGCGAAAGCCGTGCGGCAACTTGACGCGCGGTTCGCCGCAATCGTCCGGCGGTTTCCGGCAATCGACGTCGATGGTTTCTGGAGAGTTGGTCTCGAAGTCGATTTGCCTGAGGAATTGGGCCGCATGTCGCCAGTGGCGTTCGCGCTTAACAGTTATCTGACCAAAGGTGCTGGCGCCAATTTAGTCCGGGTGACTGAAGTAGTTGAATGAGGGGGGCTATGGCGAATCTGGAGAGAGGCACAACCGCCATTCGATGGAAACGGCATTGATATCGGCCATACACCATCCGCTATCGCATTGATTCTCAACGAGAGAAGGTTCGCCACCAGCCTTTTTCCCTCCGCCATTTCTTCATTCGGCATCGAGGAATTGACGTAACCGGAGATACCGGAACGTCCCGTTCCGTTCGCCGCGATCCGTCGCGATCGCCCCGCCGAACGCGTCATATCCACGAATGCGCAATAATTTCATCAATAAAGTCCATCAGTCATAACTTTGGATATATGACCAGCGATTACGCCGTCATCAACCGAATTGACTTTTAATCAAATTTAATCAGTGGCGAATTTATGGGCCACACACCGTCACCCAAACAAAACATTGGAATTCGTTTACCATCACCTCCAGGGATGGTAGTTTGCACATTTTTCTCATGTTGAATCTGACGACCCCGAACGGTAGCGTAGATCGCTGTTACGTAGCGATACAACGATGCCCGCCCTAAACCGTTTCAGCTTTCGATATCACATAAATTTCAACAAGATAGCGCAAAAACAGGGATGCGCGCGCTCCAGAATGAAGAGGTCCGACAATGTCAATAAAACTAAAATTGACTCTCCTCACGATCGGTGTCCTTGCGGCTTTCGCCGTTGCCGCCGTCCTGACCGTGGTCAGCCTGAAACAGTTGCGCGGCCATGTGACGCACACCAACCACACCATCCAGCAGGTGGGCAACAATCTGGTGCCGTTGATCCAGGACCGGGCGCGGGTGGAACTGGACGTGGTCCAAATTCAGCAATTTCTTTCGGACGCTTCGGCAACCCATCAGACCAGCGACGATTTCAAGGCGGCCGAGCAGTATTCCAAGGCATTCTACGCCGATAGCGCCAGCGCCATCAAACATGCGCGCGCCCTGGGCCTGAACGATGTGGCCCAGGCGTTCGAGGCGGTTCGCCCCATGTTCGGACCCTATTACAAGCTGGGCCTGACCATGACCAACGTCTACATCAACCAGGGTGTCGCCGCCGGCAATCAGGTGATGACCAAATTCGACGCCGAAACCGACGCCATCACCAACAAGGTCGATGCGGCGTCCAAGCTGGTCTACGCCCATGAACGCCAACAAGTCGCGTCGATGCTGACGGATGGCGGCCGCATGAAGAGCACCACCGACAAGCTGTTCCAGGATCTGAGCGTGATCGGGCTGGCTTTCGCCGTTCTCGTCGCCGGCGGCGGGATCTCCATGATCTTCATGATGCGCCGTCTGCTGAGTGAGCTTAGCGACGACATCACCACCGTCGCCGACAAGATCGACCGGCCGTTGCGCCTCAACCCCGAGCGCAAGGACGAATTCGGCCCCATCGCCCGGGCGCTGATGACGTTCCGCGAGCATTCGCTGGAAAACGACCGCCTGCGCGCCGCCCAGGAAAACGACGAGGAAAGCGAGCGCCAGAAAGCGCGGCGAAAAGAAATGCACGCGCTGGCCGATGGCTTCGAATCCACGGTCAAATCGGTGGTGCGGTCGGTGGGAACGGCCGCGACGGAAATGGAATCCACCGCCGCCTCGCTGTCGGGTATCGCCGACGAAGCCAGCAAGCAGGCAACCATGGTGGCGGCGGCGGCCGAACAGGCCACCAGCAATGTCCAGACCGTGTCCGCGGCCGCCACCGAACTGACCTCCTCGATCGAGGAAATCAGTTCCCAGGCCGGCCGGGCGGCGCAGGTCAGCGGCAGGGCGGTCGATCAGGCCCAGCATACCGACGAGATCGTCACCGGTCTGGCGGCGGCGGCCGACAAAATCGGCGAAGTGGTGAACCTGATCAACGATATCGCCAGCCAGACCAACCTGCTGGCGCTGAACGCCACCATCGAGGCGGCCCGGGCCGGCGATGCCGGCAAGGGCTTCGCCGTCGTCGCGGGCGAGGTCAAAAGCCTGGCCAACCAGACGGCGCGGGCCACCGAGGATATCAGCCGCCAGATCAACGGGGTGCAGAGCTCCACCGCCGAAGCCGTGGATGCCATCCGCTCCATAACCACCACCATCAGCGAAATAAGCGAGATTTCCGCCGCCATCGCTTCCGCCGTCGAGCAACAGGGAGCCGCCACCCAGGAAATCGCCCGCAATGTCGAGCAGGCGGCCGCCGGCACCCACGAGGTGTCATCCAATATCGCCGGCGTGACGCGGGCCGCGGGCGAAGCCGGCACCGGCGCCTCCCAGGTGCTGAGCGCCGCCTCCGCCCTGGCCCAACAGGCGACCTATCTCGGCGAGGAGGTGGAAAACTTCATCCGTCGGGTCCGCGAAGCGTGACACGAGCCTGATCGGCGGGTCGGCCCCTGGCCGGCCCGCCATCATGCTTTTGCACCTATCCCCGACAGGCGTCTCCTATGCCGTCGCATAATTGAAAGGCGGGCGGTTCTGGGGCAAACTTGCGTCTAAGTCGCATTGCGTTACGATCACGCGCGTTACGTCATCCCGCTTGTGCGGCTGGTGAAATCGAGCGCCGTCATGAAAGACCGACAATTCGCCGAATTTCGTCGCGGGATTCGTCCACGTAACCCGTCGTCGCCTGCATCATAGAGGTGGATGTCATGTTGAAGCTGTTCGCGCGCCTTGGCATGAGCGCCAAGGTCATCAGCATCGTCGCCCTTCTTGCCATTTTCACTATTGCCGCGACAATATTTTCCACCGCCAGCATGCGGCACATCGACAAATCTTATACGACGCTCGTTGACGGGCCGATACGGGGGGCCACCGCCCTGGAGACGGTGCGGGCCGATGCCTACCGCGCCGGCCGCGCCCTGTTTCTGTTGACGAGCCAGACCGACCAAGCCGGCAACCGGGACGCCCTGGCGCGCATCGGACACTCGCGGCAGGAATTCACCGAATATCTGGATCGGGCTAAGACAGCCCTTCCCCGCCGGCAGGAAGCGTTAAACGAAATCGGCACCGCCTGGACGGCGGCATTCAACGGCGTCTGCGGCGCGGTGATCAAGAACGGCAACTCCACCGACCTCACCTCCAACGCGTTGGCGGCGGCGCTGATGCGCGACAAGTGCAGTCCCGCCCTCAACAAAGTCATTGAAGACCTTGCCACCCTCAAACACGCGGTCGACGCCCATGTGGTAAAGTCCAATAAAGCCGCCAGCGGCATCACGGACACCACCATCCTGTATACCTACGTCATCGTGGGCGCCGGTTTGATCCTTACCCTGCTGGTGGCGCTGTTTCTGACCCGGTCCGGGATCAGCCGCCCCATTCTGTCGCTAAGCGACGCCATGAAGCGGCTGGCGGACAAGGATTTGTCCGTGAACATCCCCGGCCGCGAGCGGGTGGACGAGATCGGCCACATGGCCCGGACCGTCGCCGTCTTCAAGGACAACGCCATCGTTCAGCGCGACATGGAACAGCGTGAGCGCGAGCAGGCGGCCGCCCGGGAAAAGCGGGCCCATGCCATCGAATCGCTGACCGACAGCTTTGATTCCAAGATCGGCAACATCCTGGACACGGTATCGGGCGCCAGCGTCGAACTGGAAGCCACCGCCCAATCCATGTCCAACAGCGCCGACCAGACCAACTCCCAGGCGGTCGCCGTCGCCGCGGCCACCGAACAGGCCAGCGCCAGCGTCGAGACCGTCGCGTCGGCCGCCGAGGAATTGTCGGCCTCCATCCAGGAGATCGGCCGCCAGGTCGCGCAATCCTCGCGGATATCGGCCAACGCTTCGGAACAGGCCAGCCGCACCAACGACACCGTCCGCGGCCTGGCCGAAACCTCGGTCAAAATCGGCGAGGTGGTCAATCTCATCAACGACATCGCCAGCCAGACCAACCTGCTGGCGCTGAACGCCACCATCGAGGCGGCCCGGGCCGGCGATGCCGGCAAGGGCTTCGCCGTCGTCGCCAATGAGGTCAAGAACCTGGCCAACCAGACGGCGCGGGCCACCGAAGAAATCGGCAACCAGATCGGCGCGGTCCAGGGCGCGACCAATGAGGCGGTGGACGCCATCCAGGCCATCGTCCAGCGCATCGACGAAATCAACCACATCGCCACCGCCATCTCGGCGGCGGTGGAGCAGCAATCGGCCGCCACCCAGGAAATCGCCCGCAACGTCCAGGAAGCGGCGTCGGGCACCCAACAGGTGTCGGAAAATATCGGCGCGGTCAGCACGGCGGCCGAATCGACCGGCGCCGCGTCGCGCCAGGTGCTGGCCTCGGCCAAATCCCTGGCCGAGGAAGCCGACATGCTGAAAAGGGTGGTGAGCGACTTCCTCCATGGCGTGAAAAGCGCCTGATCCGGGTAACGCCACGCCAGCCCATGGCGGCGCGCCCGGATAGCGGCTATACAGAGGGGACGTCCCCGGTCACAATGATCGACAGGTTCTACTCATGCTTGCGACCAAGGATTTTCGACTGGCGGTCCTGACCGCCGCCGCCATGGCTGTTCTGGCGTCACCCGCCGCCGCCAAGGAAACGGCGCCGCTCTGGCACAAGACCTGCGCCAAGGCGGGGGGCAAGACCGATTGCTTCGTCGAGCAATTCACCATGATCCGCAACCATGGCCGTACCGTGCCGATCCTGCATACGCGCATGGATTTCGACGGCGCCGGCAAGGATAAGGCGCGCATCCTGCTGACCACGCCGCTGGGCGTGTTGCTGCCGGCGGGGCTTCACCTTTCCATGGATGGCGGCAAACCCTTCGCCCTGCCCTTCGACCGCTGCGACCGTTACGGCTGCACCGCCATTGCCAATCTCAATCAGTCGGCCATGCTTAAATTGGAACGGGGCCGGACCCTGATGGTGCGCTTCGTCGTCACCCCCAAGGTCGCGCCCGATATCCCCGTGCGATTGCAGGGATTGGCCGCCGCCTTGCGTTCCTTGCGGAAATAAAGGCGCGCGGTTTCCCGCGAATCGTCAGCTTTTCCGCTCGATTTCGGCCAAAAGCCAGTGGTCGATATCCTGGCCGTTGGGCCGGCCCCGGCTTTCCCACAGGAAATAAGCGCGCGCGCGGATGCGTTCGATGTCGCCGCCGCCGGCCAGTGCCGAGGATACCCGGCGATTGATGGTCACCAGGGCATGAACATTGTCGTCATGGGTGCCGGTCCGCGCCGTGGTGCCCAGGGCGAAACGGCTTTGATGGCGGTCGGGCACGGGCCAGTTCTGGGTGGTGGCGATATGGCTCAAAGCCCGCCAAACGCGATGGTTGCGCTCCAGCGCATCGACAAAGGTTCCGGCATCTTGCGCCCGGTCGAGAGCGGCAGCGGCGCCATCCAGGGCCAAAGCGCCCCGTTCGGCAAGGCTGAGGTCATACGCCATCGCCATTCCCCTTTCCTGTCTGCCCGGGGCGGACCGTCCGTCCCGCTGATCGTCGGTTGAGACGCAACCAGCATCGACGCTGAGGGGGCCGAAAGTAAAGTGATATTACGTACTATAACAATTTTAATAGCCAGTCTTATTCCACCTCTGATACCCGCCCCGACCGTTCGCGAAATCCCCCTTTATTCAACAGGTTACGGCGCCACCCCGGCACCATGCCGCGCCCGCCGGAAAAGCGGCGGAAACACAGCCCCGACCCTTTGGTATTAGAGCGACGCGCCTCAAATCTGAAACATCTGGCTCAATCTTGGACGCGTCGCTCCAGCGAGCATTGAGCGAGCGGCCAAGCGCGCGGACGCGCGCGCCCGGCGAGGGCTAAATATAAAGCGTTTCGAGCATTGAGCGAGCGGCCAAGCAGCCGGACGGCTGCGCTTAGGCAGAGGGCCAAATATAAAGCGTTTAGACCGCGGTGGCCGCCGTTTCGGCCGCGTCATCCACCGCGTCGTCCGCCGTTTCGTCCGATTCGATCTTGTCGCAGCGCAGGACGATGGCCGCCAGCGGCGGCAGGGTCAGGGCCACGGAATGGGGACGCCCCATCCACGGCCTGTCCTCGGACGGGATCGGCCCCAGCCCGTTGCCGACATCGCCGCCGCCGTAATGGCGGCTGTCGGTATTGAGCACCTCGCGGTACAGGCCCTTCAACGGCACCCCCAGCCGGTAATCCCGGCGCGGGACCGGGGTCAGGTTGACCACCACCGCCAGCATCTCGTCGCCCTCGCCCCGGCGCAGATAGGACAGAACGGATTGCTCGTTATCGTTGCAATCTATCCACTCGAACCCGTTCGAATCGAAATCGTGGCGATGAAGCGCGGGCTCGGCGCCGTAGAGATGGTTGAGATCGCGCACCAACCGCTGGATGCCCTGGTGGAAGGGATAATCGAGAACGTACCAGTCCAACACCCCGGCGCTGTTCCATTCGGTGCCCTGGCCGAATTCGGTGCCCATGAACAGCAGTTTCTTGCCGGGATGGGTAAACATATAGGCGTACAGCGTCCTGAGATTGGCGTGACGCTGCCATTCGTCGCCGGGCATCTTGTTCAGCATCGATTGTTTCCCATGGGACACTTCGTCATGGGAAAAGGGCAGGATGAAATTTTCCGAAAAGGCGTACAGCATGCTGAAGGTCAGCATGCCGTGATGGTATTTGCGATGAACGGGATCGTGCGCCATGAAGCGCAGGGTGTCGTTCATCCAGCCCATGTTCCATTTCAGGTCGAACCCCAGCCCGCCGGTATAGACGGGCCGGCTGACCTGCGGCCATGACGTCGATTCCTCGGCCACCATCAGCGCGCCCGGACATTCCTCGTGAACGGCGATGTTGAGGTCGCGCAGAAAGGCGATGGCCTCCAGATTCTCGCGCCCGCCGTATTTGTTGGGAATCCAATCCCCTTCCGTGCGCGAATAATCGAGATACAGCATGGACGCCACCGCATCGACGCGAAGCCCGTCGATATGGAATTCCTCCAGCCAATAGACGGCGTTGGCGACCAGAAAGTTTTTCACCTCGTTGCGGCCGTAATCGAAAATCAGGGTCGCCCAGTCGCGATGCTCGCCGCGCCGGGGATCGGCATGTTCGTAAAGGGCGCCGCCGTCGAACCAGGCCAGACCGTGGGCGTCCTTGGGGAAATGGGCCGGCACCCAGTCCAGCAGAACGCCGATGCCGTTGGCGTGCATGTGATCGACGAAATAACGAAAGGCGTCGGCATCGCCGTAACGCGCGGTCGGCGCAAAATAGCCGGTGACCTGATAGCCCCAGGACGGATCGAACGGATGTTCCATCACCGGCATCAGTTCGATATGGGTGAACCCCATTTCGCGGGCGTAATCGGCCAGCCGGTGGCTCAGTTCCCGATACCCGAGAAAGCCGCCTTCGACGTCGCGCTGCCACGAGCCCAGATGGACCTCGTAGACCGACATCGGCGTGTGCAGCCAGTCGCGCGCCGCCCGCGCCTCCATCCAATCGCCGTCGTTCCATTCGAAAACGGTGCGGGCCGGGGCGATCACCGACGCGGTCTTCGGGCGCAATTCGAACTGCCGGCCATAGGGGTCGGATTTGAGCACCACATGGCCGCTGTGCCGGTTGCGGATTTCGAACTTGTACAGGTGGCCCGGTTCAAGGTCGGGAATGAACAACTCCCAGACGCCGCTGCCGCCGCGAACCCGCATGGGATGGCGCCGCCCGTCCCAGCGATTGAAATCGCCGACCACGCTGACCCGCTCGGCATTGGGCGCCCAGACGGCGAACCGCACGCCGGCGATCTCGTCCACCTCGTGCTCGTGGGCGCCCAGCACCCGATAAATGTGATGGTGGCGCCCCTCGCCGAAAAGATGAATGTCGAAATCCGACAATTGCGGCCCGAAGGTATAGGCGTCGTGACCGATATGGTCGTGATGGTCGTCGTCGCGCCAGATCACCCGGTAGTGAGCCGGAATCGCCGCCCCCTGGCCGCGCCATTCGAACAGATCGGTACCGGGAACCCGGTTCATGGCCAGATCCCCCTCGGCGATGGAAACCGAGATGGCGTCGGGCAACAGCACCCGGATCACCGTCTCGCCGTCGATTTCGTGACGGCCCAATACCGCGAACGGGTCGTGATGGCGAGCGGTGACGATGCGCTGCAACTCGGTCTCGATACGCGTATCCATGGGGTATTCTACCCATCCTTCACGAAGATTGTCCGACGGAGTCGGCGCGGGGCGCGAAAACGGACGGGACGCGTGCCGTGCAGCGCCGCCGCTCCCCCCGGCTCCATGGTAAGGGTTTCACGGGCCGGGGACCAGCCGCCTGATTTCTCACACCGGCGCGCGGGGATCAGGCGAAATCGTGGGTCGCGATGGCGCTGGCCCGACGGCACAATTCGCGGCCGTAATCGGTCCATTGGCCCTGGCCCCAATAGCGGTAGCAGCTGGTCTGCGAGGACAGGAGATAGAACAAAGCCCTGCGGTAGCGCCCGTCCGAACTGAACACCTTGGGCTCGACCACATTGGCGTAGAAGGCGGCGCTGGCCGCTTCCATCGGCTTCAGGACGTTGTCATAGCCCTTCACCCAGGAAATGTCGTTGGTCCAACTGCCGCCATCCATGTTGAAGCGATGGTCGGCCTTGGCCGCGTCGGCGATGGCCTTGGCCAGCGCCTCCGGCCCGTCGCCCGGCTTCATGCGATCCCACACCGCTTTTTGATGGATGGGTTGCAGCACCGGCAGATCCTCTTCGCGCACGCCGCTCGCGAACAGATGTTCCAGATATTCCGACCCGTTCATCAAAGGCGTCGCCGTGTGGGAGCAACTGTGCACCACCTCCATGAATTTCGGCGGGAACTCGTTCATCATCACCCCGCCATTCTCGCCATCGGCGATCTGGCTGACCAAAGGCGGCACCAAACGGCCGGCCAGGGGCTGACGCGTCAGGCCCTGAGCCTCGTACCAGGGCTGCATCTGCGCCACCAGCTTGGTGTCGGACCCTTGCGTCTTGATCAGGGCGACGATGCTGACGCTTTCGCCGGCCGAATTGGTCGCCACCAGCCGATGGGGCAGATGCTTCCATTCCGGTCCCCAACCGTTTTCCGGCCGCTCCACCGTGTGCTCCTGCACCAGCACCCATTGATAGCCGCATTCCTTCAGGGTGCGGACGAATTCATAGGCGATGTCGGGATGGTTGGGCAGGGCCATTTCCGATGGCGAGAAACCGCGCACCCGCGACAGCGCCTCCGTCCCGAAAATGGCGGCGAAATGATGCTGCCAGGCCCGCACATGCAGGCGGTAATCCTGGACCGGCGTGCTGGGCGCCACCGCATGGCCCCAGGGGCAGCCCAACCATTCGACGCAATGCCGATAGCGGTTGTCGCAGGTGATCCGTTTCAGGGCGTCGAACACGTCGTCCAGCCCCATATGGCGCAGGCCGTGAAACAGGGTGCCGGAATATTCCAGCATCACCCTGGGTTCCTTGCCCTCGTCAACCAATTGGGGGATGAACTCGCCCATGCGCTTGTAGCACCAATGGAAGACCGGGGCGTTGTGATTGTCGCCGATCCCCTGGTTTTCCATCATGTACTGAAGATTGGAAATGACGTCGGCGGTGGCCAGATCGCCGCCGCCGGCCGGTATCAGCGGCTGGTGCATGTGCAGCGCGATCGCCGCCGCGCTTTTGATGCCGGCGAAATCGATGCCGCCGCGATCGGCATACAGCCGTTTGCCGGCACCCTCGGCAACGACCCTGGCGATCAGATCCTCGCGGCCCGAGATGTTCGGCACACCGTCCACATATTCCGGAAGTTCGGTCATGACAGTATCCTTATATTTGTAAATTAGGCCTCAGGCGCCGGCGGTCGCGTCCGCTCCCTTGGCTGTCCTCGCGACCTACGGTGCTCCGCACCTCCGGGTCGCTCCGGCGCGCTCAACGCGCATAGTCGTCGCTAAACGCTCCTCCGGTTCATAATATCCTGCCTCAGGCGCCGGCGGTCGCGTCCGCTCCCTTGGCTGTCCTCGCGACCTACGGTGCTCCGCACCTCCGGGTCGCTCCGGCGCGCTGGTTTTGGTGCTCCGCTCCGCTTCGGGCGCAGAGTCGTCGCTAAACGCTCCTCCGGTTCATATCCTGCCTCAGGCGCTGGCGGTCGCGTCCATTCAAGCGCCATCCAGGCGGGTTCGGGCCTCGTCCATCCATCGCTCCGATTGTTTCAGGTCGGCCAGGCAGCGATCCACCCAGGCTTCGCCCCAGAAAATATTGCACGAGGTTTCGGCCCGCAGCAGCCGCCATGTCGCCTGCTCCAGCGCGTCCCACACCTCCTGACGGCCGGCTTTCGCCGCCTGGCCGCGCAAGTCGTGAAGCCGGGCGCTGGTCGCCGCCACCGAAGCCAAAGCGTCCTTCTGCGCCTGGGAGCCGGTCCATTGCAGAAAATCGCCGCCGTGATGCCAGCCGGTGTTCCAGGCCGCATTCTTCACCTTGACCTCGCCCTGGGGGGGGTAACGGTCGAGATGATCCTCGATGAAACAGGGTTGCACCGGCCCGCCGGCGCGCGCATGGGCGCGCAGATCGGCATGGAACGAACTCCAGAAATTGGCGCCCTCGGTGGGATTGCGGAACCAGCCGCCATTGTCGCCGTCGGTGGCGGTCACCACCAGCGGCGCGAAATCGCACCATTTGGTCCGCGCCGCCAGTTCGCTGGCGAACCAGCCGTAATCCATGCCCGATTCCTGGGCATCCGACAATTCGCGGTCGCGCACCACCACGGTGATGCGCGCGTCCCCGTAAGACGCCCAATGGGCGCGGTAGCGCGTCTCCTGCCAGGACATCCGTCCCACCGGCTCGACATTCTCGCTATCGACCAGGACGTAGCGATAGCCCAGCCGGACCAGAAGCGGGATCAATTCCATGCAAAAGCCCATTTCCGGCGGCCAGAAGCCGGGGAAATTCCGCCGCCAGAACAGATGCCGGGCCAGGGCCAGCCAGCGGCCCAGATGTTCCTCGCGGTCGGCTTCGGGGATCAGGGGCAGGACCGGATGGTAATAGCCGGTGCCCAGGATGCGGATGATCCGCTCGTTCTGGAGATGCCACAGCATGGCGCCGACATCGACGTCGCCGTACAGCCGGGCCTGGAAATCGGGATCGGCCAGAGTTTCCAGCAAGGTGCCCGACAGGGACAGATGGACGCGGCCCACATCCTCCCATCCCCACAGACTGCGCGGAATCCGGTCGATCGCCCACAGGATCTGCCGGGTCTCCCACGGCTCGTCGGCCAGCAGCGCGTCGAGATTGCCGGCCGGCTGGTGCAGATTGAGCACGAGAGCGTGATGGATCAGGTCGGTCATCCTCGGTCCTTTCCGCCCCGACTTTATCCGGTGGGACAAGCGGGCCGTCAACGCCGGCCCGCCCCCGACACCGAACTATCATGATGTCAGCGCCCGGCCATGATCGCCAGGGCGTGGGGTGCCAATTCGCAGATATCGCCCACATCCAGGCGTCGTCCGTCGCCCAGACCGCTGGCGCTGGCGGTTTCCACCACCATTTCCCATTGGGAAATGCCGATTGCGGCGGGCAAAACTTGGGCCAGCGGCGCGTCGCCGGCATTCATCACCACCAGGAAGGGCGGTTCGGGTTCGTCACCGTCGCCCGGCATGGACGCGATGGCGAAAGCCAGCGACCGGGCCTGACCGCCGGTCCAATCGGCCGCCTCCATCTCGGCGCCCGCCGGGGTCAGCCAACGAATATCCTTATCCTTCGGCTGCTCGTCATCCGTCTCGATTTCGGGATTGCAGGAGAAACTTCCGGGCCGTCCGGTGAAGAAATGCGGCCGCCGGAAACAGGGATGGCGGCGGCGCAAGGCCAGAAGGGCGCGAACGAAGTCCAGCCAGCCGGGATCGCCGGCCTGCCAGTCGAGCCAGGTGGTGCCGTTATCCTGGCAATAGGCGTTGTTGTTGCCGCCCTGGCTATGCCCCAGTTCGTCGCCGCCCAAAATCATCGGCACGCCCTGGGACAGAAGCAGAGTGGCCGCCATGTTGCGCCGCTGGCGCAGCCTGAGGCCGGCGACGGCCGCATCGGAACTCGGCCCCTCGGCGCCGCAATTCCATGACCAATTGGCGTCGGTGCCGTCGCCGTTATTTTCGAGATTGGCGCCGTTATGCTTGCGGTTATAGGCGACGAGATCGGCCAGGGTGAATCCGTCATGGGCGGTGACGAAATTGACGCTGGCCCAGGGCCGGCGATGACCCCAGGCGAACAGATCGGACGATCCGGCGACGCAGGAGGCGAGATCGCCGGTCAGTCCGGGGGTGCCGGCCCAGAACCGGCGCACCGTATCGCGGAAACGTCCGTTCCATTCCGACCAGCCGGGGGGAAAGCCGCCCAGCCGATACCCGCCGGGCCCCAGATCCCATGGTTCGGCGATCATTTTGACCCGCGACAGAACCGGGTCCTGGCGCACCGCTTCGATAAAGCCCGACGAATCGTCGAAAGCGCCCCGCCCCCGCGCCAGGGCCGGCGCCAGATCGAAGCGGAATCCGTCCACATGCATGGTCTCGACCCAGGAACGCAGCGAATCCATCACCATCTGCAACACGCGGGCATGGTACAGGTTCAGCGTATTGCCGCAGCCGGAATGGTTTTCGTAGCGGCTGGGATCGCCGTCCACCAGCCGGTAATAGGAGGCGTTGTCCACCCCCTTGAAGCAGAAGGTGGGACCCAGCTCGTTGCCTTCGGCGGTGTGGTTGTAGACCACGTCCAGGATCACCTCGATGCCGGCTTCGTGAAAGCGCCGCACCATGGCGCGGAATTCGGCTTCGGGCGCGCCCCTGGCATAGGCGGAATGGGGCGCGAAAAATCCCAGGGTGTTGTAGCCCCAGTAATTGGTCAGCCCCCTGGCTTCCAGATGGGCGTCGCGGATGAAGGTATGGACCGGCAGCAATTCCACCGCCGTCACCCCCAGCCGGACCAGATGGTCGAGGATGGCGGGACTGGCCAGACCGCGAAAGGTGCCGCGCAGTTCGGGGGCCACGTCGGGGTGACGCATGGTCATGCCCCGCACATGGGCCTCGTACAGGACCGTATGCGGCCATGGCACCCGCGGCGGCCGGTCCAGATCCGGCACCGGGCGGCTGTCGACCACCACGCTCTTATACATGTCGATGGCGTTGTCGCGGGGATCGGGAACGCCGTCGCCCTTTTGCGGATGGGCGCCGAAATGGGCGTCGCTCCATCGGTAACGGCCGCCCAGCGCCCTGGCATAGGGATCGATCAGCAGCTTGGCGGGATTGAAGCGATGGCCGCGTTTGGGGTCGTACGGGCCATGGACCCGATAGCCGTAAAGCTGGCCCGGCCCCAGGCCGGAGACATGGCCGTGCCAGACCTGATCGGTGCATTCGGGCAGGGGGATGCGGGCGCTTTCACGTCCGTCATGGTCGAACAGGCACAGCTCCACTGCCTCGGCATGGGCCGAGAACAGCGCGAAATTGACCCCGCTATCGTCGGTCGTCGCCCCTAGCGGATAGGAATATCCCGGCCCCACCCGCGCCCGGCCGGCCAGGGCCGGCGCCGCGCCGCGGGGGTCGAACCGCCCGGTCCCATCGGCCATGACCGCCTCACTTGGCCCGGATGTGGTGATAGATGTTCTCGTAATGCCCGCCCGGATGATTCCACGAGAAATCCTGACGCATGCCGTTCAGCCGAATTTCATGGAAATAACGGGGATAACGGTACCACAGGCCGATGGCCCGCCCCAAAGCGCTTTCGAGACCGGGCACATCGTTATGCTCGAAGGTGAAGCCGGTGCGGTCGTGATAGGGACGGTCGGCGTAATTGGCGTCGAACACCGTATCGGCCAGCCCGCCGGTGGCGCGGACCACCGGCACGGTGCCGTATTTCATGGCGATCATCTGCGACAGGCCGCAAGGCTCGAACACGCTGGGCACCACCAGGATGTCGGCGCCGGCATAGATCAGATGGGACAGATGCTCGTCATAGCCGATTTCCAGATGGCAATCGGGATTGTCGTTGAGATGGTGCTTCAGATCCCAGAAATGGGCGTTGATCGATGCTTCCGCCCCCGACCCCAGCAGCACGAACTGGGCGCGATTGGCCAGGGAATAGAAAATGGAATGGCGGATCAGCGGCAGCCCCTTCTGATGGTCGAGGCGGCTGACCACGGCGACGACGGGGCGGAAATGGTCGGCCAGCAGCAGCCGGTCGCGCAACGCCTTCTTGTCGGCGAACTTGCCGGCGATGGCATCCGGCCCGTAAGGCTGGGGCAAAGCCGAATCGATTTCGGGATTCCAGACGTTGTAATCGATGCCGTTCAGCACCCCGCCATATTTGCCGCGGTGGGTGGCGAGCGTTCCCTGAAGCCCGAACCCCTGGCCGGTGGTCAGGATCTCCTCGGCATAGCGGGGGGAAACGGTGGTGACGAAATTGGCGTAGACGATGCCGCCCTTCATCAGATTGGCGGCGTCGCGATGGGTATGGTCGAGCAGCCGCTCCGGCGTCATCAGGCGGTCCGGCGACAGGCCCGCCTGACGCAGGATATGGGCGCCGCACACCCCCTGATGGCGGAGATTGTGGAGCGTGTAGCAGACGCGCTGACCCGCCATGCCCAGATGCTGGTAGGTCTCGAACAGCAGCACCGGCACCAGCCCGGTCTGCCAGTCGTGGCAATGGATGACGTCGGGACGCTTTCCCGATTTGAGCATGAATTCCAGCGCCGCCCGCGAGAAGAAGGCGAAGCGCTCGGCATCGTCGCGATTGCCGTAGAACAGGCCGCGATTGAAGAAATTGTGCTGGGAATGGGGCTGGATGAAGAAGCACTTCACCCCATCGGCGAAACCGAAATAGACGTCGCAATGGATGGCGTGATCGTGGAACGGCACCCACAGATCGCTATAGGTCTTGGTCAGGCCCCAGATGCGATCGTAGCGCATGCAATCGTACATGGGCAGAATGACTTCCACCGCATGGCCGCGGACCGATAATTCCCGCGACAGGCCCTGCACCACGTCGCCCAATCCGCCCACCTTGGCGACCGGCGCGCATTCCGTCGAGACCATCACGATGAACATCGGCCACTCCCTCGTGGTCAAGCGAAACGGGATCTGAGCCCGCCCCGAAAGTCGCCATGGCGGCCTGCAAATGACGGTTTTCCGCGCTTCCGCTGCTCACGTACAGAAAGTACGCTCCGCTGCGGTTCTCGAAAACCGCCATTTTCGGCTCACCCTGGCGACTTTCGGGTCGGGCCATCAGGCGTACAGGCTGGGATCGATCCCCGGAAAGATGTCGTCCATGAATTCCAGCGCCGCCAGAATCCGGGGTTCGATCGTCCCCGTATCCAGCGCCCGATCAAGATGATGGAAACGGGCGAGATGGTCCCTCACCCGGCGCGCGGGATAATCGCCGGCGCTGCCGGCGTGCACGAGAAACGGCCAGTCCGACGCCTGGGCCAGCAACAGGCTGCGCGCCGCCTGTTGCAGCGCCCGATGGCGCAGCGAACCCGGCGCTTCCGCCTTGAACCGGCGCGCCAGATCGACCATGCGCCGGGCGGCCACCCCAAGATCGCGCACCAGCCCATCGGTGTCGGCATTGAGCCAATATTCGTTGTACCCGCCCTCGCCCCAGCTCGAGGCGGCCGGTTGCACGTTTTGCAGAACCGGATTGGCGGCGAGATAGGCGGTGGGCGTGGACAGGGCCACGCCGTCGGCCGCCATGCCCCGCATCACCCCGTCCAGCCAGGCCGGTCCTTCGAACCACCAATGACCGAACAACTCGGCATCGAACGGCGCCACCAGAACCGGCTCGGGATTTTCGCGTCCCCCCGCGGCCGCCCGGGCCAGGGCGCGGCCGCGATCGGCGCGGAAATGGGCGACATGGGCGGCGATCCGTTCCCTGGCCCGGTCGAGATCGTAAAGGTCCTTGCGGTCGCCCCGGCCGGTGATGCGGTGATATTTGAAGCCGGTGGGCACCCGGCCGCCCCCCTTGGGCAGCACCCCGGCCAGCGCCGCCGCGTCGAGATCGAAGCCGATATCGCGATGGAAATCGCGATACCAGACGTCGGCGGGATACCCTTCATCGCGGCTCCAGACCCGGTGCGAGGATTCGGGATCGCGCCCGAACGCCGCCAATCCGTTGGCGCACACCACCGGCGCGGTCACCCCATAGCGGGGATTGGGCGTCCCGTGGGCGATGCCGTGACTGTCCAGAACCACGTACCCGTATCCCGCTTCCGCCACCGCCTGTTCCAGGCCGGGATAATACCCGCATTCCGGCAGCCACAAGCCGGGGGACGGCCGGTCGAACACGCGCCGATAAAAATCCTGGGCGACGGCCAGTTGGGCGCGGACCGCCCGGGGTTCGTCCCGAAGCAGCGGCAGATAGCCATGGGTGGCGGCGCTGGTGATGATCTCGATCCGGCCCTGGTCCCGCAATCGGGCGAAAGCGGCGATCACGCCGCCGGCCCCGCCGCTTTCCAGCAAATCCAGGGCCGCCCGCACCCGTTGCCGGTACACCGTCACCAGCGGCGCCAGCAGCGGATCGTCTCCGACCCGGATCGCTTCGCGCGCCGCCAGATGATCGAGACGGTCGAGGCGGATCAGCGTGCGGGCGTGCAGCAGCGGATCGCCCAGCATGGTGAGCAGGGTCGGCGACAGGGACAGGGTCAGGCTTGCCGCCACGCCGTCCGCCTGCTGGGCCGCCAACAGGCCCAGCAGCGGCACGTAGCTTTCCACCAGCGCCTCGACCAGCCAGCTTTCCTCGTACATCTCCTCCTGTTCGGGGTGACGGACATAGGGCAGATGGGCGTGCAGGATCAGGCAGAAATGGCGGGCGGCGCTCATCGATCCTCCCCGCCATCGCCGGGACCCAGGGTCAGCGGCAGCACCAGCGCCCCCTGGGGCAGGGGCCGGCGCACCGAAAACGTGCCGTCGGCGGCCACCGCCACCGGCCGGCCGAACAGGCTCAGCATGGCGCCGGGCCGGGCGCGGCCATAGATGACGAGATCGGCGCGGATATCGATATCCGCCGCCTCGCCCAGGCTGAAGCTGGAAAAGTTGACCACGGATTCCGGCGGCAGGGCGCCGCCGTCGGACCAGATTCCGGCGTCATCGGCCGCGGATTCGTGCACAAAAGGCGCGCCGCCGTCGAGAACGGACGGAGATTCGTGCGAAAGGGACGCGCCGCCGTCGGAAATGGGCGCATCCATGTCGGACCGAAGCTCATCCGCGCCGAGATCGGCGGCATACGCCACCGCTTCGGCCTCGGCCCGGCCGGCGGCGACCGAAACCGAATCCTCCGGCTGGATATGGGGAAAGGGCGGCGGCGCGACGTCTGGCGGCGGCGCCGCGATGATATCTGGCGGCAGCGCCGCGGTGATATCTGGCGGCAGCGCCGCGGTGGACGCCCCGCCCGCGCGGGGCGACGGCACCGGATCGGGCGGAATCCGCATCCGCCGCGGCATCAGCGGCCGGAACGGCTCGGAAAGCGGGCGATCGATCACCGTCTCGTGGCCGATACCGGGGGTGGCCGACGGGTTTTCCGGCTGGGGGCGGCGAACCGGCCGCCAATCCGCGGTCGTCTCCGACGACGGGCCGGCGACCGGCAGATCGATTGAGGACGACCGGGCCAGACCGACGAAATGATCGCCGCTGCGCAATCCCAGTTCGGCGACATAGGTCTTGCCGTCCTTCCACACATCCACGTACCAGCGCCCGGCCGTCCCATCCACCGCCACGTCGAAGGGCGGATGGGGACGCGGCGCCGCCGCCGACAAAGGCGTGAAATCGAAGAAACGCAACACCGGCACGGTTTCGCGACCGGCCGGCAATTGCGTCCGCGCGGCATGCCATGTCGCGTCCGGCACCGACCAATGGGCATGAATCCGCCAGGGGCTGACGGGCAATATCCGCAGCAGCGGATCGGTTTCGACCGAAGCCGGGCCGTCATGCATCAAGGCGCCGATGGCTTGAAGCTCCGTCCGGCTGTAGGGCGCGTAATCCGCCTTGCCGTTTTCCCGGACCATCTTGCGCCGCCTTCCGCTTACACCCATCCCGTCACCCGCCTCCATCACCCCCGTCCCGGCGCGCGCGGCTTGGTCCGGCCCGCTTTCGGCCGCCGACGGCCCGTCTTCGCCGTTCCCTTCCCCGTCGCATCCGCCGCGGGTTTCACCGGCCGCGCGCCTTTCGGCTTCGGGGCCGCCGACGCCGTTTCCACCGGCGCCGCCATCTTCACGTCCGCCGGCGGCGCGACCACCGGCGGCGCGACCGTCGCGCCCGCCGTCTTTGTCGGCGCCGCACCCTTGACCTCGGCCGGCTTGACCGGTGACGACGACGGGCCGTCCAGACGATCCAGCGCGCGACCGGCCCGGTCCAGCCACGAATCGCCGCCGTCGGGCCAGATCGTTTCCCCATCCTCGGCGGCGAACAGCGCCCGGCGCGCTTCGTCCCACGCCGCCCGCTCTTCCTTGGATGAAGACGATCGCGCCGCGCCCCGCAAGCGATCGACCATTCGCGTCAGACGCGGCGGCACCGGCTCCGTCTCCCCATATCCGGCGGCGATCACCGCCTCGTCCAGCGGCCCGTATCGGTCCAGGATTTCCGACAGAAGCGCCGGTCGCAGCGGATATTCTCCGGTTTCGCAGAATTCCATGGCCGGCGAAAAGAATTTTTCAAAGAAATTGCCCTCCCCGCCCCGGAACCAGGCGCCGTTCTCGCCATCCGACCAGGTGGTCACCAGACGCAGACCCTCGGCGCCGCCGACCCGCATCCGCGCCTCGTCGGCGAACCAGGCGACATCAAGGCCATGGGCCTGGGCGCGGGACAGATCCTCGTCGATGGGGATGGCGGCGATGGACAATCCATCCTCCGTCAGACGGTGGGGGCGGAAGCCATCGACCGACACCCCATCCGCAGCCGTCCGCAACGCCGCAACCGGCAGGATGATATAGGCGTAGCCCGCCCGCGCCAGAGCCGCCACCAGCCCCGGCGGCACCCGGTCGCCGGCGGCGCGGAACCCCTTTGGCGCGCGGCCCAGAACATCGGCGAACAAGGCGCGTTCCGCCGCCAGTTGCGCGTCCCAATCGGACGGGGGAATGCGCGCGAAAAACGGCCGTGACAGCCCGCCCCCGATCAATTCGATGGCGGCCGTCCCGCGCAGGGCGGCGATCAGGCCGGACAGGTCGGCGACGTCACCCCACAGCCGGGCCACCGCCGGGTCGCGCCATTGTTGGAGAAGGGCTGAGGAAACCGCCAGATGAACCCGCGCCACCGCCGCGTATTTGCGGACATGGTCGGCGATGCGTTGGTAGCAGCCCAGAATTTCGGCGCCTTCCGCCGATCGGTCCGCCCCATGATCCCCGGCAAGCGCCGCCAGGTTGCCGGCGGGCTGGTGCAAATTCAGACATAGGGCATGCACGATATCGGTCACGTCGAGACCCCGTCCCCAGAGTGCATATGGCCGGTCCGGCGCCATCCCAAGGCGAGGGGGAGCATAAGGGGGTTCCCAAAAGCGGTCAAGGCGACCCCAGGCCGGATTCCGCCCCTCCCCGCCCTTCTCACCGTACCGTCATTTCGCCGGGACGGCCGCAATCACTCCCCGGCGACGCCGCCGAGATAGGCGTCGACGACCCGCCGGTCGGCGGCCAGTTCCGCCGCGCTTCCGGAAAAAGCGATGCGACCGCCCTCCATCACATAGGCGCGGTCGGCCAAAGCCAGGGCGCTTTCGGCGAATTGCTCGACCAGCAGCATCGATATGCCCTCGGCGCGCAACCGGCCGATGGTGGCGAACACCTCCTGGACCATCACCGGCGCCAGCCCCATGGACGGTTCGTCCAGCAGCAACATCCGGGGACGGCTCATCAAAGCCCTGCCGATGGCCAGCATCTGCTGTTCGCCGCCCGACATGGTGCCGGCCGCCTGCCGGCGCCGTTCCTTGAGGCGGGGGAACAGCTCATAGACCCGGTCGATGTCGGTCCGCGCCGCCGCGGTGAAACCGAAGAATTTGGGCAGGCGGCCATAGGCGCCCAGCAGCAGATTGTCCTCGACCGACAGCGGCGCGAAAACGCGGCGGCCCTCGGGCACATGGGCCAGTCCCATCCGCGCCAGACGATTGGCATGCACGCCGACGATGTCGGCCCCGTCCAGGCGGATGGCGCCCGACCGGGCCCGCAACATGCCGGAAATGGTGCGCATGGCCGTGGTCTTGCCGGCGCCGTTGGGCCCGATCAGGGCGACCAGCTGGCCGGGGCCGACCTCGAGATCGATGCCGTGAAGAACGGTGCCGCTCCCATAGCCGGCGACGAGATTTTCAACGGTCAGCATGACGCCCCCGCTCCGGCTTCCGAACCCAGATAGGCGCGGATCACTTCGGGATCGCGCTGCACCTCTTCGGGGTTGCCCGAGGCGATGACCCGACCGCCATCGAGCACGGTGACCCGATCGCACAGGCGCGACACGATATCCATGTGATGCTCGATCAGAATGACCGAGACGTGGCGGGCGCGGATGCGCTCGATGATTTCCACCAGCACCTTGGCGTCCGGCGCCGGCAGCCCCGCCGCCGGCTCGTCCAGGATCAGAAGGCGCGGCCGACAGGCGAGCGCGCGGGCGATTTCGAGGAAACGCTGGGCGCCATAGGGCAGGTCGCAGGCCCGGGTCTCGGCCTCGTCCGCCAATCCCACCAGGTCCAACAGGGCCAGGGCCTCGGACCGCGCCGCCCGTTCCTCGGGCCCGCCAAGACCGGCCATCACCAGGGGCATGGGCATGCGGAAGTTCCGGCGCAACGCCACCAGCACATTATCCAAGGCCGTAAGGGTATGGAACAATTGCAAATTTTGGAAAGTCCGGGCGATCCCGGCCCGCGCCGCCCGGGTCAAACTGCCACGCGGCAAAGGTCGCCCATCCAGCCACATCGACCCGGCAAACGGCCGGTACAGGCCGGAAATGACGTTGATGGCGGTGGATTTGCCGCTGCCGTTGGGGCCGATCAGACCATGGATCTCGCCCGGCTTGACCTCCATGTCGAGGCCGCCCAGGGCCACCAGCCCGCCAAAGCGGCAACTCAGGCCCGACACTTTCAGGCGCGGCTCGCCGGCGCCGGCTCCCTCGGCCGCGGGCGGCAGAACGCAATCC
>JAJZUL010000059.1 GCA_021848545.1 Pseudomonadota bacterium
CCATCCGCGATTTCCTGGTGCTGTGCCGCGATCTCGGCATCGTCGTCGAACGCAGCGTTCCGCTTGATCGCAACGGGCGCGAATTGTCCATGGCCGGGCGCGGCGGCACCGCCAATCTGCTGGCGGCGCAGGCGGTATTCCTGTTGACCCGCTGACCGGTTTGCCGCGCATGTTACACTTCGTTAGAGCCCGCCCCGAAAATCGGCAGGGTGAGCCGAAAATGGCGGTTTTCGAGACCCGCAGCGGAGCGTACTTCATGTACGTGAGCAGCGGATGCGCAGAAAACCGCCATTTGCAGGCCGCCATGGCGATTTTCGGGGCGGGCTCTGAACGCTTCGGTTCACTCC
The DNA here is from genome assembly GCA_021848545.1 of Pseudomonadota bacterium. GTDB lineage: Bacteria > Pseudomonadota > Alphaproteobacteria > Rhodospirillales > Magnetospirillaceae > JAJZUL01. The sequence goes on from JAJZUL010000059.1 coordinate 348, forward strand.
CCGCTTTTCCAAACGCCGGTCGCCGTCATCCCGCCAATCCCTCCAGCAGCGGCGCCAGGGCCGCGCCGTAATTGCGCCGCCACCGGCCGACCGAATCGGCATAAAGCGGCCGGCGCACCTGCTCCCAGCTGGCGGTGCGCACCGGCCGGACGGTGCGGTGGAAATCCAGACAGGCGGGATGCCAGTCCAGACCGCAATGGGCGAGAATCCGGCGGACCTGTCCTTCGAGATCGGCGACCACCGCCTCGTAGTCCACCTCCAGATAAATCTCCGGCGGCAGGACCCGCCGCCAATAATCCATGTGGTGTTCGGCCGCCCGCCAATAGCGACCCAGTTCACCCAGATCCCAGGCGAAAAGCTGGGAATCGACGAACAGTTTGCTGTAGCACGACATGCAGGTGTCCACCGGATCGCGGCGGACGCGGATGATGCGGGCCTGCGGCAGGGCCAGATGGATCATCCCGGCATAGACGAAATTGTTGGGCATCTTGTCGATGATGCGCGGGGCGCGCGGGCGCCCAAGGAGGGCTGCCTCCGCCTCCAATTGCGCCAGATAGGCCGCGCCCAGGCCGCCGATGTCCTCGGCGTCGGCCTCGGATAAAGGGCCGGGAAAACGCGCGCCGAAGCGGGCGGTCAAGCTACGTTCGAAGGCATCCAGCTCCCCCGGCGCGGCGATTTCGGGATGGCTGGCGAGACTCTGCTCGATCAGGGTGGTGCCCGATCGCGGCATGCCGACGATGAAGATCGGCCGCGCCGACGGCAGCCCCAGCCCGGACAGACGCCCGATCACATCGGCGGAAAGGGCGCCGCGAATCCGGTGCAGGCGGGCGAACGCCAGATCCTCGTCATAGGCGACCATCAGCCGCTTCAAGGCGTTGCCCTGCCGGAAATGGTCGAAGGCGCGCGGATAATCGCCGATATCGTCCAGAGCCTTGCCCAGGGCGAAATGCAAATCGATGCGATCGTCCACCGGCAGGGAGTCCACCTGCGCCGCCATCGCCGCCATCGCCGCCATCGCCGGCTCGCCCGCCACCATCCGGCGGGTTTCGGTCAGGGTATGGAAATGGTGCGGGCGGGCCAACGGCAGGGCGACGGCCCGTTCCAGGGCGGCGACCGCCTCCCCCACCCGGCCCAGTTCCATGTACACCCGGCCGAGATCGTCCCAGCCATCGGCGTCCTCGGGCGCCAGCTCGACGACGTGGCGCAGTTGGACCAGCGCCTCGGCCGGACGCCGCCATCCCCGCAACGCCGCGCCGTAGCGGCTGCGACAGCGCAGCGGATCGGAGGACCGGGCCAGCACCGCCAGGAACCGGCGTTCCGATTCCTCGCGCTCCCCCGCCTTGAACAGGGCATAGGCGAGGTCGCATTCCAGGCCGATATCGCCAGGATTGCGGTCCAGCGCCAGACGATAGCCGACCACCGCGTCGTCATACCGCCCCAGCCGGAGGAGAATGCCGCAATAGCGGGCCAGAACCGCCGTTCCCTGCGGTTGCCGTTCCAGGGCGCGGCGCAGCAGCGCTTCCGCCTCGGCCAATCGTCCTTGCCGTTCCCGCTTCAGGCCGCGCCCGACCAGGGCGTCGACATCGTCCCCGGACAGGGCGGCATCCTCCCCATCCGCCTCCGACGCCTCGACCGGCTGCGCGCCGGGCAGGGTCACGATGGCGCTGATACGGGTTTCGAAATCGTCGAAGAACGGCGCCGACCAGCCATATTCATCCTCATACGAATTGGGCCGGCAATCGGCGAAGGACAAAGCGGCCCCGGTCAATTCGGCGATGCGCCGCTCGGCCTCGCGGGCGCGATCGGCATCGGCGGCGACACCGTCCACGTCCAGGACGAAATCGCAATGGGCGTCCATCTCGGCGCCGCCCAGCCGGGACAGGACGTAGAAGATGGTGAACAGGGTCGCCGGTTCGGCCTGCCGCGCCTGGGCGGCGTAATAGTCGTCCAGCCGCTCGCGGGGCAGGTCGGCCGGCGCCGGCCGCACCAGCCCTTTCAGCATCGCCAGCCGCGGATCGTCCCGATTGCGGCCGAGAATGACCATGGGGCGGTCCAGGAAATAGCGGTTGCCGTCAGCCGCCAATCGCAGGCAGGACAGAAAAACCCGCCGGGGGTCCCGGCGGATGCCGATATGAACCCCCGGACAATGGCGCCGGAACCAGCCGATCCGCTGCGAAGACCGCACCAGCCCGAAAACCGGGATGCGCCCAATCTGTCGGGCCAGACCGGTCAGGCCGGCGAAGTAGGCGGCCAGGGCCGGGCAATCCGCGTCTTCGTCAAGCAAGTAACGCCCATAGACATCTTCGGTGGGAAAGCCGGGAACGCCGCCCCCCGGCTTCAGCAGGGGGCGGAACTCGTCCTGATAGGGGCGGTCGAGAACCGGATGGTTGGAAGCGGGCCACCAGCGGAACCCGGCCAGAACCGCATCGTCCGCCACCGCCAGATGCTCGGCCAGCGGCTCGAACAACGCCCAGTACGGCGCGCGATCACGGAATTTCGCCCAGACATAGGTGCTCGACGAGCGCCACGTCGAATGGAGATAAACGGCCCCGGGCACCACGGACCTCCCCTTTCAGCCCGGAGATCAGTCTTTCCCACAACCGTTTCAGCACTGTTACGGCGATCGGGCGATCGGGTAACAGTGGGTAACGGGCGTCAGAGCTTGTAAATCAATCGTTCACCCGTTCCGACGCGCCCGCAATTGCTCGGTGGACACCGCGTGGTGGTCGAACGAGCCCTCGGCGCTGGGGCTGATGGGGGGATGGGCCGACAGATGGACGATCGCCCGCTCCAGATCCTCGACGAACAGATCGGCGAGATCGCGGCTGAAACCGTGACGGATCAGCAGGCGGGTCACCACCACGTCGGTGATGTCGGGCACCATGGCATAGGCCGCCACCTGCCAGCCGCGCATGCGCAGCCGGTCCGACAAATCGTACAGGGAATAACCGGGGTCGGCGCCCTCCGTCATGGTCCATGACACCGCCGGAATGCCGCGCCGGGAATCGCCGTCGAACAGAATGGTGAAGGGACCGATTTTCTCCAGCCGGCCGGCCAGATAGCGGGCGACGTCGTAGCAATTCTGCTGGACCCGGCGATAGCCTTCGCGCCCCAGCCGCAGGAACAGGTAATACTGGCAGGCGACCTGCCCGCCCGGCCGCGAGAAATTGAGCGCGAAGGTCGGCATGTTGCCGCCCAGATAATTGACCCAGAAGATCAGATCCTCGGGCAGATCGGTCTTTTCCCGCCAGACGATCCAGCCCACCCCCAAGGGCGCCAGACCGAACTTATGGCCCGACGTGTTGATCGACTTGACCCGGGGCAGGCGGAAATCCCAGACGATGTCGGGTTCGACGAACGGCGCCAGAAAGCCGCCCGACGCCCCGTCCACATGGATCGGCACGTCAAGGCCCGTATCCTCCTGCAATTTGTCCAGGGCGCGGGCGATCTCGGCCACCGGCTCGTACTGACAGGTGAAGGTCACGCCGAAGGTGGGCACCACGCCGATGGTGTTCTCGTCCACCCGCTTCAGCACCTCTTCCGCATCCATGCCCAGCCGGTCGCGGGTGAGCGGGATTTCGCGCAGTTCCACGTCGAAATAGCGGGCGAATTTGTGCCAGCAGACCTGGACCGGGCCGGTGATCAGGTTGGGGCGGCTGATATCCTTGCCCTCGGCCCGGCGCCGTTCGCGCCAGCGCCCGCGCAGGGCCAGCCCGCCCAGCATCGCCGCCTCGCTCGACCCGGTGGTGGAACAGCCGATGCTGTCCAGCGCGTCGGGACAGTTCCACAGATCGGCCAGCATATGGACGCACCGGGATTCGACCTCCGCCGTCGCCGGATACTCCTCCTTGTCGATCATGTTCTTGTCGATACAGGTATCCATCAGGCGATGGATGTCGTCCTCCAGCCAGGTCTGGCAGAAGGTGGCCAAATTCTGCCGGGCGTTGCCGTCCAGCAGCAATTCGTCGCGGACGATGGCATAGGCGGCGTCCGAGCGCAGCCCGTCGGCGGGAACGCGGAATTTGGGAACGGCGGCGTCAAGCGCCCCCAGGCTGTAGACATCGTCGTCGAGACGGGCGCGAACGCGGTCTTTTCCGTGCAGCGGCATGGGAACTCCGTCGTTGGAGTGCATCACAGGGATGGGATGGATGGATCACCATCGCACATCCCCCCGTATGGTGAAACCTTGTATGTTTTTGTTGGTTGGCCTCAAACGCCGGCGCTCGCGCTTGGCTATCCTCACTCGCTTGCGCTCGCTCCGGCGCGCAGGTCTTGGTGCTCCGCTCCGCTTCGGGCGCATAGTCGTCGCTGCGCTCCTCCGGGTGCCGGTGGTCGAGAACGGGGGGTTACGAGGAGGGGGCGCGCTCCAGAATCGCCGCGAAAAAGCCGTCGGTGCCGTGTTCCAGCGGGGTCAGGCGCAGATAGGGGCCGGCCACCGGACAGGATGTGCCCAGCAGGTCCGGCCAAACTTCGGTCACCGGCACCGTTCGGAACTGGCCATGGGTGGCGAGAAAATCCTCCACCCGATCCTCGTTCTCCTCGGGCAGCAGGGAACAGGTGGCATAGACCAGCCGTCCCCCCGGTTTGACCAGCCGCGCCGCGCTGGCCAAAATCGCCTTTTGCCGGGCCACCAGCTCGGCGATGGTGGTTTCGTCGGTCTGCCATTTGGCGTCGGGATTGCGGCGCCAGGTGCCGGTGCCCGAACAGGGCGCATCCACCAGCACCCGGTCGAACCCGCCGGCATTGCGCTTGATCCACTTGTCGGATTCGCCGGAAATCACCCGCCGGGTGACATTCTGCACCCCGGCGCGGCGCAAACGCGGCCCCGCCTTGTCCACCCGCCATTCGGCCACGTCGCAGGCCACCAGACGTCCGCGATTGGCCATCCCCGCCGCCAGGGCCAGGGTCTTGCCGCCGGCTCCGGCGCAATAATCGACCACCGCCGTGCCCGGCGCGGCGCCCACCAACAGCGCCACCACCTGCGAGCCCTCGTCCTGGACCTCCACCAGCCCCTGGCGATAGGAATCCAGCGCCGACAAAGCCACCCGCCGATCAAGACGCAGGCCCAGGGGCGACAAAACGGTCGGACGGGCCGCAATCCCCTCTTTCGCCAGCGCCGCCACCGCTTCGTCGCGGGTCGCCTTCAGGGCGTTGACCCTGAGATCGGGCGGCGCCTCGTCGCGCATGGCCCCCATCTGTCGGGGCAGATCGGCGCCGAACAGCGCCGCCAGGCGCTCCCGCAGCCAGGGGGGATATTCGCCGCGCACCCAATCGGGCATGTCACGGTGAAACAGGTCGCCGCGCGCCTGATCCGCCACCCGATCCATCATCTGCCGTTCCTCGATATCGGGAGGCAGGGACGCATGGACGCCTTCGAACATGTCGGTGCCCGGCCGGCAACCGGCGATGACGAGATCGGCCAACACCCTGGCCCGGGGACCGCGAACGGTCGAGGCCACGTGTTCCAGCCACCAATCCAGGCGGGCGCGGCGGCGCGCCACCCGCCACACCGTTTCCGCCACGGCGCGGCGATCCTTGGCGCCGATATAACGACGCCCTTTGAAATAGGCCGCGGCGACCTGATCGGCGGGACGGCGCTCGATCTCGATCGCCTCCAGCACCTGGATGGCGGCGGCCAGACGCGCGGCCGGAGTCACGGACGGCCCCTATTCGCTTTTATAATTGGGGGCTTCCTTGGTGATGGCCACGTCATGGACGTGGCTTTCGCGCAAACCCGCATTGGTGATGCGGCGGAAGGTGCAGCCGGTCTGCATCTGGGCCACGGTGCGATTGCCGGTATAGCCCATCGAGGCGCGCAGGCCGCCGATCAGCTGATAGACCACGTCGGCCACCGGCCCCTTGTAGGGCACCCGGCCTTCGATCCCTTCGGGCACCAGCTTCAGCCGGTCGGAGACGTCGCTCTGGAAATAACGGTCGGCCGAACCCTTGGCCATGGCCCCGATCGAACCCATGCCGCGATAGGATTTGTAGGACCGGCCCTGATACAGGAACACGTCGCCGGGGCTTTCCTCGGTTCCGGCGAACAGGGACCCGATCATCACGCAATCGGCGCCGGCGGCGATGGCCTTGGCGATGTCGCCGGAAAACTTGATGCCGCCATCGGCGATCAGCTTGACCCCGGCCGGACGGGTGACCTCGGCCACCTCCATCACCGCGCTCAATTGCGGCACGCCGACCCCGGCCACCATGCGGGTGGTGCAGATGGTGCCGGGACCGATCCCCACTTTGACCGCGTCGGCGCCGGCGTCGATCAGGGCGCGGGCGGCGTCGGCGGTGGCGATGTTGCCGCCCACCACCTGGATGGTGCTGGACAGATCCTTGATGCGCCGCACCGTTTCGATCACGCCCCGCGAATGGCCGTGGGCGGTATCGACCACCACCACGTCGACCTCGGCCTCGATCAGGGCGGCGGCGCGCTTGAGCCCGTCCTCGCCGACGCCGGTGGCCGCGGCCACCCGCAGCCGTCCCTGCTCGTCCTTGCAGGCGTTGGGATAGGCGCGGGCCTTTTCGATATCCTTGACGGTGATCAGGCCGACGCAGCGGTAATCCCCGTCCACCACCAGCAGCTTTTCGATGCGATGCTGGTGCAGCAGGCGTTTGGCCTCTTCCCGGCCCACCCCTTCGCGCACGGTGATCAGCCGTTCGCGGGTCATCAATTCGCTGACCGGCTGCTGCGGCACCGAGGCGAAGCGCACGTCGCGGTTGGTCAGGATGCCCACCAGCCGGCGGGTGTTCCGCTCGACCACCGGAATGCCGGAAATCTTGAGATCGGCCATCAGGGCCAGAGCGTCGGCCAAAGGCTGGTCCGGGAATATGGTGACCGGATTGACCACCATGCCGGATTCGAATTTCTTGACGGTGCGAACCTCGGCGGCCTGGGTGGCGATGTCGAGATTCTTGTGGATGACGCCGATGCCGCCATGCTGGGCCAAGGTGATGGCCAGACGGCTTTCGGTGACCGTGTCCATGGCCGCCGACACCAGCGGGATGCCAAGCCCGGTGGTGCGGGTGAAATGGGTGCGGGTATCGGCATCGGCCGGCAGCACGTCCGATTCAGCCGGCACCAGCAGGACGTCGTCGAAGGTAAGAGCTTCCTTGATTTTCATGCCGCCTCCGTAACGGGCCGGCACCGCCGGGCCCCGAAGCCGAATCGGTCCAGGGCACCGGCCCGGACGCGAGATCCGTCTTCCTGTCAATAATCCAAAGTGCGTTCCGGATGGCTGACCGACGCCGGCAAGCGTCCCGATCCGCCATCACTACGCCCCGGTGGGGAGAACCAAACGGATGGCACCCATACCATCCGTTTGGTTCTCCCCACAATTCAATAAGTTGGTGGTCCGATTCACCAAAGGATGGCCAGGCATCATACATGATCGCACCGCCCCCTCAACCTCGCATATGCGGTTCGCGCGGGTGCGCCGTTCCAAGGGGGATCACACGCCGACAGATATAAGACAACTATGCCGTTGGTGGAAGCGATCTGCTATAATTAGCGCATGCTGAAATGCAGGCGGGGCGCCGCGTGCGGGCGGGCGGGCGCCATAACGATGGAGGCTGTCATGCGCCCAACCGACACATGGATTTGCGTGGCTGATCGGGAACGGGCCAATTTCTACCGATGCGACGGCCCTGGCGCCGTTGTCCAACCTCTGGTAGATGTTTCCGTGGGACATGGCCACCACCACACCAAGCAGAACGGCCTTGCCGCCGAGCGCTTCGCCGGGGCGGTGGCCTCGCGGATCGAACGCGCCGTCGACGGCCATCTGTTCGACCATCTGGTGCTGGTGGCGCCGCTGCCGGTGCTGAGCGCCCTGGACAGCGCCCTGAAACCGGGCACGCGGCGGATGATCGTGGACAAGATCGACAAGAATCTGATCCGCGCCACCCCGCGCGAACTGGTCACCCATATCCGCGACGCGCTTCCGCACGCGCACGGATCGTAACCCCGGTCAGGCGGGCGGAAGTCCGGGTCCGCGAAAACCGACGGCCACCACATAGGTTTCGGCCGATTCGGCGCGGCTGGCCTTTGGTTTGGCGTGGCGGACCGAGACGAAATCGCGTTTCAGCCGATCCAGCAGGGTCTTTTCGGTGCCGCCCTGGAACACCTTGGCGACGAACGTCCCGCCGGGAGCCAGAACGCCCACGGCGAAATCCAGTGCCACCTCCACCAGGGCGATGATCCGCAAATGATCGGTGGCGGGATGGCCGGTGGTCGGCGCCGCCATGTCGGACAGCACCACGTCGGCCTGACCACCCAGGGCCTGGCGCAGGCGCTCTTCGCTATCCTCGGCCAGAAAATCGCCGACCAGACAGGTGGCGTCGGGCACCGGGTCCCATTCAAGGATGTCGATCCCGAGTACGCTGCCGCGACCGCCGCCTTTGCCCTTCACCCGCTCCACCGCCACCTGGGTCCAGCCGCCGGGCGCGGCCCCCAGATCGACCACCCGGGCGCCGGGCTTGAGAAAGTGGAAACGGTCGTCCAACTCGCGCAATTTGAAGGCGGCGCGGGAGCGATAGCCCTGGCGGCGGGCTTCATGGACGTAGGGGTCGTTGAGTTGGCGTTGCAGCCAGCGGGTCGAGGACGGCTTGCGTCCACGAGCGGTTTTCACCCGCTCCGCCAGAACCCGCCCGCCCCCGGCTCCGGCCCCGGTTCTGGTCTTTCCGGTCTTGCCGCCGCTTTTCACGCTCCCCACTCCGACGCCGCGACGGCGGAGCCCATCAGGGTCACCAGAACCCCTTCGCGCACGCCGCGATCGGCCACCCGCAGCACCCCCAAGGGCCACAGCCGGCACATGGCTTCAAGGATGGCGCAGCCGGCCAGCACCAGATCGGCGCGCTCCGGCCCGATGCAGGGATGGGCCGCCCGTTCGGCGGCGCCCATGGCCATCAGCCGGCGGGTGACGGAAACGATGGCGCCGAAGCCGAGATCAAGCCCGTCCACCGCATGGCGGTCGTAACGGCCGAGATCGAGGGACAGCGCTCCCAGGGTGGTCACGGTGCCCGAGGTTCCCAGCATCTGCATGGATTTGCCGGTGACGGCGCCGGCGATTCCGTGGCGGTCGCCGAACGGCGCCAGTTGCCGGGCGATATCGGCGACCAGCCGATCGTATCCGGCGGGTTCGTTCAAGGCGGCGCCCTGGCGTTCGGACAGGGTGACGACGCCGAGCGGCAGGGACAGGAACCCTTCGATGACCGGATTCCCGTTCTTGCGCCCGACCCACATCAATTCGGTGGACCCGCCGCCGATATCGAAGACCAGCGCCTGGGAGACGTGATCGTCGAGCAGCGCCGCACAGCCGGCCAGGGCCAGGGCCGCCTCCTCCGCCGGGGTGATGATGTCCAGTTCCAGCCCGGTGGACGTCATCACCTGGGCCGCGAATTCATGGTGATTGGCGGCGCGGCGACAGGCTTCGGTGGCCACCAGCCTGGCCCGCGTGACCCGGCAGCGCGCCATGCGGTCGGCGCAGATCTTGAGCGCGTCCACGGTGCGCGCCATGGCGCCCGCCGACAGGCGGCCGGTGGCGGCCAGCCCCTCCCCCAACCGGGTAATGCGTGAAAAGCAATCGACCACCCGATAGCCGCGGGGACCGGGCCGGGCCGCGAGCATGCGGCAATTGTTGGTGCCGAGATCGATGGCCGCGTAAACCGGTTCGGAAGAGGAGGGAGGAACGAAACTCACCGCGATGCCTGACGGGAACCCTGTGGAATGGCCGAAAAGCCCAAAGCGGGTCATGGTACAGGCAAAGTCCGCGCCATCCCAAGGGCGATTTTCCGGGGATATTTGGCCTACCCAACCGGCGGATGATGTGATAGAAGGCCCCTCCTGCGGCGACGGCCGGTTTACGGGCCTCGACCACCCGCTTGGGGGATCGTCTAACGGTAGGACAACGGACTCTGACTCCGTTTATCCAGGTTCGAATCCTGGTCCCCCAGCCAACCTTTTTCCCCTTGTAAATCAAAGCACCGTCGCCCTCTACGGGGTGCCCTTGGGGGTCGCATCACGGTCATCGCATTTGGCCGAGGATGGACCGAGCGAAGTCGTTGGACCATCCTGAGCGCTTTCGCTTGCGACGGACGGATATGCCGGGCCGGGCGCGGTTGAGGATATTGAGGGCGAGCTTGCGTA